>JBBSFB010000025.1:0-56329 GCA_038239145.1 Acidimicrobiia bacterium
AGCGGATCGCGTTGTTGTGGTCGAAACCGAAGTGTGCGAACGCGGCGTGTTCGAGCATGTTCGTGCAGATCGACCACCGCGATCCGTGGGCCACGACCCGTCACACCAAGCTGAAGAAGCTCGACCCGCTCTGCCCGCATGATCACGACCTGAAAACCCACCACGGCTGGTTGCTCGTCGACGGCGAAGGCCGACGAGCGTTCGTCCGACCGCAAGATCCCGGGCATCCACGCAACCGGGCGCCGCCGTGATCCCTAACGGCGGGTGGTGACCTCGCAGCGGTGGATCTCCTCGTCGTCGAGCAGGAGTACGCGCACGCGCTTGGAATCGGCGGTTCGGAGCCGGGTCTCGGGTCTCGCGTAGACGGGGATGCCGAGGCGCGCGCCGCAGAGCGCACATACCGGCTGACCGTCGCGCAACCGCATTCGGGACTCCCAGGTTCGATCGCCCGGCGGGATCGTAGGTGCGGAAAACTACGCGTGCCGGGGTGCCGACCAGGAATGCCCGGATCGGGAGCGCTGCAAACCGGATGCTCAGACGCGGGAGACGACGGAGTCGGCGAAACGGCTGAGACTGTCGATCTTGTCCTGGAGGGGCTGGGTGTCGGGCTCGACCACGTACGGGTACCGGAAGCCCACGATCACGTCGGTGACCCCGAGGTCCTCGAGCTTGTGGACACCGTCGACGGAGAAGGCATCGAGCGAGATTGCGTGGACCTCGAAGGCTTCGTTGTCCCGGCCGTACTCGGCCCGGAGGTCGTGGACCCGCTTGACCATGTTCCCGAGCTCGGCGGGATCGCCGCCCGCGTGGATCCAGCCGTCGCCCTGTCGGGCGGCGCGGCGCAGGGCAACGTCGGCGTGGCCACCGACCAGGATCGGGACGGCCTGCTCCGGGGTCGGGCAGATCTTGCACCGCTCGAGCTGGAGCACGTCGCCGTGGTACTCGAACCAGTCGCCGGCCATGAGGCCACGCAGCACGTCGACCATCTCGTCCATGCGGGGACCGCGCCGTTCCCACGGCACGTCCATTGCGGCGAAGTCTTCCGGCCAGGGGGAGATCCCGACGCCGAGGCGCAAGCGATCGTCGCAGAGCACCGCGATGCTCGCAGCCTGTTTCGCGACCAGCACGACCGGCCGCACCGCCAGCTTCAACACGAAGGTCGTGAAGAGGATGCTCTCGGTGTGCGCGGCCAGATAGGGGATCAGCGTGAACGGCTCGATGATCGGCTTGTCCTCCAGGAACGCGCGGTCGCCGTCGGCGGTGTACGGGTACTTCGTGTCGGACTCGGCCGGGAAGATCAGGCTGTCGGGCACGACGAAGGAGTTGTAGCCCGCGGTCTCGGCGGCCTGCGCGAGGGGCGCGAGGAACGTGGGATCGCAGAAGGTCTCGGCGTAGCTGAATCGCATGGGCGTGATCTTGCCCGATCTGTGTCAGCGGGGTGGCACCGACCAGTGCACGAGGTCGGTACTGCGCGCGATACCGAACTCGGCGTGGCCGGCCCCGTCGAAGGTCGTGAGGTCGGCGGAGTCGCCGTAGACGAGGTAGTAGTAGCCACCCAACCGTGCGCCCCCGCCGACGAGAAACGCGCAATTCGCGTGCTCGAAGGTAGAGCCCGTCACTCCCTTGGCCCGGTTCCAAGCGGGTTCCTGGGGAACGACGAGCTCCCGGGCCGCCGACCAGTGCAGCCAGCCCGCGGGATCATCGACGGCGCCCGCGAGCTGGAACAGCTGGGGCCGGTCGAGGTTGTTGCTCGTGGCGAGCAGCGCGGGACGGGCCCCGATCGTGAGGAACTCGTAGTTCTCGATCGTGTCGCCGTACACGCTGATGTCGGGTCGGCCGACGATCACCCATGGTCCCGCGAGTGTGCCCGACGCCGAACGCGCGAGCTCGAAATGCTGGGCCGAGCCCGCGGCGGTGGTGCCCACCTTGAAGCCGATCAGCAGGCCGGCGGGCGAGTAGACGAGGGCGGGGTCGATCAGGCGGTCGGTCGCCGCAATGAGCACGTTCGCGAGCAGTCGGACCGGCGCCGAGAACGTGCGGAAGTCGGTGGTGGTGCGCGCGTAGAGCTTCGGTTGCGCGCCGGCGTGGTCGTGCACGAACGACTGGTACGTCACGACGTACGTGCCGTCGGCGCGGCGAACTACGTCGGGCGAGGCCTCGCCTTCGGTGGCAGGGTCGTGGGGCAACGTCGTCGGCGTGCCCCACGTTGTGAGATCGTGACTGCGCGCGATGCCCACGCGCCACGAACCCTGCGCGTCCTCCCGGGAGAAGAGCACGACCCAATCGCCGCCGATCGCGACCAGGGCCGGATCCTTCACCGCGTGATCCGCTTCGGCGTAGACCGGATTGCGGAGCGCCGACCACGCGATGGTTGAGACGGCCGGGTGGGCGGTCGTGGTCGTCGTCGACGAGGCCCCGCTCGAACCCGTCGTTCTCAGCGCGGTTCCCGAGCCGTTCTTGGCACCGCTGCTGCACGCCGTCAACGCCAACAGCGCCGCACTCGCGACGAGCGCGTTACGCGGCATGCCGCCGGCGCCCCCGAACGAAGAGGGCGACACCGAGTGCAGCCGCGATCAGTACGATCGCGAGCGCGATCTCGAGCGCGCTCGTTCCGGATTTCGACGTCGACGACGCGGCTGCCGGCTTCACTGTCGGGCGTGAGTTCGCGAACGCGTAGTGCCCGGAACCGATGGTCAGGACGACTTCGCCGTTCGCGGCCCGGGTCGCGCTCACGCCCGGGTCGCCGACGACGCTCCTGCCGCTCTCGTTCACTCCTTCGACCGTCGACGCCGGGATGTGCACCGTTGCGGTCGCGTTCGAGGGGATGGTCACGGCGATCGTCTCCGCGCCCGCCGCGGTTCGCGTCCACGAGATGGGAACCGGTCCCCGTTGGGTCGTCACGACCCCGCTCGCCTTCGTGAGTGTGGTCTTCGGGACCGCGACGTCGAGTTGTCCGCCGCCGGGGGCGGTGACTCGTGCGCCGAGCACGTCGTCCTGGAGGGCCGCGAGCACCGTGGCGCCCCACCCGTGCGACTCGCTGTCGCCCACCTGGCGCGCGTCCCAGCTCTCCCAGGTAAACGTCGCGCCCTCCCGGAGGATCTGCGCGTACCCGGGTCGGTTCGGGTCGGTGAGATCGGTGACCAGCGCATCGTCGCGGCCGGCATCGTGCAGTGCGTTCAACAGGACGCTGTAGTTGATGACACCCATCGCCGACTTCAAGCCCACGACCGTCGCGGTGACGGCGGGGACGCGAGCGGCGGCAACGATGCCGAACGCGAGCGCGAAGGCGTTCGCTTGTTGCGATGCGTGGATGCTCGGGGTCCCGTCGGCGTGCAATCCGTCGACGAAGACGCCGTCGGCGCGCTCGAGGTGGGACCGGATCGAAGTCGTGAGCGCGGTCGCGCGCGCCGTCTCCGCCCCGCTCTCGTTCGCGGGCTTGCCGAGCGCTCGCGCCATCGCGGCGACGAGACGGAAATCGTCGACCGCGATGATGTTGAGCGTCGTGCGGGCCGCGGTGTTCATGTCGTACCCGTAGCGCATCTGCTGTGGCCAGTCGACCATGCCGCCCGCGTAGTCGCCGCCCCCGCCGGGCAGGTTCGTGACGAGCCCGGTCTTCGGGTCGACGGCCCGGGCAACGTAGTCGGTGACGTTGTGCACGACGGGGTACAGCGTCGCGAGTTGGTCGCGGTCGCCGCTCGCCATCCAGTACTTCCACACCCACGCGACGTAGTCCATTGTGTAGTCGGGGATGTCGCGCTTGCCGTCGCCGTTCGGGTACACCGCGTTGACCCGGCCGTCGGGCCAGTACTTCGCCTGCGACCGGGCGAAGTCGGTGAGCATCTGCGAGGTCACCATGCGGTCGCCGAACGCGGCCATCGCTGCCTGCGACACGTCGTAGGAGTCGGTGAGGAACGGTCCCTTCTCACGCGTGGGCGTGTCGAGGAACTGTTCCTGCGCGTCGTACAGCGCGGAATGACGGGCCAGGTTCCACACCGCGTCGATACCCGGGTTCGATGTGTGGAACGCGGCCGCGTTCTCGTCGGGATAGTCGGTGTGGCGCGCCGCGATCGTCACGTCGGCTGCGGTCAAGGGCTCCGACGCGCCGTCGACCTCCAGGTACCGGAACGCGAGATAGCCGAGTGGCCGGAGCTCCTGGGCGCCGGCGCGCTCGGTGAAGTCCCAATGCATGTCGGTGCCCTGGTGCCCGACGGTCGTCGACACGTGGCCGTCGCGATCGAGGGCGTCGCCGGTGACGACCTTGACGGCCCGCCCCGTCACGCCGGCGTGCACGTCGACGACCGGAGTCGCGGCGGTGACGGCGCCGAAGTCGGCGAGGTAGTTGCCGCCCGGGAGCTGCTTCAACGCGGCCGGTTTCATCGGCTGATACACGACGTGTGTGCGCGCCGCGATCAGGTGTGTGAACGGCGCCCACGGATGCGCACCGAGCACGACTGCGACCGGCCACCCGCGGTCGTCGAATCCGGGCTTGTCCCAACCGACCGGATCGAGGCGTTCGTCGACGTGCTCGACGAGATCGCCTTCGTCGTTGCGGGGACCGTCGGGCACCCACATGGCGGTGCGCGCCCGCCACGACCCGTCGGTGCTGAGCACCTCGCTCGTCCCGTCGGCGTGATCGACGGTGATGCGAGCGATGAACGCCTCGGGGGAATCGGGCCGGCCCTGACTCGCGGTCGCCCAGTGCACGACGAACGCGAACGCGTTGACGGCACCGGGCTGCACGAGGCTCGTGACGTCGGTCGTCTCGTAGTACTGCTCGTCGGGATACGAGTACGACGGCCCCTCGGCCGCCCGCGTCCCGTTGACCCGCAACTCGTACTGCTGTCCCGCGGCCGCGTACACCCGGGCCCGCACCATTGGGCTGCTCCCGACCCGGGCCTCCTTGCGGGTCAGGAAGAAATCGTCCTTGGCGACGTCGGTGCCGTCGACCTGGACGACGGTCGGCAGGGCGCCGGACCGGCGGATCCATGCCGCGTGCCAGTCGGCGTCGGCGAGTCCCGTGTCGAAGGGAACGTCACTCGCGTAGGGCCCGAAGTCGCCGTTGCCGTTCTCGGTCCGGACGGTCCACCAGTAGCGGTGGCCGGCGGTGAGTCGGAGCGTCGGCAAGCGCACGTACGACTGTTCGTCGCCCGCCACGATGCCGCTGTCGAACACGACCTTGTGGGTACCGGCTCGCGGCGCGTTGCTCACCACGATCTCGTAGGCCTTCTGGATCGAGTCCTTGTCGGGATCGTTCACCGTCCAACCGAAGGCCGGGGAGCCGGTCAGTGCGAGCGGAGCGGGATCGTCGTCGACGGTCAGGCGCGTCGGCGGGCCGGGCGTGTGATCCTTCGACGGGCCCTGCATCGCAGACGCACCTGTGGCCAGAACGATGGCGATGACGACGCTGACGGTCGCCGGTTTCCGAAGCTTGCCCCGCAGCACCCGCGGAGTCTGTCACCCGTGCGACTCCATCGCTTGTCTGTGTGCCGGCCGGGGAGCTCGAGCCGGTTCGGAGACGACGGCCGAGACGCGCCACGCGACTCCGGCGACGACCACCGCCGCGCACGCGAGGTACACGGCCCGGGCCCAGGGCGTGGCCGCGTCGGTGCCGGAGTCGAGGCCGTGGAGCATCGCGATCGGCCAACACGCGTACGCGCTCCAGTGCACCGTCCGCCACGTTCGGTAGCTCATGTGCTTGCGGAGCAGGCTGGTGATGATCAACGCGGCGAGGAGGTCGATTGCGACTACGCCGAGCCCGATTCCGAGGGGTCGGTAGCTCCCGGTGAACGGCACGATCGCGTTGAGGAGCCGGACTGGTGACAACGAGTCGAACACCGTCGAGAGCACGTGGGTCATGAGGAAGACGACCGCGAGCAGCGACACGTTCTTGTGCAACGCGGCCGTCACGAACCGGGGCCACCGGGGTGCGCTCCAGTGGAGCGAGGTGAGGATGCCGAGGGTCACGCTGATCGTGAGCATGATCACCGCGACGAAGCCGGTGCCGCGCGCCGTGTACCAGAGCGTCTTGTTCGAGAGGAGCGCGCCCATCACGACGCGCCCGACGTGACCGAGGCCGTGCCGCTCGACGAAGAGACAGTAGGCGCGGTCGTCGTGGTGGTTGCGGCGGTCGAGGAATCGGTCGAGCTCGATGCGCTCGACGTGCTCGACGTGCTCGACGCGCCGGAGCTCGACGCCGATGCGGCCTTGGTGGTCGCCGCCGTCGTGCTCGCACTCGCAGTGGTGGTGGTCGTCTGGGTGGCGAGCCCGGCGAAGAGGCCGGTGCCGGCCAGCGCGCCGACCATCGACCAGCGGGTGAGATGTTTGATCCGGCTCAGGCCGGCAATCCGGTCCTGCTTGGTGCGAGGTCGTCCGTTTCCGGTTGCGTTGTTCATGAATCGATCGTCGTACCCGGGCATGTGAGGGTGCTGGTCGGGAGGTAAGACCGGCATTCGGAGTAGGTAAGGATTGGGTGAGTGCTGATGTCGATGCGGTTCCGAGAAGCAGTCGAGAGCGGCGCGCTGACGCTGACGTTCCGGCGCTGGAAACGGCCCCAGGTCGTTCCCGGCAACACGTACCGGACTGCGGCGGGGCGCATCGTGGTCGACGCCGTCGATGTGGTGGATCCGACCCGGATCTCGAACGCCGACGCCAAGCGGAGCGGATTCTCGTCGCGCGCGCAGTTGCTCGGTGAGCTCCGAGGGACCCCTGATCTCCCGACCTACCGGATCCGCTTCCACGCCGCCCCCGGGCCCGACCCGCGTTCGGTGTTGGCGACGACGGCCGATCTCTCGGCTCCCGAGTTCGAAGATCTTCAGGTTCGGCTCGCGCGTCTCGACCGGGCGAGCTCGCACGGACCTTGGACCGTGGCGGTCCTGCGCACGATCGAGGCGCGGCCCGCGGTCCGGGCCGCCGACCTCGCGGCCGGTTTCGGTCGCGAGACGCAGCCGTTCAAGCTCGACGTCCGCAAGCTGAAGAACCTCGGGCTGACCCTCAGCCTCGAAGTCGGCTACCGGTTGTCACCGCGGGGCGAGGCATTCCTCCGCGCGATCCGAGCGATGTAGCGCGGCCGACGTCTCGATCAGGCGTCGTAGACGAGGATCTTGCCGCTGTAACACGCGATCCACACCCGGTGATGGATCGGCTCGTACGCGATACCGATCGGGTGATCGGGGACGGGGAACGTATGGACGATGCTGAGGTCGGACGACTTCAACACCGACACCGTGTTCGACTGGTAGTTGACCACATACAACGCCTGGCCGTCGGAGGAGATCGCCATGCTCCGCGGTTGCGAGCCCGTGGCGGTGCGCGCGACGACCTGACCCGTTGCCGTGTCGACCGAGACCACGCGGTTGTCACCGTTCAGGGTGACGTACAACCGGGTTCCGTCCTTCGAGAGCACGAGGTGGCGGGGCGAGTTCCCGACCCCGCGGAAGTACGAGAGTGCGAACGTGTGCAGGTCGATGCGGGCCACGTCGAATGTGCCCATGACCGCGACGTACGCAACGTGCCTGGCGCCGTCGACCGCGATGCCGCGGGGGTAGGCACCGACGTGGATGCGCTGCACCTCGTGGAGCGTGTTGTAGTCGAGGATGCTCAGGTCGTAGCTGCACCAATTGCTGACGAGCACGTATTTGTCGTCGGGCGTGACCGCCACGTACTTGGGCACCATCCCGACCTGACCGACTTTGTCGATGGCCAGCGTCTGCAGGTTCACGCGGTACACGTAGCTCGGGCTGAGGCCGCCGGGACCGCCGCAGTTGTCGGAACCCTCGGGCCCGAAGTTGTTGCCGTACATCGAGTAGTTCGACGCGAACATGTACTTGTGCGCATGATCGACCGCGGCCTCGACCGGCGCGCCACGCGAGATGCCCGGGTGTCCGGCGATGCCGAACTGCGCGAGGTCGACGCGGTCGGGGATCGTCTTCACCAGCGCGCCGCTCCCGGCGTCGTACACGGTCATCGTGTGCTGGTACATCATGTTCTGCGCGAACACGAGCCCCGTTTCGGTCGCGTCGACCGACTTGGGGGAGATGCGGCCGTTGATGGTGTTGACGCGAGTGAGGGTGAAGTCGTCGTCCGGATTGTGGGGGACGGTCGTGGTGGTCGGTGCGGTGCTCGCGGCGGCGGTCGTTGTGGGTGCGGCGGCTTTCGCGGTGGTCGACGGCGGCCGCGTCGACCTCGGGGCGACCTGCAAGGCACCGCCGGACGAGCTCGAATTACTCGACGAGTCGTGCCGGGACACGACCACGACCGCCGCGATCACGAGGGCGATGACGAGCGCGATCCCCGCGACGGTCCGGGTGCGGTGCACGCCGCAGAGTATTGCGGAACGCTGACGGATGGTCGTACCGCCCGGGACGACCACACCGGACTCGATGCCGCGCGGCCAGGCGGGAACGACCAGAATGTGAGGGCCGAGACGCGCAGCCGCACGAGAACGAGGAGACCGAGAGATGGACGTTCGATCGATCGTCGATGTCGAACCCGAGGTCGAGCACAACGGGACGGTGCCGGTCTGGTACCTCGTGCACCCGCGGGAGATGAAGGCGATCACCGACGGCGGCAGCCTCGAGCTGGTCAACGAGTTCGAGGTCGCCAACGGCGGCTACGTGTACCCGCACTCACACCCGACCCACGAGTTCTATTTCGTGATGTCGGGCCGCGGCGTCATGACGATCGACGGCGAGGACCGCGACGTTGCGCCGGGTGAGCTCGTCTACATCCCGCCGGACCTGATCCACAGCCTTCGTCCCACCGGTGGCGGCGCGATCCACTGCTTCTGCTTCGCGGTCGCGGTCAAGGACGCGCCCGAGATCGACTACACGTCACACGACTGATCGGCCCGGGGCCTCGGCGGCCGGTCGGGTCAGCCGGGGCAAGGTGTACCCGAGAGCGACTGCGTCAGCGTGACGGTGCCGATCGGGAGGTTGCGGAGCAGGGTCCAGCCGTCGTCGGTCGAGTCGGCGCACCCGCCGGGGTGCACGGCCCAGTGACTGGTGGCGCGCACGCGCACGACAACCGCGTCGGAACCGATCACCTGGAGCGTCACCCGATCGGGCGTCATCGACTGCAGTGTGGCGGGACCGTCGACGAGGCCGCCGAAGTCGGTCACCTTCCAGACCTTCCAGTGCGCGTCGTGCCAGACCTGGTGCAGGTACGACGGCGCGGTCGCGATGAGCGCCCGTTCCGCCAGTGACGAGTCGTCGAGGCGGGCATCGGGCACCGCGACGAACTGGACGCCGTTCGCGTGCAACCACATGTGGTAGCTCGCGGCCGTGAGCGACTCCGAATAGAAGAGCGGGTTGTACGCGATGTCGAGCTGGCGCTCCCACCCGCGCGCGAGGGCCACGCGCGGCGCAACGTACGCGGCCTCCCAGTGCCGGTATGTCGACGGGATCTCGACCCGCCCGACCGTCGCCGTCTGGGTTCTGAGGTAGCTGACCAAGGGTTGGTAGTACGCGACGCGCGTCGACGGATCGGTCGACGCGAACGCGATGCCGTCGATGGCCGGGAACCACTGCCAGATCAGCAACGGAACCGCGAGGACGAAGAGCACGAGCCGTCGGCGGGGCAGGAGCGCGCACGCGAGCAACGGCCCCGCCACGTACTGCCCCAACCGGCTCACGTTACCGCCGAGCGCCGACGGTACGACGTAGGAACCGATGGCGACCAGGGCGAAGCACGCGGCGCCCCAGCGCGCGGCGGGGTAGCGCCAGAGCGAGGCGGCCAGCACTGCGCACAGGCACAGGTCCCAGATGAGTGCCCACGTCTCGTACGGCTCGGACCCGGCGGTGGGGAACAGCACGGCGATGGTCGCGATCGGCACGAGTGCGCTCGCCAACACGACGAGGGCCTGCGTGCGCTGCGTCCTCTGCGACGCCGCCCATCCCACCGCGACGATCGCGAGGAATCCACCCGCGAGCGGACTGGCGAGCGAGGCGAGGATCGCGCCCACGACCGCGATCGCGACGTTGCGGTGCTGCAACGCGTAGATGGCGCCGAGCGCGAGCGCGACACCGAAAGCGTACGTGGTGCGGCCGACGATGAGATTGATCACCGTGCCCAGCGCGAACCAGAGGCTCCCGAGCCAGGCGACCGAACCGAACGAGAAGCGGAGGATGCGCGCGAAGAGCACCGCCGACGCGATGCCGCTGAGCGCGCCGAGCGCGATCGGACCGATCGGCGCGCTGATCGCGGGCGCGATCACGCTGTACCCGAGGAGCGTGTGACCGCCGAACCATTGGCTGTTCCAGAGCACGAAGCCGTCCTGGCGGAACAGCTCGGCGCGAAAGATCTGAGCGGGGAGATCAGACCCGCGCCAACCGAGCGTGATCGCGAGGAGGGCGAGCCCGCCGGCGACGCCGACGACGGCTGTCATGAGGGGCCAGTCGTCGATCCAACGCCCGCGCGCGGGCCGCGTCGAGACCGCGAAGGTCCCGTTCATCGTCGCGACCCGATCGAGCCCTGCATGCCGCATCGACGGTAGTCGGCTCGGGTCGCAAAATTCTCGAGCTCGGGCCGGTGGTCACAGGTAGCGTCGATTCCCGTGACTGGACCCATGATCGAGGCGCGCGCCCTGACGAAGCGGTTCGGCTCGTTCGTCGCCGTCGACGGGATCGCGTTCCAGATCGCACCCGGTGAGGCTTTTGGATTCCTGGGACCGAACGGGGCCGGCAAGACCTCGACGATGCGGATGATCGGCTGCGTCTCGCCCCGCACGGGCGGCGAGCTGCAGGTGCTCGGGCTCGATCCGGCCGAGCACGGACCGGAGATCCGGGCCCGGATCGGCGTCGTTCCGCAGGAGGACAACCTCGATACCGAGCTCACGGTGTGGGACAACCTCTTGATCTACGGCCGATATTTCGACCTGCCCCGGGCCGAGATCCGAGAACGGGCGGCCGAGCTGCTCGATTTCGTCCAGCTCGGCGACCGCCGCGACTCCAAGGTCGATCCCCTGTCGGGAGGCATGAAGCGCCGGCTCACGATCGCCCGGTCCCTGATCAACCGGCCCGAGGCGCTGCTCCTCGACGAGCCGACCACGGGGCTCGACCCGCAGGCCCGCCATCTCCTCTGGGACAGGCTCTATCAGCTGAAGCGCAGCGGCGTGACGCTTGTCCTCACGACGCACTACATGGACGAGGCCGAGCAGCTCTGCGACCGGCTCGTGATCATGGACAACGCCAAGATCGTGGCCGAGGGCTCGCCCCGGCAACTGATCGCCGACAACGTGACCCGGGAAGTGGTGGAGGTGCGCCTCGCCCTCGACGCCGACTCCGCGGCCGCGGCGGCGAAGCTGAAGCGGTTCGGGAACCGGATCGAGCCGTTGGCCGACCGGGTGCTCGTCTACACCGACGACGGTGACGCGACCATGAGCGCAGCAGTGCTCGACGGATTCGACGACGACGCGATGTTCGTGCGCCGGGCCAGCCTCGAGGACGTGTTCCTGATTCTCACCGGCCGTTCGCTCGAGGACTGAGGCGCGCCGTGTCGACCCCGCCGCTGTTCCGTGTCGTCGAACGTGAAGCGCTCGTGTACGCGCGCCTTTGGCGTGGACTCGCGTTCAGCACGTTCGTGCAGCCCGCGCTGTACCTCGGCGCGATGGGTGTGGGCCTCGGCGGTCTGGTGAAGGCGCATAGCGGGACGGTCGCTGGACTGAGTTATCTCGACTTCATCGCGCCCGGTCTCCTCGTGGCGAGCGCGATGCAACTCGCGGCGAGCGAATCGATGTGGCCGGTGCTCGGCGGCGCGAAATGGATGCGACAATTCCACGGTGTGGTCGCCACCCCGATCTCGCCGGGCCAGCTCTACGGCGGCTTCGTGTTGTGGACTGCACTGCGCTCGATGATCGGCGCGGCTGCGTTCCTGCTCGTCGCCGCGCTGCTCGGCGCGGTGCCGTCGGCGTGGGGGATCCTCGCGATCCCGGCCGCGGGCCTGTGCTCGGGGGCAGTGTGCGCGCTGCTCACGGCGTATTCGATCCGGCTCGACTCCGACGTGTCGTTCCCGATGATCATGCGCCTCGGCATCCTCCCGCTGTTCTTGTTCTCGGGCACCTTCTTCCCGATCAATCAGCTTCCGCGTGGGCTGCATCCCTTCGCAGCGCTGTCGCCCTTGTGGCACGGGGTGGAGATCGCGCGTTCGGCGACGACGGGGCACTTCGACGCGGCGTCGATCGCCGCGCACATCGCGGTGCTGGCCGGTTGCATCGCAGTCGGTGCGTACTTCGGAATCCGCAACTTCGCCTGGCGGTTGAGCTCGTGAGTTCACCTACGCGCATCGAGCCGAATGGGCTCGCGCCCACTCCCGTCATCGCGCTGCCGTTCCTCCGCCGGTACCGGCGGCCGTGGCGGATGGTCGAGCGTAACGTCCTCGCGTACCGCCGCATCTGGCCGATCTTCCTGAGCGGCTTCCTGGAGCCGCTGCTGTTCCTGCTCTCGATCGGAGTCGGGGTGGGCAAGCTCGTCGGCGACCTGAGCGTCGGTGGGCACGTCATTCCCTACCGCTCGTTCGTCGCGCCCGGGCTGCTCGCGATCGCGGCCATGAACGGCTCGCTGCTCGACACCACGTTCAACTTCTTCTTCAAGATGAAGTACGCGCACACCTACGACGCCGTGTTGGCGTCGCCGCTGTCGCCGCGCGACGTGGCGATCGGCGAGATCACGTGGGCGTTGATCCGGGGCGCCACGTACTCGGGCGCCTTCTTGTTGACGATGCTGGCGTTCGGAGACCTGCGCTCGGCGTGGTCGATCGTCGCGCTGCCGGGCGCGATGCTGATCGGCTTCGGGTTCGCCGGCGTCGGGCTCGCGGCGACCACGTACATGCGCTCGTTCATCGATTTCGACTACGTCAACATGGCGATGATCCCGCTGTTCCTGTTCTCGGCTACGTTCTTCCCCTTGTCTCGGTACCCCGCCGGGCTGCAGGCGATCATCCGGGTCACGCCCCTCTACCAGGGCGTCGCGATGGAGCGCTCGCTCGTGCTGGGCGACCTGCACTGGGCGTTGCTGGGCCACGCGGCGTACCTCGTCGTGATGGGTGCGATCGGGCTGCGCGTCGCGTCGCGGCGCATAGGGCTGTTGCTGCAACCCTGAGGGTGATCGGACTGCACTCGGCGTCGCGGGTTCAGTAGCGGAGATCGGTGACGACCGCGAGGTGATCGGACGGCCAGACGCCGGCGAGCGGCTCGTTGCCCGCGACGCGCGTCGCCCGTGCGTGCCCGGCGCCTCCGAGCTTGGGCGTGCCGACGAGGATGAAGTCGATGCGCCGATCGCGGTCGAGCGCGGCTGCGTTGTACGGATTCGCGTTCGACGCGGTCGCGCCGACGGTTCCGTCACCGCCCGCGAGCCAGGCGTCGCGGAACATGACACCGGGAACCGGCACCGCGGTCTGACCGGTGAGCATGCGTAACTCTTCGCTGGTCGGATCGGCGTTGAGGTCGCCACACAGCACCGCGGGGAACGAGCGGGGACGGTGTTCGCGGACGAGACGGCAGATCTCCGCGACCTGGGCCTGGCGGACTGCGCTGTGATCGTCGCGCCAGCTGAGGTGCGCGCAGTACACCTGGATCGGGCCGCGAGGGCCGTCGATCTCGGCGAATACGGCCAGGCGCTCCTCGCCCTCGTCGTCGCGCGCGTCGCCCGCGACGCGGGGGAGAGCCCGCACCTCGTTGGCCCGGATCGGCCAGCGCGACACGATCGCGTTCCCGGCGAACACGCCGTCGCGCTCGAGGTTCGCCGCGAACACGACGTGATCGTGACCGATCGCAGCGGCGAGGTCGCGGGCCTGGCTGTGATCGTCGTCCTCCCAGACCTCCTGCAGCGCCCAGATGTCGGCGTCGACGGCGCGCATGTTCGCTTCTATCGGTGCCATGCGCTCGGCCCACGGCCCGTACCGGCCCCAGAGGTTCCAGGTGGCGATGCGCACCGTGGTCGTGAGGAGCGGCCCGTAACCCGGATCCCAATCGAGGTTCACGGCGAGATCTTGGCGCATCCACCCTTGCTCCGCCTACCGTCGCGGCCGTGATCCGCCGCCTGTTCAAGAACCTCGGTGTGCTCGACCCGGCCGAGGCGCCGGAAGAGTCGGCGCGGCTCGAACGCGACGGGTACGTGCACCTGCACGGGCTGCTGGACGCCAACGAGCTCGCCGCCCTCCGCGCCGAGATCGACGATGTGTACTCGAGCTGGCCCGCGGAGCGGACGCGCGAAGACAAAGAAGAGATGCGTTACGAGATGTACAACCGCAGCGCCGCGTGCCAGTCGCTGTTGACCGACCCGAAGATCCTCAGCGTGATCGAACCGTTGCTGGGTACCGACTGCCACGTCATCGCGAACACTGCGTGGCGCAACACCGCCGCCTTCGAGGGGGGACCCTGGCACTGCGACGGTGGGCCGCACGTGCCCCGGCCCGACGGCATCGAATGGGACGATCGGATCCCGTATCCGGTGTTCGCCGTCGCCGCTCACATCTACCTCGACGACTGCACCCGCGCTGACGGCCCGACCGCGGTCGTGCCCGGGAGCCATCGCTCGGGCCGGCTCGCGCCGTTCGACCGGATGGCCGACGAGGATCTCACCTACGACGGGCGTGCACCGGTGCTCTTCGAAACTGCGGCCGGTGACATCGTGCTGTTCGTCTCCGACGTGTGGCACCGAGGCTTTCCCGCGGGCCCGGGCGGACGCGGGCGCTACTTCCTCCAGGTGCACTACGGCCGACGCGACATCGCCCAGCGGGTGCGCGTGGCCGCCGACGCGAACCAGGTGTCGCCGGAAGCCGTGGCCCGGGCGACGACCGAGCGGGAGCGGAACATGGTCGGGCTGCACGACCCGTTCTTCTACGACGGCTGACGGCCACTCCCGAAGCCGCCTCCCAAAATGCCGTCGACTCAGACGTCGAGCGGACAGTCGTCGTTGTCGTTGATGCCGAGGACCTCGAGCGTACGCCCGAGACCGAGGAAGACCGCGCAGCAAAGGGTGAGGTCGAGCACCTCGTCGTCGGCGAAGGCGGCGCGCAGCCGGGTAAAGAGATCGTCGTCCATGGCGCGGTGGTCGGTCGCGAACCGTTCTGCGTACTCGATCGCGAGGCGCTGGCGATCGGTGTAGCCGGGCCACGTGCGCCATTCGTCGAGGTGCTCGTAGACGTCTTCGGTCACTCCCGCTTCCACTACCGACGGGGCGCGGAACGTAGCGCACGCCGCGCACGCGTTCAGTTGCGCGATCCGCATGCGCGCGACTTCACGCTCGGATGCGGGGAGGTTGGAGCGCCGGTACGCGGTGGTGATCATCCGCTCGACCATGCCGGCCATCTCCGGCCGCAGCGTCCACACCATCGCGTTGTCGCCGCCGGGACCCGCGGGGATGTCGATGCGGGCGGTCACGGGACGATCTCGGGGCAGTTCTCCGCCTTGCACGCGCCCACGGGTTTGATCGCCCGGCCCGTGCGGCTCTCGAAATCATGCTCGTCGACGCTCACATCGTGCAAGATCACAGCTCGCACGATAGACGCAGACTGAGGACGGGCACATGCGCGAGCACCGGTACGAGTTCGAGATGCCGCACGCGGCGGCGCGGATCTGGGCGCTGTTCCAGGACTACGGCCGTTGGACCGACTACGCACCGATGGTCAAGCGGGTCGACGTGCTCTTTCCCGGTGACGAGGAACACAACGGTCGGCTCCGCCGGGTCATCTACAAGATGCCGCTCGGTCGCGAGGGTTCCGCGCTCGAGCTCGTCACCGACGTGAAGCCCGAGCGCGGTTATACGTACACGATGATCTCGTCGACGCCGGGCAATGACCAGATCGGTCACGTCGAGCTCGAGCCGCTCGGTCCGAACCGCACGATGTTTCGTTTCGACGAGGCGTACAACATCCAAAAGGCGCCCTTCAAATGGTTCGAGGGGCCCATCTACAAGTTCATCAACAAGAACAACGAGGACTCGATGCGCCGCGCGTCCGCCTGGCTGAGCGCGCACCCCGAGTACCGCGCCGACCTCGTAGAAAAGTGAGTTGCGGCATCCGACGATCGCACACACTGGTCTCCGTCGGTCTCCGCCTGCGGGCGGTACCTTGCGAATCGCGTGGATACCACCGGCGGTATCACCCGCGCTACCGCCGGCAGTAGCACCGGAGGTACACGGGCGCGTCGGCGATGCGGTTGCGGACCTCGCGACGGTTCGTGCCTCGTGTCGGTATTGAGGCAATGCCTTGGGTCCTGGGGCGCTTTCGAGAGTGGGCGCAGTCTCAGTTCCAGAGAGATTCGAGGTCGGTCTCGACCCGAAAGCCCGCGTCGATCGTGATCTCGGGACGCGCTTCATAGCGGGACGTGCTCACTGCGTCGAAGCATGCAGTCACCGAGTCCGACAGGAAGCGGCTCGGCTGACTCATGGTGTGGTCGTCGTCGCGGCCGCGGGGTCGGTAGTGGAAGCGCAGCGGGAGATACACGTGCAGGTGGCGGCGCGGACGTGTCACCGCGACGTAGAACAGTCGCCGTTCCTCCTCGAGTCCTTCCTTCGACCCGAGCGCCATGTCGGACGGGAAGTTGCCGTCGGCGGCATTGAGGAGGTGCACGACGTCCCACTCGAGCCCCTTGGCCGAGTGCACCGTGGAGATGACGATCCAGTCCTCGTCGATCGACGGGTTCCCCGCGAGGTCGCCCGTCGATGCCGGCGGCTCGAGCGTGAGATCGGCGGCGACGTCCGACAGGCGGACGGCTTCATGGGCGGCGGCCGCGAGCGCGTCGAGGTCGGCGAGGCGGGCGTCGGCGTTGTCGTACGCGGCTGCGATGAGGGGCGAGAGCGCGTCGCGCAGTCGTTCGCCGTGCGCGCCCACCGCTTCGCCCGGCTCTCGCCGGAGCGCCTTGATGAACGCGTCCGCGGCTTGCCGTGAAGCGGTCGGGAGTTGTTCGACGGCGAGCGGCCAGCGCACGAGCACCTCGGCCGCGGTCCCGGGCTGGTCCACGCCGAGTGCAACGATCGCCCGCCGGGCCCGCACCGGACCTACTCCTTCGACGAGCTGCAACAGCCGGAACCAGGCGAGCTCGTCGCGCGGGTTGTCGGCGAGCCGGAACAAGCAGATGAGGTCTTTGACGTGCGCGGCTTCGAGGAACCGGAGGCCGCCGTACTTCACGTAGGGGATGCGCCGACGCGACAGCTCGAGCTCGAGGAGGTCGCTGTGGTGCGCGGCGCGCACCAGCACCGCTTGTTCGCGGAGGGCGATGCCCTCCTCGCGGTGGGCCAGGATCTGCTCACACACGGCGTCGACCTGCGCGTCCTCGTCGGCACAGCGCACGAGACGCGGCCGTTGCGTGCCGGGCTCCGACGTGTGCAGCCGGGCCATGAAGCCCTCGGGCGCACCTTCGCTCACCGAGTTGGCGACGTCGAGGATCGGCTGCGTCGACCGGTAGTTGCGTTCGAGGAGGACGGTCTCGATCGCGGGGAACGCAGCGTCGATATCGAGGAGGTGGCGCGGGCTCGCGCCCCGGAACCCGTACACGGCTTGCGAGTCGTCGCCGACGACCGTGAGCCGGGGGTCGGTCCGCCGCAGCGCGCGCAACACGTCGACCTGGAGCGCGTTCACGTCCTGATACTCGTCGACACAGATGTGATCGATCTCGGCCGCCAACTGCGGGCCGAGGCGTTCGTCGGCGGCGGCCGCACGCCAATACAAAAGCAGATCGTCGAAGTCGACGAGACCGAGTACCCGCTTGCGGTTGACGTACGTGCGGCAGATCGACGCGATCGGTTCGATCTGATCGGCGCACCACGGTGCGACCTCGTCGATGACTTTCGACAACGGTCGTTGCGTGTTGACCGACCGTGAGTACACGTCGAGCAGCGTTCCCTTCTTCGGGAACCGCTTCTTCGCACCAACGCCGTGTTCCTCGCGCACGACGTCGATCACGTCGGCGGCGTCGCCGGAGTCGAGCATCGAGAAGCCTTCGGGCAGCCCGAGCGCGGCGGCGTGGCGGCGCAGCGTTCGGTGCGCGATCGAGTGGAACGTCCCGCCGTTGACCCGACCGGCGCGACGGGCGCGGGCGGAACCCGACGAGCGCGCCAGCGCGGTCTCGGTGCGGTGGATCATCTCGCGCGCCGCGCGCCGGGTAAAGGTGAGTGCCATGACCCGTTCCGCCGGGATCCCGGAATCGACGAGCCAGGCGATACGGGCGGTCAGCGCAGTGGTCTTCCCGGTGCCCGCACCCGCGAGGATCCGCAGTTGATCCCCCACGAATGTGGCGGCGGCGCGCTGTTCCGCGTTCAGCTGGTCGAGCAGGACGAACACACGTTCGATCCTATACGGAGCCGGCAGTAGAGCTTGAGGTTTTCGAGGTTGGTGGGTCCGCCGTGGGTCCAGTGATTGTCGACTACTTGGGCGGCCTCGCATCCAGGGCAAATGGACGCGTCAGGCCGGGGTCGGATCGAACCGCCCGAATCGGCCCGCGCGAAAGATTCCTCGTCACGCGCCGTGACATCCCGCTTAGGGAGCGGGCCGCGGCGGCCGACAAAGCATCCGGTGGGACGTTTCCGACAACGGGCCACGACACACGCCACAACACGGACGCAGGGCGAAGGATCGCTGGTGAAACGCAAGCTGACGATCAGGACGAAGTTGGCGGCAACGTTGGCGGTGCCGCTCGCCGCGCTGGCGTGCTTCGCTGCTCTCCAGGTGCGCGACGCCTACAACCGTTCCGATCAGGTGAGGCTCCAGGCCGGGCTGACGACTTCGGCCACCGGCCCCGCCGGCGCGCTGACGGCCCTCGAGAACGAGCGCGACTACGAGGCGCTGAGGGCGATCGGCGAGCAGAACCTCGTCGCCCCGAAAGGCACCAAGTTCTCGGCCCAGGTCACTGCTGCCACCGACATCGCGCTCGGCAATGCCAGCGGCCTCGGCCCGCTGCGCCAACTCGCCGAAGACGAGGCGTCGAAGGTGTCGACCCCCGCCACCGCAGTGCAGGCCGGCAAGATCTTCGACCGGTACACGAGCCTGATCGGGAAGCTGCTCGACGCGGACCAGCGTTCGAGCGCGACGATCGACGATTCGGAGCTGCGCACCGGCGCCGAGCTCCTGAATGCGCTCGCCCGCCAGAGCGACACCGAGACCGGCGTCGGCATCAAGGTCGGGCTCGCGGCGATTACACACGACCCGGTCGCGATGGTGGACGCGCAACAGCTCGCGGACCGGCAGTCGCAGGGCGATGCCGATCTGCGCGTGCGTGCCGACGGCCCGTTCGAACGCGCGATCGTCAGTGCGCTCGACGCGCCCGCCCGCAAGAAGGCGATCGCGCAACTGCAAGCGGCTGCCCGCAACCCGCAGAGCGCGAGCCTCGTCGCCCTCCTGAAGGTCCGCCCCGACTCGATCAACCTGCTGCGGGTTGCGCAGACGAACACGGCCGCGCTCGTGTCGTCCCGGGCCCACAGCCTGACGTCGAGCGCGCACAACGAAGAGCGCAACTGGCTGGCCATCACGATCGCATCGGTCTTGCTCGCGATCGCCCTGCTGTGGCTCACCAACCGTTGGATCACGCGCCCCCTGCGGGCCCTGGCCGACCAGGCGTCCGACATGGCCGACCAACGGCTGCCCGCGGCCGTGCAGGAGATCCTCGAGACGCCGGTCAACGAGACGGTCGTGCAACCACAGGTCGCCGCGGTGAGCGTGCGCGCCGGCGGTGAGGTGCACGACGTCGAGGTCGCGCTGAACAAGGTGCAGGACAGCGCAGTGTCGCTCGCGGTCGAGCAGGCAACGTTGCGGCGCAGCATCGCCGACGCGTACGTCAACCTCGGTCGCCGGAACCAGAACCTGCTTTCTCGCCAACTCGAGTTCATCACCCAGCTCGAGCACGACGAGTCGGATCCCGAGACGCTCGAGCACCTCTTCCGCCTCGACCACCTCGCCACTCGCATGCGCCGCAACGCGGAGTCGCTCCTCGTGCTGGCCGGGCTCGCGCCGCCGCGCACTTGGAGTGCCCCGGTGGCGATGGGTGACGTCGTGCGGGGCGCGCTCGGCGAGGTCGAGGGTTACCGCCGCGTGCGTCTGCGTCACGTCGACGACGCGCGCGTCGACGGCGCCGCGGCGGCCGACGTCAGTCACGTCATCGCGGAGCTGGTCGAGAACGCACTGTCGTTCTCGCCGCCCGACGACGACGTCGAGGTGTACGGCCGCCGGGACGAGCACGGCTATGTGATCACGATCGTCGACTCCGGTATCGGGATGCATGAAGAGGAGCTCGAACGGGCGAACTCGTTGATCTCCTCGGCGAACGCGCTGACGCTCGCGCCGTCGCGGTTCCTCGGTCACTACGTGGTAGCTCAGCTCGCGGCCCGGCACGACCTCATGGTGCATCTCCTCGCGTCTCCGGCGGGCGGCCTCACCGCGATGATCGCGCTGCCGGGCGTGCTGCTCGGGATGACGGACGCGCCGGTCGTGGTTGCACCGGACGACGCGGCCGCGCTCTTCGAGACGGCCGGCGGCGAAATCGAGCGTCCGCCGCTCGCGCTGCCGCGACGCGAGAGCGCATCCGACGGCGCAGCTGACTCGGCGCCGGACGTCGCACCGATCTCGTTCCGGGACGCGTCGACGCCCGGGCTCCATCTCGTGGCGCCCCCCGAGGCTCCCGCCGTCACCGGCGGCCTCCAGGGAGTCGACTGGCAGCGCGAGTTCGATGCTGTCGACGCCGAAGTGTCGGGCGCCATCGCTCCGGACGGCACGACTCCGAACGGCACGACTCCGAACGGCACGACTCCGGACGGCACGACTCCGAACGGCACGACTCCGAACGGTGCGATCACCGACGACGCCGAAACGGTCGTGGCGCCGGCGCCGGCGTCGTGGCACCGCCCCGACCCCGTGCCCGACCCCCAGCACGACCCCCAGCACGACCCCCAGCACGACCCTGCGCCCGCGATCGACCTCGCGCCGGAGATCGAACCGGAGATCATTGCCCCCGCGCCGGCCCCCGAGCCGGCTCCCCCCGCGCCCGCCGCCCGGCCCCGGCTCGGTCTGGGAACCTTCGCCGACCTGCGCGGTGCGACCCAGCCCGTTCCGGTCCGGGAGGTCGCGCCCGCCGAGGCCGAGGCGCCCGCCGCGGCGCCGGCCGGGGCATCGCCTCCCGGTGTCGTCGAGCACCCCGATCGCCCGGCCTCGATCGCACCCGATCGGCGCGCGTCGTTCGCCGAGGTCGCGCAAGCGGTCGACGTCGCCGCGGGCCGTCCCGCGACCGAACCCGCCTCCCCGTTCTCCGAGGACCTGATCCCGCAGCGCCTGCCCAAACGAGGGCGGCGTGCGTCCCGGTTGGAGACTCCGTGGGTGCGGGAGCGGCCCGCGGCAACGCTGGCTCCCGAGAGGTCCGCGCCGACGACCGGCTCGGTTCCCGCGCCGGCTGCGGTTGGTGCGAGCCCCGGTCCGCTGCCGAGCCGCAGCGCCGGAGAATCCCAGGTCGCTCCGACGTCGGCGGCCTCGCCGTCGGCGAACGGCGGCGCCGCTACGGAACCCGACACTTCGTCGGCCTCGGCCGACGGTGGCGAACGGTTCGCGTTCTTCGCCGCCTTCCGCGCCGCAGCGGAACAGGCTCGTGAGGAAGCCGGTATCGATGATCGGAGAGGGCATTGACGGTGCAATCAGACGGAACGAGCGCCGTGGGCGCCAGCGCCGAAGTCCGTAACTTCAACTGGCTGCTGTCGAGCTTCGTCGACGCGACGCCGGGTGTGACCGACGCCGTCGCGGTGTCGTCGGACGGGCTCCTGATGGCGATGTCGAGCTCGCTCGAGCGCGCCGGCGCCGAACAACTGTCGGCGATCATCGCGGGCATGACGAGCTTGGCCGAGAGCACGGCGCGGTGCTTCGCGCTCGGTCAGCTCGACCAGGTGATCGTGGCGATGCAGGAGGGCTACCTCTTCGTGTCGTCGGTGTCCGACGGCAGCTCGCTCGGCGTCGTCGCCGACCGTCGTTGCGACGTCGGCGCGGTGGGATATCAGATGACGCTGCTCGTCGAGCGGGTCGGGGTCGCCCTCAGCCCGTCGCTCGTCGCGGAGCTCAAGGAGAGCGTGCTGCAGTGAAAGGCGCACAATGACCGAAGAGCTCCCGCCCCGCGCCACAGCTCACGACTTCGTACGGCCGTTCGTCATCACGGGCGGACGCACGCGCGCGACTGATTCGTCGCTCCGTATGGAGACGATGGTGCAGACGGTCGGTCGGCCGCGCGACGATCTGAGCTTCGAGAAGGCTCACATCGTGGACTACTCCTACGAGCCGATCTCCATCGCGGAGATCGCCGCCGAGCTCGGCGTCCCACTCGGAGTGGCGATGGTTCTCGTCGACGATCTCGTCGAAGAGGGCTGTCTCGAGACGACGTACAGCGATCCGGTCGAGATCGAGCTCTCGGCCCTGACGAGGATGATCGAACGTGTCCGGGCCCTTTGAATCGACCGGTGGAGCCGGTACCGCCTCCGCACCACGGGCGCGCAAGGTCACGTCGGTCAAGCTCGTCGTGGCGGGCGGCTTCGGCGTCGGCAAGACCACTTTCGTGTCGGCCGTGTCGGAGATCCCGCCGCTCACGACCGAAGCGGCGATGACCACCGAATCGAAGGACGTCGACGACGCGACGCTCGTCAACAAGAAGGTGACGACGACCGTCGCGATGGACTTCGGCCGTATCACCGTCGACGAATCGCTCGTCATGTACCTGTTCGGCACCCCGGGTCAGGAACGTTTCGCGTTCATGTGGGACGACCTGTGCGACGGCGCGCTCGGCGCGGTCGTCCTGGCCGACACCCGCCGCCTCGCGGACAGCTTCGTCGCGCTTGACTATTTCGAAGCGCGCAACACGCCGTTCGTCGTGGGTGTGAACCACTTCGTGGGCTCGTATCACTATCCAATCCCGGAAGTGCGCGAGGCGCTTGGCGTGAGCGATCAGATCCCCGTCGTCGACTGCGATGCGCGTAACCGTGAATCCGTGAAGGTCGCGCTCGTCACCCTGCTGCAGCACGTGTACGAGATCCGCCGCTCCGCGCTCGCCCGCTGACGTCCCTCCCGTTCAGTCGCGGGGCGCGCTCTGCAGGTGTTGGAGCTCGATCATGAGCGGGAGCACGAAGCCGATGTACGCGCTCGTCAGCGTGTAGTCGTGGGTCGGGCCGTGGGTCGTGCGCGCGTGCACGTCGATGACCCGCACGCGGTCGTCGCGCTCGGCGACCGCCTTGGCCCGGTCGACGATCGCGTGGAGCTCGTCCATCGTCTCCACCTGCATACCGAAGTGATCGAGCGGCGGCGCGATGAGGGGTGGATCGGCGGGCAGCAGATAGACGAACTGGCCAAACGCGCCGGTGTACAGGATCAACGGGTTGCCGGCCTCTCCCGTGTTGTCGCCCTCGGTCCAACCGAACACGTCACCGAAGAACTCGAGCACGTCGGCGCGTCCGGGCTTGTCGAAGATCGCGGGATCCATGCTGATCGCGACGTGATTCAGCGTCGGCCGCCCGCTCATGCCGAGACCCTCATGCCAAAACCCGCGGCGTGACCATGACCTTGCCCGGCAGCTCGCCCGCCGCGAGGCGGTGCATCGTCGGCAGGACCTGATCGAGGCCGACGTCGATCGGCTCGATGAGGAGGTCGAGGGGCAGGCTCCCGGACGCGAGGATCTCGAGCGCGGGCCGGAATCCGGCGGAATCGTAGTTGTACGCACCGATGATCGTCTGCTCCATCACGATCACGCGGTTGTGGTTCACCCGTGGTGGGGGACTCCCGGTGCCGACGAAGACGAACATCCCCGCGTAGTCGAGCTGGTCGAGCGCCGACTCCGCCGCCGATCCGTGGCCCGAACACTCGAAGACCACGGTGAAGGGTGCGTCGACGGGGCGACCCATCGGCGCGCGCGGTAGTTGGTCGGGCGTGACTACCTCGGCCGCCCCGACCGCCAACGCTCGTTCGCGCCGGGCCGGCGACGGTTCCGACACGACGATGTCTTCGACGCCGCGGCTGCGCAGCACCGCGGTGGTCAAGAGCCCGACGGGACCACCACCCGTGATGAGCACGCGGTCGTCGGGGGAGACGTGCGCGAGGTTGACCGTGTGCAACGCGATTGCGGTTGGCTCGGTGAGTGCGGCGGCGCGCATCGAAAGCGACTCCGGGATGGGCACGAGCCGCGCCGCGGGCACGAGTTTGTACCGGCAGAACGCGCCCCGGGAGAAGTCGAGCAGGTCGGGCGGATCCCGGCGCAGGCAGACCGCAGGGCGACCGCGCAAGCAGGCCCGGCACACGCCGCAGCCCGGCGTCGGGTCGAGCACGACGCGCGTGCCGATCTCCCAACCGCTCGTCGCCGAGCCGAGCGCAGCGATGGTGCCCGACCATTCGTGCCCGAGGATCGATCCAGGGCGGGCGAACCGTTCGAGCACGAGGTGCAGATCGGTACCGCAGATTCCGCAATGCGACACCTCGACCAGCGCGTCGTCGGGACCGAGGGTCGGTACCGGCAGGTCTTGTACCTCGATGTCGCCGTCGCCGATGTAGACGGCCGCGGGCATGGTTGCGTCGGGAGCATGGGTCACGGCCGCAGCTTGTCAGATCCACCGTTTGCGCCGGAAATACCACAGCTGGAAGGCGGTCGTGACGATGATCAGTAGCCACGAGAAGCCGTAGCCCTGGGCCCAACCGAGCTCGGGGATGTGTCTGAAGTTCTGGCCGTACATCCCGACGATGAAGGTTGGGAGCAGCAGCACCGACGCGACGACGGTCAGCCGTTTCATGACCTCGTTCTGGTCGTTCGCGACCTCGGCCTGGTGGTAGTCGCGAACACCGGCGAGCAGGTCGCGCGAGAGGTCGAGCCCGTCGGTCGCGCGCAGCAACTTGTCGTAGGCGTCTGCGAAATGCAGCTCGATGTCGCGCGGGAACAACGAGACCTCGCCGTCGATCTCGACGCGATCGTCGAGCACGGCGCGCGCGGCGTCGCGGGTCGGTGCGAGCACACGGCGGACGTGCAGGATGTCGTGACGGATGCTCGAGATGCGATTGCGTATCTGGGTCGAGGGCCAGTCGCGCACATGGTCCTCGAGCTCGTCGATGCTGTCGTCGAACCCGTCGACCATGGTGAGGAAACGCTCGGCGATCTCGTCGACCACCACGTGCAGGCACAGGCCGGGTGGGGAGCCGTTGCGCATCGCCGCGTCGCGGGCGTCGTCCAACTCGCACGCGATGTGCCCGGGTGGGGTCTTGCGGATCGTGACCAACACGTTGAGATCGGCGATGAGATCGACCTCCTGGAACACGACCTGGCCGCTCGCGCTGACGGCCGGGAACGCCAACACGCCGAAGATGTAGTTGCCCTGGGCGACGAGGCGGGGCCGCGGCTCGTATTCGGCCGCCGCGAAGATGTGGGTCGTCGCGGTGTCGTGGATCCCCTCCGGCAACACTGCCCGCACCGCGTCGGGGTCGGGATCGCAGAGATCGATCCACCGCTGTTGGTCCGCCACGGGCGGCAACGCTACGCGTCCGGCCGTCGAATTCGGGGGAACCGACTACGAAACCCGCGCGCAGCCCGAGCGGTCGACCGCGTCGACCCGCCAGCCCGGCCCCGTCGCCAGTGGCCGCAAGCGGACACCGGCGACCGTCGCCCGTTCCAGCGTGGCGATCATCGACCGCTCGTTGGTGTGCCGAGCGGTGTCGTACGTGTCGTAGTGGATGACCTGATCCACGCCGCGATCGCACAACAACGTTGCGTAATCGGTCGGGCCGCGGAAGCTGCGGATGGCCATGCTCTCCGGAAACAGCTCGGAGTCGAGGCGGCCGCCCGCCCGCAGGACGCGGTACACGCCGAGCTTGCCGTCTCCGCCGCGGAGCACGCGGTAGGTCGCGCCGCGCACGAAGGCGGGGGTCTGGAGGTACGCGTCGAGGGAGGCTGTGTCGGTGCCGCTGTGGGCGAGCGCACTCCACTGTTGGCCGACGTTCAACGGGATCTCGAAGCCGAGATGTGCGATCAGGGCCAGACCGACCCCGAGCGACGCCAGTGCACGGATGCCGGTGCGCTGGAACAGCATGCACAGCAAGGGGAGGCCGACGATAATCACGCGCGGCCCGAAGGTGATGAAGAAGTTCGAGAGCTCCGAACCCGCGCTGGTCTGCGCGGTCGTGGGCGACGCGAACACCAACCAGACCGCGGGCAGCGCGATCAGACACGACAACGGGTACCAGCGCAGCACCGCGCGGCGGTCCGCGGGATTCACGATCACGTAGTAGCCGACGAGGCACACGCCGATGGGGAGGACGATCGCCGCGTGGTTCGACTGCCCGATACCCACGAGGAGCGAGGCCCAGCCGAGCCGGCCGCGCCTCCACGTCGCGATGCCGAACAGCACGAACATCGAGCCCCAGAGGAACGACTGTTGGCCGAAGAGCAACCCTTCGAGCACCGCCGGATTCGCAAGCACCGAGGCCGCCCACCAGCCCCGGCGCAGTTCCGGGAACGCGGTGAAAATGCCGGCGAGGCAACCGACCGCGCCGATCGCCGTCCACAGCGTGATGGTCCAGTTCCCGAACAGGGGCCAGAAGATCGCAGCCGTCGTCCAGTTCACGAAGCCGTACGGGTATGCGTACGCGCCGCCGTGCGCCAGGACCGGCATATGCCACGGAAGGCGGCCGTGGTGCCAGAGATCGTGCGCGATGTACCAGACGTGCACGTGGTTGTTGATGTTGTCGGACGACAGGACGATCGCGTGACGCAGATACAGCGCAAGCACGACGATCCAAGCAACCACGAAGAGGGCGACGACCACACTCGCGCCCGGGAGCGCTCCCGCGGCAGGTGCGGCGCGATTGTCGGCGTGCGTGCGCACGCGCGTCAGTGTGAGTCGGTGCAGGACTGGTACGCGGGTCCGCCGACGAGGGTATCGAGGCGCACGGGCTTCAGATCGAGCGCGCGCAGCCCGTCCAGGATCAGCGGGAGTGCGGCGACGACCGCGGCTCGGTGTGCCGCCGACGTGCCGTCGACCCCCGCGTGCAGGTCGATGATCGACCCACCCTTCACCGACTGCAGCACCTTTTGGGCGATCTGATGAGGATCGTTCTTGCCGCGATCGCTGACGGCGACGTCCCACATCGCCATCCGCATGTCGTGGCTCTTGACGACCCGGGCCATCAGCGGCGTGCGCTGGCCGTGCGGTGGACGGAACCAGACCGGGCAGGTACCGATCTCGCGTGCGAACGCCCGCTGCGTGCGCTCGAGCTCGGGGTAGGACGGATCGAGCCAGCGCCAGTCGTCGTGGTGGTACGAGTGGTTGCCGACCAGCTGGCCGTCGGCGACAAGCGCGCGCACGACCTCCGGCGACGAGTCGAGCGTCTTGCCGACGACGAAGAACGACGCCTTCACGCCGGCCGCGTCGAGGATCTTCATGATGGCGGCCGTCTCGGTCGTGTCGGGCCCGTCGTCGAAGGTGATCGCAACCTCGCCCGAGGCGCGTGATCCGTGCACCACCCCGCCGCCGAACCAGGTGGCCCCGACGGTGGTGGCGCCGAAGTAGCCCGTGAGCCCGCTGACCGCGATCACGAGGGTGCTCCCGAGGGCCATGGTGCGTAGGCGATGGGTGCGGGGGAGACCGAAACGGCCGAAGCGGGAGACGACGGCCGCGACGAACACCGCGCCGACCGCCGCAGCGAGGACGAGGTCGCGCGACCCGACGAGGCCGATCACGATCAGGACGGCGAGGGCCGGGCCGACCACGGTGGGCCGCGGGCGGCGAACGACGGGCGCGGCGAGAGCGGCGCCGACACCGAACACGCCCGCGAGGACGATCCCGCTCCACGGATCGGGCCGCTGCGGGATGAGCCACGCGGCGACGAGCGCGATGAACGAGCCGAGGAGCGCGAGCGACGGGCGCGGCACCGACCGTCGCATCAGTACGCCGAGGCCGAAAGCGGCGATCGAGGCGAGCACGATCGCGAAGAACGTGTTCGTGGAGCGTTGGAACGTGAGCGCGATGAGGACACCGAGCACGCCCGCGATGGAGAGGTGCGCGACGGCGTCGGTCCGGTACGCCTGGAGCGCGTGGTCGCGGCGCCAGACCCGCCCGGCCGCTACCGGGATGACCGCGAGGT
Source organism: Acidimicrobiia bacterium (assembly GCA_038239145.1). Taxonomy (GTDB): domain Bacteria; phylum Actinomycetota; class Acidimicrobiia; order IMCC26256; family PALSA-610; genus PALSA-610. The sequence goes on from JBBSFB010000025.1 coordinate 28,066, forward strand.
CGATGGCGGCGTCGCGCAACCGGGTGCGGGACCGGGCGACCGGTACCGGCACCACATGGTCGTTGCGTACGCGGTAGCCGAGCTGGCACAGGACGACGGCGACCTCGACGGTCTCGCTGTACTGGTACCCGGAGTAGTAGTCGAGCGCGTGCGCGAGCGCGCCCAGGCGGAAGATGCGATAGCCCGACTCCACGTCGTGCAGCGGAGCGCCCGCCCATCCGCTCGCCCATTTCGACAGCACCCAGTTGCCCGTGCGCTTGAACGGCCCGTGGTACGAGAGGTCGCGTCGGGCGATGTTCGCGTCGAGGCCCTCCGCGTGCGTTATCTCGACCAGCTCGTTCAGCACGTGCAGGTCGTGTTGTCCGTCGGCGTCGACGGTGAAGACCAGATCGTCGGCGTCGAGCTCACCGCGCCCGAGGCGCTCCCGCAGCTCGGTCAGGGCAGTGTGGTACGCCTCCGACATGCCCCGGTTCACTTCGTGGACGAGGAGCCGGCATTTCGGGCGCCCCTGCGCCATCCACCGCTCGATCTCGGAGAGCGTCGCGTCGGTGGAGCCGTCGTCGACGACGACGAGCTCGTCGACGAGTGGGTAGAGCTCTTCGAGCACGATGGCGACCATCGGCTCTTCGTTGTACGCGGGGACCACCGCGATCCGGCGCGGTGTCGGCGCGTTCCGGCGCAGGGCGGGCTCGTTCACGAGTCGGCTTGTTGCTCTCGGTACCAGGCGAGCGTCTTGGCCAATCCCTCGGCGAAGGTGTGCTTGGTAACCCACCCGAGCTCGTCGCGGGCGCGCTCGCTCTGCACGATGCGGGCCCGGTAGTCGCCCGGACGCGTCGGCCCGAACGTCACCTCGACGTCGCCGACGAGGTCGCGCACCGTTTCCGCGAGTTGGCGGATCGATGTGGCCTCGGACGACTCGAGGTTGTAGGTGCGGTCCTTGGCGGCCGGCTTGAGTGCGAGCACGTGCGCGGCGGCGAGGTCCTCGACGTAGACGAAGCGGCGCTCCTGGGAGCCGTCGCCGTCTATGCGCAGCGCCTCTCCCCGCATCGCCCGAAGGAGGAACGCGGCGACGACGAGATCGCTGCGCATGCGCGGACCGAAGGGGATGCCGTATCGCAACACGGTGTACGGCCGGCCGAAGAGCGTCGCGTAGTCGCGACAGAACATCTCGGCCGCGATCTTCTCGGACACGTACAGGTGACGGTCGGTCTCGAGATCGAACAGCGTGGTTTCGTCGACGACGTCGCCGTGCGTCGCCGCGTACACCCAGACGGTGCTGGAGACGATGACACGACCGGCGTCGGCGCGCCGGGCCGCCTCGAGGACACGCGCGACGCCGAGGGTGTTGAGCGCGACGCTCTCGGCCGGATCGGCCACGATGTCGTTCACGTCGGCCATGGCCGCAAGGTGGAACACCGCGTGCGCGTTCTTCACCGCGTCCGTGACCGAGTCCTGGTCGAGCATGTCGACGTCGGCCCATTCGACGTCGGGTTGCATAGGCCGCTTCGGGTCGATGACCCGCACGGTGTAGCCCGCGCCGAGCAGCGCGTCGACGACGTGCGAACCGACGAAACCGGAACCGCCGGTGACGGCGATCAGTTCATTGCTCAATGCGGTCCCATTTCGCTGAGCGCGGTCCCGAGGGACTCCACGACGTAGTCGGCGTCGCTCTCACTAAGCGACGGGTACAACGGAAGGCAGATGTGACGGGCGCCGATCAGCTCCGCGCCCGGAAGCGGACGATCGGCGAAGGCTTCGAACACCGGCTGTTGGTGCAGCGGCGTGTCGTAGACCTCGCCCGAAAGACCCACGTCGAACTTCTCCCGCATGACCTGCTTCAGCGCGGCGCGCTCGACGCCCTCGGGCAGGTACGCAATGTACTTGTAGTAGTTGCAGTGCGCGTCGGCCGGGATGAGCAGCGGACGGAGACCCAGGTCTTCGACGGCGGCGTCGTAGCGCTTGGCCAACGCCTGGCGGGCGGCGATGAACTCGTCGAGTCGCCCGAGTTGTGACTGGACGATCGCGGCGTGGGGCTCGCTCATGCGCCAGTTCGCGCCGAGCCGGGTGTGGAAGTTGGCGAGGAACGATCCCTTGCCCTGATCGCGGTAAGTGTGCGCGGCCTCGACGATGGCTTCGTCGTCGGTGACGATCATGCCGCCTTCGCCGCCCGCCATCACCTTGGTCGGATAAAAGGAGAAGGCGCTCGCGATGCCGAACGTGCCCGCGCTCTTCCCGCCGAGTGCGCTGCCGTGCGCGTGGGCGGCGTCCTCGACGAGGTGCACGCCGCGGTCACGACAGAGCTGCGCGAGCGCGGGGACGGCTGGGCTGATCAGACCGCCGATGTGCACGGCGACGACCGCGGCGGTCGCGTCGGTGAGGTGTGCCTCGACGTCGGCGAGGTCGAACGCCATCGTGTCGGGATCGCAGTCGACGAACACGACCTTCGCGCCCGCGTGCACCGCGGCGGCGGCCGTCGCGAAAAAGGTGTTCGCGGGGACGATGACCTCGCGGCCCTCGACGTCGAGCGAGCGCAGGATGATCTCGAGCGCACTCGTACCCGAGCTCACCGCGACCGCGTGGGCGGTGGTGTGCCGCTTGGCGAACGCGGCCTCGAGCTCGCGCCCGATCGGACCGAGCGTGAGCTGGCCGCTGGAGAGGGATTGATCGATCCGAGCGAGGATCTCGGCGCGGTCTTCGGCCGGGAACGACACCCGCGCAGGGGGCACGCGCATAACCGGAGAATCTATCGAAGCGCGCGCCGATCGGGCCGACTCATGTCCGGCCGCGTTTGCGGCCTTGCCAAGTCATTACCTGGCGCCGAGACCTAGCGTCGAGCCGTGTGGCGCGCTCCGGTCGACTGTTCCCGATGACCGGCGTGCCCAACCCCGACCCGAACTCGGACCAGTACCCCGGCTCGAACCGACCGGGACGCCACGTCGTGCTCCTCGGACTGATGGCCTCGGGGAAGTCGACGGTCGGGCGGGTCCTCGCGGAGCGTTTACACCGCCACTTCGTGGACAACGACGCCCAGCTGCTGGCCCGAACCGGGCAAACGGCCCGGGAGATTGCCGAGAGTGAGGGCACTGACCGGCTCCATCTCCGGGAGGCGGAAGCGCTGGTCGATGCGCTCTCGCGCCCGGTCCCGGCCGTCGTCGCCGCGGCCGCGGGCGCACCGCTGGAACCGAGCGCGGCGGCGGCGATGCGGGCCCACGACATCGTCTACCTGCGGGCCCGACCCGTTGTGCTGGCCGCCCGGCTCGCACAGGTGCCGGCGCACGACGACCACCGTCCGTTCGTCGCCGACGACCCGTGCGCCGTGCTCGACGCCCAGTTCGCGGCTCGCGACGAGGGTTACCGGGCGCTCGCGACCGTCACAGTCGACGCCGACGCGACGCCCGCGGCGATCGCGTCCGAGATCATCTCGGCGCTCGCACCGCCAGGGTCTCGAACGCCACCCGCGTCGTGAATCCCAACGACTCGTAGACGCGGATCGCGTTGTGGTTCTCGGCGAGCACGTGCAGGATCGGCGTCTCGGCGCGCGCCTCGATACCGGCGGCGACCGCGCGCACGAGTCTTGTCGCCAGGCCCTGTTTGCGCGCCTCCGGGTCGGTGCACACCGCGCTCAGCTCGGTGTAACCCGGGGGGTGCAGCCGTTCGCCGGTCATCGCGACCAGCTCGCCTGCGGCGTTTCGGCGGCCGAGGTAGGTCCCGAGCTCGATCGTGCGGTGTGCGAACGGGCCCGGACGCGTGCGCTCGACTAGCGCGAGCATCTCGGTCACGTCCGCCGCGCCGAGGGTCAACAACTCCCCGGTTCTGTCGGGCTCGCCGATGGTCTCCGTCGACACCATCTGCAACGAATTCATGCGGACCGAGATGTCCCAGTCGTCGGGGAGCGTGAGCGGCGCGGGCCGGAAGAGGACCGCCGTTGCGCCGGGACCGACGAGGTCCGCGAGTGCGGTCCAGGCGTCCGGTCCCACCTCGTCCGGGAGCGCCGCGAACACCGAGACATGGGCCTGGTACCGCAACGCCAGGCCAGTGCCTTCCGAGAACTGGGCGTGCGGACCGGTCAACGCGTGCCAGACGGGGTTGTCGAGCGGCTCCATGTGGGAGATGGTGTCATGGTGACGCTCGCCGAACCCGCCATTTGCGACCATGTGGACCGCATCGCCGGCGACGGATACACGATCGTCGACGACGCGGTCGAGCCCGACCTGGTGCAGATGCTGCGCGACAGGATCCGGCGCTTGGAACGCGAGCTGCAGGTCGAGCCCAAGGGCACGGCGGCCGAGGGTCATGCGACCCGCCGGATGTACAACCTGCTGGCCAAGGACCCCGTCTTCCAGGCGATGCCGTTGCACGCGAGCGTGTTGCCGATCGTCGAGCGCGTCCTCGATCGCGGCTGCCTCTTGTCGGGGATGACCGCGATCGACATCGGGCCGGGTGAGCATGCGCAGCCGATGCACGGCGACGACATCGTGATGTCGCGTCATCTCCGACGTCCGCACGCGCCGATGATGGTCACGTCGATGTGGGCGCTCGACGACTTCACCGCCGCGAACGGCGGAACGCTGTTCGTCCCGGGCTCACACGTCTTCGTCCGCACACCGGACGAGCCAGGGGCGCTCGACGGCGTCGGGGTTCGCGCGCTCGAGATGGCGGCGGGGTCGGTGATGATCTTCCACGGATCGCTCTGGCACGGCGGCGGCGCGAACACCACCGACGACGAGTGGCGGTGTGGCGTGAACGTGCAGTACTGCCCGGGCTTCGTGCGCCAGCAGCAGAACCCGTATCTCGGCATCCGGCCCGAGGTCGCGGCGACCTTTCCCGACCGCCTGCTCGAGCTCCTCGGCTACCGGCTCTACAAGGGCATCATGGGTCACGTCGACGGCGCCAGCCCCGGCGAGGTTGTATTCGGGGCGCGCATGGCCGAGACCGCGTACCGCGACAGTGAACAGCGCGGAACGCATCCGATGACGGGCGACCTCGAGGTCTGAGCGCTATGACCCCGACTGCAAAGCGACCGGCGCGCAGTCGGAGCCGCCGCCGGGCGCGGGACGGTGGCGTATCGCGCGCTCCGGCGTGATCTGCAGGGTCGACCCGTCGACCGAGGCCCGACCGTCGACGATGAGGGAGTAACCGTCGGGCCGCGCCGGCGGCCAGAGCAACGACACGTCGGGTCGGGCGGTTGCGTTCGCGCAGCTACGCCGGCCCGCCTCGCACGTGATCGTCGTCTCGCCGATGTACGGCGTGATCGCGACCGCATGGGGCCGATGGTCGTCGGACACGGTGAGGAGGTACGCGAACGGTGCCTGTTGGGCGGCGACCTCGCGCACCGCGTTCAGCTCGACCGGGACGCTCATCGGCTCACCTCCTGCGAGAACTGGCCTGGGAGAATTGTCGGGGCTCGTAGTAGCCGGGTTGCGTATCGGGGCGCCCGCGCTTCGACGTGTACCGCCACTGCGCTGACACCCGGCCCCGCACTGCGGCGCGCGTCTTCGGGACGCCGTGGAGCCAATCGGCCTGGAAACGCCCGCCGAAGACCATGAGGTCGCCGCCGGCCGGCGCCAGGTCGCGCGCGGTCGAACGGTCGCGGGTGTTGCGACGTTGGACGAGGAACGGGCGCTTCGCGCCGACTGTGAGGATGGCGACGACGGTGTCGTCGAGCCAGCGCATCTCCCGGTCGCGATGCATCGCCACGCTGTCGCGTGAATCGCGGTAGTACGCGAGCCCGAATCCGTCGAAGTGCACCTTGTACTTGGAGGCGATCGCCTTCTGCGCGTCGGCGAGGATCGGATGACCGGGCTGGGCGACGGAGCCACCCGCGCCCATGCGGGGTTCGTCGATCCAGCGTTCGTACCGCCAGACGCGCCCTTGCCGGAACGGCACCGTGGCGACGAGGTGCGCGTAGACGACGCCGGCGCCGTTCAGCCAGCCCCGCGCGATGTCGATCCAGGTCGTGTCGTCGAGATCGATCCGCTCGAACGGCACGCTCTCGTCGATCGCGGGCTCGGGCGCGATTTCCATCGCGGTCAGCGTACCGACGGCGTGCGCAGGCTATATCGCCGCGTAACAGGCGTTGATGAGGTCGTAGCTGCGGGCGTCCCCGGCCAGTCCCATGTCCATGCGGTTCATGACGTAGCCGAACGAGAGGTCGGCGTCGGGATCGGCCCAACCGACCGACCCGCCCGCGCCGAAGTGTCCGAACGAGCGGGGCCCGCCGAGCTGGATGAGGCTCGACCGGAGCATGAAGCCGAGGCCGAACTGGATGTCCATCTCGAGCAGGATCCGGTTGGGTCCCGTCGTCAGCTGCGTCGTTGCCCGCCGGAGCTGTTGGTCGTCGAGGATACGAATGCCGTCGACGGGGCCGATGCACGCGGCGTACATGCGCGCGATCGAGCGGGCGTCGCCGATCCCACCGGCCGCCGGGATCTCGGCGGCGTGCAGTGCGCGCGTGTTCCACACTTCGGGATCCGAGAGCGAGCCACCCGGCGCGAACAGCGCCTTCCCGAGCGATGTATCCGGGCCCATGATGTCGGCGACCAGCTTGCGCACCTCGGGGTCGGCGGTGAGCGCGGGATCGGCGAGACCGCCGACGAGCGGCGCGACGCGCGCTTCCTCCGACTCCGGCAGGCCGATCCAGAAGTCCAGCCCGAGGGGGGTCGCGACCTCTTCGTGGAAATAGGTGCCGACACTCTTGCCGGTGACGCGCCGGACGACTTCGCCGACGAGCCACCCGTACGTGGTGGCGTGGTAGCCGTGCTGCGAACCCGGTTCGTAGTGCGGGACCTGCTGCGCGAGCGCGTCGACGACCGGATCCCACGACAGCGCCTGGTCGAGCGTCATCTCGCCGTCGACCCACGCCAGGCCGGCCTGATGTGACAGCAGGAACTTCACCGGGATGTCGCTCTTGCCACCCGCCGCGAACTCCGGCCAATACTGCGCGACGGGTGCGTCGACATCGAGCCGGCCCTCCTGGGCCAGCTTGTTGGCGCAGACCGCGGTCGCACCCTTGGTCGTCGAGAACACGAGCGCGAGCGTGCGCTCGTCCCACGGCCGGTCCGCCATCGGGTCGGCGGAACCGCCCCACAGGTCGACGACTTTCTCGCCCCGGTGGTACGCGCTGAACGACGCGCCGATCTCCAGGCCCTTGGCGAAGTTCGCGTCGAACGCGTCGCGCACGCCTTCGAATCCTGCTGCGGTCGTGCCGTTGCTCTCGCTCATGGCCGAGGGTCTACCAAACCGGCGGCGACGGGGCGACCAGGAGACCCCACCGGCAGTTGTGCGACTTTTCCGCCGTGGGAACTGTTTTCTCGCACAACTGTCGGTAGTGCGATGCCTTGCGCGCTCCGCACGGCCGCCTCGCGTTCCCCTGACAAGTCGGGGCGATGGTCAACGCAACGGTTTCCACTCGCCGTCCGCCGAGGACGGCACTCCAGGAGGACTTCCCATGAACGTGAAACAGATCGTTGCAGTTGGTGTCATGGCGGTCGCGCTCGTCGGTGCGAGCGCTTCGGCCGCGTTCGCGGCGAGCCCGCCGTCTTCGTCGTCGGCCGCGTCCACGTGCCTGCCCGCCGGGCACGACGACGCGTGGCCGGCCTACGCCCAAGGAGTGCCCGGACGTGATCCCGGAGTACGGCTGTGGCACGATTCGGCCGGTTGGCACATCCGGGTGACGCACAGCTCGGTGCACGACCGGGTCTTCATCGGTGAGATCGTGACGACGGGCACATTGATCGACGTGAAGCCGGTGCGGCTCGAGAAGAACGACTATGTCCGGCTCGGGACCAACAGCCACACGCTGGCCTTCCGGTTCAACAATTACGGCGGCACCGACGGCGTCGACTTCGCAACGCACTGTGCGCCGTTCCTCGAGTTCGGGTTCGCAGCCGACGGTCACGAGCTGTCGGTGACGCACATCTCGATCGGGGCGACAGCTCACAACCCGTACTTCGATCCCTTCGTGATCCGGCGCACGGCGGCGTAGAGGGGGCTGCTTCGGGGAGGCGTCTTCCCAGCTCGGAGACGGTGTCGGGGCGGATCTCGGTGACGGGATCCGCCCCTGCCCGCCCCTACACTGTGGGGTCCCCCCGAATTTGGAGCTCTTATGACCGCGCGCGACGACCTGCGCAACGTGGCGATCATCGCCCACGTCGATCACGGCAAGACCACCCTCGTCGACGCGCTGCTCTGGCAGTCGGGCGCCTTCCGTGAGAACCAGGACATCAACGTCCGGGTCATGGACTCGAACGACCTGGAGCGGGAGAAGGGGATCACGATCCTCGCCAAGAACACTGCGGTGAAGTACGGCGACGTGACCCTGAACATCGTCGACACTCCCGGCCACGCCGACTTCGGGGGCGAGGTCGAGCGGGCGCTCGCGATGGTCGACGGCGTGTTGTTGTTGGTGGACGCGAGCGAAGGGCCGTTGCCGCAAACGCGCTTCGTGCTGCGCAAGACCCTCGAGGCGCACCTCCCGGTCATCCTTGTCGTGAACAAGGTCGACCGGCCCGATGCGCGCATCTCCGAAGTGCTCGACGAGGTATACGAGCTGTTCATCGATCTTGGCGCCGACGAGCACCAGATCGAGTTCCCGATCGTGTACGCCAACGCCAAGGTCGGCTGGGCGTCGCTCGATCCCGAGGTCGAGGGCAGCGACCTCAAGCCGCTGTGCGAGTTGATCCTCGAACGCATCCCCGCGCCCGAGTACGACGAGGGCGTTCCGTTCCAGGCGATCGTGACCAACCTCGACGCGTCGCCGTACCTCGGTCGGCTCGCTCTTTGCCGGGTGCGCAACGGCGACGTGCGCAAGGGACAACAGGTCGCGTGGTGCCGCATCGACGGCACCATCGAACGGGTGAAGATCGTCGAGCTGTTCCTCACCGACGCGCTCGATCGCGTGCCCGCGGAGACGGCGGGTCCCGGCGACATCATCGCGGTCGCCGGCATCCCCGAGATCACGATCGGCGAGACGCTCGCCGACATCGACGATCCCCGCCCGTTGCCGCCGCTGATCATCGACGAGCCCAGCCTGTCGATGACCGTCGGCATCAATACCTCGGTGCTCGCGGGTCAGGACGGAAAGAAGCTCACGGCCCGTCAGGTCGAGAACCGTCTGCAGCAGGAGCTCGTCGGCAACGTGTCATTGCGCGTGCTCGAGACCGAGCGTCCCGACGCGTGGGAGGTCCAGGGCCGGGGCGAGCTGCAGCTCGCAGTGCTCGTGGAGACGATGCGCCGGGAAGGATTCGAGCTCACGGTCGGCAAGCCGCAAGTGGTGATCCGCGAGATCAATGGGAAGCGACACGAGCCCGTCGAGCTGTTGACGGTCGACGTGCCCGAGGACTATCTCGGCGTCGTCACCCAGCTTCTCGCGCTGCGCAAGGGCCGTATGGAGCAGATGGTGAACCACGGCACCGGCTGGGTGCGGCTCGACTTCCGGGTGCCGGCGCGCGGCCTCATCGGGTTCCGTACGGAGTTCATGACCGAGACGCGCGGCACCGGCATGCTCCACCACGTTTTCGACGGTTGGGCGCCGTGGTTCGGCGAGCTCCGAACCCGGCCCACGGGCAGCCTCGTGTCCGATCGGCGGGGCATGACCACCGCCTACGCGCTGATGAACCTGCAGGAGCGGGGGGCGATGCTCATCGGTCCGGGGGTCGAGGTGTACGAGGGGATGATCGTCGGCGAGAACGCGCGTGCCGACGAGATGGACGTGAACCCCACCAAGGAGAAGCAGCTCACCAACCACCGGGCCTCCGGCTCCGACGATCTCGTTCGTCTGGTGCCGCCGCGCGCGATGTCGTTGGAGCAGGCGCTCGAGTTCATCACCGACGACGAGTGCGTCGAGGTGACACCGAAGAACGTGCGCTTGCGCAAGGTGTCGCTGTCGCAGAACGACCGGGGCCGGGCGCGCAACTCGCTCAAGCCGCCCCGGCACTGAGGGCAGCGCATGCGGCGCGTCAGCGCAGCATGCCGCTGATCGCCACCAGGCTGATGAGGGTGACAATCGTGTTGTACGTGGCGTGGGCGACGATGCCAGCGCTCAGGCGGCCGGTGTTGACGCGCAGGCACCCGTTGATCAGGCCGAGCACCATGACGGTTCCGCAGCGGACGGCCGCCTGATCGAAGGTCATGCCCAGTTGGAAGTGGGCGAGGCCGAACAGTACGGCCTGGACGATGATCGCCGGCGAGGTGCCGAGGTGGCGCATGAGCACCGTCTGTACGAGACCTCGGAAGAAGAGCTCTTCGACGATCGGTGCGCCGACGCACGCGAGCAGGCCGACGACGAGGACGAGTGAGTAGCTCGGCACGCCGGAGACGAAGAGGTGCGAGCTCCCGTTGTCGGGGAAGGCGGAGCGCAGCACGGACTCGACCCGGGTCGCGGCCATGATCCCGGCGAATCCGGCCGCGACGCCGATGCCGACCTCGGAGCGGGTGGGCGGGCGCAAGCCGAGATCGGCGAGGGTGCCGCCCGGGTGGCGGTGGGTGGCGATGTAGGCGGTCATGCAGAGGCCGGTCCACAGCCCGAACTGCCCGAATACGAGGTTCGGGACGGTGAGCGCGCGGGCGCCGCCGAAGACCGAGAGCTGGGCGCCGATCAGGGAGAGGGCGAGCGCGCCGACGAATCCGAGGATCGCCATCCCGCCGCCCCGGATGTCGTCCCGGGCGACCACTGGGCTGTCGGTCGTTCCAGGCGCGAGGCCACCCGACATCCCGCCTCGACTATTCGTCGAGACGGCGCCCGCCGCGGACCCTCCCGCAAACCCGTATTGGGGATTCCTCGAAGGATTCCCCATTACGGGTTTCGGGGTCGGGGTGGTAAAGCCCGTCCATGCGATCCCGTCCCACCACCGGGTAGGCGCGACCTGCCACGGGTCGGGGTACCAGCCCGGCGGCGGCGCGCTCGGGGCCGCCGCGGGACCGGTCGACTGCACCCTCGGGTTGTCGGCCCCGGGCCGCGACTACTTGTGCCGAGTTACGGGCGTTTCGTGGGGTCGAGCAACCGCCGGGCCGTCCCGCCCAAGAACAACGCCATCGCCTCGTCGTCGAGCGGCAGCGCCTTGGCCTCCGAGAGCGAACGCCGCATCGGGAACCACGGCTCGTCGCTGCCCCAGATCACCCGGCCGCGGTACGTCTTGGTGTTCATGAACGCCACCAGATTCGGCTCCATGTACTGCGGCGCGTACGCAGTGCACGACACGTACAAATTCGACCACTTCCGCATGTAGTTCATGAGCAGCTCTTCGTAGGGATGGCCCATGTGCGCGACGATCACCGTGAGGTCGGGGAAGTCGATGAGCACGTCCTCCAGCAGGTCGGGATGCTGTACCCGGGAACGCACCCGCGGCCCCGGGATACCGGCATTGATCCCGACCGGGATGCCGAGCTCTTCGCACACTTGGTACAACGGGTAGTGGCGGGCGTCGTTCGTGGGCACCTGTGTCGCCAGGGGCATCACCCGCATCATCGAGAACGCAGGGTGCTGGGCGAGCTCGCGCAGCCACTTCACGGAACGGCCGGGCCGCGACGGATCGGCGACACCGCCGGCCACGAGGAACCGGCCCGGATGTGCGTCGCAGACGTCGAGCAGCTTCTCGGTGGCGCGATCGAGCCCACCGGTGAAGATCCCCGTCGCCACGCCGAGCTCGTCCATGGTTGTGAGCAGCTTGTCGACGCCCGTCGGCCCCTCGTTGCTGCCGAGGTAGCCCGGAATGTTCTCGTATCCCTCTTGCGACACGAACTCCGCCGCAGAGCGTTCGGTCACGAGGTTGACCCAGATATCGAAGATGTCCATGACTGGCGGACGCTAGCCAACCCCAACGTTTCGGGTCGAGGTTCGCAAGCACGGGCTACGGTTTCGCGCATGCGCGCCGCCCTGCTCGAAGCGTCGGAAAAACCGCTCGCGATCGTCGACGATATCGACATCGAAGATCCCCGCGCCGGGGAGGTACGGGTCCGGGTGTCGCACTGCGGCGTCTGCCATTCCGATCTCTCGCTCGTCAACGGCACGTATCCGTTCGTCTCGCCCACCGTGTTGGGACACGAGGCCGCGGGCGTCGTCGACGCGATCGGTGACGGCGTCACCAGCCTCGCCCCCGGCGACAAGGTCGTGCTGACGCCGATCCCCGTCTGCAACGCCTGCTATTGGTGCGCGCGCGGCGAGTACGGCTGTTGTGTCAACGCGACGTCGATAACCACCGGCACGTTCGTCGACGGGCATACGCCGCTGAGTCGTCAGGGCTTGCCGATTCTGCGCGGGGTCGGTCTTGGCGGATTCGCGGAGTTCGTCATCACCACCGAGACCGGCGCAATCACGGTCGATCCGGACACGCCCCTCGAGGTCGCGTGCGTCATCGGCTGCGCGGTGCAGACCGGAGTGGGCGCGGTCCTCAACACGGCCAAGGTCCCCGAGGGCGCGACCGTGCTCGTCGCCGGCGCGGGCGGGATCGGTATCTCGATCGTCCAAGGCGCCCGGGTCGCGGGTGCAACCACGATCATCGTCTCCGATCCCGTGGCCGAGCGGCGGGAGACGGCGCGCCGATTCGGCGCGACCGACGTCGTCGACCCCGTCGCCGACGATCTTCTCGGCGCCGTGTACCAGCTCACCGGCGGCATCGGCGTCGACTACGCATTCGACGCCGTCGGCGCGGGCCCGGTCATCGAGTCGTGCATCTGGGCGACGCGCAACGGAGGCACGACCGTCATGGTCGGCGCGGGCGGCATCGACCAGACCGTCACCCTCGCACCGCCCGTCATCTTCACGATGACCGAGCGCAAGATCATGGGTTGCCTGCTCGGAAGCTGCAACGGTCGGCGCGACATTCCCCGCCTGCTCGCACTCTGGCGCGCGGGTCGCATCGATCTCGAGAGCATGATCACCGCGCGCCGCCCGCTCGAAGAGATCAACGAAGCCTTTGCCGACATGACGGCGGGGGTCGGCCTGCGCACCGTCCTCACGGTTTAGGACGGTCTCGTCGTGGATGTGTCGCTGCCATCGCAGCTCGACGATTTCGTGCGGGCGCAGGTGAAGTCCGGCCGTTACACCGACGAGCAGGAAGTCGTGCGCGACGCGCTGCGCCAGATGCGCGCGCTCGTCAAGGCATCCGAAGACCCCACGGTCGTCGGTCTCGTCCGCGACGCGCTGGGAATCGCGAACCAGGCGCAACGCGACGTCGCCAACGTCTTGCAGATCGCCGACCTGGAGACGAACGTTCTCGGAGAGATGGTGGGGCACGCGGCGTCGCTCGCGACCGCGGCCATGGACGTCGTGCGCAAGGTCCCGGGCGCCCGCGAGCTCGACCGGGTCGTGCGCGGGCCGGTCGAACGACTCACCGCGACTGCGGAGCACGGAGAGGTGCAGGCCAAGGCGATACGCCAGAACCTCGAAGCGACTGCGAAGGCACTGGGCCTTCTCACCTCGGTGCTGGAACGGGTGAACACCGCGAGCCGCGCCGTGAACCACGTGATCCTGCCCGACCCGGACGCATGACCGCGCGTGAGCTGAGCGCGGCGGAAGCCGCCGCGCTGCTCCGGCCGGTCGATTCGCTCGCGATCCCGCTCGGCCCCGGGGCCCCGGCCGGATTCCTTCACGCGTTGGGGGATCGGAGCGACTGGGAAGCGCTGCGCGTCTTCGGCGCGCTCCTGCTCGACCTCTTCACGGTGTTCACCAAACCCGGTGTGGCGTTGCGCAGCGGCTTCTTCGGTCCCGCCGAGCGGGTGCTACGCGACTCGGGCGCCGACGTGCAGTACATCCCGGCCGACTTCCGACGTTTCGTCACCATCGCCGAGGAGTTCGCGCCCCGCGTCATGACGACCGTCGCGGCACCCCCCGACGAGCACGGCTTCATGAGTCTTTCCCTACATGCAGGCGCGACCGTCGCGGAACTGCACCGCGCCGCGCACGATCCCGACCGCCTCGTGATCGTCGAAGTGAACCCCAAGTTCCCCCGGACCGTCGGGATACCCCCGCAGTATCCACACGCGCTGCACGTCGACGAGGTCGACGTGATCGTCCACGACGATCGTGCCCCGTACGTGTTGGCCGAAGACGTCGTCGACGACGTCGACCGCGCCATCGCGGCGTTCGCCCACAACTACATCGCCGACGGGTGCACCTTGCAGACCGGTATTGGAGGCGTGCCGTCGTCGATCGTCGGTCTGCTCGCCGACGGCCCTGGCGGCGACTACGGCATCCACTCCGAGATGTTCACCACCGGGCTCATGCGCCTGCATCAGGCGGGCAAGGTCACGAACCTGCGCAAGGGCGAGTTCACAGGCTTTTCGGTCTCGACCTTTGCGCTCGGGACGAGTGAGCTCTACGCCTGGCTCGACGGGAACCCCGAAGTCCGCTTTCTTCCGGTAGAGGTCGTCAACGCACCGCACGTGATCGCCCGGAACCATCACATGGTGTCGATCAACGGTGCGCTCGCGATCGATCTGTTCGGTCAGGTCGTGGCCGATCGTCTGGCCGGGCGGCAGTTCTCCGGCATCGGCGGCCACGAGGACTTCGTCGAGCAGTCGGGGATAGAGCTGAGCGATCGGTCGCTCGTCTGCCTCCCATCGACCGCGCGCGTGCAGGGAACGGTGGTGTCGAGGATCGTCGCGACCCTCGACCCGGGCACGACCGTCGCCACGCCGCGCCATCAGGTCGACCTCGTGATCACCGAGTACGGCGTGGCCGAGCTGCGCGGACGAACGATGCGCGAGCGCGCAGTCGCACTGGCCGAGATCGCGCATCCCGACTTCCGGGACGAGCTGCGCGCCGACGCCGGAGGGATCAGCTCGTGAACGAGTTCTGGATCGTCCGGCACGGGGAGACGCAGTGGAGCGCGAGCGGCCGCCACACGAGCATCACCGACGTTCCGTTGACCGATGCCGGTCGGGCCGCGGCCGCGGCCCTCGCGCCCGTTCTGGCGCAGCACCGGTTCGGCCTCGTCCTGACGAGCCCGATGGCGCGGGCCCGCGACACCGCGACCCTCGCGGGATTCGGCGATGCAAACATCGACGGCGACCTCTGCGAGTGGGACTACGGCGAGCTCGAGGGCGTCACCACCCCCCAGATCCGGGCCCGAGGAGGGGCGTTCGCCGACTGGACCATCTGGAAGGGTCCCGTGCCGGGCGGGGAGACCTCCGACCAAGTCGCGCGGCGGGCAAGGCGGGTCCTCGACGTGGTCGCGGGTTCGCGCGGCGACGTGCTCTGCTTCGGTCACGGGCACGCGTCGCGAGTGCTCGTCGGGGTGGCGTTGGGACTCGATCCGCGTGACGGCGCCCGTTTCGTCCTCGACCCGGCCCGGATCAGCATCGTCGGCTCCGAGCACGACGAGCGCGCCCTGCTTGCCTGGAACGTGCGAGTCTGAACCGTGGTTTCCATCCATCCCGTCACCGATCTCCCGTCCCTTCTCGCGCTCGAGAAGGTCAAGCCCGACGCGTTCCTCGGCGGCGGTCCCGCGCTCGGATGGGGCCGGCTGTACGGCGGGCAGGTCGTTGCCCAGGCGCTGCGGGCCGCGTGTCTCACCGTCGAGGCGCCCCATCGCCCACAGTCGATGCACGCGTATTTCGTGCGGGCCGGAGACGAGTACCAACCGGTGTTGTACGAGGTCGAACGCGTACGCGACAGCCGCTCGTTCGCAACCCGCCAGGTCGTCGCCTACCAGGCCGGAGGCGCGATCCTGAACTTGATCGCGAGCTTCCACGCGCCCGAGGGCGGCGAGGAGATCGAAGCGGTCGTAGCGCCTGCGGACGTTCCCGCACCCGAGGATCTTCCGGAAGAGCCGACGAACCTGATGTTCGAGCGCCACAGCGTGTTGCGTCGCACCGATCCCGAGCCGTACGAGCTCGCGTGGATGCGGGCGCGAGGGGAACTGGGCGACGACGCCGCGCTGCACGCGTGCGCGTTCGCCTACCTCTCCGACGAGTTCCCGCTCGGGGTCGCCCTCGGCGCCCATCCGGTGATTCCTGTATGGGAGCACGTCTTCACCGCGAGCCTCGATCACGCGATCTGGTTCCACCGACCGTTCCGGGCCGACGAGTGGTTGCTCTTCGAGCTGCGCGGCAGCGGGATCGCCGACGCCCGGGGTCTGGGGACGGCTCGCATCTTCGATTCCGACGGTTGGCACGTGGCGTCGATCGCCCAAGAAGCCCTGGCCCGGGACCGGCGCCGGGCGTGACCCGTTCGTTCGGCCACGGAGCGCGTGCAACTACCTCCAGTGCCCCTTCAAGTAAACACGCTCCGTGGCCGATACTGCAGTCGGCATGCGTGGGTCAGGTGTTCACTGGCCGGCGGACGACGTCTCGGAGACGGCGGACCGTGCGGGGGGATCGCGATTGCTCTTGGACGAGCTTCTCGCGGAGAGGGAGCGCGCCCAAGTGCCGCCGACCGCACCACCGGTCCTGAGTGTCGACCCCGTCGCCGTTCCGCAGACGTTCGACACCGGTCGCCGGGCGCTGCGCCAGCGGCTCACCGAACTCGAGGACGCGGCCCGGCGCAACTACCGGTCGGCCGAGGAGGCCCGCCGGGTACTGGCCGACGAGCACCAGCGCCTCGAGCAGGAGCTCAGCGCCCGCACCCACGCCCAGCACGAGGCGGCGGCACTGCGGCGAGAAGTCGAACGCCTGAGCACGGACGAGTCCCGCCGGAGCGCACAGGAGCGGACGCGCGCGGAACGCGAAGCGCGGGCGGAGATCGCCGACGAGCTGCGGCAATTCCAAGAAGAGCACGAACGCGTCATGCGCGAGATGGTCGAGCTGCGCAGCTCTCTGTCCGAGCACGATGGCCTCCTCGACGAGTACGTGACGCGTCTGCGCGACGAGCAGGGACTGCGCGCCGAGATGCGGGCCGATCTCGACCGCGCCGAAGCCGCGCGGTCGTTGGCCGAGCGCAGTCTGTTGCGGGCCACCGAGAATGCCCGCCACGGCGCCGAGGACGAGATGATCCGGCTCGCGACTGCGGAGCAGCAACTCGCCGACGCCCGCTCCGACCGCGACCGGTACGCGCAGCAGTTGGCCGAGCTCACCGCGGGCGACGGCGCGCTCGGTCGCATGAGTCTTCAGCTCGAAGAGAGGGACGCCCGGCTCGAGGAGAAGGACGCCGAGATCGGGCGGCTCGGTGTGCGGATCGCGGACCTGAGCGCGCGGATCGAAGCGTCGGAGGAAGCGGGGCGCCACGCGTCGGCCGCACGCGACGATGCGATATCGGCGGGTCTCGACGCCGAGGCTCGTCTCGACGAAGCCCTCCGGGCCCGCGCCGACGCGGATCTGGCCCTCGACGTCGCGACCGGTCGCATCAGCGAGCTCGAAGCCGAGCTCGCCGAGCAGATCGAGACCGCCGACGCCCGGACGCGCGAGCTCGACCGTACCCTCGGACAACTGCGACGTGAGGCGCGGGAGGCGATCAACGCCCGGCACACCGCCGAAGGGCACCTGACCGCGGCCCGGGCCGAACGGGACGAGCTCCGCGGGCGTGTGGTCGACATTGCGGCCGAGTGCGAACGGCTGCAGGCCGACGGGAGCCAGCTGCGCGCCCACGCCGTCGCCCTCGGCGACGAGCTTGCCCACGCGCGGACGACGATGACCGAGCTCCGGATGGCCGCGGAGGCCGCCTTCGCAGCGGACCAGGTTGTCGTTCCGGAAAAGGTTGTCGTTCCGGAGCAGGAAATCGTTTCCGGGCCGGAGACCGTTCCGGTGCCGGAACCTGTCGCCGCGCCGCCCGTCGACGACGGGGTGCCGCCGCCGTTGCCGTTGCGAATCGCCGGGCGCCGCGCGCCCGCGCCTCCGCTCGCCCGGCGCCGGCCGCGGCGCGACGGCGCACCGAGCTCGTCGGCTCCGGCGCTGGCTGCGCTGGCTGCACTGGTGCGCCGGGAGCCGGAGCCGGAGCCGGAGCCGGAGCCGGTTACGGCGGCCGAGGCGGCTGCGCCCGAGCTCGGTGCCGATCCGGAACCGCTCGCGCGTCCGGCGCCGGAGGCGCTCGACCGCCGGGGGGCGCTGGCCGAGTTCTCGGCCCTCGCTACGAGCAGCGGCGACGATTTCACGTTCCGCCCTCGCTGAGCCCGTCGCCGGTTCGGGCCGGCCCGGCCGCCCCGGCGGTGGAGAATATTTCGCTTAGCTACTTAGTTACACCAACTGTATGGCGACGAAGGATCACGTCCGTAGCTCCGAACTGGCATCCCAACTCCGGTTGGCCGTGATGCGGTTGAGTCGACGGTTGCGGCAGCACGCGCCCGAGGACATCACCCAGTCGCAGCTCTCCGCCCTCTCAGTGATCGTGCGCGACGGTCGGCTCACGTTGCGTCAGCTGGCTGAAGCCGAGCGCGTGCAGCCGCCGACGATCACGCGCATCGTCGACCTGCTCGAAGGGAAGGGTCTCGCAGTCCGCATCCCGTCTGAGGTCGACCGCCGCGTCGGGTTCGTCGAAGCGACGACCGCGGGTCGCGCCGTCGTCGACACGATCCGGCGCAACCGCGACGCCTATCTCGCCCGGCGCCTGCGCACCTTCTCGGCCGAGGAGCGCCAGCTGCTCGAGCGCGCCGCAGAGCTGCTCGAACGGCTCATCGAGGATCCGCAGTGACGGGGACCGGCGCCTCGGGCGCGACCCGTTCTCGTCGCTGAAGAACCGCAACTACCGGCTGTACTTCATCGGGCAGATCATCTCCGTCAGCGGCACGTGGATGCAGCGGCTCGCCCAGGCGTGGCTGATCTTGCGGCTTACGCACAACAACGGTTTCGCGCTCGGCATCGAGTCGGGTCTGCAGTTCCTACCCGTGCTCCTGTTCGGCGCGTGGGGCGGCGTGATCGCCGACCGCTACGACAAGCGCAAGCTGCTGTATCTCTCGCAAATCGTCGCCGGCTTTCTCGCGCTCGGCCTGGGTCTCATCGTCGCGCTGGGCGCGGCAACCGTGGTGCTCGACTACGTGTTCTCGGTGCTGCTCGGGTTCGTGAACGTGATCGACAACTCCGCGCGTCAGACGTTCGTGATGGAGATGGTCGGCCGCGAGGAATTGCCGAACGCGGTCGGGCTCAACCGCGTCGTGATGAACAGTTCTCGCGTGGTCGTGGGCATGGACGTCGCCCAGAAGCTCGAGGCCCTCGCGCCCGCTTCCGGCGACGGTCCGCCGACCCAGAAGGTGACGATGGAGAAGGTCATCGTCACCGACGCGTAGACCGCTATTGCAGGTAGCCCTCGACGGTCTTCGGGTCGCGCTCTTTGGCGACGCCCGGGTCCTTGGCGAACTCCTCTCGGCTGCGGCGCTGGCGTAGCAGGTCCCAGAGCTGATCGAGCGTGACCTCGAGCTGCTTGAGCTCCGCCGGATCGTGCTCGGTGCTCTGTTGCATCTTCTGTTCCTCGGCGACGAGGTGGGTGATCCGGTCGATCAGTTCGCGGTCGTCCACTCCGGGCTCCATTCGCAGGCGTGCGGGCGCCACCGTTGTACCAGGTAACGTCGGCCGCCGTATCAAGCAGGGAGAGGTGGTCCAGCCGTGGAGTTCGGGCTCTTCAACAGTGCGTGCGTGCTTCCGATGTTCAACGGTGACGAGCATCGCCGGATCATGGACGAGGCCGCGATCGTGCAGACCGCGGAGCAGGTCGGCTTCAAGTACACGTGGGCGACCGAGCACCATTTCCTGACCGAGTACTCGCACCTGTCGGCGAACGAGGTGTTCCTCGGCTACCTCGCGGCGGCGACGTCGTCGATCCACATCGGTTCGGGGATCTTCAACGTCACCCCGCCGGTGAACCATCCGGCGCGCGTCGCCGAGCGTGTCGCGATGCTCGACCATCTCTCGGAGGGCCGGTTCGAATTCGGGATGGGCCGCGGATCATCGACCACCGAGCAGAAGGGGTTCGGTATCACCGATCCCGACCTCACCCGGGACATGTTCGACGAGGTGGTCGGCGAGTTCCGCAAGATGTGGAAGCACGAGGACTATCCGGGCTTCGACGGGAAGTTCTTCTCGATGCCGGCGCGCAACGTGTTGCCCAAGCCCTACTCGGCGCCGCACCCGCCCATGTGGGTTGCGGCCGGGAACCCGGCGACGTTCACGAAGGCCGCGCGCATGGGGCTCGGCGTGCTGTGCTTCACGATCGGCGGACCGGACTCGGTGAAGCCTCTCGTCGAGCTCTACAAGAACGAGATCGGGAACGCGGAGCCGGTCGGCGACTTCGTGAACGACAACATCATGGTCACCACCCAACTGCTCTGCCTCGAGGACGGTCAGCGCGCCCGCGATCTCGGTGCCGACATGGGTCAGGGCTACCACCGCAGCCTGTTGCTGCGGTATCTCGACACGTTTCCGCGGCCCGCGGGCATCCCGGAATGGCCCGCGCTGCTGCCCGACCCCACCCCGGCTGAGCTCGACATGGGCATCAAGGCCGGCGAGGTGCCGTACGGCACACCCGAAGAGGTCGAGGTCGCGATACGCAAGTACGCCGACGCCGGTGTCGACCAGCTGGTGTTCGGACTCCTCTCGTCGAGCATGGAACGCGATCTCGCGAACGAGACGATCGAGACCTTCGGAAAGCACGTGCTCCCGCAGTTCGACACCGACCCCGTGCACCGCACGACCCGCCAGCGCGACGCGGCGGCGGCATCGTCGAGCTGATCCGCCGTTCTCCCGTCGTGCGCGCGCCCACGTTCAATCTCGCGGATCTCTGGGAGACGCTCTGCGACGCGGGGCCCGACGGGGTGTGTCTCGTCGCGCCGCCGGTGACGCATACGCGCGGCTCGCTCGATCGCGCCGCGAACCAGGTTGCGAATCATCTGGTCGGCACGGGCGTGAAGCCGGGAGACCGCGTCGGCATCTACTCCCGCAACCGGGCCGAGTACGTCGAGGCGTTGCTCGGTTGCTGGAAGTGCGGCGCGGTACCGGTGAACATCAACTGGCGGTATGTCGCCGACGAGCTCCGGTACGTGATCGCCGACGCCGAGCTGGTCTCGATGATCGTCGAGGACGAGTACTTGCCGGTGCTCGACGAGCTCGGGTTCGACCGTCGCGTCGGCGTCGGCGAATGGCGCCATGCGAGCGCCGAGCGGTCGTTCGCCGGCATACCTCGCTCCGGCGACGACGTGTACATGCTCTACACCGGCGGTACGACCGGCATGCCCAAGGGTGTGATGTGGAGGCACGAGGACTTCTTCTACGCGTGCTGCATGGGTGGATCGGTGTTCGACCCGATCTCGGAACCGGCGGAGATGGCGCGGAACGTGCAGCCCGCGTTCGTGATGAGCCCGTTGGTGCTCGGCCCGCTCATGCACGGGGGCGGTCAATGGCTCACCCTGATCGCACTCTTCGGGGGGAACCGGGCGGTGATCTCCACCGACCGTTCCTTCGACGCGGCCCGTGTGCTCGACCTCGCGGTCGCCGAGCACGCGACCACGATCGGGATCATCGGCGACGCCATGGCCCGCCCGATCGCGCAAGCCGCGCTTGCGGCACCGGGACGGTGGGACACCTCCGAGATCATCAGCCTCGGCAACGGCGGCGCGATGTTGAGCGCGTCGGTGAAGGCCGAGCTTGCGGCCGCGTTCCCCCGTGCAGTGTTGAACGACAGCTACGGCGCCTCCGAGACCGGAGCCGCGGGGAGTGAGGTCGGCGCGAGCACAGAACGCGACCGCCCGCGGTTCTCTACCGACGGGCGCACGTGGGTGCTCGACCCCGACACGTTGGAACCGCTCGAGCCGGGCTCGGGCGTCGAGGGGTTGTTCGCCCGCAAGGGGTACATCCCGCTCGGGTACTGGAAAGATCCGGAGAAGACCGCGACCACGTTCCGCACCGATGCGCAGGGAGTGCGGTGGGTCGTGCCCGGCGACTGGGCGACCATCGACGCCGAGGGTCGCATCGTGTTGTTCGGGCGGGGCTCGGGTTGCATCAACTCGGGGGGCGAGAGGATTTTCCCCGAGGAGGTCGAGGCGGCCGTGCGCGCCCACCCCGACGTCTTCGACGCCGTGGTCGTCGGCGTCCCCGACGAACGCTTCGGTCAGAAAGTCGTGGCGTTGGTGCAGCTGCGCGCGGGGGCGCCGGAGCTGACCTTGGACGGTCTGCAGGAGCATTGCCGCACCAAGATCGCGGGCTACAAAGTCCCGCGCGAGCTCCTGGTCGGCGCAGCGCCCCGAACCAATACGAACAAGCCGGATTACGCGACCGCGCAACAGATCGCGCTCGCCCGCCTGGCCTGACCGAATCCACCCCGGCTTGGTCGACCGGTCGGTGTGCGTCATGCTGGGACCCATGCAGACTCGTTCCATCGGTTCGCTCGACGCGTCGGTCGTCGGTCTCGGATGCAACAACTTCGGGGGCCGCATCGACGAAGCCGCGACGAAGAAAGTCGTCGACGCTTCCCTCGACGCCGGTATCACGCTCTTCGATACCGCTGACATCTACGGCGGAACACTGAGCGAAGAGTTCCTGGGCCGGGCGCTTGCGGGCCGGCGCGATCACGCACTTATCGCAACGAAGTTCGGGGTAGCGATCGACGACGAGCGCAAGGGTGGCGCAAGCGCGGCGTACGTCACCCGCGCGTGCGACGACTCGCTGCGTCGGCTCGGCACCGACCGCATCGACCTGTACCAGTTGCATTTCCCCGACCAGGACACGCCCCTCGAAGAGACGCTCGGCGCGCTCGACCGGCTCGTGCGTGCGGGCAAGGTCCGCGAGATCGGATGCAGCAATTTCACTGCGGAGATGATCGAGGAGTCGGCCCGCCTCAGCGCCGACCACGACTGGGCGCGATTTGTCAGCGTCCAGAACGAGTACAGCCTCCTGCGCCGGGATCCGGAGAAGCAGGGCGTGCTCGACGCGTGCGCCAAGCACGACGTCGTCTTCGTCCCGTACTTCCCGCTCGCGAGCGGTGTGTTGTCGGGAAAGTACAAGCGGGGTCAGGCGCCGCCGGCCGGGACCCGGCTCGCCGGGATGCCGTCGGATCGCCAGGAGCAGGCGCTCTCCGACCGGGTCCTGACCCGGGTCGAGTTGCTCGAAGCGTGGGCGCAGGCGCAGGGGCACACGCTGTTGGATCTCGCGTTCGCGTGGTTGTTGGCTCGTCCGGTCGTGGCGAGTGTGATCGCCGGTGCGACCAGGCCCGAGCAGGCGACGGCGAACGCGGCGGCATCGACATGGAAGCTCGAACCCGCGGATCTCGCCGAGATCGACGACGTGATTGCGGTCGCGAAGGGACGATGACGATGGAGTTGGAAGAACTTTCGCGCGCGCAGTTGGCGGTGCTCGGCCGCGAATGGCTGTTGCACGGCCACCTGCAGGATCGGGTCGGGATGCCCCTGGTGCACACCGGGCGTTCCCGCGAGGAGATGGAAGCGATCGCGATCGAAGAGTGGATGGCGGCGAGCCCGGTGTACTCGCTGCGCACGCAGCAGGCCCTGCACTTCGGTGATGGCGACGTCCCCACGATCCTCAAGAACATCCAGATCGACATCGGCGCACCGCCGCACTTCATGGATTTCCGCTGCCGGGTCGAAGACGAGAATCACGGCGAGTTCTGGCTGGCGCACTGTGGCGCGCTCCTCGACGTCGAGCCCATGGGCGAGGAATACGTGCACGGAATGTGTCACGCGATCGAAGATCCCACGTTCGACGCGACCGCCGGCGCGACGAATCCGCGTGCGCAGGTGCGTCCGCTGCACCGGCCACCGCGAGTGCCCGCGGGCCGGGAGCCGCACTGCCACTGGACGATCGTCATCGACCCGGAGTTCCCGCCCGTCGACTCGCATCCGTACCGGGCGATCGTCGAGCAGTCGAAGATCGCGACGATCGCAACGGAGACACCGTTCGGGGACGGGTCCGGTGCGGTACCGGAGCCCGGGGGATGGGACGACTATTCGGGCGAGTTCGATCCGGATTTCGAGCTCGAGGATCTCTCGCACTCGGCGCTCGTGACCGTGCTGCAGGAGGTCGCGGTTCAGAGCCACTTGTTGATCCGGGGTCTCGCGATCGCGGTCGCGGAGAGGTATGGAGAACAGGCCGCGCTCGATCTCCTGCCCCAGATCTTCACCGGGCTCGCGGGAATGACCGCGCAACGACTGGTGCCGGTGCTCGGCCTCGAGGAGCGCGACGCCGGCGACATCGCCCGGCTGTTGTCGCTCCACCCGATGTTCTGGCCCCGCACGTACGTCGACCTCCGGGTCGAGGTCGTCGATGAGCACCACCTGCGATTCGCGTTCGGGCCGTCTCCGGTATTCGACGAGGCCGACGGCTTTACCTGGTTCTCGCAGTTGGGTGGCGCCGGTGATCGCGCGCTCGACTCGATCGTGCAGGCCGTGAACCCGCACGCTGCGTGTCAGGCGGTGGCAACCCGCGGCGACGAGCAGTTCGCGTACGACGTCGCGATCGATCCCGATGCCGCGCCGGCCAAGGAAGCGCCCGAGATCGCGCTCGCGAAGATCAGTGGCGGCGCGGCGTTCGTCTTTACCCCGCGGCGTCCGGTGCGGGTGGACTGACCGCCGGGTCGGCACCGAGACGGATCGCCCCGATCGAAGTGGCGACGAGCGACATCGCCGCTGCGCCGACGATGGCGGCCGCCTGACCGGGTCGCAGCACGTTGGTCGCGAGCCCGAGCGACGCGACCGCCGACGGTACGCCCATCTCCGCCGCCGCGAGCAGGCCGTTGGCGATCGGCAACCGCACGATCGCCGCCGCGACGAGCGGCACGGCGGTCGTCGCGAGCACCAGCAGCGCGAACAGCAGCAGATCGGCGCGCGAGTGCACCAGGGCTCGGAGATCGATGCGGGCGCCGAGCACAACGAAGAAGAGCGGCACGAAGAAGCCCTCGCCCAGACCGATCAGCTGATCGGCGACCCGTCGGGGCTCACCGACGATGGAGACCATCACGCCGCCTGCGAATCCCGCGAGCAACGCGCTCGTGTCGAAGCGTTCCGCGATCCACGCGAGTCCGAACAGGACGAGGAGGGAGAAGCGCAGATCGAGCGCCCAGTCGAGGTGGTGCGACTCGTGCCGCAGCTTCTCCACGACGTCGAAGCCGATCAGCCGGTGCATGACGAATCCGGCGGCGGCCGCGCCCGCGACGACCAGGAGCGCGCCTTCGAGCGCGCGTCCGAAACCGCCCGTCGAGAGGACGAACGGCACGGCCAGGACCGTCGCGACGTCGGCGATCGACACCCACGCGATCGTCACGAGGAGCGCGTCGTCGCGGGCACGGTTGCCGATAATCGGCAACACGATCGCGGCGGAGCTGGAGGCGATCAATACCGCGATGACGGCGAGTCGATGGAGCCCGGTCGCAGCCCCGATCAACGGCGCGGTCGCGATGGCGAGTGCGACGGTGATGGCCGCGACCGCGAGACCACGCCGGGCGGCGCCGCGTAGGCGAGTGTCGCGCAGCGGGAGTCTCGTCGCAACGATGAACATGAGCAGTGCGAAGCCGATGTCGGCGAGGAACGCGAGGGTCGGCTGAGTGGCGACGATGGTGCGGGTTCCCGTGCGTCCGAAGATCACGCCCGCCGCGATCTCGCCGATGACGACCGGTGGTGCGATCCGGCTCGGCAGCAATGCGAGCATGGGCCCGAGGAGCCCGATCGCCACCACGAGGGCGAGCGTCCCGTAACTCATGCGTCGACCAAGAAAGAGCCGGCCACTAGAACACGCCGGCTTCGAGCCCGGCCGCGAAGGTGATACCGAGCTCGTGACAACGTCCGAGGGCGACGTCGTCGATGTCGCCGACCACGAGCACGGGTGCGAGCACCGCCTTCCAGTGCAGGCCGCTCACGATGCGCTCGACGCTGCGGATCGCGCCCTCGCCGTCGTGGCCACCCTTCACGAAGAGTGCGTACGGAAGACCGCGCGTTGCTTCCAAGAGGTCGTAGTAGATGCGTTCGAGGAAGTCCTTCAACGCGCCGCTCATATAGCCGAAGTTCTCGGGCGTACCGAGCACGACACCGTTGCACCACCGCAGGTCGTCGGCGGTCGCGTCGAACGCACCTCGTACCCGCACCTCGACCTCGTCGATCTCGTCGCTGTTCGCGCCCGCGACGACCGCGTCGGCGAGCGCCTGCGTGCCGCCCGATCGCGAGTGAGCGACGACGAGAAGATGACGGGCTTCGGCCGCGCTCACTTATGTCGGGCTCACGTACTTCGCGCTCACTTACTTCGTGCGCTTGTCCTGGAACGCGGCGAGGTCGAACGCGAGGTGCTCGCGCACGTCGCCGACGTGGTCGACGATGATATGGCGCTGGGCGAAACGCCAACCCCGGCCGGCGCGGGTGAAGCGGTCGCGGTAACGGCCGCTCACGATGGGCTGCAGCGGGAGCGTCGCCGTCTGCTGGAACACGACGAACACCGAGCGGGCGGTGGCAGTGCCCGCCGCCTCTTCGATGTCGACGGCCACGTTCGACGTGAGGTGGCGCGTACGCAGGGTCCCGTCGGCATGGACCCGGTTGGTGTTCACGTACAGCCGCTTGATTGCCTCGCCGCCGGCGATCTGACCTTCCACGCCTTCGTTCGTGATCACCGCGTCGGCGAAGAGGGTTTCGATGGCGTCGAAGTCGGCGGCGTCGATGTACTCGGCGTAGCGGAACATCAACGTGGTGATCGAGTGGTGACTCTCCCACGTGCCCGCGCCCATGTCGTCACACTAGCTTCGGCGTTCGTGACCGATTCCATGCCCTACGAGCTCCGGGTCCCGGTGGAGGACGCCTTCGACGCGACGATCGGCTTCGTCGTCGACGAGTCCGCCGAAACCGGCAGGTGCGCTGGCCATCTTCCGGTCCGGCCCGCGGTCTGCCAGCCCATGGGGATCATCCATGGAGGCGTCTACGCCTCGATTGCGGAGACCCTTGCGTCGATGGGGACCGCGCGCGGAGTGCTCTCCGAAGGGCGCGTCCCGCTCGGCATGTCGAACAACACGAGCTTCCTGCGACCGGTGAGCGAGGGATCGGTGCACGGGGTAGGTGTCGCGATTCACCGGGGTCGTATGAGCTGGGTCTGGGACGTGGAGATGCGCGACGACGAAGGACGGTTGTGCGCGACCTCACGCGTCACGATCGCGGTGCGCGATCACGGACCGAAGTGATGAGTACGGACAAGGTCAAGCTCGGGTTCTTCTCGTTCACCGAGATCACCGACCCCGACGAGCATCACTCCTACAACGAGTGGCACATGCTCGACCACATGCCCGAGCAGTATCCGCTCGACGGTGTGCTGTACGGACAGCGATGGGTGTCGACGCCCGCGTGCCGAGCGGCGCGACTCGTCAGCGATCCACCGCTCGACTCGATCCACTACGTGACGCTCTACCTGATGGCCGAGCCGGCCGAGCGCACGCTGCAGGAGTTCATGCAGCTCGGCCGCAATCTGTACAAGGTTGGACGCTTCCATCTGCACCGCCGCGCGCAGCTGTCGGGGCCGTTTCCGTTGCTGGGTACCGACGTCGCCGGCCGCGTGTTGATCTCGGCCGAGGCGGTGCCGTACCGGCCGAACCTCGGCGTCTACGTCGAGGTCGAGGCGTTGTCGGAAGGGCCGCCGGCCGTGGTCGACGAGGCTCATCTCGAGGAGTTGTGCGCGGTACCCGGAGTCGCTGGAGCGTGGTCGTTCGCCGACGAGCAGCGCCGGGTGACCGTGAGTTGGCTCGACGCGCCGCCGTTGGAGACGTGTGCGCGGATCGATCCCATCGTCGATCGGCGGCGGTCTTTCGCCTCGATCGCAACGGTGTTCGCGGGGCCGTTGGAAGCGATCACGCCGTGGAAGTGGGACTGGTTCGACACTCTCGCCATTCCGGTCGACTGAACTTCTCGAGGCAGGCTCCCGTATCCCCGGGATGCGTCGGGCGATTCTCAACCAGAGCTGGGTGTGGGGGAGCGCGCTCGTGCTCGCCTCGGTGGTGTTCGTCGCATGCGGCGGTGGGGGGTCGGGCTATTCGAGCGCGGCTCCGTCCCCGCCGGGATCGACGTCGTCGAGCTCGGCTGCCCCGCCCACCAGTGCGGTGGTGCCCGACGCGATCCTCAGCGCGGCCGACTTCGGGAACATCAACAAGCTCGCGCCCGTCGGAGACCACTTCGTGGGCAACGTGCGCGGGCAGCTCGCGCAGGCACTCGCGGTCGCGCGATCGGCCACGGGCGGCACGTACCCGGTCGGGACGATCATCCAACTCGTACCGACCGAAGCGATGGTCAAGCGGGCCCAGGGCTTCAGCCCATCGACGAAGGATTGGGAGTTCTTCTCGCTCGACGTCTCCGCGAGCGGAACGAAGATCCTCAGTCGAGGCGGCGCGAAGGTGTTGAACCGCTTCGGCGGCAGCTGCGCGTCGTGTCACAGC
>JBBSFB010000026.1:0-55811 GCA_038239145.1 Acidimicrobiia bacterium
ATGACGAGGAAGTCGTGCGTCGTTGCTCCGTACAGAATCCACAACGTCGCCGAGAGCGCGAGCAACCAGTACGTCGTGGGTGACACACCGGCTACGTCGAGGGTGCGCCAGGCGACGACGGCCTGCGGGAGGTAGCCGGTCGCGCTCACGGCTATCGCGATCGCGCCGATGAGCGTCGCGGGTGCGGCCACACCGACCAGCACGACCGCCCCGCCGACGAGCGCGCCACCCACGCGAAGACCCCGTACCGACTCGCCGTGGCGGATCCGCAATCCGAGGATGAGAGCGAAGCCGACCAGCGCCTGGCCAATCGCGATGAGGATCGGGGCGCGGCCTTGATGGATGCCGTACGCCGACCACAACGAGAACCCGGCCATGGCCCAGAGCGCCCCACGACGCTGATGCCCTCCGGGTCGCGACCGCGCACGAGCCGGGCCACCTGGGGCCAGACGAAGATCAGGCTCGACGCAACCGCGGCGGTCCCGGCGAGACCGAGAAACCCACGGTGTGCAGCGTCCGTGCCGTCGGGCGGCTCCGGCCGTCCGAGAGAGAGGGGACCCGAGTCTGCCATGCGGTAAACAGGCGGTCACCGCGGCGAGCGTGACGATGTGGTGACACCGGCACCGTCAGGATCGACCGGTGAGCCAAGTGGACGGTCAGGCGCCGGGCACCGGCTCGTTGCCATCGGTCCGCGACCGCGTCGACCACAATGAGGGTCGCCGAACGCGGTGAGTGTGCTCGTCGTCGGTGACGATCACGCCGAGATGTTGACGCTGCGTTCGATCCTGGCCCCGCTGGGGCACACGATCGTCGAGTCGGTCTCCGGGCTCGAGGCTCGCCGCTGCGAGACCCGCCGCGAGTTCGCGGTCATGGTCGTCGACGTGCGGCCGCCGACGGTCGGCGGCTTCGACCTGGCGGCGTTCGTTCCCTCCCGCGCCGAATCGGAGCTGACTCCGATCATCTTCCTTACCGCGATCGATCGGGCCGAGCACGAGGTGACCCTCGGCTACGAGATGGGCGTGGTCGATTTCGTAGTTGCGCCATCGTCCCGGCCGCGCTGCTCGGCAAGGTGTCGTTGTTCGCCGACCTCCTCGCCAAGACCGAGGAACTGGTCGAGCAGACTTGCCAACTCCAGGTCGCGGCTTCCAACTCCGCCGAGGCGCTCGCGTTCCGGCAGCAGATGCTCGACCGGATGGAGCAGCTCGGGCACGCGCAGAGCGACTTCGTCTCGAAGATCTCCCATGAGCTGCGCAGCCCGCTCACGAGCGTCATCGGGTATGTGGAGCTGCTCATCGAGGGCGGTCCCGGGCAGCCGAACAACGAGCAGGGTCGCATGCTGACGATCATCGAACACAACAGTCGGCGATACTTGCGCTGATCGAGGACCTGTTGACCATGTCGCGGGTCGAGGCGGGCACCTTCGAGCTCGACGTCGGGCCGGTCGACCTACACGACGTCGTCGAACGGGTCCGTGATACCGCCGCGCCCACGATGGCGAAGTCCGACCTCACGTTGGTGATCGACCTCGGTCCGGAGTTGACGCTCACCGGTGACTGCGAGCAGCTCGAGCGGGCCCTGCTCAACCTCATCTCGAACTCGGTCAAGTCCACGAAGGCCGGCGGTCGGATCGAAATCGCGACGCGCACTGCGGGCGACGACATCGCGTTTCCGTGCGCGACACCGGATCGGGGTTCCCGCTCGACGAGCAGGCCCATCTCTTTGCGCGGTTCTTCCGCGCTAACCGGTCGAAGGAGCAACAGGTGCCGGGGAACGGACTCGGCCTGTACATCGTGAAACAGATCGTCGAGCTGCACGGTGGCGCGGTGACGCTGGATTCCTCGCCCCACGGGACCACGTTCACGATGCTCGTACCGATCTGCGGCCCGCCGGCCGATCCACTCGCCCTCATCCGGAGTCGTTGACTCCGAAGTTCGCCGACTCCGAAGTTCGCCGACTCCGAAGTTCGCCGACTCCGAAGTTCGGTTGCCCGGTCCCGGCGGTACGCCCGAGACTGCGGGAATGATCGACAAGCGCGTGCTCTACGCCACTGCGGTATACGACGAAGACGAGATCGGCGCGATCCTCGGCGTGCTCGACGGAGGCCGGGGGACATTGCGGCTGGGCAAGAACGTGGCCGAGATGGAGTGCCAAGTGGCGGCCCACTTCGGCAAGGCCCGCGGCGTCATGTGCAACTCCGGCTCGTCGGCGCTGTATCTCGCGATCGAGCTGCTCGGGCTCCCGGCCGGTGCCGAAGTGATCACGTCGCCGCTCACGTTCTCGACCGACCTGGCGCCACTGATCCGGGGCGGGATCACACCGGTGTTCGTCGACGTCGAACCCGACACCTTCAACGTCGACGTCGACGCGATCGAGGTGATGGTCGGACCCGAGACGCGCGCGATCCTGATCCCGAACCTCGCCGGGAACGCACCTGACTGGGACCGGATCCGGGCCATCGCCGATCGGCACTCGCTGGCCGTGATCGAAGACTCGTGTGACGCACTCGGCGCGCGGCTGCGAGGCACGCCCACGGGTACGCGTTCCGACATCTCCGTCACGAGCTTCGCGCTGTCGCACATCATCACGTGCGCCGGCAACGGCGGGATGGTGATGCTCGACGACGAGGCGCTTGTCGACCGGTGTTTGTCGCTGCGGCGCTGGGGCCGGCGCTCGGAACCGCAGCTCTTCGGATCGCGCAAGGGCGACCGCAACTTTTGGGAAAATCTCGACGGCATCCGCTACGACAACCTCTTCATCTTCGACGACGCGGGATGGAACTTCGAACCCTCCGAACTGGGCGCAGCATTCGGGCTGCAACAGCTGAAGAAGATCGGGCACAACTACGAGCGGCGTCGGCGCAGCTTCGAGCTCTACCAACAGTTCCTCGCCCGCTATCCCGACCTGTTCGTCGCGCCCCGCCAGACCGACGGGCTCGAAACTGCGTGGCTGTCGTACGTCTTCCTCGTGCACGCCGACGCCGGCTTCACCCGCAGTGACCTACAGGCGTCCCTCGAGCAGGAGGGCATCGAGACCCGAACCGTGTGGACAGGCAACGCGACTCGGCAACCGATGATGGAAGGCGTCCGCTTCCGCCAACCGGAAGCCGGGCTCCCCAATGCGGATGCCGTCATGGAACGGGGCATGCTCGTCCCGATGAGTCACGCGCTCTCCGACGACGACGTCGCTTTCGTGTGCGACCGGATCGAGGAGTTCGTCAGCCGGCTTGGCTGAGGTTGGTTCGACCGGGGCCGGCATCGTCGCCGGCGAGCGTGAGACCGCGGAGATGGGCGAGCCGCCGGGCTTGTTCGCCCGCCGCCGCCCGCCGGCGCCCGTCGGCCGGTGCTGCGAGTGCGGGAAGCTCTCGGACGCGACCACCGGCGAGATCGAGGCACGGGACCGCGACGATGTGCTTGGAACGGCTCGGGACGACCCAGTGGTACTCGGTCCCGTCGGGCACGTTCGCCCGGCGTTCGACGACGCGTACCGCCGTCACGTCGGTCCACGGGTAGTAGGCAGTGCGCCCGAACCGACGCACCGTCACCCCGCGGATGTCGGCGTCGACGACCGCCGTCAGCGCACCCAGGGCCGGCGCGAAGGTGGCGAGGGCGGCGAGCGTGACGAGTGCCCCGGTCGCGAGGAGTGCGACCGAATCGCCCCGTAACGCAATGATCACCACGCCGCCGACCGCGATGACGATCGCGCCCAGGGCAGTGAGCAGGGCCATACGCCGGCTGGCGGGAGTCGGGTGGAGCTCCATGCCGTTGTATCGGCAGCTGGGGGTGGGGGGCATGAGGGAGACGTCCGGTCGGCCCGGTTCCGTGCTGCAAAACTGCCGGGATGCATCGGCTCGACCACAAGTTCGCACTCGTGACCGGCGCGTCCCGGGGGACCGGTGCCGCCATTGCCCGCCGGTTCGTGGCCGAAGGAGCCCGGTTCGTGCTGGTCGACATCCTCGACCTACGGGGCGAAGCGGTCGCAACCGAGCTGGGCCGCACCCTCGGTCCGTTCCTGGGCACGCGCACGGGCCTGCCCGCGTTGCGCGCGTCGATGCCGGCCACGGTCGTGAAGCCCGGTTCCATCGATTCGATGCCGGGAGCCGTGCTCACCGGTGCGTACACCGCGTCGAAGTGTTGCACGGCGGGGCCTGACCAAGGTCGTCGCGCCGGAGAACCGCACGGGCGGAGAGCGGGCGAACATCGTGTCCCGATGCTCGGCGACCCGGAGATGCACCCCGAAATCGTGGCCACCGATTCCGGTCCCATTCGGCGCGGGAACACCGCGCCCGATCTCGACGTCATCGCCGAGGTGGTGTGCTAATTCGCCTCGGACGAAGGGCGGTTCACGACGGGGACCGAGCAGTGCTCACCGGCCGGCGGCTCGGTCCCAGCCTCTCACGAAACCGGGCGTTCCCCATTAGGTTCGGGCGATGGACAGGGAAACTTACGACAAGCTGTTCGACGTGCGCGGCCGGGTCGCGATCGTGACCGGTGGGACCCGAGGCATCGGGCGCGCGGTCGCGGAGGGGCTTGTGTGCGGCGGGGCGAAGGTCGTGGTCGGCAGCCGTAAGGAAGAGGCGTGCCGGGAGACCGAAGCGCACCTGCGCGCGCTCGGCGCCCACACGGGCGGCGATGCGATCGGTATGCAGGCGCACATGGGTGAGCTCGGCGCCGCGACCGCGCTGGTTGAGCGGGCGGTCGGCTCGTTCGGTGGCGTCGACATCATCGTCAACAACGCGGCCAACGCGCTCACGCAGCCGCTGGGCGCCTTCACCGCCGAGGCGTGGCAAAAGTCGTTCGACGTGAACCTGCGCGGACCGGTCTTTCTGGTCCAGGCCGCGCTGCCGCATCTCGACCGCAGTGGTCACGCTTCGATCGTCAACGTGATCTCGGCCGGCGCGTTCCTCTTTTCGGCCAACGTCGCCATGTACGCCGCGGCCAAGGCGGCGCTGATGTCGTTCACCCGGTCGATGGCTGCCGACTTCGCGCCACGCGCCATCCGCGTGAACGCGCTCGCGCCCGGGACCGTCGACACCGACATGGTGCGGGCGAACACTCCCGAGGCGCAGAAGTCGATGGCGAACGCGAGCCACATGCGTCGCGCCGCGAGCCCCGACGAGATGGTCGGGCCCGTGCTCTACCTGGCCTCGGACGCGTCGAGTTTCATGACCGGCCAGGTCGTTCTCGTCGACGGCGGCATGGTTCCGCACTAACACTGATCGAACCTGCGTGCGCGCGGCGTCACGGGGACGCCAGGCTCGCTCTGCTTCGGGTTCGAACGTCTACTTGGCGACGTCCATGAGGTCGACGAAGCCGGACGGGGCATGGGCGCCGATGCATCCGTGCTCGAAGATGCCCCAGCCCTCGTGACCCTCGAATGTTGCCCGGGCGACGTGGTCCCAGAGCGAGAAGGCACCCCGGCCTGCGACGACGGGGTCCTTGTAGCTGTAGACCGAACCCTCGACCCAGTCGTCGCCCTTCCAGACGCCGTGCGTCCAGTCCGGATCGGCGCCGTATCCGCAGCCGACGTTGAGCGAGATGCCGATCAGCGGCTCGATGTCGAGCATCGACTTCTTGCCATCGCGGTTGGTCATCTCGATGGACGCGCCGATCGGGTTCCGCGTGCCCGACTGGTACCGGATCTCGGGGAGCGGCCAGCCGAGTTGTTCGGGCGGGCGACCCGAACCTTCGGGGAAGACGCGCACCGCGAAATTCGTGTTGCGGACTCCGTCTCGGTCCTCCTCCAAGATGACATGGAGGGCGAAGTCGTCGAAGCGCAACGGGATCCAGCACCACCACATACCCGTGAAGTCGCTCGGCCGGCCGGCCGGTTCCGCCTCGCCGACGGGCCGGATGCCCCACGAGCGGTCGCGGGTCGCGGTGTAGCGCTCGGGTGTCACCTGGATCGTGTCGCCCTCGACTCGCAACTCGCCTTCGAACGTGCCGACACCGGCGAAACGGGCGGCCTCGAGCAGGATGCGGTCGCCTTGACGCCGAATATGTTGCGGCTCGGATATCGGGCCGTACTCGGAGCGGTACACCAGGTCGAAGCCGATGCCGTGCTCGTCGGCGTCGCAGATGAGCCGGAGCTCGTGGAACGGCTTGATTACTTCGATGCGGTAGGGACCGATCTGCTGGCTGAGCTTGTCATCCGGGCGCACGCCCGACGCCCGGATGGCCCACTGCTTGTCGCCGCGCCGAATCGTTGCGTACGCGTCCATCACGCCGAGGTTGGGATACACGCCCATGCCGGTGATGAAGTACGCATCGGCCTCGTGATCGACACCTTGGTAGATGCACCGGTCGTAGACGTTTCGATCACTGCTGGCCACGTAGCGCATGGGCAGCGCCACCTGATGGATCGGGTATTCGTCGAGCGGGTCGAACTCGAGCACGTCGGTTCCTAACTCTTGAAGTGTCGATCGAGAACTGTGAGCGGCGCACCTTCGCGCACCGCACCGAGGCGGGCGCGGTTGGCAGCGACGGCATCCGAGTCGGCCGTCTCGAGCGGCGGCAACCCGAAACCGCTGTACATCACCCGGCGCTCGCGCTCGATGGGCGGCTGCGCCATGTGCATCGTGCAACTCAGGTGCAACGTGACATCGCCGGTGCGCGTGGGGAGCGGAACCTCGGGGAGGTCGAGGTCGGGTTGGCGGATGCCCGACCACACGAGCGCTCGGTGCGTGCCGGCCAGCACCCACAACTGACCCGAGACGGAATCGGCGCCGGTCACGGAGATCCCGACCGTCAGGCCGCAGCAGTCGTACGAGTGACGGCCGATCCCGCAGTCCTTATGCCACGGGATGTCGGAGATGCCCTCGGTGACACCGATGGGCTTGAACAACGCCTCGATGCGATTGTTCGCGCGCTTCGTGCCGAACGCGTGACCCGAATCCGCGATCGATGCGAGATCACGGAAGCGAGAGTCGTCGAGGAGCGCGCGGGCAGCGTCGGATTCGCGGTCAAAGCCCTGCATGCGCACCGGCCGAGTGTCGCCGTCGGCGGTTCGGGCCCACCACGATCGGCCGTCGCC
This sequence comes from Acidimicrobiia bacterium, assembly GCA_038239145.1. Classification (GTDB taxonomy): domain Bacteria; phylum Actinomycetota; class Acidimicrobiia; order IMCC26256; family PALSA-610; genus PALSA-610. The sequence goes on from JBBSFB010000026.1 coordinate 7,030, forward strand.
TTCGGCGTAGCGGGACGCGGCTCGGTCCATGTCGGCGGAGATGGCGTCCATCTCTGCGGGATCGAACAACTCGGCGATGTGGAGATAGCCCGCGGTTTCGAGGAAGTGCCGCATCTCCTCGAGATCGTCGTCGGCTCGGAACGTGCGCGCGAGATCGAGCGGACGACCGTCGCGATCGTCCAACGAGATCGATCCCGGCGTGTAGATCGGCGTGCCGTCGAGCGCGGCGCGCAGCACGAGCCACCAGTCGAGGAGGTGCCCGATGGTGCCGGCCTTCTGGTCGAGGGTGCCCGAGGCCCAGAGGCTCATGAACGTCTGCTGGTCGTCGACGAGATCTGCGAGCTGTTCGCGCGGTAGTGACACCCGAGCGGTCGAGTCGGTGTGATCACCGTGAACGATCACGACTCCGGCTTCGTCGTCGGCAGTGAGGGTCCAGGGATCACCGCCGGCATCGACGGTGAGGGTCCGGGGGCGGATGAAGGGCAGCGCGGGAAGGATCGCGTCGGCGTGCCGGTCGACGAGCGCGGGCAGGTCGTCGCCGAAGAAACGCGCCGGATCCAACTCGACCCGGGGGCCGTCCACCCGGCTGCGAACATCGACCGCCACGGTCGCCACGCTAGGCCGTCGCGCCGATCCGGAGCGAGGGAGCCTTCCCGGCCACCACGAGCGCGTCGGCGGGCGGGATCGGGCCGCCGGGTGATCCGACCTTGCACGTACCGAGCTTGGCCGGAGCCGGGAGCCTCGGCGGTTCCGCGAACGCAGGCGGTCCGATCAGGTCGACGGTGTCGAGCATGTCGTTCGCGTTCGCGTCCCGGTAGGTGAGCGCGCCGATGTTCCACTTCGTCTCGATCAGCTTGAGGATCGAAGTGTGGTCGTAGATCTGGTGCGACACGTAGTCGGGCTTGGCGAACGGTGAGACGACCACGGTCGGGACCCGAAATCCGTAGTGGTCGTACGCGCCGGAGATACCCGGCTCGTCGACGCCGGGTGCGATGTCATCGGGCTTCACCGCGGGCGGCGGGGCGACATGGTCGTAATACCCGCCGTGCTCGTCGTAGGTGTAGATGAGGATCGTGTTCTTCCAGTTCGGGCTGTCGAACACCGCGTTCACGACCTTCGACACGAAATTCTCGCCGTAAGCGATGTCGTCGGGGTCCTCCTCCGACTCCGCCGGTGGGGCGAGGCCGGTGTCGCCGCTGCCACCGAACCGAGGATCGACGAAGCTCACCGCCGGCAACGTCCCCGCCTTGGCGTCGACAAAGAACTGGTCGATCGTCGAGACGTTGTCCTTGTATGACGTCAGGTTCCCGATGATCACCGCGATGCCGGGGAGGTCGCTCGCGTAGTCCTTCCACGTGATGCCGTGCGCGTGCAGGCGGTCGAGGATCGTTCCGTTCGCGGGCGGGAACTTGCTGAGGTTCGACGCGCTCGTCGTGACGACGCCCGACGCAGTTCCCGCGATCAGGAAACGACGGTTGGGATACGTCTGCGCGAGCGCAGAGCAGAAGTAACGGTCGCACACCGGGAACGCCTTGCCGAGCCCATAGTAGAAGGGGATATCGGTCTGGTCCCAGTAGCCCATCGCCACTGGACCGCTCGCTTTCACGAAGCCGTCGTTGCGGCCGCCGGCGAACGAAGTGTGGCTCGCGTTCCACGCCTGGCTCGGCTCGCTCGGCAGCTGGCACGTCGACGGCATGTGGAACGCCTGCACGAGCCGGCCGTCGTTCATCGGGTTGGCGTCGATGGGTTTGCCGCTGCCGTCGAGCTTGTAGCCGTCACCGCGCCCGAGCATGCCGAAGTGGTCGTCGAAGGAATGGTTCTCCATCATGACGACGACGATGTGCTGGATCTTGGGCACCATGTCGGTGCCTTCGGGCAACGTCGGGTTCGGACGCGAGCCGGGTCTGCGCAACACCTTCGGGAGCGTGGACGTCGGCACCGACGACGTCGACGACGGTGGCGCGGTCGAGCCGGGCGTGCTCAATTTCGACGACGAAGCACAACTCGCGACCGCGACGCCCGCGCCTGCGACCGCCATGCCTTTGAGAACCGCGCGCCGACTCAGAGCGTCTGCGAGCGCTGCTTTCGGTGAGTGCATCGCGCCGGTCTATCGCGCCGGACCTTGCCCCGCACGGCTATCGAGAGGGCTCGGGGACGAGCTCGGAAATGCGGATGCCGAACTCCTCGTCGACGACTACCACTTCGCCTCGTGCAATCAACGTGCCGTTCACCAAGACGTCGACCGGCGCGCCTGCGGGGCGGTCGAGATCGATCACCGCGCCCGGGGTGATCGAGAGCAGATCCCGCATCGTCATACGACCTCGAACGAGCTCGGCGGTGACGCCCATCTCGACGTCGGCGAGGACGTACGAAGGACCCGACGCCGGTGCTGCGCCCGTCGCGGCAATCGAGGCCGATCCCGCCGGCGTCGATACCGAGACCACGTCGGCGATCCCGTCGATCCTCAGCACCAGCGCGGCGCGGACGTCGCCGCCGTGGAGCAGCGGGAACACCGCCCGGTCGTTGTCGTCGTTGCTGTTGTCGTCGTGGCTATTCTCGTCGTTCTCGTCACGGTCATCGATCTCGTAGTCCGACCCGGCGGTGACCTCGACGACGGACTGTTCGCCGATCATGCGGATCGCGGCTTCGAACGCGGTAGCGCACTGTGTCGACAGGAGGGGCGGCGCGGATCGGGATTCGAGGTGACCCGGAGCTGCTGGACGAGGTACCGGTTGGTCAGGCGCGTCGCGCCGACGGCAGGGGCTCGAACTGGATGCCGACGTGCTCCCCGAGAGTGTCGTCGGAGCGCCAGGCGCGCACGATCTTGCCCGAGAAGGTCAAATCGGTCCCGAGGATGCGCGGGGTCACCGAGACCGCCCGGCCGACGGGGGCTCGCTCGCGGCCCGGACTGCACACCCGGATGCCGACATGTCGGTGAGCTCGGCCGGGGAGTTCCGGGCCGGCGCGCCGGGACCGATGGCCGCGCCGGGGGCGAGGCTCACCTCGACGGCTGGGCAACCGGTACCCGCAGGGCCCTGCGGCGCTCGAGCCCCTCGGACGACTCACGCCGCGAGAGACGCATGAAGGAGCCCGACGCCGAGAGCGCGTGTGCCCTGGCCGCCACCATCGACTCGCCTTTTCCTACGACGAGGGTGACGGTCTCGCCTTCGGGAATCCGCCCGGGACGACGTTGGCGTTTTCAACCCAACGAACTCGCCGCTGACGTAGCTGATCTGGCCCGCCACGCCTGGCCACCGGCGAATTCGACTCGCGCCGGCGCACCGACCCGGACCGGGCAGGAGCCGGCGACCGACAGTGCGCTCGTTCGGTCGCCGCCCATACCCAGGTCATCGGCCTCCGGAGCGCGATCACTCGAGCGGGGATTGTTCCGATGTGACTGATGCCATCCCGGGCGGCCAGCCCCCGAGCCGGGTCACCGAGCCGTCCGTCGCCACCAGCCGGGCCGGCAGCCCCCGCACCTCGAGCCAGTCGCCGGCGTCGGCACCGAGAATGATCGCCGCGGTCGAAGCCACGTTTGCGTCGACGCAGCTGGGGGCGGCCACGCTCGCAGTGCGCCATACGGCCCGGGCGGGCCAGCCCGTTTCCGGATTGATGACGTGGTGCAGCTCGCGTCCGCCCCGACTCCAGCGCCGAGCGGTGATCCCCGACGTGGCGAGGCCGCCCGAGCCGAGCCCGATCGTCGTGCCCGGCGCCTCTGCGGGCGCGTCGTGGCGGTCGGTGACCCGGATCGTCCAACCGCCGTCGGGCGCCCGCCCCGCGATCGAGCAATCGCCGCCGAGCGCCACGAGGACCCCGCAGCCGGTCCGGTTCGCGATGCGGAGCGCGGCCCGATCAGCGGCGAACGCCTTCGCCGTTGCCCCGAGGTCGAGCTCGACCCCGCGGGGTATCCGCACCCGGCGCGCCGCGTGGTCGACCTCGATTGCGCGCCATCCGGCGGTCCGTTCGACGCGGACGCGCAGGACGTCGCCGTCGGCGTCGACGCTCGCGAAGTCGCGGTCGTAGCCGAGGATGCGCAAGGCGCGGCCTACGGTCGGATCGACGATCCCACCCGAGGTCTCCGCAGCCGTCAGCGCGACTGCGAGCGCAGCCCGGAAAAGTGGCGAAGCCGGTACCCACGTGCCCGGCGATCGATTCACGACCGCGAGCTCGGAGTCGTCCCGGAATCGGCTGCAGGCGCGATCGATGGCATCGAGCTCGGCCCGCAGGATGTCGGTCGCCGCCTCGCGTGCGGCCGGATCGGTGACCGCGACGACGGCGGTCGTCCCGAGCGCGGCGAATGACGCGGGCGGAGGGAGCGGCGGGCCAGGAGCTGTGGTTGTGGTCATGCGGTCAGCTTCGACCGCGGTCCTGAGGCGCAGGTTCGAGCCAGTCAAGGGTTTCGCAAGGGTTCCGCGAGGTTCCGCGTCGGGCGCGGTTGCCCGTCATCGGCCGGAGAGTGATCCAATGGCGGACGATGCCCTGGTGCACGAGCTGCAGCAAGTTCCTGACGCCGTCGACCGTGCGCCCCGACGCGACGTGCCCGAAGTGCGGCAACGTCGTCGAACGCGGACTGATCCCGGGGATGACGCGCCCCGCCGACGAGCCCGCCCCCGCCGTCCCGTGGCACCTGAAGCTCATGGGTTCCGCGCTGGCGATCTACCTCGGCTACCGGTTCCTGCAACTCATCAGCTGGGTGTTGCACCGCTGAATCGCTCCGCACGCCGCGCCGTACGATCGGGACCTCGTCAGGGCGTACAGACCTTGGGCGCGTGGCCGAGGAGGCCCGCTTTCACGAAGTCGGCATAGGCGTGCTGGCCGGGGGTGCGGAGGTGGAAGCCGTCGGCTACGAACCAGTCGCCGTGGCAACCCGCGTAGTCGCGCCACTCGAGCACGCGCGCGTTGCGCCAACGGGCGGCACCCGCGTGCAGCGCCTGGTTCACCTCGGTCTCCCACAACCGGGGCACGCGCGCGGTGAGGAAGTAGACGGTGTGGCCCGGTCCGATCGTGCGCATCATCTGATCGAAGAGGTCGTTGGTGATGCGCCCGTTCGTCCCGAGGTGGATGACGATGACCGGAGGCAACGCGCTCTTCGACTCGTAGTAGGCGACGACGATGATCGCCTGCCCGAACTGGCGGCTCTTGACCGCGTCGACGGCCATGCCGGGGATGGCGGCTTCGAGGCTCGTCTCGGCACCTTCCATCACGGAGTCGCCGATACCGAGGACGCGCGGAGGCAGCTGCCCCGGCTTGAGGGTCGTCGACGTCGTCGTGGTCGGCACCGTGGGCTTCGATCCGGGCTTCGTCGTCGGCACCAGCTTCGGTTTCGTGGTGGATGACGAGATCGACGTCGTCGGCGCGATCAGCTTGTTCAGCGCGTTCTGATCGGCGAGCGCGCCGTTCTGCGATCCGCCGGCAGCAACTCCGGGGACGCTGGGTGTCTGCGCCTGTGCGGTCGCGAGCCCGGTACCGAGCATCAGGGCCGCGAGCGCGAGCGCGCTCGTGATCACCGCGCCCCGGCGCACGAGCCGTTTGCGGTGTTGGCCAACGGCATCGCGTACGACCTCGCGGTAGCGAGCGATCGCACCTTTGCGGATCGGCGTCTCGATGAACCGGAAGGAGAGCTCGGCTGCGCCGAAAGAGAGCGCGAGGCGCACGACGAACACCGGCCAGCCCTCGAATTGGATCGAGAGGAACCAGATCCCGAGCCGGTGAATGTCGAGGCCGGGCCGGGTGATGCAGAAGATCGGGTAGTGCCAGAGATAGAGGCTGTAGGAACGCACCCCGATCCATTGCAACGGCTTCCATCCGAGGGCCTTGCCGACGTCGGCGGCGGGGTGGACCGCCGCCGCGATCACGAGGAGGGTGGCCAGGTCGACGAGCAGGAAGCCGCCATTGAACACCGCCAGGTCGTCGTGTATCGACGACGGGAACTGGAAGCCATTGATCCCGAAGTGATGCAACAATCCGAAGGAGGCGAGCAACGCGAACAGCCCGATCGCACCCGCAATGTTCAGCGCCGCGCGCACACCCCGACCGGGGAGGCCTCGGATCCGGTAGGGCGCGAACGAGAACGCGAACGCGGATCCGAGCAGCAGCCCGGAGAGCCGCGTGTAGGTCGCGTAGTAGGCGTTATCGACATTCCCGTGCACGAGCACGGCAAGGAGCAGCGTCGACAACAGCGCGACGCACAACATCGTCACGAGCATCCGTTGCCGACCGAGCTTGCGCAGCCCCAACACCAACAGGAACGGCCACGCGAGGTAGTACTGCTCTTCGATCGCGAGCGACCAGAGATGCTTCAGGAGCTCGGGGCGTCCCGCTTCGGCGATGTACGACCGGTGGGCGATCATCTGCCACCAGTTGCTGGTGTAGGTGAGCGCGGCGAGCGTGTCCGAGCGCAGGGTGCCGATCGAGTCGGGCAGGAAGAGGAGCGCGTACGCCACGACGACTGCGAGCAACATGTAGAGCGCGGGGAGCAGGCGCCGGGCCCGGCGGACGTAGAAGTCGCGGAGCGACACCCGGCCCGTCTCCCGACGCTCGCCGAGCAGCAGCGACGTGATCAGGTAGCCGCTGACGACGAAGAACACCTCGACGCCGAGGAATCCGCCCGGAGCCCAGCCGACCTCGTGCCCACCGACGAGATAGTGGTGAAACACGATCACGGCGAGCACCGAGATCGCGCGCAGACCATCGAGCCCCGGGAGGTAACGAAGTGTCGTCGGGCGTACTTCGGGCGCGGGCGCGGTCATGGGGTGTGGGGTACTCGATGCGGCCGAGGCGTCAATTCGTTCTTCCCACCCAGCGCAGCGCGAAACGGCCGAGGATCAGCGACCGATGTTAGCGGCCGGAACCTTCATGGTTCCGCCAGCTCGACGCACGAATGCCCGAAGATTCGGGCCGGTATTCAAGGCGCCGATCGGAGCGTGTGACCCGCGTGCGTTCCGGTGGGTTCGCCCTGGTCGACGAACAGCTCGCCGTTCACCACGGTCGACCGGTAACCCTCCGCGCGCTGGACGTACCGTCCCGCGCCCGCCGGGAAGTCGTGCACGTACTCCGGGATCCGAAGCGCGAGTGCATCGAGATCGAGCACGTTGACGTCGGCGAAGGCACCCGGCTTCAGCACGCCCCGGTCCGAGATGCCGAACAGCTCGGCGGTGTCGGAGGTCATGCGCCGGATCGCGTCCTCGATCGTGTACTTCGCGCGGTCGCGGACCCAGTGCAGCAGGAACCACGTGGGCAGGGACGCGTCCATGATCAGGCCGACGTGCGCGCCGGAGTCGCCCAGGCCAATCGCCATGCGGGGATGGTCGAGGAGCTGCTCGACTGCGTCCATTCGCTGATTCAGGAAGGGGAAGTTGAAGAGCGCGCGGCCGTCGGTCTCGAGGGAGATGCGTACAAACGTTTCTGCGATCGACTCGTGGTTGCGTTCGGCGTGCGCCGCAAGCGAGGTCTCGGGATCGGCGGAGTAGTCGACGGCATCCGGCGTCAGCACGTAGACGCCGCTCCAATCGAGGGGAGGTGTGTTGCCGTCGTCGGCCGCCCGGACGAGCTCGTCGCGGCGGGCGTCGTCATGGAGGACGGCGAGCCGTTCGGCGAGCGGCAATGCCTGCAGTGCTCCCCAGGCCGGCGTCCGATCGAAGAACGTCCGGTGCTGCAACCCGAAGAGCAGTCCGATGCCGCGCGCCGTCGTCTGCGGCCGGAGGTCGCCGCCGAGCGCGCCCTCCTCGTCGCACAGCTCGAGGATCTTGCGGAAGAGCTCGGGGCCGGAGTTGCTCTGCGCGAGCCCGAAGGTGACGGGCCGCCCCGTTCGCCGGTTGATCTCCGCCATCCAGTGGACCTCGGCGCGTGTGCCCGCGTAGTTCTTGCCCGGACGCTCGAAGCGGGGTGCGACCTCGTACACGCCGTGTCCGCGGCGGCCGAGCACGTCGGCGATCGCGAGCAGCTCGCGTTCGTCCGCCCACGTGCCGGGCACGGGCCGGCCGTCGGGCACACGGTGCAACAACGTCCGCGACGTCGAAAAGCCCAACGCGCCCGCGCTCATGGCTTCGTCGACCAGATCGCACATGATCGCGATGTCATCGTCGGTGGCCGGCGTCTCGTCGAGGCTGCGTTCACCCATCGCGTAGTGACGTACCGCGCAGTGGCCGACCATGCCCCCTACGTTCACGCCCTTGGGAAGGTCGTCGATCGACGCGAGGTACTCGCCGTACGTCTCCCAGTCGAAGGTCAATCCGTCGAGGATGGACTCGGCGGGAATGTCTTCGACCGACTCCATCATCTCGGCGAGCCAGCGTTCCTGTCCCTTGCGCACCGGCGCGAACGTCACGCCGCAGTTGCCGAGGACGACCGAGGTCACGCCGTGCCAACACGAGGAGGTTGCGTCGGGATCCCACGCCATCTGCGCGTCGAGGTGGGTGTGTACGTCGACGAAGCCGGGCGTCACGTACGCGCCGCGCGCGTCGATCTCGGTCCGACCCGGAGCGGCAACTGCTCCGACCGTGGTGATCCGATCACCGTCGACGGCGACATCCGCCGGGGTCGGCGTCGACCCCGTTCCGTCGACCAGGGTGCCGCCACGAATCACGAGATCATGCATGGGATGAGCCTAAAGCGGCTGCCGGTAGCCTCGCGGCGTGGATCTCGGAATCACAGGAAAGCGCGCCGCGGTGGCGGCCGCGTCGAAAGGTCTCGGGCTCGGGGTCGCGCGGGCGCTTGCCGCCGAAGGGGTGCGGGTCGCCGTCTGCGGCCGCAACCTGGAGACGATCACGGCCGCGGCCGAGGGGCTCGGCCCCGACGCGGTGCCGATCGTCGCCGACGTCGGCAGCGTGGGAGGCGCCACGGGTTTCGTTCGCGATGCCCGGGCCGCGCTCGGCGGCATCGACATCTTGGTGTTGAACGCCGGCGGTCCTCCGCCCGGCGACTTCGCTCACACCACGGTCGACCAGTACCTCGACGCGTTCGAGCTGAACTGCCGGGGCGGGATCGCGATGTGTTACGAGGCGGTGCCAGAAATGCGGGAGCGGCGCTGGGGTCGCGTCGTCGCGATCACCTCGATCGCGGTGCGGCAGCCGATCCCGAACCTCATCTTGTCGAACACGGCCCGGGCCGGGCTGACCGGGTTCCTCCGCACGCTGGCGCGCGAGATCGCCGGCGATGGGGTCACCGTCAACTCGCTGCTCCCCGGCCTGCATGCCACCGAACGGATCGCCCACCTCGGGGGCTCGGACGTCGACCTCGCGGCCGGTATTCCCGCGGGGTTCATCGGTGATCCTGACGAGTTCGGCCGCGTCGCAGCATTCGTCTGCTCGGAATCGGCCCGTTACCTCACGGGTACGGCAATCCAGGTCGACGGCGGCGCGTACGGGGCCCTCTTGTGATCCGCCACATTGCTCTCCTCACCTTCGCCGACAGCACGACCGACTCGCACATGCAAGCGATCGCCGACGCGCTGTCGACACTCCCAGCGCTCCTCCCGCAGCTGACGTCGTACGTGATCGGGCCCGACCTCGGCCTCAGCGACGGCAACGCGAGCTTCGCGATCGTCGCCGAGTTCCTGACGGTGGCCGACTACGTGGCATACCGTGATCATCCCGAGCACCGTCGCATCATCTCGGAGATGATCGCGCCCGTGCTCGCGGCGCGAGCCGGCGTCCAGTACGAGATCTGAGCGACGGGAGTCTCGGTGGCTAGCCGTCTGAACGACCGGTTCGCATCCGGAGCCGAACCTCACATCCGAACTACGAGGAGCGCACGTGGAACTCTCCGACGCAGTCCAATTCGCCCGGGTGAACACCCACTCGGTCCTGACCACCATTCGACGGAACGGCCGGCCGCAATTGTCGAACGTGCTCCACCAGGTCTCCGACGACGGGCTGATCCGCATCTCGATCACGACCGACCGCGCCAAGTACACGAACCTGGTGCGTGATCCCTGGGCCGCGCTGCACGTCACTCAGGCCGACTTCTACGCGTACGCGGTGATCGAGGCCGACGTCGAGCTCACTCCGGTGGCGACGCAACCGGACGATGCGACGGTGGACGAGCTCGTGGCGTACTACCGCAGCGCTCGCGGAGAGCACGACGACTGGGACGACTACCGCGCGTCGATGGTCGCCGACAAACGCGTGATCGCGCGGCTCCAGCCGATCCGCGCGTACGGGATGTTGCCGCGCTCGTGAAGCGAAGAGGGTGCTATTCGCCCGTCGCTGCGTGTGTCACACTGCGGATTACTACTCGCCTCGCCCGTCGAGGCCGAGCACAGTTCACATACTGCTACTGCAGACAGATCTCCGGGGGGAGTCGATCGTGCGCCGTAGTCGATTGGGTGGGAGTCGTTCGATTGCCGTCGCCGCCGCCTTGATGGTGGTGGCCGCAGGAGCCTGTAGCAACAGCAGCAAGAGCGACTCGGGATCGTCGCCGACCACGGCGACCGGCAAGGCGGGCGCGGCGGGTCCGTTCGCGAGCCTCGCACACGTCGACGCGCCGAATCCTTGTGTGCTGGATCCGGGGGTCACCGCCACCGGGATCAAGATCGGCGTGATCGCTCCGCTCACCGGTCCGCAGGCTCCCTCGTTCTCCGACGCGGTCAATGGCGTCAAGGCTCGCGTCGACAAGGCGAACTCGAGCGGCGAAGCAGGCAGCCGCAAGATCACGTTGGTGGTTCGCGACGACGCCGCCGACCAGACCAAGAACCTGCAGCAGGTCCGCGACCTCGTCGAGAACGCCAAGGTCTGGGCGATCATCGAGGTCAGCAGCGCGTCCGGAGGTGGCGCGGCCTACGCCCAGCAACACGGCGTCCCGGTTACGGGATGGCACGTCGGGATTCCGGCTTGGAGCGTCGACACGAACATGTTCACGTTCCGGCTTCCGACCGCGGCCGACCCGGGACACGTGTATAACGACCGTGACGCCACCATCATGAAGAATCAGAGCGTCACCAAGGTGGCCCTCATCGGCGGTGGCAATGCCCAGAGCGTCGACTTCCTGACCCGCAACAAGCACGGCTTCAAGACTGTCGGGCTCTCGGTCGTGTACGACAACGAGACCGTTCCCGCCGGTACATCCGACTTCACCGCCGAGGCCCAGGCCATCAAGGACTCGGGTGCAGACGGGCTGTTGACCGGCATGGACTTCATCCCGAACACCAACCTCTCGGCGCAGTTATCGAAGGACAACGTAACGATGAAGGAGTTGCAGTTCCCCGGGGGCTACGACTCCAGAGTGCTCTCACTGCCGGGCATGGAAGGCGCGTTCTTCGGTCTCGAGTTCATTCCGTTCGAGTCGAACCCGCCGTCGTACACCGCGTTCGACGCGGCGATGCCGAGCGGCCAAACCCGCAACGAGGTCAGCTACATCGGCTGGCTCTCCGGTGAGATCACGATGCAGGGCATCAAGGACGCCGACGTTGCGTGCCCGACTCGGAAGGCGTTCATCGCCAACCTCCGACTCGAGACCGCGTACACGGGCGGCGGTGCCTTCGCGCCCGTCGACCTCGTAAAGGGATTTGGCAACGAATTCTCGTGCGCCTACTACGTGAAGGTCATCGACAAGAAGTTCGTGCCCCAGTTCGGCGGCAAAGAGCAGTGCGGCAAGCCAATCCACTACTGACCTTGTGAACGGACGGCGTCGGCGCAGACTCCCGAGTGCGCGCCGACGTGAAGGTCCGGCGATGGGACCGCTATCGTGACCACCTACATCGTCGCGGGGATCGTCGTCGGCAGCGTCTACGCGATCGCGACGCTCGGGCTCGTCCTCACCTACACGACTTCGCGCATCTTCAACTTCGCCCAGGGCGCGCTGGCGTTCTTCATCGCCGTGACCTTCTACCAGGCGACCGCGGTGTGGGGATGGAACCCGCACGTTGCGGGCGTGCTGACGATCTTTGTCTTCTCGCCGCTCCTCGGGCTCTTCTTGTGGGCCGCATTGTTCCGGCGACTGAGCGAGACGCCGCCATCGGTCCGGCTCGTGTCGACGATCGGTCTGTCGGTCGCGCTCCCCGCGCTCGCCGCCATCTTGTTTCCCGACACCGCGTCGACCGTGCTGAAGCCGAGCATGCTCTGGTCACCTCCGCACGAGTACACGATCGTCGGGGTGCACGTCGACTCGAACCAGGTCGCGGTCGTCATCGCGGCGGTCCTGATCGCATTCGTGCTGCTGGTGCTGCTGCGCGCGACGCCCTACGGTCTCTCGGTCCGGGCCGCGGTCGACTCGGGAACGATGGCGGGCGCGAACGGCGTGAACACCGGCTTCGTCACGGCCGTGTCGTGGATGATCGGAACGATGCTCGCCGGGACGGCGGGCGTACTGCTCGGCGCGCTACGCGGCTTCACGATCATCCAGTTCACCCTGCTCCTGCTCGGATCGTTCGCGGCGGTGGTGGTTGCGCGCATGCACAGCCTGGCGCTCGCGTTCGCAGGCTCCATGGGAATCGGTCTGCTGCAGGAGCTCTCGGCGAGTCAGCAGTTCCAACATTTCCTGCAGCACTTCGCCAGCCCCACCAACCCGATCTTGCTCGGTGTGCGCCCGAGCATCCCGTTCATCGTGATGCTCGTGTTCCTGCTCGTCTACAACGGACTGCAGGAGGAACGCTTCGCGATCGACACTCGCATGCTCGCGCGGCCGATGCGGGAGGTGGTCGCGCGGACCGATCTACCGTGGTGGCGCCGGTTGTTGCCGATCGCGGTGTGCCTGGTCGGCGTCTTGGTGGCGCCCGAGTTCCTCAATGGGCTTTGGCTCGCGATCTTCGCCAGCGGGCTTGCTCTCGCAATCGCGTTCTTGTCGTACGTCGTGGTGACCGGCGACGGCGGGATGATTTCTCTCTGCCAGATCACGTTCGCCGGCATCGCGGCCGCCCTGACCGCGCAGTTCGCCACCCACCACAACGTCCCGGTACTGCTCGCAATCCTCATCGGCGCCGTCGTGGTCGTCCCCATCGGGATGATCGCCGCCCTCCCGAGTCTGCGCCTGGGAAGCTTGTACCTCGCGCTCGCAACACTCGCGTTCTCGCAGCTGGTGCAGAACACGTATTTTCAGACACCCCGCATCAGCAACTTCGGCCAGGGCGTCGTAGTGCCACGACCCGGAGGTTTCGTGGGCGACCGCGCGTTCTACTACCTCCTCGTCGTGTTGTTCGTCGTGGTCGCGTTGCTCGTCCGCAACCTCGAACGCTCGACGACCGGATTGAACCTCGCCGCGATGCGATCGAGCGAGACCGCTACCGCAACGCTCGGCATCAACATCGTCTGGTCGAAGTTCGTCGCGTTCGGGTTGAGCGCGTTCATCGCCGGGATCGGTGGCGGTCTGTACGCGAGCTACGCGGGCGCGGCCAACATGAATCAATTCGACGCACTCCTCGGCGCGGTATGGCTTGCCGTCGTGGTGACGTGGGGGGTCCGGTCCATCATGGGCGCGTTGCTCGCGGGACTGTCGTTCACGATCATCCCTCAGCTGGTCACCGACCACTTGTCCGGCCGCTGGCTCAATCTGCCGACGCTGCTTTTCGGTCTCGGGGCGATCGCACTGGCCCGGGAGCCGCGAGGGATCTTGTTCGACTCCGCGAACCGGCGCCGGGAGCGTCGGCGCCGGCGCGACGACCGCCGGTCGGACGCGGCGACCGGTGCCGGACCGATCGCGGAACCGATGGCCGCGACGTGAGCGATCTCGCGTTGATCGAGGCGCGTGACGTGACGGTGCGCTTCGGCGGGCTCGTCGCGCTCGATCACGTTTCGCTCGCAGTGGCGCCCGCGAACATCGTCGGACTCATCGGGCCCAACGGCGCGGGCAAGAGCACGTGCTTCGGCGTCCTGTCCGGCCTCATCCGGCCCCGGGAGGGGACCGTGCGTATCGACGGGGTCGACGTCACCCGGGCATCGCCCCAGGCTCGCGCCCGCCGGGGTCTCGCCCGGACGTTCCAGCGCCTCGAGCTGTTCGGCGAGCTGACAGTTCGAGAGCATCTCGTCGTCGCGTACCGGGCCAAGCAACGGCGCACGGTTCTCGAACTCGCCCGCGCTCTACCCCGCGATCTCCTCGGCCTCGGAAACCGGCCGACGCCGGGGGAGCGCGACGTCGTCGATCGAATCCTCGAGCAGCTCGGCCTCACGGGAGTGGCGGCGGTGTCGGCGGGCGCGATCGGGCTCGGCACGGGCCGGCTCGTAGAGGTCGCGCGCGCGCTCGCCGCCCAGCCTCGCGTCCTGCTGCTCGACGAGCCGTCATCGGGCCTCGACGCCCGGGAGACCGACGATCTCGCGACCGTCCTCGCCCGGCTGCGCGACGAGGAGGGTCTCGCGCTGGTGCTGGTCGAGCACAACGTCGCCATGGTGCTCGGCCTGGCCGACGACGTGACCGTGCTCGACTTCGGCAAAGAGATCGCGCACGGTCCGGCGTCGGCGATCCGCGCCGATCCGGCCGTGCAGGCCGCCTATCTCGGTACGGCGACGACGTGACTACAGCTACGGACCCGCAAGTTCCGGACCCGCCCTCGCACCCGTTGCTCGAGGTCGATGCACTCTCGGTCTCGTACGGCGAAGCGCGCGCGCTGTTCGAGGTGTCGTTCCGGCTCGCCACCGGCGGAGCGGTCGCGGTGCTCGGCGCGAACGGTGCGGGCAAGACGTCGCTCGCGGCCGCAATCGTCGGGGTCGTGCGCCCGACCGGTGGTCGCGTGCAGTTGGAGGGTGTCGACGTGACCCGCTGGCCGTCGTACCGCATCAGCCGGGCGGGCGTCGCCTACGTGCCGGAGGGCCGTGGCATCTATCCGCACCTCACCGTGATCGACAACTTGCGAGCGATGCTGCGTTACGCGGTGCCGAAAGCGGATCGCGACGACGCGGTCGATCGCGCCGTCGAACTGTTCCCGCTCCTCGGCAAACGACGTAAGCAGGCCGCGGGAACGCTGTCGGGCGGCGAGCAGCAGATGTTGTCGCTGGCTCGGGTGTTGGCTGCGCCCCCGAAGTTATTGATCGCCGACGAGATGTCGCTCGGGCTCGCGCCGATGATGGTCGACATGGTGTTCGAGAGCTTGGAGCAGGCCAAGGCCGCGGGGGTGACGATCCTCCTCGTAGAGCAATACGTCGAGCGCGCGCTCGGTCTCGCCGACGACGCCATCGTGTTGCTTCAGGGTGGCGTCGCGTGGTCGGGAGCGGCGGCGGACGCGCACACGGCCGCGCTCGAGAGCTACCTCGGCAGTGGGTAGGTCCCAGAGCTACGGCGAAGCCGTCGCCATCTCCTTGGCCCACCGGTAGTTGGGCTTCCCCGCCGGAGTGCGTTCGACGGTCTCGACCACGACGAGTCGCCTCGGGACCTTGTATCCGGCGAGCGCGGTGCGGCAATACTCGGAGAGCATCTCCAGCGTGATCTCGTGCCCGGTACGGGGCGCCACGACGGCCGCGACCGATTCGCCCCAGCGCTCGTCGGGGATGCCGCAGACGATCGCGTCGAACACATGGGGGTGGCTCTTCAGGATCGCCTCGACCTCTTCGGGGAAGACCTTTTCCCCGCCGGTGTTGATGCACTGCGAACCCCGGCCGAGCACGTTGATCTTGCCGTCCTCCTCGATCACGGCCCGGTCGCCCGGGATGGCCCAGCGCACGCCGTGCAACTCGACGAAGGTGGCCGCGGTCTTCTCCGCGTCCTTGTAGTAACCGACGGGCACGTGGCCACACCGGGCGAGCAGCCCGACCTGGCCGACGGGTGCGACATCACCCGCTTCGGTGATCACGGTGGTCGACTCGTTCATCGAGAAGCGGGGGCCCTTGTCGGTCACGTCGACCGAACCGTTGGCCCCGGTCTCCGACGCGCCGAATGCGTCGATGACTGCAACATTCGGCGCGCGCTCATTGAGCTCCTGCTTGATCGCCGGGGAGAGGATCGCGCCGCCGGATACGAGCGCGAACAACGACGGCGGCGCGGGGCGGTGTGCGAGCGCGTCGACGAGGGGCCGCGCCATGGCGTCGCCGACCAGCGAGATGATGTTGACGCCCTCGCGTTCGACGAGGTCCCAGATCTCGTCGGGATCGAAGCGGCGGCTCGCGTTCAGGGTCACGACGTTGCCGCCGAAGAGCCCGACCATCAGCGACCACTGCGCGTTGCCGTGCATCAAGGGCGCCAGCGCGAAGCTCACACCGGGCGTCGCGCTGATCGTTCCTGCGATGTCTTCCGGCTTTGCGATGCCCGCGCCGCCGTAGTTCCCGCCGCCCATCGCGGCGAAGAAGATATCCTCCGCACGCCACATCACGCCCTTGGGCATGCCCGTGGTGCCGCCGGTGTAGAGGACGTAGAGGTCGTCGGGGGTGCGGGGCAGCAGACCGGCGCGGGTGGGGTCGGCGACCGAGAGTGCGTGCTCGTATTCGACCGCCTCGAGCCCGTCGGTCGCCGTTTCGGTGCCGTCGTCGAGCTGCACGAGATGCTTGAGCTTGGGAACGCCGGGGAGCACCGCGGCGACGTGCGGTCCGAACTCGGCTTCGAAGACGAGCGCAACGAGGTCGGCGTTGTCGAAGAGGTAGCGGAGCTCCTCGATCACGTAGCGGTAGTTGACGTTGATCGGGACCACCCGGGCCTTGAAGCACCCGAGCATCGACTCGACCCACTCGGCCCGGTTGAACGCGTAGATGCCGACGTGCTGACCCGGGAGCACTCCGACGTCGCGGAGGTAGTGCGCGACCCGGTTCGCTCGCTCGTCGAGCTCGCCGTACGTGAGCCGTCGGTCGCCCGCGACCACCGCGAGCCGGTCGGGCGCGGCGTCGGCGACGGCTTCGAACAGGTCGGCGAGATTGAACTCCATCCGTCGACAATACCGACCGGGGCTATCGTCCGCGCCATGAGAGGTTCGCTGTGAGCGTGTGGCTGAACGAGTCTCGTGCGTATCCGAACGGCGTGGTATGCACACCGCACTATCTGGCCTCCGCGGCGGGTGCGTCGATGCTGGCCGAAGGCGGGAACGCGGTCGACGCCGCGTTCGCGGCCAACTTCGTCCTCGCCGTGGTGACGCCGTATATGTGCGGGTTCGGCGGTGATCTCCTGTCGATGGTGTGGAACGGTGACGTCCACGCTTATCGCGGTGTTGGACGCGCTCCGGCGGGCGCGACCGCGGCGTTCGTACGCGAGCAATCGGGCGAGACGGAGATGCCCGTGTTCGGGCCGCACCCGGTGACTGTGCCCGGCGCGGTCGAGGCGTGGTTCACGCTCGTCGAGAAGTTCGCGAGCCGTTCCTTCGGTGATCTCGTACAAC
The DNA here is from genome assembly GCA_038239145.1 of Acidimicrobiia bacterium. Lineage (GTDB taxonomy): Bacteria > Actinomycetota > Acidimicrobiia > IMCC26256 > PALSA-610 > PALSA-610. The sequence goes on from JBBSFB010000026.1 coordinate 24,251, forward strand.
AGGCGTTGCGCTACGCCGAAGCGGGCTTTCCTGTGACGAAACGGGGCGCGTGGTTCTTCCAGAACAGCTCGTTCCTCTACGAGCACTTCGGCCTGCCCGACTTCCACGACTTCTACGGCGACGTGCAAGCAGGCGATTGGGTGCGCCAGCCCGAGCTGGCCCGCACGATCCGTACTCTCGCGGAGGACGGACCCGACGCCTACTACCGCGGTCCAATTGGCGAGGCGATCGCCGCGCGCCTGCAGCGCGCCGGCGGATGTATGACCGCAGCCGACGTCGCCGCGCACACGGGCGCGTGGGTGGACCCGCTGCGCGCTCCGTTCCGGGATGCGGAGATCCTCGAGATGCCGCCGCCGACGCAGGGCCTGACCGCGCTCGAAGCGCTCCGTATCGCCGACGGACTCGAGCTGGGCCCGGACGGACCCGAGCGTGAGCACATGTTGATCGAGGCGATCAAGCTCGCACTCGCCGACCGTCGCGAGTACCTCGGCGATCCCGACGCGATGACCATCGCACCCGAGCGCCTGCTCCGCGACGACTGGATCGAATCGCGACGGGCGCGGATCGACCCGCACCGCGCCCAGGTCGCTTCCGCGCACCGCGAACCCGACGGCGGAACCATCTACATGTGCGCGGCCGACCGTGACGGCATGTTGGTCAGCCTGATCCAGTCGAACTTCAGCGGTGCCGGCTCGGGCCTGCGCGTCGGGGAGTGGGGGCTCAACCTGCACAACCGAGGATCCGCCTTCGTGCTCGACGACTCCCACCCGAACGGCATCGGTCCGGACAAGATGCCGCTGCACACGCTCATACCGGCGATGTCGATGCGCGACGGCAAGCCGTGGTTGGTCTTCGGGTCGGAGGGCGGCCACGGACAGGCACAGACCCACACGCAGTTGATCGTGCGCATGGTCGTCGACGACGACGACCCCCAGTGCGCGATCAGTGCACCGCGGTTCACGATCGATCCGGGGACCGGTCGGATCGCGATTGAGGATCTCTTCGATCCGGAGTGGATTGGCGACCTCCGGCGCCGGGGCCACGACATCGACATCGTGCGCGGCTACCGGCACGGTCCGGGCATCGCGCACGCGATCGAGTGCACCAGCCCCGGCTATCGGTGCGGTTCGGATCCTCGCGCCGAGGGCGGGCCCGTCGGCCTGTAGAGCCGGGTCGGCCCGTCGCGTGCGGGGTTTGTAGCCACGGGCGGTTCCCCAGCCCGTACGCTGGGCACCGATGGGTCAAGCGCGCGCGAAGGTCCTGACGATCCCGAATTTCATCTCCGTGGCGCGGTTGTTGTGCGTCCCGGTGTTCTTGTGGATGCTGTGGGAGCCGCACCCGGCCCGCCGGGGCGCCGCGTTCCTCCTCGCGGCGCTGGGCGCCACCGACTGGGTCGACGGGTGGATTGCGCGCCATTTCAACCAGGGAAGTGAGCTCGGGAAAGTGCTCGACCCCACCGCCGATCGCGTCCTGCTGGTCGCTGCGGCGGTGGCGTTGCTCACCCAAGGTCTTCCCATCGGTGTCGACGTGATCCTGTGGGTCATCCTCGCCCGCGAGGTGCTCGTCGCAATCGCAACGATTGCGCTCGCGCTGGCGGGCGCGCGCCGGATCGACGTGGTATGGGCAGGCAAGGCCGGGACGCTCGCGCTGATGATGGCGCTGCCGATGTTCCTCATCGCCGACGCGGCCCATTCGGTACGTACGGTGTTCGACTTCCTGGGTTGGGGTTTCGCCATCGGGGGGATCGTGCTCGGATACTTCGCGGCCGCCAAGTACGTCCCGGCCGCGCGCGCGGCGTTGCGGGAGGGAAGGAGCGCACGGCTCCCAGTGGAGGTGGGTTCATGAAAGCGGTGATCCTGGCGGGCGGCGAAGGGACGCGTCTGCGTCCGCTCACGAGTAACCAGCCCAAGCCGATGATGCCGATCGCGAACGCGCCGATGATGGAACACATCGTGCGGCTGCTGGCGAAGCACGGTTTCGACGACATCGTCGTAACGGTCGCGTTCTTGGCAAACCACATCCGGAACTATTTCGGCGACGGATCCGAGTTCGGTGTGCGCATGCGATACGCCACCGAGGAATCGCCGCTCGGTACCGCGGGCTCGGTCCGTAACGCCATGGACGAGCTCGACGAGACGTTCCTCGTCGTCGCGGGCGATGCGCTCACCGACGTCGACCTCGGCGAGGTCATGAAGGCACACCGCGCCGCGGACGCTTTCGCGTCGATCGCGCTCAAGCGGGTCGAGAATCCCGTCGACTTCGGGATCGTCATCACCCGTGAAGACGGGACCATCGAACGGTTCCTCGAGAAGCCGACATGGGGCGAGGTGTTCTCCGACACCATCAACACGAACATCTACGTCCTCGAGCCCGAGATCTTCGACTACATCCCCGAAGGCGAAGTCGTCGACTTCTCCGGCGACGTGTTCCCCGAGGTGCTCGCGCACAACAAGAAGCTCGTCGGCCATGTGATCGAGGGCTACTGGGAGGATGTCGGCACACTGGAGGCCTACCGCCGCGCCCACGAGGACATTCTCGACGGTCGGATGTACCTCGAGATGCCCGGGTTCGAGGTACGCGACGGCGTGTGGCTCGGCGAGGGCGCCGACCTGTCGCCGGATGCCGAGGTCTACGGACCGGTCCTCATCGGCGACAACTCCCGGGTCGAGGCCGGAGCCGTCCTCCGTCCCTACACCGTGATCGGTGCCGACGTCGTGGTGAAGGCCGACGCGGAGCTGGAGCGGTGTGTCGTGCACGACCACGTCTACATCGGTCCCAGCGCGCGCTTGCGCGGCGCAGTCGTAGGTCGGGCCAGCGACATCCGCGACGGCGCGCGCGTCGAAGAGAACGTCGTTATCGGCGACGAATGCTTCGTCGGTGCGCACGCCATCATCAATCCGTCGGTGAAGATTTACCCGTTCAAGATGGTAGAGCCGGGCGCGCTCGTCACGTCGTCGATCGTGTGGGAGAGCAAGGGCGCGCGCACGCTGTTCGGCCGCCGCGGCGTCCGTGGTCTCGCGAACGTCGACATCACCTCCGAGGTCGCGGTTCGCCTCGCCATGGCGTACGGGACCGCGCTGAAGAAGGGAGCCGTCGTCTGCACGAGCCGCGACACGAGTCGTTCGGCCCGTGCGCTCAAGCGCGCGCTCATCGCCGGCCTCAACCTGAGCGGCGTCCACGTCATGGACCTCGAGCTCTCGACGGTTCCGCTCACCCGGTTCCAAGTACGGACCCAGGGCGCCCAGGGCGGGATCAGCGTCCGGCTGGCCGCGGGCGATCCCGACAGTGTCGAGATCAGGTTCATGGACGAGTACGGAGCCGACATCGACGAGGGCGCGCAACGCAAGATCGAGCGGCTGCTGTATCGCGAGGACTTCCGGCGTGCGTTCGCCGGTGACATCGGCGACATCGTGTTCCCGCCGAGAGCGATCGAGTTCTACACCGCGGCGCTCGAGGCGAGCGTACAGCCGCGTCGCCTGCGCCAGCGCGCGTTCAAGGTGGTGCTCGACTACTCGTTCGGCGCGACGTCGGTCCTGATGCCGAACGTGCTCGCCAAGCTCGGGGCGAGCGTGCTCGCGGTCAACCCGTTCGCCGCCACAAGCGGGGCGATGGGCACCGACGATGACCACGAGAGCCGGGTCAAGACGATCGGCGACCTCGTCCGCACGTCGGGCTCGGACCTCGGCTACGTGTTCGATCCCGACGGCGAGACGGCGACGATCATCGACGACCAGGGCGTGGCGCTGTCGGCCGAGCACGCGTTGCTCGCGCTCGTGAAGCTGGTGTGCGAGCAACGTCCGGGCTCGCGCCTCGCGCTCCCGGTATCGGTGAGCATGGAGGCGGAGCGCCTGGGCCAACGGAACGGCGCGCCGATCACGTGGACGAAGCTCTCGGCCTCGCACCTCATGGAGGTCGCGGGCAGCGGCGAGGTCGACTTCGCGGCGTCGCAGGAGGGCGGCTTCATCTGGCCGCAGTTCCTTCCGGCGTACGACGCGGTCGCAACCCTCGTGCATCTGCTCGACCTCCTCGCGTCGAGCGGGCGGCCATTGTCGTCGATTGTCGCCGAGGTTCCGGAGACACACGTCGCCCACGACACGGTGCCCACGCCGTGGGAACGCAAGGGCACGGTCATGCGGGGCGTCATGGAACGGGCGAAGGACTTCCCGACGGTGCTCGTCGACGGGGTGAAGATCGTGTACCCGGAAGGATGGGCGCTCGTACTGCCCGATCCCGAGCTCGCGATCACGCACATCTGGGCCGAAGGCTCCAGCGACGTCGACGCGCGGCGCCTGGTCGCGATCCACGCAGGTCAGGTCGCCGAGCTCACGCGCTAGCTACGCTCCGTCCATGAACATTCCCGAGGATCTCCGCTACAGCCGCGAGCACGAATGGGTGCTCTTGAACGGCAGTGTGGCCCGCGTCGGCATCACCGACTTCGCCCAGGACAGCTTGGGTGACGTCGTCTTCGTCCAGCTCCCCGACGTCGGGCTCGACGTGATCGCGGGCGCCAGCGTGAGCGAGATCGAATCGACCAAGTCGGTGTCGGACGTCTATGTCCCGGTGACGGGTGTGATCTCGGCGGTGAACGATGCGCTCACCGACCGGCCCGAGCTGGTGAACCAGGACCCTTACGGCGACGGTTGGATGCTCGAGATCCAGGTCGTCGACGCGAGTGCCCTCGATGGTCTGCTCGACGCCGCGGCGTACCGGGCCCTGGTGGAGGGCGAAGCCTGATTCGCGTCCTCCACCCAACTCTCGACGTTCACCCTCCGGTTGAGGTCGAGCAGTCTGTTGTCGAGCCTGACCGGCACCGATAGCCTCACATCGTGCTTTGCGTCCGGTGTGGACATCAGAACCCCGAGGACGCGCGCTTCTGCTCCTCGTGCGGCGCCCCGCTCGGCGCCGCCGACGAGGACACGACCCTCACCCTCTCGGCGGTCGAGGCCGCCAATGCCGAGGACGAGCTCGAGCACTACCTGGCCGAGCTTCCGCCGGGCGTAGGCATGCTGGTGGTCCGGCACGGTCCGAACGCGGGATCGTCGTACCGGCTCGAGACCGCCGTCACCGCGATCGGCCGGCACCCCGACTCGGAGATCTTCCTCGACGACATCACCGTCTCCCGTCGTCATGTGGTCGTCGAGAAGCACCCCGACGCCGGCTACACGCTCCGCGACGTCGGGTCGCTCAACGGCACGTACGTGAATCGAAAGCGGGTCGACACCGCCGAGCTCCACCACGGCGACGAAGTGCAGATCGGGCGTTACCGTCTGAGCTTCGTGCTCGGTGGTGAGCGCGAACGGGACGGGTGAGCATGGCCAAGCGTTCGCACTCTTCGATCGGTGACGTGCTCAACCAACTGCGCGACGAGTTCCCCGATATCACGATCTCGAAGATCCGCTTCCTCGAGAGCCAGGGCCTCGTCGATCCGGAACGAACGCCGTCGGGCTACCGCAAGTTCTACGCGGCCGACGTGGAGCGATTGCGCTTCATCCTGCGTCAGCAACGCGAACACTTCCTGCCGTTGAAGGTCATCAAGGAACGGCTCGACGAGGTCGACCAGAGCGGTGGTTTTTCCGTGGACGCAGGCGACGGCGGCCCGGGGGAGCGCAAGGTCGATCCCGCGACCGTCGACGCGCTGTTCGAAGAGACGCGGCGCGCCGCGCAGAGCGCGGAAGCGCGAACGGCCTCGGCTCAGGTACACGACGACGAGCATCCGGAAGATCTGCGCGCCTCGGAGAGCGGCATGAGCTTGAACCGGGCCGAGCTCGCGCGCGCCGCGGGAATGACCGACGAACAGTTGGCACTGATCGAGGAGTACGGACTCATCGCGCCGTCGTCGACGGGCGAACGGGTCTTGTTCGACGAGGACGCGCTGACGGTCGCGCGCGTCTGCGCCGGGTTCATGCGCCACGGCATCGAGCCCCGTCACCTTCGCATGTACCGCGCCTTCGCCGAACGGGAAGCGGGCCTGTTCGAACAGGTGCTGTTGCCGTATCGGCGTCAACGCAATCCCGAGGCACAGGCCCGCACGACGGAGACGCTCGGCGAGCTCGCAGGACTCGGGCGGCGGCTCCGCACCGCGTTGTTGCGCCAGACGGTCCGGCGCACGTTCAACTGAAGGATTGCGCAAACGACATGACGCCGACCGTCCTGCTCGATCGGTCGGGGATCGATGCGCACGTACGCCGGCTCGGGCGGGAGATCGCGCGCGATCATCCCGACGGTGTGCTCCTCGTCGGCGTGTTGCGCGGCGCCCTGATCTTCCTCTCCGATCTGGCCCGCGCCGTGGTCGGCATCGATGTCACCGTCGACTTCATGTCGATATCCCGGTTCGCACCCGACTCCGGCCGGGTGAAGATCCTGCAGGATCTCGAAACCGACATCACCGGCCGCGATGTCGTGCTGGTCGAGGACATCGTCGATACCGGCCTGACGCTCGCGTACCTGCGGGGTCAGCTCTCGGCCCGCAGCCCCCGCCGCTTGTCGACGTGCGCGATGCTCGACCGCCCCGGGCGCCGGATCGTGCCCCAAGTGGTCGACTACCGGGGGCTCGAGCTGGGCAACGAGTACGTCCTCGGATACGGACTCCACGTCCACGATCTCTACCGCAACGTCCCGTACGTCGTTGCCGTGGACCGCGACCGGCTGGTGGCATCGCCGGCTGCGTACGTGGACGACCTGTACCGTCGCCGCCCGGATCCGGGCGGTCCGGGGGAGGTTCCGGCCGAGCACCCCGGTGGTAGCGTGAGCGCCGTCCCCATGGAGGAGCCGTGATCCGCCTTTCGCTGATCGGTGTACGCGTCGAAGTCCCGACGAATCAGCCGATCGTGCTGTTGCGTGAAGACGGCGGAACCCGTTTCCTGCCGATCTTCATCGGTTCTCCCGAAGCGACCGCGATCGTCTACGCGCTGCAGGGTATGGAGACGCCGCGACCGATGACGCACGACTTGTTCAAGACCGTTCTCGACGGCCTGGCGGTGAAGCTCGACAAGGTGGAGATCACGGCCCTGCACGACGGCACCTTCTACGCCGAGATCGAGATCGACAAGGACGGCACGAAGTCGCGGATCTCGTCGCGGCCGTCGGATGCCATCGCCCTCGCCGTGCGGTTCGGGGCCGAGGTGCCGATCTTCGCCGACGAGGCCGTGCTCGACGAAGCCGGTGTGCTCTTCGAGGCCGACGAGGAAGAGCACGAGGTCGAACAGTTCCGCGAGTTCCTCGACAACATCACCCCCGAGGACTTCGCTCAATAGGTTCTGGGCCCGAGAGGTCCTCGTTCTCCTCCCTGGACCTGTGGAAAACCTTCAGGTTTACCGTTCGACTCCGATGTAACTACACTCGTGTCAGCAGTTGTACGAGTGGGTTGCGAGGGAGCGTCGATGTCGGAGCCCGGTTACCGCGGCCCGCAGGTCTGCAAGATCGTAGGGATCACCTACCGCCAGCTTGATTACTGGGCGCGCACCGAGCTCGTACGGCCCTCGGTGATGGACGCGAACGGTAGCGGTACCCAGCGCCTCTACTCGTACCGCGACCTCGTCGAGCTCAAGGTGATCAAGCAGATGCTCGACGCCGGGATCTCGTTGCAGTCGGCCCGCAAAGCCGTCGAGTCGCTGCGCGCGTTCGACGAGGACCTCGCGTCGGTGCGCATCGTCATCCAGGGCCCGACCATCGTGCTCGCGCAGAGCGACGCGCAGGTCATGGATCTCCTGCGCGGCGGCCAGGGCGTGCTGAGCGTTGTGCTCGACATCGAGCCGTTGCAGCAGACGATCACGCAGGCGGTACAGCTGGTCTTGAACATCGACACCGACGGCAATCCGCGCGCCGCGGCGCGCTAGGCAAGTCGGGAGCGCATCATCGAAGCCGAAGAGCTGCCGCACGAGCAGGTTCGCTTCGCGCACAACTCCGAGCGGCAGTTCGCGAAGCTGCTCGACTTCTACGGCATCGTCTGGGAGTACGAGCCGGTCACCTTCACGCTCGAACGCGACCGTGAGGGCCGACCGGTCCAGGCGTTCAGCCCCGACTTCTACCTTCCCGCGTATGACCTCTACATCGAGATCACGACACTGAACCAAAAGCTCGTCACCAAGAAGAATCGCAAGGCGCGGCGCCTGGTGGAGCAGAACCCGGAGATCTCGATCCGCGTGTTGTACCAGCGCGACTACCTGCACCTTCTCGTGAAGTACGGCCTCGAGTTGCCCTCGCAGCTGGCCGAGGCGGGCATCGACGAAAACGCCAGCCCGCCGGTACCGTTCGATCTCGGCCGGCGCCCCCAGACTTCGCCCATTTCGTCGGCCCCCGACTCGGAGGCCGAGAGCGCGTGAGCGCGGAACCCGAAAGCGATCAGCCTCTGCGGCACAGTCCGCTCGACGTGCAGCATCGAGCCCTCGGGGCGCGCATGGTTCCCTTCGGCGGTTGGGACATGCCCTTGCAATACCAGAGCGTCCTCGAAGAGCACCGCGCGTGCCGCACGGGCGCGGTGGTGTTCGACGTGTCGCACCTGGGTACCGTCGAGTGCGGTGGCCCGGGCGCGTTCGAGCTCCTGCAGTGGTTGCTCACGAACGATCTCCGCAAGATCGAACCCGGTCGCGCGCAGTACACGCATCTCCTCGATCCTGAGGACGCCCACGTCGTCGACGACATCATCGTGTGGTGGGTCGATGCCGAGCGCTTCTTCGTCATGCCCAATGCGTCGAACACCGACGAGCTCCTCGCCGCCTTCGCCGACGGTCGTGCGCACACCGACGGCGCCGTCGACTTCGCCGATATCACCGCGTCGCGAGCCGTACTCGCGGTGCAGGGGCCCGATGCTCGGTCCCGGCTCGCGGCGGTGAATCGAGCGGCCTCCGAGGTACCGCGCTTCGCGGTCAGGTCGGTTGATGATCTCGTGGTTGCCGGCACTGGTTACACGGGCGAAGACGGTGTCGAGCTCCACGTTGCCGCCACCGACGCGCCCGCGGTCTGGGACGCGTTGCTCGGCGCGGGCGTCGCACCTGCCGGCCTCGGCGCCCGCGACACCCTGCGCTTGGAAGCCGGCCTCCCGTTGCACGGCCACGAGCTCGGCGTCGGTATCACACCGCTGCAGGCCGGGCTCGGGTGGGTCGTCGGTTGGGACAAAGCGCACTTCCGGGGCCGAGCCCCGCTGGCAGGGGAGCGCGAGGAAGGAATCACCCGCCGGCTGCGGGGCCTGACGGTGGAAGGCCGGCGCCCGCCCCGGGAGGCATCCCGAGTGCTGCGCGACGGGGCCGTAATCGGGACGGTCACCAGCGGGAACTTCTCGCCGACGCTCGGTCACGGCATCGCGCTCGCGTTCGTTCCCCCGGGAGTTCAGCCCGGAGATGATGTCCAGATCGACGTCCGCGGTCAATTGCTCGACGCGCGGGTGGTGCCGCTGCCTTTCGTGAAGAAGTGACGATGCCCGCCACCGGTTCGGCCGAGCGCTGCTCGGAGCGATGCCCGTAGACGGTTGGACCACCTGGCGGTGGCCGCCGCTAGGTTCCGGTGCATGACCGCACGCTCGGAGCAGTTCCCGCCGCTCGCGCCCGAGCGGGCGGCGATCTGGAGTCGCTTCGGTAAAACGGGGGTCGTGTGGTACCCGTCGTTCCTCGGGGTCGAGGTGGAAGAGCTGCGTCAGGACTACGCACGTATGCGGCTCCCGTACCGGTCCGAGTTCCGCCAGCCCGCCGGCGTCGTCCACGGGGGCGTGATCGCCTCGATGATCGACACCGTCGTGGTACCCGCGATCGGGTCCGGCTACGACTCGCCCCGTCAGTTCTTCACCATCGACATCCAGCTGCGCTTCCTTTCGTCGATCGTCGAGGAGGATCTCGTCGCCGAGGGTTGGATCACCAAACGTGGCCACCAGGTCGTGTTCTGCGATGCCGAGGTCAGCAGCGGGTCCGGTGTGCTCGCCGCGACGGGAACCCTCACGTACAAGCTGTCGTCGAAGCCGCTGATCCTCTAGTCCGCAGTTCGGGCGAGGAAGTCGACCAGTGCGGTGTTGTACTCGGCCGGCCGCTCGAAGTACGGGGAGTGGCCGGCGTCGGCGATCTCCACGATCGTGATGCCGGCGAGCCGCGAAGCGCTGGCGATGACGAGTGGCGCGGGGAAGAGCGGATCGTCGGTGCCGGTGATGAGGAGCACCCGGAGTCCCAGCCGATCGATGGCGGCATGCTCGACGACCGCGCCTGCGAGCGCTTTGCCGACCGCAGCCATCGGCGGCGTGTGGAACGTGTTCAGCTGTTGGTAGAGGAATGCATGGGTGGGATCGCGCGCGACGAACTTCGGCGAGAGCGCGCTGTGTACGCCGAGTTGGTTCTCATCGAATGCGGCCGCAGTCGCGACGAAGGTGCGAAAGTGGTCGGAGAGCGGCGCGGTCCAGAGACCGCCGATCGTGTTGGAGAGGGTGAGGGTTTGCACCCGCTCCGGATGCGCGAGCGCGAAGGCGGTCACCCACCATCCGCCCATCGACTGCCCGACGAGATGCGCGCGCTCGATGTCGATCGCGTCGAGCATTGACCGCAGATCCGCAACTGCGAGGTCGGCGCCGATCTCGCCCGAGTTCAGTGTCGAGAGCCCGAACCCTCGACAGTCCCACGTGACCACGCGGTAACCGGCGTCGGCGAGCGCCGGTACCTGTTGGAACCACGCCGCGTGCGACCCGCCGGCGCCGTGCGTCAGCACGACCGCAGGTGCGTCGTCGGCGCCGGTCACCTCAAAGTAGATCGACTCTCCGCCGGACTCGACCCGACCGGTTCGCCACCGGTGGGTCATGGGGACCCGATCACGGTGCCGGCGAAGAGCTCGGTTCCCCACAGCGCGAGTGCGTGTTCGTACGCGAAGGCGCGGAAGTCGTCGGTCGTCACGAGGCCATTCTCCACCAGCTCCCATGCTTCCGGCAGCACCCGGGTGGAATCGGGAACGTCCCAGTGCCCGAGGTCCGACGCGAACATCGCACCGAGCCGGGTTCCGTGATACTCGGGTGCGAAGGCGAGGGCCCACGTGGGATCGTCAGCCTCGCACCCGAAGAAGCACTGCCGCGCGAACGTGTCCCGGATCGCGGCGGGGGAGGGGAGTCCGCTACGGGCGAATTCGTCGAGTCGCTCACGATCTTCGTCGGGCTCGCTCAGCATGTGCAACGCGTTGTCGAGGTCGCCGATGCGGGCGTTGACCTCGGGGTTGCCGTAGCGCGCGATCAACTCGGTGAGATGGGCGCGATCGAGCCGCGCGGGGTCGTATCGGCCGATTACGTCACAGTGACGTTTTTCGAGGTGACCGACGAGGTCGCTGCAGAGCGTCGCCGCCCACGTGACCCCGCCTTCGAGGAACGCGAACCGAAGCTCGGGGAACCGGGCCATCACGCCGCCCAGGAGGAGCGAACGGCACAACGCCTCCCCGGCCGCGCCGAACGACCCGACGTGGTTGGCGACGTAGCTCGACGGCGACGTGCGGCTGCCCCAGCCCATGCCGGTGGAGTGGAAGGTAGGAGTGACGCCCAGCTCTACGAATCGGCGCCAGAGCGGGTCGTAGTCGTGGGCACTGTCGAGTCCGAGCGCGTCGACCCAACGGGCGCCGCGCGGGACGTGCTCGCCCGGCAGCGGTCGCTGTACCAGGCCGGTGCACATGACGGCGCGCAGCCCGAGGGTCTCGACCGCGTGCTCGAGCACATCGATCGCTTCGTCGGGGGAGAAGGTCGGCACGATGGCGACCGGCTCGAGGCGATCGCGCTGGCCCGCGTACGCCTGCGCGTAGTACGAGTTGAACGCGCGTGCTGCCGCGACGCGCACTTGCGGATCGTCGAGCCCCATCACGGTGAGCCCGTACGTGGGATAGCAGACCGCAACGTCGATGCCGAGCTCGTCGAGGCGCTCGTGCAGCAACGCCGGCAGCATCGCGCTGGCCCGGTCGACGGTGTTCTCGGTGGGAAGTCCCCACCACGAGACGCGGAACAGTCCGAGCGCGCGCTTGGCGTCGTCATCGAGGGCGCGTGTGAACGCGGCGCTGTTCTCGACCACGTTCCACGCGTCGACCGCGGCCCCGCCGCCCTCGTCGCGCAGGAGATCGCGGAACCACGGCAGGTATTCGATGCCGTGGCCGTCGGCATCGATGACGGGATGGTCGAGCCCGGCCCGGACTTCGGCCGCAGTCGGCGCCACGACGTCGCCCTAACCGGCCGGGAGCTCGCTCCGGCCGCCTGTGGCCCACCACGAGGCGGTGAGCTTCAATCCCTCGACGTTGCCGCGCGGCTGCATCTCTTCATAGATGCGCTTGTAGCCGGTCTTCGCGATGCGCCACGTGCCGTCCTGTTTCACGTACTCGTCGTTGTAGAACGAACAACCACGGATCGTGAGCTGAAAATCGGTCATGATCACGACGTCGTCGAGGGCCCAGACGCCCGTCGCCGTGTCGGGCCCGGTGAGGTCGATCTCCGGGTGGTGCATCTTGTGGCTCGAGAGGAACGTCTCCGCGCCCATCGAACGCGTGAGAAAGTCGACGATCGCGTCGCGGCCGTCGAACGAGTATCCGCCGCCGCTGTACGCAGCGTGCGCATCGTCGGTGAAGCAGTCCGCCATCTCGGTCCAGAGCTTCTGGTCGAGGCAGCGCGCGTACTTGTACTTGAGCCGCTTGATCATCTCGATCTCTACGAGGTCGTCAGGAGTCATGGGGGCGAGGCTCGCGGCCCGGCCCGGTGCTACGCAATTCCCCGAGTCGAGCCGTCACCTCGCCAAGTTGACATAACGGGCATTATCGGCGGTCCGGGGGAGCCGCGCCTATCCTCCGGGTGTGCCCGACAAGAGCAACGACCCGAGCCGGCCCGACGCGAAGGCGAGCGCCGCGAAACCCGGCGCCGCCAAGCCCGACGGTCCGCCCGAGATCGAGGACGCGGCCGAACAAGAGTCGGTGTTTCCCGAGGACACGACCGACGAGGGTTGATGTTCCCGCCGCTAGGGCTGTACGCATTCGCGGGCGGTTTCGAGCACGTAGTCGAGTACTCGCCGTAGCTCCTTGGGGCGGCGGGCCTCGGGCTGTTCGAGGTCGACCTCGGCGTCTTCGACGGTGCGTTCCAATACGAACAGCCGGTCACGAATCGATTCCAGCTCGGCCCGGGTAATGACGAGCTCGTGCTCGCCCAGCCCAAGCTCCGACCCGCGGCGCCGCGACTCGTAGTCGCGCTGGCGACACGACTGCTTGCAGTACAGGCGCGGACGGCCCGGTCTCCCGGCGGTGCCGGCGAATGTGCGCCCACACCACCGACACTTGGATTGCGTCACAGTGACGAATATTACGCGCGCATCAGCCCTTGGCCCGATACCAGCGGCAGGTCGAGGGCCGACAGCAGTCCGGGGGCGGCCGCGCAGACGTCGGGGATCGCGTTCACGAGACGGCCCGCGGTGCCTATGACCCCGGGGTCGCCCTGGCCGGGTCGTGCCGTCATCTGGACGTCGCACTGGTAGCTGGGCGTTCCGGTGACGATCACCCGGTACCCTCCGGCGCCTACCGGTTGGGGCCAGTCGGGGCACAGGTCGTCGTCGAGCCGGGTGACGTGCTCCAACACGATGCGGGGTTCGCCGTCGATGACGCCCTGCACCTCGAAGCGCAGCGCGGCGGTTGTGCCTTCCTCGATCACTCCGAACCCGAGGTCGATTCGGGCCGGCGCGGGCCGACGTTCATGGATCTCGACGATCTCGTCGATCTCGACGCCGAGTCCTTCGGCCAGCACCTTGATCACGCCGCCCCACGCGAACGTCAACACGCCCGGGATCAACAGCAACGGCTTGGCGTCGAGGGCCTGACCGAATCCCATCGTGTCGAAGAGCACCGTCGGCTGTTCGTAGTCCTTGTAGTTGACGATCTCCATGACTCGCAGGTGCTCGACGTCTTCGCACGTTCCCGTGAGCAGCAACGGCAGCGCGTCGTTCGCCCAGCCCGGGTCGATACCCGACGTGAAGCACGACACGTTGCGCGCGGTGCACGCGTCGTCGAGCGGCTTGCGCATCGACGGCTCGAGATGCATCGGCCAGATCGCCGCCACCACCGAGCTCGACACGACATTCTTGCCCGAGTCGAGGATGCGGGCCATGTCGGTGATCGCGTCCATCGGACGGAGGTCGGCGGTCGCGGTGTACGAGACGCAATCGGCATCGAGCGCGAGCAGCGCGTCGACGTCGTTGGTCGCCCGCACGCCGGTCGCGGGCAACCCGCACAACTCCCCTGCGTCCTTGCCCGCCTTGGCATCGGAGTGCACCCAGACGCCGACGAGCTTGAGGTCGGGATGGCCGATGATGCAGCGCAGTGCCGCGGTACCGACGTTGCCGGTGCTCCATTGGATGACGCGGTACGTCACGACAACTCCTTCATGAGAGCCGTCCCGATGCCTCGGCCGCGGCGATGGTCTCTTCCAATCGTCGTTCGATGATGTCGAGCCCTCGGTCCCAAAAGCCCGGATCGGCGAGGTCGACATCGACGAGCCGTCCGAGATCCTGCGGCGCCATCGAGCCGCCCGCCCGCAGGAGATCGAGGTACTGCGGCACGAAGTCGGCGCCACGCGCTTCGTACTGCGCGTAGACCGACAGCGCCAGCAGTTGCCCGTAGGCGTAGGCGTACACATACCCGGGGGTCGCGATGAAGTGCGGGATGTACGACCACCACGTGCGGTAGCCCTCGGTGATCTCCACCGAGTCGCCAAGCATGTGTTCCTGGGACTCGGTCCAGAGCTCCCCGATGCGGTCGACCGAGAGCTCCCCGGCGCCGCGGCGCTCGGTGTGGATCGCGTCCTCGAACCGGTTCATCGCGATCTGACGGAACACGGTGGCGATCTGGTCCTCGAGATTCGAGGCGAGCAGCGCGAGGCGTTCCTGCGGATCGGTCACCTCCTCGAGCAGTCTCCCGAACGTGACGGTCTCCCCGAACACCGACGCCGTCTCGGCAAGGGTCAGCGGCGTTCCCTGGTGGAAGACACCCTGGGCCCGGGCGAGATACGCGTGCAGTCCGTGGCCGAGCTCGTGCGCGAGCGTGAGGACGTCGCGCCGGCGCGACGTCCAGTTCAACAAAACGTACGGGTGGTGCGACGGCACGGTGTACGCGCAGAACGCGCCCGGGCGCTTGCCGGCCCGGGCGGGAGCGTCGATCCACGAACCGTCGAAGAAGCGCTGGGCGGTATCGGCGAGTTCGCCCGAGAAGGAGCCGTAGGCGTCGAGGACGAGTTCCTTGGCGTCGTGCCAGCCGATGCTCGCCTCCACGTCGGCCACCGAAGCCATGCGGTCGTAGTCGGCGAGGCGATCGATGCCGAGCAGTTTGGCCTTCAGCGCGTACCAACGTTGCGGGATCGAGTTGCGGCCCTGCACCGCTTCGATGAGCGCCTGCACCGACGCGTCGCTCGCCTCGTTGGCGAGGTTCCGGCTCGAGATCCAGGTGTCGAAGTGCCGCAGGCGGTCGTCGACCGACTTGTCGGCCAGCAGCGTGTTGAGGACGAACGCGCGCGTCCGTATGCCCGGTTGCAGTCCTTCGGTGACGGCCTCGGCGGCGGCGCGGCGTACTTCGCGATCAGGTGCGTGGAGCTGCCCGAGCGCGGCTTCGAGCGTCGTCGTCTCGCCATCGAGTTCGACGCTGATCGACGACACCTGCTCCTCGAACAGCCGCTCGAACGCGCTGCGTCCGGTCATCGCCTTCTCGGTCACCAGCACCTCTTCGGGCTCGCTGAGGAGGTGGGGCCGGTAGCGGCGCTCGGAGCGGAGATGGTGGCGCGCGAAATCGAGTCGGTCGTCGGCGAGCAGCGTCTCGGCCTGCTCGTCGGAGAGCTCAGCCCACTCGAGGTCGAAGAACAACAGCTTGGTGTTGATCGCGGTGGCGCGCTCCTCGACCCGCTGCATCAACGCGCCGCGCGCAGGGTCGGTGGTGTCGGTCGAGAAGTCGAGTCCCGCATAGCTGCCGGCCCGGCCGACGAGATCGAGCACGTCGGCCAGCCCGTTCATGAATGTCGCGAGTGCTGCCGCGTCGAGCGTGGCGACCTTGCCGCGCGTCTGCGCGAGCTCGTCGGCGCGCGCATCGGCGGCATCGAGCAGCTCGGTGATTCCCGTGTCGCCGGGATCGGGCAACAGCGGGGCGAGATCCCAGACGACTTCGGAAGCGGTGAGATCGGCGTCGGTAGCGGTCATGGGCCGACACTACCCAGCGGTTCGCCGCATCCGAAGGGCCGGGTGGGGCTCGCGGCACGGTGTGCCGCAGAGATCGTTCAGAGCTTGTGGTGCATCACCAGCGCGCGGGCGGTGAAGCCCGAACGCTCGAAGAAGTTCTTCGTGTCGCGAGCTCCCGGCAGCGCGTACGCGTCGATGCCGATGCATTTGGCGCCCTGGCAGAACGACACGATTAGATCGGCGATCGACTCCCCCACCCCAACGGCACGCGCCTCCGGTTCGACGAACAGGTCGCAGATGACGCCGAGCCGCGTGCCGTCGCGGAGCAGCTCGATCTCCACCGTGCCGAAGCCGACGACGGCTCCGTCGATGGTGCCGACGATCACCTCGGCGTCGTCGCGCGCGAGCAGTGCCTGGAGCGATTCTTCGTGCGGCCCCGGCCGCGCTTCGCGCGCGTTCCAGAGCGGGCCGCCGCGCTGTTCGTGCATCTCGGCTCGGAGTACCCGCGTCAGCTCCGCGAGCACGGGTAGGTCCGCGGGGATTGCAGCACGAGCGGGCTCCACGATCCGGCTAACCGGCGAGCTGTTCGATCTTGCCGAGGATCGTGCGCCGCCCACGGTGCGCGGTTTCGTAGGCGTGTACCGCGTCCAGCTCGTCGGGCGCGAGACCCATCAGCCGTTCGACCACCTGCGATGCCGACAGCGCGTCGTACCCGGGGATGGGGAGGTCGGCGCTCCGGGACAGGTCGCCGTTCGTCGCCGCCCCGGCGGGCTTCACCTCCGGGGCGGCGTCGGTCAGCACGATCGGCTCGGCCGGCGCGGGGACGACCCCTTCGTCGGCCGGCGCCGGCGACGCGTGCGCCTCGGCCGGAGGCGTCGCCACGGTGCTGCTGTTGCCGGTTGCAGTACCGAACAGTTCTTCGGCGTGGTGCCACGCATTCGCGACGGTCGTCTCGACCTTCTCGCGGATGACGGGGGGGCCGAATGCCATCGCGACCTGGCCCAGGCTGCGCGCCGTGGTGACCCGCTGCTGGACGTCGTCCTGGCGGCGATCGACCTCGGCCCGGCCCCGGGACACGAACATGTCGACGAAGTTCGGGGCGGTGTCCTTCAAGAACATGCCGATGCCGATCGGCGCGTAGAGCAACAGCTCGAGGGTGCGTTCGATCCGGTCGGGATTCTCGCTCATACCGCCACCGAGTCTAGAGAGGTCTTGCGCCGGGATCGAACGCCGCGACCAAGCGTCGCCACGACCGCAATCGCTACGCCCGCCAGGCTCGCGAAGGTGGCCCATTCGCCGTAGCGGATGTACGGGGTCTCGCCGCTCGTGGCCTCGACCGTCGCCTGGACCACGGAGTTCTCGAAGAGATGCGTACGGTCGTGGACGAACCCGTCGGCGTCGATCACGGCCGTGATGCCGGAGATCGACGACTGGACGAGCGGCCGGCCGGTTTCGGCGGCGCGCATCTGGCCGATCGCGACGTGCTGGGCCGAGTTCGACGAGCGACGGTACGAGCGGTTGTTCGTCGACACGACGAGGACGCCGGCGCCGTCGCGCACCAGCGGACGGACCTGATATCCGAACGCCGATTCGAAGCAGATCAGGGTGGCGAGGCGGATACCGGCGACGGTGAACAGCCCCGGGCCCGGGCCCGGGATGAAGTCGCGGGGCACCTGGCTCAGCTCGCTCCCCACCACGTGGTCGAGCGCGGAGCGGAACGGCACCTTCTCGCCGAACGGCACCAGATGACGCTTGGTGTAGGTGCCCTCGATCTCCCCCCTCGGGCCGAACAGCACATCGAGATTGAGGAGCTTGTCACCACTGGGAGGCGCGGCGACCGTCGCGTTTGCGAGCACCCACGCCCGGTTCCGGCGGGCGATCTCGGTCAGGTTGTCGTGCACGTACGGATCGGTGCGGGGATCGGTGTCGTCGAAGGTGTTCATGCTCGACTCGGGGAAGACGATCAGGTCGACGGGATCCTTGATCTGCGCGGCCAGCGCGAAATGGCTCTTGGGCAGGTAGTCGGCCTGCATCTCGGCATCGGTGAGGTCACGGTTCTTGTCGTTCCCCTGCACCAGGGCGACGCGCAGCGGTCCGACGACGCCGGGCTGGGCCCTGGTGAGAGTGGCCACGACGACAATCATGGCGATCACCGCGATACCGGCCTGGGCCCGCAGGTAGACGCGCACGCTCCCCCGCTGTACGAGGAGGTCGGCGAGGAACGCGTTCAGGGCGACCGCGAGGAACGTGACGAGTGTGACCCCGCCGACGCTCGCGACGTCGCGGGCGGGGACGACGTCGTGGAAGGCGTAACCGATCTCACCCCACGAGAACCCGCCGAAGGGCCAGCGGGACACGACGGCATCGGCGCAGACCCAGACCGCGGCGGTGAGCCAGGGATTCGACACCTTGCGCAGGCGTAGCCACGCGATGACCGCGCCCGCCCCGGCCCAATAGGCCGCGACCGCGGCGCTGAACGGGACGATCGCAACCGCACCGAAATACCAGATCCACGCACATACGATCGCGTAGTAGACGATGCCGGCGACGAACGCCAGCAGCGCGGCGTGGCGCATGCTCCGACCTCGCCACGCGATGAACAGCGGTACCAGCGCAACGCACGCCAACGGTCCGATGTCGATGGGTGGGCGGCTGCATGCGAGGAGCAGGCCCGACGCAGCGGCCGCACCGACCCGAGCGACCGTTGCGGGTCGCGGTCGGGTCACGCGCAGTCGCGGCAGATCATGTGCTTCTCGTCCGCGAGCTGATGACGGGGCAGCACGAGGAAGCAGCTCTTGCAGAGGAACTCGTTCTCACGACGGGGCACGATCTTGGTGCCCGGTTCGCCGCGGTCGTCGGGCTCGTCGTCTTCTTCCTCTTCTTCTTCGAGGCCCTGGGCGACGGTGCGCTCGCGCAACACGACGTCGAGCGCCTCTTCCACGTCATCGGGGTGAAGCTCCTCGTCGAGGTCGACGACGTCGTCCTCTTCCTCCTCGGCCGGGGTCTCGGCCGGCTCGACCAGCGCGCCGGGGACCGGGACCACGATCACGTTCTCGTCTATCTCGTCGACGAGCTCGTCGTCGAGCAGATCGTCGTCTTCCACAAGGTCGTCTTCGAGGACCTCTTCGTCGATGTCTTCCTCGTCGAGTGTGGGCTCGTCTTCGAAGTCGTCGTCACTCATTCTGGGTGCCTTCTAGCGGGGGGTGGGAACGGTGAGCAGGCGTGTAACCACTGCGTGGCGACAAACCTTCCCGCTCACGTCGGCCCCTTGGGGGCGCGGAGTATAACGCCGCCGACAAGGGTTCCGGTGGTCTGGGGACGGCGCCCCCCGGGAGGCGGCGAAAGGGGGTGGGCGGGCGGTCGAAAGCCTGTTGGGGCCGCTGGTTGGCCCGGCCTGCACACGGCAAGCGGGTTATCGCAACGTTCTCTAACGAGGACTCCCGGAACGACCGCCCAACCCCTTCGTAACGCCTCGCCCCCGCAGCACACCGACAAGTCCGGCGTTGCGCGATCTGGTCGTTGACACCGAGACCGTGGGCGACGTGTAGTCAGCCTCAATGAGGCTCGGAAGTCAAGCGGGGGCGGAACGCGTTGACCTGCACCGACGCGCGTCGTTGCTGGTCAAGGATTCAGTGAAAAATCCGATCTTGTTTCAACTCGGTAGCGCGCGTCGCATCTCAGCCGCGCGCTCCGCGTCCAAACGCTCAAGATCGTACGTTCCGTGGTCGACGAAACGCATCGCTTCTGCGATCGCGCGATGTCCGGCGCGCTCCGCGATCTGCCGATGCATCTCCTGCGCGACGCGACGATACGTCGGGTGACCTTGCGGTGAACTGCGCAGCTCGCACAGGTGCATCGCTTCGCGCGCGTTCATATGCATGACGTAACGCATGCGGTAGCCGAGCGACACCGCGTACGCGGCTTGTTCGGGGAACGGCTCGACGAGCGCGGCGTACAGGCCGGCCGAACGCTCCATCGCTTCGTCGTAGCGCAGCGCGAGCCCGGCAGCACGCAGCGGCGCCGGCATCTCGTACCCGTGGTGCGGGGTGAGCTGTTGCCATTCGATCGTCAGCATGCGATGCCGTTGCAGGTCGCGGAACGCGCCGTAGTCGCCGAGGACGTCGAAGCGGTAACCGGTGCGCTCGAACGCGCGGCCGGGCTTGTGTCGGCGGTTGCTGCGTTCACCGACGTAGGCGCGCAACAGCGCGACGCGGTCGTCGGCGCCGAGCGCGCGCACCCGCTGGAGCAACTGTGCCTCCGGCAAGCGGGTGTGCGAGTAGCAGATCGCGGCGAGCACCTTGTCTTCGCCGTCGGGATCCCAATCGACGAGGCTGACCTCGTTCGTGGGTTCCGGGCGCTCGTCGCCGAAGATGCGCTGCACGGTCGCCTGGGTGTCGTCGCGGGTGGCGGCGAGGTAGTCCGACCACGCGCCGCCGCGCTCGGGCCGGTCGACGCGCACCAGGAACGAGGGGATCACCTTGCGGAGCTCGTCGAGCATCAGCTGGGCGTACATCTGGGCCTCGGGCAGCGGGTGCGACCGCATCCGGAGCAGCAGCGCCTCGAACGCCTGGCCGGTGCCGTAGATGCCGACGTTGGAGAGCGTGGCCGCGGGCAGGAGTCCCCGGAGCGTGTCGCACGCCTTGGCCTTGATCGTCTGCTTGTAGACGAAGTCGGAGTCGGCCGGCTCCTTCGGGAACTGCTCGCGGGCCCAGTCCATCATCGCGGGCAGCGCCGCGCTGTAGGTGTCGAACAAGGCGTCGAGATCGGCGACGTAGCGGGTGCCCATCGGCGAGGCGCACACCTGGGACGGGCGCAGATAGCGGTAGCGGCCCTGAAGGCGGGAGTCGTAGGGGATGTAGCGCGTCGACTGCTCGAGGTAGGCCATCAACCGGCCCCACTCGAGCACCTTGGTGAGCAGGTTCGACGCCTGCTCGCACGCGAGGTGCACGCCGCCGAGCTGGGCGACGGAGTCGTCGCCGTACTCGAAGAAGACCCGCTCGTAGAGATCCTCGGCCCGCTTCAGGCCGACGGTTGCATCGACGGTCAGGTCGCCGGTGAGGTCGAGATCGCCGACGAACTCGTCGAGGAAGAGACGGCGCAGGCTCTTGTCGGACCGCGAGTAGCGGGCGAACAGGGCGCCTTTCACGACCTCGGGGAGGTTGGTAAGCGCGAAGACCGGGCCGTCGAGATTCGTGAAGTACGGCCGCAGACGATCCGCTTCGCTGTCGGTGAACGTCTCCGGCGCATAGAGCATGGGACTGGCGATGGTAGCGACGGTTCGGGCGACCACCGCGCATCTTCGAACCCCCTTTTCCCCACCCACAGATGTCGGACTTTTCCGCACCTGGAGCGGATATCTCCGACATCTGTTGGTGGGGAAAAGGGGTCAGAAAAGGAGGCGGTAGGCGTTCGGGACGACCTCGATCGCGACGACGTCGGCCCGGCCGTCCACCCGCCCGTCGATCTCGAGCGGCACCGGGCGATCGGTGGTGACAGCGATCCGCGCGCCCGCGCGCTGGGTGATCTTCGGATGGGGGACGTGGGTTCCGGTCGCAAGCCGAGCCCGGAGCTGACGCCGTTCCCGTCCGGGGACCGCGTACACCTGGACCTCGGCCCGGCCGTCGCCGGGGTGCCCGCGCGGGACCAGGTCGAGACCCCGCCGGAACTGCCCGGTGGCGATGACGATGGCCGTGCACGGCCCGTGGAATACGGGCTTGCCGTCGACGCGCACGTTCGCTCCGAATCGTCGAACGAATCGTCCGGACGCATCCGGGGGCGACCCGATCACGACCATGTTCACCGATGGTCCGTGCTCAGCGATGTCGAGCAGGTCGAGCGTCACCTCCACACCGATGTCCCCGCCGGGACCTGCACCCGCGCGCAGCCCGACCGCGCCGGCCAGATCGGAATCGGCGCCCGGCCGAAACCGGATCAGCGCACCGGGGTGCGCAGCCGCGGCCCGGGCCAGATCGGCGTCGTCGCCCGGGACGTCGAGATCGGGTGCGGCCGCCGTCGGGATACCCCACTCCTCCCCCGGCCTGATCACGCCACCGGAGCCTTCACGCCACCGGAGCCTTCACGCTGCCGGAGCCTTCACGATGCTCGACGCTGCGATGACGCCCCGCAGGCAGAGGTCGGCCGCGGCCCGGGCCGTGGTGGCCGTCGCCGGGTTCGGGGCGACGTCTGCGATCTGGTGCATGAGGTCGATCGTCTGTTTGACGTTGCGGACGAAGTCGCCGCCGGTCATCTCCTCGTCTTCGAGTACGTCGGCAAGATCCTCGCCCTTCACCCAGGCGTAGATCGCGGCGGTGAAGCCGGGATCGGGACGCCGGGTCTCGGGCAGATGCCCGTCGCGTTCGGCCAGGTGGAGGTCGCGCCACACTCCGTCGAGCTGCCGGCTGCGCCGGGCGACCTCCTGATTCGGCCACCGTCTCGGCGGCATGGGCTCGTTGCTGTCGGGCCCGCGCCGCTGGAAGGTGAAGCACGACACCACCGCGGCCATCGTCGCGGGATCGATCCCGTCGAGACGGCCTTCGCGCAGGGCTTCGGCGACGATCAGCTCCCCTTCGCTGTTGAGCCGGGTGAGCAGCCGACCCCCATCGGTGAGTGACCAGTCGTCGACGTATCCCCACGTGGTGAGCACGGCCAGGACGCGATCGAACTGGCGGGCCAGGCTCTCGTTGCGCGACGACACCTTGCGTTCGAGCCGGGCGATGTCGCGTGAGATCCGGTCGGACTGCCATGCGGCGCGCAGCGCCACCGCGGAACCGGGCGCGTCGTGCACGGGGTGCGCGGCGATCTCGGCCTGGAGCTCCTCGACGTCGCCGTCGGGGTCGGCCCCGATCTTGGCGTCGCCGACCTTCAGCTTCCGCAGCGTCTCGGTCACCGATCGCTGGAACGACTGGCTGCGGGGCGCGTACGGCCGGGGCAGATCGATCGTCGCGACCTTGCGGAGTTGACCCCGGAAGTCCGAGGGCGAGAGCCGGACGAGCGACTTGCCCTGCGTCAGCGCCAGCACCCGCTGGTTCGCGCCACTGCCGCGCTCCTGCTTCAACACTACGACCTTGCCGCCTCGTTTGGGCACGATCACGACGTCGCCGGGCCGCAGCGTCTCGAAGCCCCGGTTGTTGCGGCCGTTGGCGGCGCGGCGGGCCGCGTCGAGCGCGGCGAGGAGCCGGCGGTACTCGTGCACGTCGCCGGCCGCGTGCACGGCTTCCGCCTCGGCTTGCGCCAAGCGTTCCCGGCGCAGCTCGAGGTCGCGCTCGACGGCCACTACGTCGCGGTCGACGTGGAACTGCGCGAACGACAGGTTGAGGAGATGGCGCGCCTGTTGCGGTGGGTAGCGCTGCACGAGGTTGGCCGCCATGTTGTACGTGGGGTGGAACGACGAGGTGAGCGCGTAGGTCCGTCGGGAAGCGAGGCCCGCAACCTGGTCGAAGGGAACGTACGGATCCCACAGCACCACCACGTATCCGAGGTCGTCGATGCCGCGGCGCCCGGCCCGCCCCGCGAGTTGGGTGTACTCGCCCGGGGTCAGGAACTCGTGGTGCTCGCCGGTGAACTTCGACAGCTTCTCGATCACGACCGAGCGGGCCGGCATGTTGATCCCGAGGGCGAGCGTCTCGGTCGCGAACACGACCTTCAACAACCCGGTCGAGAACCCCTCCTCGACCGCTTCCTTCATCGGGGGCACCAGGCCCGCGTGGTGCGCGGCGATGCCCGCCTCCATTCCGGCCAGCCAGGTGTCGTAGCCCAAGACGTCGAGATCATCGTCCGACAACGCCTCGACGTGCCGTTCCGCGATGGCGCGCAATGCGCGCCGCTCGTCGGAGTTGGTCAGGCGGATTCCCGACGCGAGGCACTGTTCGACGGCCTGGTCGCACCCGGTCCGGGAGAACACGAACGCGATCGCCGGCAGCATGCGTTCCTCGGCCAGTCGCTCCACGACCTCGGTCCGCCACGGTTTGTACAAGCGGCGCCGGCGTTGACCCCGGTCGGGAACGTTGCGGCCGTCGAGCCGGGTCGCGACCGGGTTCGGCCGCGGTTCGCCGTCGTCGTCGACGAACGTGGGCAGCAGATGCAGGCTCGGCGCACTCCGGTCGCCGACCATGTACAGATGCACGAGGTCGACGGGCCGGCGCTCCTCGATGACCGTCTCGGTCGCGCCCCGCACCGTCTGCATCCAGGCCGCGACCTCTTCCGCGTTCGACACCGTCGCCGACAGCGCGACGATGTCGATGTCGGCCGGAAGGTGGATGATCACCTCTTCCCACACCGCGCCCCGGGACCGGTCCTGGAGGTAGTGGACCTCGTCGAGCACGACGTACCGGAGGCCCTGCAGCGCGTGCGAGCCCGCGTAGATCATGTTGCGCAGGACCTCGGTGGTCATGACGACCACCGGCGCGTCACCGTTGATCGCGTTGTCCCCGGTGAGGAGACCGACCCGGTCGGCGCCGTAGGCGCGGACGAAGTCGCCGTACTTCTGGTTCGAGAGGGCCTTGAGAGGAGTCGTGTAGAACGCTTTCGTCCCCTCGGCGAGCGCCCGGGCGATCGCGTACTCCGCTACCAACGTCTTGCCCGAGCCCGTGGGCGCGGCGACGAGCACGGAGCGGCCCGCGTCGAGCGCGTCGAGCGCGCTCGACTGGAACGGGTCGAGCGGAAACGGCCGTTCGGCTGTGAACGCCGCCCGGATCTCGGCGGCGGTCACCCGGCCTTGGCGGTCGTCGTGGTGACGGCATTCGTGATTGCCGTCGTACCGGTCTTGAGCGTCGTACCGGTCTTGAGCGTCGTACCGGTCTTGAGCGTCGTACCGGTCTTGAGCGTCGTACCGGTCTTGAGCGTCGTCGGCGTGGTCGCAGGTACCGACGTGCTGGGCACGTCGGGCAGCTTGACCTGCTTGGGCCAGTGCCGGATCACTCCGCCGGGCCAGAAGATCCCCGCGACCACGGCGAGCACGATGGTGACGACCGACCCGATCGCGATCGAGCCCTCCGTCCCGAATCGGGGCGGGTGGCGGCGGCGGAGCACGGTGATCGCGACCCCCGCGAGGATCGCGGCGGTGAGTAGGACGAGGATCGTCATGCGCGGTTGGCGGTTGAAGAGCCCGCCACCACCGGGGACCCCGGCCGCGCCCGGACGGATCAGCCAGACGAGCAGGGCCGTACCGATCACTATCCCGGCGCTCACCGCAACCGCGGTGATGACCTCCGACCTGGGTCGGGACGGGACGAACTGCTGACGCCCACGCGACGGGCTCATAGAGGGGGCCTCACCGTTTCATCACTCGGCCGATCAGGATGGAGATCTCGTAGAAGAGATACATCGGGACAGCCATGAAGAATAGGGAGAACGGGTCCTGACTCGGGGTGATGACCGCGGCGAAGACGGTGATCCCGACGATCATCCAACGACGCACGTTCCGGAGCTGACGGGTGTTGATGACGCGGACCAGGAGCAGGAACACGAGCAACACCGGGAACTCGAAGGCGACCCCGAATGCGGCGATCATCAACGTGATCAGGGTGAGGTATTTGTCGGCGGAGATGAACGGCTGGATCGAGTTGCCGCCCACGCCGAGCAGGAACTCGAGTGCCTTCTGCACCGTGAACCAGGCCACGACCGCGCCCAGCGCAAACAGCGCGATGATCGCGATGAGGAACACAATGCCGTAGCGGCGTTCGTGCTTGTGCAGGCCGGGCGTGACGAATCGCCAGATCTGCCAGAACACGACCGGCACCGAGAGCGCGATACCGCCGTAGGTCGAGACCTTGAGCCGGACGAGGAACGGCTCCAGCGGCCCGGTCGCGATGAGCTTGCACCCGGTCGTGGCCGTCGCCCCGCACGCGGCGTTCTTCGTCCCCTTGGTGACCTTCTCGTAGGGGGCGGAGAGGAAATGCAACAGGTGGTCGTAGAGCAAGAACACCACGACCGTGAAGACGACGAGCACGATCGCGCTGACGATGACGCGCTTGCGCAGCTCGGTCAGGTGTTCGACGAGCGTCATCCGCCCTTCGTCGATCGTCCGGTCGCTCATGCTTCAGCCCCTGCGGTGCCGGTCAGCTGAACGTTCGAGGACCGGCGAAGCCGTCGTCGGTGACGTTGTCGTCGCGGGTGATGTCGCTGCGGTCCGGTTGGTCGAACGTCGCGGACGGATGCGACATGTCGGATGCGTACGACCCGGGTGGGAGCGCGGCGTGGTCGGTGTCGCCGATCGCGCTGATCTGTTCCGGAGTCGGAGAGTGGCCGGTGGAATTGTTGGTTCCGCTGTCGGCGCCTGGCGGCGAAAAGTCGGGGTGCAACACCTGTTCGAGCTCGCCGCGCACGTTGTCCTGCATCTTGCGCAGCTCGCGCATCATCGCGCCAACCTGGCGGGCGATCTCGGGCAGGCGCTGAGGTCCGAAGACGATCAGCGCGACCACGAGAATGAGGATGATCTTTTCGGGTCCGAGGCTCATGGCGAAGAGGTGCCGTCGAGCCGAATCCTACCGCCGTCCGCCGGAGCCGAGCGGGCAGGCAGCAGTCAGTCGCGGGAGAGTCGCCGCCGGGTGGTGCTGGTTCCGGTGTCGAGGCGGGTACGGGCCCCGTCGAGCGCCACCCGGTGCTCCCGGCCGAACCGGTCGATCGCAACCAGCGTGGGCCGCAGCTCGCGCCGCACGCGGGCCGCGAGGGCCGCGAGGGCGGTCAGGCCGGTGACGCCGAGTGTGAGCGGGAGGAGCCAGAGCACGTAGTGACCTTACCGGTTGAGCGAGCGGCGCACCTGGGCGGCCAGTTGCTCGAACCAGGAGTTGTCGGTCAACAGGAGGTGGAAGTCGAGCAGATCGTCCGGCGTGAGCGGCGGCCCGATGCGCGACTCGTTGAGCTCGGCCGGGAGGCGCCAGACTTGCATGCGCACGCCGCTCGAGACGAGCAGATCGACGATGCGGCGACTCGCCTCCTTGGCGACGGCCTGACGGCAGTCGGGGCACCGGAAACAGTACGAGCCCCGCTCGTCGTCAGCGCACACCCTGACCGTCAGATCGTCTGCAGTCAGCTGCACGTCTCCACAGGTCGGGCAGTTGGCCCGGATCGTTGTCACCGCGTCACCCATCCCTGGTGTGCTTCGAGTCCCGCTAGGCCGCTTCGAGTGCGGCTGATAAACCCTTCGGCAGCCCTTCGGGGCCGCTTGAGGCTCATGCGGTGAGGCCGTGGTCACATGTCGGCGTCCGGATCGTCGGCATGACACGATGAGTGGCCGTGGCCGTCATCACCTTCGCCCACCGTGGCGCGCGACTCACCGAGCCCGAGAACACGATTGCGGCGTTCCGCACCGCGCTCGAACAGGGCGCTTCGGGCATCGAGACCGATGTGTGGTTGTCCTCCGACGGGGAGGTCGTCTGCTCGCACGATCCCGTGCTGGCGCGGGGGCTCCGGCGTAAACGGATCTCGTCCACGACGGCCGAGGAGCTCTCGACCTACGGCATTCCCCGGTTCGCCGACGTCTACGCCGAGCTGGGCGCCGCATTCGAGTGCTCGGTCGACGTGAAGACCGCGGACGCAGCCGACGGGCTCGTCGAAGTCGGACGCAAGTCCGACGCGCTCGAGCGCTTGTGGATCTGCTCCCCCGACGTCGAGTTGTTGCGCCGGCTGCGGCTCGAGCCGCGCGTCAAGCTCGTGCACTCAGAACGGCGATCGGCGATCGGGACACCGCTCGAGCGCCACGCGTTCGATCTCTCGTCGGCGGGGATCGACGCGATGAACCTCCACCACACCGAATGGACGGCGGGCCTCGTCTCGTTGTTCCACCGGTTCGACGTACGGGCCTTCGCCTGGGACGCGCAGGAGGTGCGCCATCTCCGGGCGGTGCTCTCGATGGGGATCGACGCGGTCTATTGTGACCGACCCGACCGGATGGTCGCGACCGTCAGCGAATGGGTGGCCGACTGACCGTTCCGCTGACCGGCGGGTTACAGCAGGCCGAGGCGGTTCGGGGGCCAGATCCGTAGGAACACCCGGCCGACGATCTCGCGCTTCTTGATCGCGCCGAAGCTGCGGGAGTCGCGCGAACCGGCCCGATTGTCGCCCATCACCCAGTAGCGGTCGGGGGGGAGCGGTCCGGTTGGGAAGCACTTCGCCGCGAACTCGCTGCAGTCGGTGACGGTTCCCGACGGCAGGTACGACTCGTCGATCGCCTTGCCGTCGATCAGGACGTGCCCGTCCTTCTCACTCACCGTGTCGCCCGGCAAGCCGATGACGCGCTTGACGAGGTCCTTGATCGTC
This sequence comes from Acidimicrobiia bacterium, assembly GCA_038239145.1. GTDB lineage: Bacteria > Actinomycetota > Acidimicrobiia > IMCC26256 > PALSA-610 > PALSA-610. The sequence continues at coordinate 52,636 of JBBSFB010000026.1, forward strand.
CGGTCGATGGGCTTGCCGTCGGAGTCCTTCGGAGTGGTGAACACGACGATGTCGCCCCGATGGACCGAATGCAGGTGATACGAGAGCTTGTTGACGATCACGCGGTCGTTCGTCTTCAGCGTCGGCACCATCGAATCCGACGGGATGTAGAAGGCCTGGAACAAGAACGCTTTCACGACCAAGGCGACGATCAGTGCGCTCGCGATGAGCACGACCCACTCGATCACCGTCTTCTTCGTCGGCTTCTTGGGCTTCGGCGGTGGCGCGGCGGCGGGCGCCGGATCGTCGATGGGATCCCGGGGTTGGTCTTCCACAGCTGGTCAGTTCACCGCGTCGTCGACGGGTTCAAAGAATTCCCAGACGATTGAGCGGCCAGATGCGCAGGAAGACCCGACCGATGATGTCCTTGTGCCGTACGAAGGGGAACGCGGCCGGGAAGAACCGCGAATCGCGCGAGTTGGACCGGTTGTCCCCCATCACCCAGTACGCGTTCGCGGGCACCTTGACCGCAGAGAAGCCCGCTCCGGGCGCCTCACCCTTGGGGAGGTACGACTCCTTCAATACCTTCCCGTTGATGTAGATGTGCCCGTCGGAGCGGCCCTCGACCGTCTCACCCGGCAGGCCGATGACGCGCTTCACCAGATCGTTCACACCCGGATCGATCGGGTGCCCGTTCGCATCCTTCGGCGATTTGAAGACGATGACGTCGTCGCGGTGGACCGGATGGAGGTGGTACGACAGCTTGTTGACGATGACACGGTCGTTTGTCTTCAGCGTCGGCACCATCGAATCCGACGGGATGTAGAACGCCTGGAACAAGAAGGTCTTGATCAGCAGCGCGATCAGGAGCGCGGCGACGATCAGGATGCCCCACTCGAGCGCGACCGCCCACGACGGTTTCGCCGACTTCGATCGCCTCGACCTCGACCCGGCCCTCGGTGTCGACGGGGGCACCGAGGGCGGCGGCGTGGTGGGAGGGGTCGCCCCCGGCACGCTTCCGAAGGTTCCCGGTGACCCGGCGGCAGGAGTCTCGGCGCTCGGGGTCGGGTTCACCGGCGGCATTCTCTCATGTCCGCTCGAGATCGCTCTCGCGGTACCGGCCGAGCGTCCTGCGGGCGGCGTCGGCCGCGAGCGTCGCGAACTCGGCCGGGGCCACGACCCGGGCGTCCGGGCCGAGGCGGAGCAGGAGTCGTTCGAGCCACGCTCGTTCGCTGACCGCGAGCACGATCTCGAGCGATCCGTCGGCTCGCTCGGTCACGGCCTCGGTGGGGTGCGACTCGGCCACCCAGGCGGCCGCAGGAGACAGTTCGAGCGTCACCCGGGTGTCGTCGGCTCGGGGTGTGTACACGTCTCCGGTCTCGAACTCGGTGGCGCCGGGCTCGAACGTCTCGCCGGTCGCGGAGACCGAGCGGACGCGGTCGACCCGGAACATGCGCTGGTCGCGGGCGCGGTGGCAGTACGCGCCGACGTACCACTCCCCTGTCGCGAAGAACACGACCTCGGGATCGATGCGGCGCGTGGTCAACTCGTCGCGTCCCGCCGACCAGTATTCGATCTCGACCCGGTCGTGCCCGCCGACGGCGTCGCGGATCGCTTCCAACTGCGGCGGTTCCCCGACGTCGACGACGAGACCGGGCAGGTGCAGCGCGTCTTCGAGCTTGGCGAGGGCCGTCGCGAGCGGGCCGCGCGGATCCGAACCGGGAACCGCCAGTAGCGCGCGGCCGGCTGCGAGCAACGCCAGACCTTCGGCCGGAGTGAGCCGCAGCGCGCGCTGGAAGTACTCCGCGAGCCGGATCGTGACGTTTCCGGACTCGTCCTCCTCGACGTCGAGGTAGTCGCCCGGTGAGTACGGCGGCACACCGATCATGAGGACGAGGGCGAGATTGTCGTCGAGCTGGTCCACGCTCAGACCGAAACGCAGCGCGATCTCCGCTTTCGACGATCCGGGATGGGCGACGATCCAAGGGACCAACGCGAGAATGCGCTGGATCTCCGGACCGGCGAGCGCTCGCGGGCTCATGCGCTGCCCGCGACCGCGGCGCGTTCGAGCCAGCGCACGACGTCGGCGCGGATATCAGGAGGCTCCAACACCTCGGCGTGGTCGAGGAAGCCGAGGACGAAGCTGCGAAACGCCGCCCGGTTGGTGACGGCCGTCTCGATGATCGTGCTGTCGTCGTCGCTCGCGTTCTCGTCGACGGTCGCGTCCGATCCCAGCTCGGCGAGCACGGTGTCGCCGTAGTCGGCGTCGACGCGGAGCCGGACGCGCACCGAGGGATCGTCACCGAGGAGCCACGCTCGCGACTCGACGTGGTCGTCGGGACGAAAGCCGGCGGGAGTCTGGAACGCGTCGTGCTCGCCGATCTCGACGTCGCCGTCGATGCGGTCGGCGCGGAACGCCCGGACCGCGCCCCGGTCGCGGTCGAATCCGACGACGTACCAGTGGCCGCGCTTCGACGAGAGCCCCCACGGCTCGACCGTGCGCACGCGGTCGCGATGGGTGAAACGCACGACGGCGCGGGCGCGGAACGCCTCGAAGAGATCGGCGAGCGCGGGCGCGATTGGGAGCGACGCGATGGGAGCGACCGCTTCGTCGGCGAGTCCACCGAGCTTCAGTAGTGCGCCTTCGCCGGCGTGGCTGCCGAGCGAGACCGCGCTTACGGCGACGCGCAGCGCCGCGGCCTCCTCGGCATCGAGACCGAGGTCGGGAAGGTAGTAGTCGTCGGGGCGGACCCGGTAGCCGAGCTCGGAGCCGTCGCCGATGGGCTCGGTCGTGAGCGGCACGCCCATGCCCCGCAGCGTCTCCTTGTCGCGCTCGAAGGCGCGGCGGTACGCGGTGATCTGGGGTGGATAGCCGGCGACGTCGTGGACGATCTCTTCGCGGGTGAGCGCCCGGCGGGTATCGAGCAAGTGGGCGAGGAGGTTCAGGACGCGTTCGACCCGCGACGGACCGTCGGGCATCGGCTCAGCCTAGGCCAGGCGCAGATCCGCAGGCCCGGCCGGTTGCGCGAGGTCGCGCCGGAGTTGGAGGGCCGGAGGTCGCAGCCGAATGTATAGGCCAGGCGCAGATCCGCAGGCCCGGCCGGTTGCGCAAGGTCGCGCCGGAGTTGGAGGGCCGGAGGTCGCAGCCGAATGTATAGGCCAGGCGCAGATCCGCAGGCCCGGCCGGTTGCGCAAGG
>JBBSFB010000027.1:0-55381 GCA_038239145.1 Acidimicrobiia bacterium
CTAGCCGATGCCAATGGAACTCCAACAACCTGTACGACCACGCGAGCGGGAGAAACCAAGCAATGGTGGAGGCACCGAAGGACCTTGAGCTCGACGCGCTCATCGCGAAGCTGGAGATCCAGCCGCGTCTGGCCAACGGGCAGCTGAACGCTCGTCGGTATTCGGCGCTCTATTACGTCACCGAGCTGCTGAAACTCCTGAGGCAGCGTCAAGATGAGTATCGGGTAAAACGCTACACGTGCAGTGAGCGACGCTTCATCGAGAACCTGGCAAGACACATGGAGGCGCTGGTTTCGGAGTTCTTCAGTGGCGGAATGATGCAGCCTCGCTCCCCCATCGACCACCGTTTAGCGCTCGAGCCTCTCAAAGACATGCTTCGCAGCCTAGAAGGGGAGAATGAGCTGAACCGCCCGGTTCTTCTTACGCGTGCGCTCGCTGTTGCAATCGATAAGACAGCTCTCGCGGACATCGCGATCACTCAGTTTAAGAACTACTACTTAGCGGACGACGGCTCGGCTAGCGGTGAAGCAGTCATGCAGCCCGTGCGCTCTGGTGATCCTGTGCCAACTTGTTTTGGCATCTTTGGGAAGCACGAGGAGACGCATGATCGAGCGAGAAAGAAGGACTTCGGTACCAACCCTCAGAACCTGCCAGCCTGGCGCAAGCCGGATCGCGTTCCGAACGTCGTATTAGCGCCGCCCATCGTCGATTCATTTCGTTTGGTGCTGAACTTCGACTACGAACACGAGCTGCTCAATATTCAGCGGGGAGCGACGATGGTTGCGGCGATTCTACCCACTAAAGACCTGGCTACTGACTTCTCATTTTCCTACCATCAGGATCGTGATCGGTTTTTCAACGTTCGTCGTCGCTGCGGTGACGATGACAACAGTCCGATGGCCGGAGCGCAGGCCGCTCCTTTTGCTTCGCAAGCCGAGTTCCGAAAGAAGCTCGCAGACGCCATGACGAAGGCTGCGAACGCCGGAGCAAACCTAGTGATCCTTCCTGAGCTGGTAATGTCTGAGCGCGATCTCGGTGAGATGAGAGCGGCCTGGGCATCAGTTGTAGAGGCGCATCGCGGGCATGATGTTCCAGAACACACCAAGCCACAGATGATGATTCCGGGCACATGGCACACCATTCGATCGCCAAACAAGAACGTAAACACGTCTGAGCTGTGGGGCTCGCGCGTCGGCGTTGGCGCTACGGATATCACGAAGGTTGTGCCATACGCTCACCGCTTGTCGAATGAAGCGACCATTGTTGAAGACATCAACACTCCCCGGACGCCGGATTTAGTGTTGTTCTGCTCTCCAAACGCAACGATGCTGGTCATGGTGTGCGTCGACTTTCTACTTGACGAGTTACGCGATCTCGCGCGTGACCTCTATGTGAGCCTCGTCATTATCCCGTCGATGAGCGAAAAGAATCGTATCTTTCGCGAGCTAATGGTCGGACATGTCGCAGCAACTGAAGCTGTGACGATCTTCGTGGATGCTCTCAGCCCAACCGATGACCCACTCGGCGCCTTGGCAGTCGTTCAACATCCGGACGGTGCCAGCGGTGTCGAGGTCAATTCAAAGACGGTGCGGCGCCTCGCAGAGCAGCGCGGTGTTGCCGTTATCAGTCTTGAGCCAGGCAAGCGGCGAGTGAAATGGATAGAGATATAGCAGACGATCGACGACAAAGCCGATCGGTAAAAACGGCTCTACGCTGCCGAATCCAGCAGTAGAGACCTAATCGCATCACTTCCGTCTGGAGTTATAGCCAGAGGCGGATTATCGCGGCGGATTGCGTCGACCACAGTGCCGTGGTCGCGCTCGAACTCGATGCGCGGCGCGTAGTCCGGGCCAAGTGTGTTGGCGATACGCGAGGCAGGATAGTTCGTGAGAGCGACGTATAGCAGCGTCGCAAGTCGGTTTGTCGACTCGTCTCGTTCCGGCAGCGACAGCATCGCCGTGACACGGCGTTGGAGTCTGGCGCGGACCGTGTTCGTAATCCCTTCGAGGGTCGAAGCAACACCAGCCATGTAGGCATCGACCAGGGCTCGATCGATACCTTCCTTGTCTTCCACCGGCATCCTAAGAACAGCCGCGGGTGTATCGAAGTCGAAGTCGAGGAGGCTGCTCGCAATCTCCTGGCACTTCCGGTCGATGATCTGTGTCGGAGCCGTATCGTCGGTGCGTCGGAGCCGCCGCATGACTGCGCGCGCCACTGCTACGACGCCATGAAAGGCACCCGAGTTGTACGCCTCCGGTCGGCGACCGCCTGGCGCTTGACTGCCGCGAAATGCGTCGAGAGTCGTCTCGAGTGCGCGCTCCTCGACGGCTCCACTTGCCTCTGCATCGATCACGTCGAGGCGATCGAGAGCGAGGCCCGGATCTACATAAGCCAAGTCGATGGCCTCACCTAGCCGCCCAGTTAAGTGCTGAGCAAGGAGTTCAGCTGACATCGGCCCGACGTCTTGTTCGTCAGGTCGCCGTTGCAACTCACCGTGGCCGGCGTCCGCCGACACGCGCTCCGACATCGATCGCTACCCCCGCCCCGCTGACGCCTGCCGGCAAGATAGCGGCATTGACCGTCCTCGCGCAGGTTGCCGGGAGTCGCCCTGACTGATGGCTCTGTGTCGATGCAACGTCGAACACTCCTTGTGTCCACCTGCTCTCGCGAGAAACGTCCATGTTGCCACGGGCGAGCGCACTCGAGTGTTCGGCTGAAGCATGACAAAACTATCGAATAACATCAATGTCATTATAACAGAAGCTCGAAGAATGTATAGCACTCTGTTGCATTGTCGCCTAGAATGTGACCCACGTCCTGGGCGATTCGCCGGGAAGGGTGATAGACGTGGCGCAGACAGCACCGGCATCGGCTGACAAGTTCCCTCGGGTGCTTCGCTCGGCGCGCCGCCGCTACGGAATGTCTCAATCAGACGCCGCCGCCGCCCTTGATGTGACCCAGGTCACGTTCAGCCGGTGGGAGACCGGCCACACCATCGTGCAGCGGCGACTTCGCCCAGCGGTCGCACAGTTCATTCAGATGTCGATTGACGAGCTCGAGTCGATGCTGAGCGATGTCACAGAGTCGTCAAGCAGCGTTATACCGATACGACCGGAGGTTCCGATCGGAGGGTCGGCGGCGTCACCCCGCCGAGCGCCCCTAACACTTGAGCAGCACGAGACGCTCGCCGCGATTCGCAGCAACATGTCGGACGCGCGTCGTCTCGAGCCGTACGAGATCGAGTGGTTCCGCGAGATGTTGCGAGTCGTCGGACTGCTCGACTAGAAGTTTGTGTCCGGGTCCGAGTTCACAGCAACTGCGTCATTTCGTCACCAGACGGCCGTTGGGGTCAAAGACAACCAACAATGGACTTTCAACGGCACCGTCCGGTTACTTCTTCGCATCCAGCTTGTAGTGCTCGTTCAACGTGCGGGCTTCGTGTTCGTATAGGTCAAGGAATCGAGCTCTCGATAGAAACGCGCTCGCCGAGACGATCGACTCACGAACGATGGGCGGCGTCAAGTGTTCGTCAGATCGGAGTTCGTGTGCACTTTCCGCAAGATCTTCTTGCTGTCGCTCCCAGTCCACCGTCTTGCCGTCGAGCGTCCGATGATGTCCGTCGATATCGCTCTGTTTCCGGGGGACCCACGCGAATAGCTCTTGAAACCGCTTCGGGGATATCCCGACGTACGGAATGAAGTGGACCCGTTTTGGCCGTTTCTCGTCTAGAGATTCATTCAAAGTCTTGATCTCGATTTCGGTCTCGTAAAGCTCGTAGGCTCGGCTCTTTTCGTAGGGCTCGATGAACACAACTCGGGCTATTCCTGCCCCGATGATGAGCCGCGCGCACTCGTGACACGGCAACGTTGTGCAGTAGAGAGTGCTACCTTTTAGGCTTACGCCTTTTCGGGCAGCGGACGTAATAGCGTCCATTTCAGCGTGCATGGTTCGTCCGTATTCGAGTACGTCGAAGAACTCGCTCTCCCAGATCACGTCAGAGCGAATGAGCTTCGCGACGAGCCGTTCGTAGTCGATCGATTCCTCGCCTAGATGGCTATCTCCGAGCCAACCGGCGCCTGTATCGGCGTGGCCCTGCCTCTTCTTGATATCGCTGCGAAGTGCATCGGCGAGCCTCGCTGCTGCATCGCTGTCGCCAGCCTTGATGACCTTCAGCCAAGAGGGGTCGGCGAACAAGTGCCGCATGAAATTTGCCAATATCTCTCGCCGGTGCCTGTCGCTCGCGTCATAACCCCATCGTCGACTTGAGTCACGAAAGTCAGGCTTGTCTCCTGCGCGGTATACGCCGCCGCCGGGCTTCGGTACATCGTTTGTGCCAGTTACCAGTAGCTCGCCATCAGGCGCACAGATCGCGGCTCCGACTTGGCGAGCTAGGTTCCCCGACTCGAGTGCGGCACTGAAGGCATCGGCCATGCCGATCTCTTCGACGCGTGGCGTGTAGAACGGATGCCGAAAGACGAGGCGAACAAACCGTCTCACCTCCTTCGCCGCCTGCGCCGGGTCCGAGATGTCGACGAAGAGGTCGCCTCGTTCGAAAGTCTGGGGGAGGTTGAGCAGATACTTCTTGTTTCGCAACCGCTTTCCATCGACACCCGACGGCGTCGTACGGGACGCTTCCCATTCGACAAGTTGACGTGCAGCCCCTCGGAACTCCGTCGGGCGGCCCGTTGTTCCAGAAAGGACGTCCGCGAGATGGAGAATCCTTCGATCCTCAGGCGAGAAGACTGAGATGACGAATAGCTGCCGGTCGTACAGCTTGTGCAGCCTCGACACCTCATCGGGGTGCATGAGATTCCGGAAGAGATAGGCGACGCCAATGTGCTCCGGGGGTCCGACCGCCGCTCTCCTCGCCGCCGGACGAGCGGTGTCGTGTAGGTAACGAACGGCTTCCAATGCTAAGGCGCCTCCCTTGCGGGTTTGACTCCGAAAGTCGTAGGCCGCAGCCATGTATCGGCTATACCGTTCGAACGGCGAGTCGCCGGGTCGAGGCAGCCGGTCCTCCGCTAGGCCCACTTCGAAGAGCCGGTCCGACAGTTTGACAGTTGCAAGATCAAAGTTGACCTGCCGCAGCGCCTGTTCCAACGGCTTAAGAACGCCGCCGCCGATCGGCGTTCCCATCGCGCGAACCGTCGCGAAATACAATTCGGGTACGGGGAAGGCCGGCGCTGTCGGATACCCAGGTGGTAGCTCAGTTTGGAACGGTTGCTCCTTCATGAGGAGCAGTGTGCTCGGTATGACGGGCACCTGTCGAGCGACGGTCAGGGATGCCAGAGGTTCAGGACTCTCCCCAGTGTGATGCGCTTATTCAAGACTGCGGCGTAGCACTCTTCGTCAACAAGACGCATCACTTCGTCGTACTGCGTCATATCGTCATAGTCGTACGGGCCATCGCCAGCCCAACCAACGATCTGCGTCAGCCATTCGAGCTTCCTGACGCCGGGCCATGGACAGTCGGGCGCAGCATCGAAGTAACGCTGCATCTCGGGTGATATTGGGCCGCTCTCATCTGGCGGCGTACTTGCATTTTCCATTTCTGCCTGCATTTTACTCCCAGCTCGTTGAGCGCGCAACTATTCAGCGGGAATCAACGGATGAAGCTTGTCAGGCACCGGGGTCACAGACGTGGACTCCATGGACTGTTCGTGGCGGTTCCGGCCGTCTGCTCGCGTCGCCATAGCTCGTCGGCAACATCACGAAGTAGACGCTTTTCGTATCGACGCTGGAACGTGTCCAGCGTCATGCCCATAGCGTCAGCGGCGAGCTGCCGGCGGATCGGTCGAGGTTGACGGGCGCTCCTCGGCAGGAGACCGAGTAGATGGGCAATCGCGCGGTCTGCCGGAACGACATCAGTATCAGGCCGAGAGGCGTAGGACGCCACCAGCAGATCGCGTAGTGCCCTTGCCCGCTCTTGGCGATTGGCACTGCCGGTCAAACCATCGACAAGGCGCATCGAAACAAGCGCCGTGGTCGTCAGCTCGTGGCCGCCGACTCCGCGGCAGTCACTGTTGACACACATGTAGACCAACCACGCGTACACATCGTTGGCGTCGGTGGGTGTCCCGCTGGAGGGTCTCGGTATGCACCGAGCCCCCATCGCTTACTCGCGGATCACCAACGCGCTCACGCGCCCGGTGCGGTCGGCTGCATCGACGGTTCGACCCGGACCATGTCGTCATGGTTACACCCGATCAAATCCGATCTGATCCGACCGCTACGTACCGCATCCGATCGGCTGCCCGAAGATCGAGTCGGTGCATACGTCTATTGGAGGAGTCCAGATGCCCGACCACACTTCGATTCGAACTCTCGCGAAGCTGCTCCCGCCCAATCTCTACGTCGATGGTTGCGACACACCCGACTGGTTGCCGTTCCTGACGGCCGATGAGTTGGAGCTCGATCGCCCCAAGCTCACGATCGATTACGCGACGGGGCTCGAGTACATCAGCGTGCCGACCACCGAGGACGGAGGTCGCTGTGTGCGGTAACACGCCCGCGCCGATCGAATCGTTCGATCCCTCGATTCTTCGCAACGCCATGGCCGCCGACGCGAGCCGGCCGCTTCATTTTCGTGCCCTCATAGAGGTCGACCAGCTTCACGCTCTCTTGGACGCGAGCCGAATGCTCGATGTTGGCGAAATCTCGCTGACGACCCTGATGCGGCGCGAAATCAATCCCACGGAGATTTCCTGATGTCCATCCTGCCCGACGTATCCCGTACCAATGAGCCGAGGGGCTCGGCGCTCATCAGTGCACGGGCGGCCCGGACCGCACGCCGCGCCGACCTCGACATGTTCGAACACCGGGTCGAGGCGGCGGTACGGTGCGATTTCGACATCGCCGACACGGAGGCGTTGGCCGACGCACTCGGTGTCGCCACCGACGAGGAACTGGCCTTTCTCCGCGAATTCCGCGCCAAAGCCAATGGCTCGGAAGCGGCGATGGAACTGGTGGCCCGGAAGATCGAGATGTTCTCGACCATCAACAATCGGCGCATCGCACGACGGTTCTCGTCGTGAGCGGCGCCCTGACCCTCGTCGGCACCGTCATGATCAGCGCTGGCGTCGGCGGCGTCTCCGGCGCTGTGGTGACACTCCGGCTCCGGGACCGTGGCCATGAACCTGATGTTGACGGTCTCGACGACGGGCCGTTTCCCGAAACCGAGGCCAGGCGGGCAGCTGAAGCGTGGTGCGCGCAAGCCGGCGAACCGGACGCGGTTCCGCTGGTCACCAGGAAACTGCGGCTCGGGTGGGAGTTACAGCGGCGACGTGCTCGGCGGGCGCGCTCGTGATCGCGCTGGCCATCGTCGCAGTGGGCCTGCTGGCCCTCATAAGCGCTCTCGTTGTCAACTGGCGGCCCTCAGTCGGGACGAGGCTGCGTGATCCCGACGTCGGACTCGGACTGCACCGCGCCCGTCGAACGCTTGACACGACACTGCTGAAGCAGGACATCCGGTGTGACGGTCGTCGACTTCGACGCGAACTCCGTCACGAGTTGGAAGATATCGAGGATTCGTGATTCGTCACGTCGCTCAAGCCTTTGCTGCCGTGTTGCTCGTGCTCGTCGGCATCAAGGTGGCGGCATCGCTGGCCACAGTTTCGATAGGACCGATCGCCGCGCTACTCGGTCTGGTGCTGATCGGCATGTGGCTGCTCGACCGCCACGGCGTGCATTAAGCGCCTGTTGTTTTTTCTACCTCTATGCGCAGGACGCGCGTCCTGTTATATCGGGTTAGTAGGCACCTGCAACAAGCGCGCCTGTAGCAAGAAAGGAAGTGAACGATGATCGACCGCGTGTCTGAAAGACAGCTGCCCACTGAGGTCTGCCGATGATCGGCTGGTTGGCGCCCGTCGTCTTAGCCGTCGGTTTGGCGGCCCTGGTGCTCGTGCGCCTCCAGTTGGTCGCGGACGCGCGGGCCAGTCTCGTCAGTTACCACCTGCGCTTTCCGCGGCATCTACCGGCCGAAGCGGTGCAGCGATTCTTGTCGGGTTGGTCGGGCAGCTTGCCGCCGTTCTGGAAGCGCTGGTTGGTCGGCGTGCCGCCGCTCATTCTTGAAATTCGTGCGCGGCCGCAGGACATCAGCCATCACTTGCTTATTCCGAAACGGTGGTCCGCACTCATCGAATCGCTGCTGGGTGCGCACCTACCCAGCGTCCGCTACACCGCGGAGCCGATCACCGCGCTCGCTCTGACCCATGCCGCCGAGTACCGCACCAACACCGCGCAGCGCGCCCTCACCATCGACGCCCCGGCCTTATCCATTGGTCTGTTGGCCAGTCTGCAACCCCTCGGGAAAGACGAGCGTCTAGTCGTGCAGTACGTCCTTGGTGCCCATGCGCCGGTGCAACCGCCGCGGGTGCAGAACGGCCAGGGCAAGTCGTGGTGGCTGAACGATCCGGCGCGCGTCGACAACTCGGAAGCGGCAACGGCGCTACGGAAGAAACAGTCCGGCGCGCTGCTCGTCGGCGTCGGTCGACTTGGCGTTCGTAGCGAGTCGACCCGCCGCGCCCAAAGCCTGTTGCGACGTCTGGAAGCGACCTGGCACGGGACCCGCGCTCCCGGCGTACATCTGCAGCGTCGGCTGCTGACGATGGTCGCAGCTTCCCGACACGTCAACCACCGCGCGATCCCGGCCTTCGCGTGGCCAGGGGGCGCCCTGAACGTGGAGGAGGCCGCCGGTTTGATCGGCTGGCCGATCGACATCGAGCAGCTGCCCGGACTAGTGCTCGGCGGTTGTCGGCTGTTGCCGGTGCCGGCCGCGGTGCCGCGTGTCGGTGCGATCCTGGGCATCGGCACTTTCCCGAGCACGCGACGCCCGGTCGCGCTCGACGTCGAAGCGCGCTTGCACCACGGGCTCATCACCGGCCCAACCGGCTCGGGCAAGACCGTCTGCTTGAGCCGCTTGGCGCTTGCTGATCTGACGCAGCCGGGACAGGCACTAGTCGTCATCGACCCGAAGGATGGCAGCCTTATCGACCGCATCCTCGCGGCGATGCCCGAATCGCGACTGGCCGACACCATCATCTTCGACCCTACCGATGTCCGACCGGTTGGTTTCGATCCGCTGGCCTGTACGCCGGACACGCGTGAGTTGGTGGTTGATCAGGTCGACTCGATCATGGCCGCCGTCTGGAAGAGCAACTGGGGACCGCGCTCGTCCGACCTCAACCGACACGCGTTGCTAACGCTGACGCGGGTTCCGGGCATGACCCTGGTCGAAGCTCCGCGTCTGCTGACCGACCCGGCCTTCCGGCGCGCGGTTCTCGCGCAAGTCGATGATCCCGGCGTTCTTGGCTTCTGGCACTGGTTCGACAACCTCTCGTCCGCCGAGCAGGCCGCCATGACCGCTGCACCCGTCAACAAGCTGCGCAGCTTGACCAGTCGAACCGCTGTTCGTCACGAGATCGGGCACCCCAAGCCGGCCATCGACTTCGGCCGCATTGTGAACCGCGGTGGCGTGCTGCTGGTCCGCCTGTCGTCAGGACTGCTGGGCGACGAAACGGCCAGCCTGCTATCGGCACTGATCGCCACCCAACTTTGGCAAGCCATCACCGCCCGGGCGGCACTGCCACTCGACAAGCGCCAACCGGCCATGGTGATCATCGACGAGGTGCAGTCGGTGCTGCGGCTGCCGGTGAACACGATCGAAGACATGCTCACGCAGGCGCGCGGCTACGGCGTTGGCGTGACCTTGGCCCATCAGCACCTGCAGCAGTTGTCGACCGACGTGCGTGAGGCCGCCATGGCCAACACTCGTTCCAAGGTCGTCTTCGCCTGCAGTCAACGCGACGCCACGACCTTCGCCCGCGAGTTCGGCAACAGCCTCACCGCCGACGACCTGCGCGACATCGAAGCCTACGAAGCCGTGACCGCCGTCTTCGCCAACGGCCGCACGCAACCGCCGACAACGATCGCCATGCTTCCGCCAGCCGAGCCGTTGCGCGACGCCGAGGTAGTGCGCGCCGCGTCACGCGAGCGGTTCGGAACGGACCGGGAAGTTGTCGAGGCAGCCATCCGCGAGCGTCAGGCCATCGGCGGCGGGGCCGGCTCGATCGGTCGCAAACGGCGGGGGTCGGCATGAGCTCCGGTCGCTTATCCGGTCGCGTCGACAAGGCCGCAATATCACCGCAGGTCACGACCGCCGCCACGAACTCCAGCGCCAAGGAATCTCTACGCTCTACGGCCGCCGTTACCACTCGGGTTACCGATGCGTCCGTCCGGCGCTTGACCGGTCAACTGACCCCGATCGACTACTGCGTTCTCGACACGCTGAAGACCGTCCGCGTCGCTACCGGCGGTCAACTGCGACGGCTGTACTGGTCTGACTCCGACACGGGCAACCGACTGGCGCGCCATCACCTCGCCAAGCTGACCAAGTTCCGTCTCATCGCTCGCCTCAAACGCCGCATCGGTGGCGTGCGCGCCGGCAGTAACGGCTACACGTACTCGCTCGACGTGGCCGGCCTACGTGTCGTTGCTGACGCCGCCACCAACCGGCGACTTCGTCCGCCATCGACACCGGGCGATCGTTACCTGGCCCACGCCCTCGCCATCACCGACCGCTACGTCGATCTGCACCAAGCCGAAGCTCGACACGAGATCGAACTGCTGGGCTTCGAAGCCGAACCGGCTAGCTGGCGGACATATCCCGGCGACCACGGCCGACAGCTGACCATCAAGCCCGACGCCTTCGTCATCCTGGCCGACCAGGACTGGGAGCACCGCTGGTTCGTCGAAGTCGACCGCGCCACCGAACACCGACCGACCCTCCTGCGTAAGGCCCGTGAGTACGTCAGCTACTTCCAGTCAGGTACCGAACAGGCCATCAGCGGCGTGTTTCCCAAGGTGCTGTGGATTGCTCCGACTGACGCCCACGCCAATCTCCTCATCGACTGGTTCGCCGCACTTGAGCCTGACGCCCGGCGCTTGTTCGACGTCTGCTCCGACGGCAGCTTCCCAGCCGCGATCGCCCAGGCACTTGGTGGCAACGGGGACAGGTCATGACGGTCGTTGCCAACCTGTCACGTCAACGCATCTACTGCCGTGACGACCGGCGCCTTCACGATGGTGATCGCCAACTGCTCGTCGGCGATGCCCGCACCCTGCTGCCGACCATCGCCACCGCCACCGTCGACTGCGTCATCACCAGCCCGCCCTACTTCTTGCTGCGCAACTACCACCACGACCAGCAGCTCGGGCTCGAGCGATCAGTTGACCAATGGGTCGCTGAGCTGCTCGCCGTCATGAAGCAACTCGCCCGCATCTTGAAACCGACCGGCGGCGTCTGGCTGAATCTCGGCGACAGCTACAGCCGCGGGCTGCGCTACGGCGCGCCCGCCAAGAGCTTGCTGCTCGGACCGGAACGCCTACTGCTCAAGCTCATGAGCGACGGTTGGATCATCCGCAACAAGGTGGTCTGGGCCAAGCCCAACCCGATGCCAGCGTCCGTGAAAGATCGGCTGACCTGCTCATGGGAACCGGTCTACTTCCTGGTCCGCTCCGCCGACTACTACTTCGATCTCGATGCCGTGCGCGAACCGCACATCAGTCGAAAGGCGCGCAGTCGAGTCAGCCAAGAGGCCAAGTACGAGTCGGCGCATCCCCAGTGGGCCGGTCCGCTGGCCGGATCCAATGATGGACTGCGGCGGACGCGAGAAGAGGGTCGAGCCGGTCATCCGCTCGGCAAGAACCCGACCGACGTCTGGCGACTAGCCACGGCGACATTCGCCGGCTCGCACTTCGCCGTCTATCCCGAACAACTGGTCGAGCGGCCGATGCAGCTCAGCTGTCCGGAGCGCGTCTGTAACCACTGCGGCCGACCCTGGCGACGCGAAAGGCGACGCGACCGGCTGGGCGCAATGCGTGCCGACTGCACCTGCAACGCCGGGTGGCAACCGGGTTTGGTGTTCGACCCGTTCATGGGCTCGGGCACCACTGCCGTCGTCGCCGAACGACTTGGTCGACGCTGGAGCGGCATCGAGCTCAATCCGACGTTCGCACGCCTCGCCGATCGGCGTATTGCCGATGCACGGGTGCCGCGTCACGGCGACGACGCCAAGGTCGCGGAGGTCGCCGCATGACCGACAACGTAAGTACGAAAGGAGATTCGCGATCGAAGGACCATCACCAGCGGGAGCCGGACCCGAATCAACCGGCAACAACGGAAGGGGTCGAGAGCCGCAGCTTGAAGAGCCCACCTATGAACAGCTCGAGATTTGGACCACCGACAGACCGGGCGACGAGGGCCACGTCGTCTCGTACGAGTTCACGCTTGGACCGCTCGTCCCGACGTGTCGATGGCTTGACCACGTTCGGTCGTCGAACCGGCCGCATCCCGGCGCCCGCGGCGATCGACTCGACGGAAACTGCCCGCGACCGGATAGCCGTGGCCGTCCGCGCCATGACTTCGACTAACGCAACAACGAAAGGAGTAATGCCTATGGAAGAACCAGAACGCAGGGGAACCGGTCCCGAATCAACCGGCAACGAGAACGAGACGCACGAGGGACTGCGCGAGCAAGTACCGCGGATCTACGTCGCCAGCCTGTCGGACTACAACGCCGGCCGACTGCACGGCGTCTGGATCACGCTCGAGGATGACATCGAGACGACGTGGACACAACTCCGCGCCATGTTGGCGGCGTCAACCGAGCCGCACGCCGAAGAGTGGGCCGTCCACGACTACGAAGGCTTCGGCCCGCTCGCTCTCGATGAATGGGAAAACATCGAACAGGTCCAAGCGATCGCCAGCGGCATCGCCGAACACGGCGAAGCCTTCGCGCACTGGGCTGCGCTACTTGATCGCCGCTACTGGGACGACCAGCTCGAACACTTCAGCGATCACTACCAAGGCACGTGGCCAACCTTCGAGGCGTTCGCCGAGCAGATGCTGGACGACCTCGGCATTGACGTCAACGAGCTTGGCCCGACTTGGTTACAGCCCTACATCAGCATCGACGTCGCCGCCTTTGCAGGCGATCTGGCAACAACGGACTACCGAAATAAGTGAAGGAAAGGAGGGAGTGCATGTCTTTGATTGGTGACTATTCCACAACGCAGATCGCATGGACGCACGTCGCGCCGAAGCGTAAAATATGGAGCAAGGAGCAACAAACTAGAGGAATGAACAAGCGAGCTAACAAGCTATTGGGCGAGTACATCGCCAGACATCGACGGGCCGCCGGCCTGAGCGTGTCCGATGCCGCTGAAGCGGCTGGAGTCGACGCCAGTTTCTGGCGCAAGCTCGAGAACGGCGTCTACGAATCGCCCAGCCCGAAGATGCTGGCACCGATCGCCCGTGTCGTTGCCGCACAACTGGCCGACATCTATATCTTGGCCGGGTACGAGACGACCACCGAGCTGCCGACGCTGACGCCGTATCTACGCAACAAATACCAGCTGCCACCCAAGGCCTTGGCCGAGCTGCAGCGCTACTTCGATCACCTGCGCAATCACTACGGCATTCCGGCCGACAAGCCAGTCTTCCCGCGCAAGCAAAGTCCTAGCGGCACACCCGGACCGAAACCGCAGCCCCGACCGAAGGGTGGGCCCTGGGATGACCCGACCGTTTCCGGCGATCGATCCGGAGGCGCATCGTGAGCCGCTCCGTCATCGCCACCTTGCGCGACTTCGTGCCGATCACGGCTCTGACACGCGAGCAAGCGCTGCGTATCGCCGAGCTGCAGGCCACCCGGTTCCGCGTGCTCACTGATGAGCGTCGACCCCTGCTGCCGACGTCCGCCATCGCCGAACTGCCACGTCTCCAAGTCGAGCACATGAGCCCGTTGCCCGTCTCGGGCGCGACTGCCTGGGCCGATGGACGGTGGCTGATCCTGCTCCGAGGGAGTGAACCACAGACTCGCCAACGATTCAGCCTGGCGCACGAGTTGAAGCACATTCTCGATCACCGCTTCATCGACGTGCTCTACGAAGGCATTCCCGCGGCACAGCGTCATGACTTCATCGAACAGGTCTGCGACTACTTCGCCGGTTGCCTGTTGGTGCCGCGCGTCATGGTGCGCCACCTGTGGTCGCGCGGCGTCACCGACGTCGGTGTGCTGGCCGCCCACTTCGGCGTCAGTCAACCGGCCATGCAGACCCGCCTGGCCCAGATCGGACTGACCCGGCCGCAGCCGCGCTGCGGCGTCAACAATGCCGCTTGGACCTTGCATTTGTACAAGTCGGCTGGTAGCTCCTCCGCCTCCTACAAGCGTTCACGCCATCCCGCATGGTGTGAGCCCATACCCGCAGGAGTCCCGACATGAGCGCCTTCGCACCCGTAATCGAACGTCCATACGGCGGCCGCGCGCGGGCCGCCGTTTCATTCGGGCGTACCTGGAAGTACTTCCGCGCGACTGATCGTCGGGATGTCTCACGTAGGACTGATCTCATGTTGCCTGACCCTGCCATTCGACCGGTGCTAACGGCCGAGGAAGCCTTCGCCGAACTCGGTATCGACCGCAGCACCGGCTACAAGTCGATCCGCGACGGCACCTTCCCGGTGCCGATCATTCGCGTCGGTCGCATTATCCGCGTACCAACCGCCGCGCTGCGGCGTCTGCTGCTCGTCGATCCCGAAACACCAATCGAACGATCGGAGGCTTCGTAATGCAACGCGGGTGGATTCGTAAGCGCGGTGCCGTCTGGTCCGCATGCTTCGTGGTCTACGAGAACGGCAAACGCAAGCAAAAGTCGCGCGGCGGCTTTCGAACCAAGAAGGAGGCGCAGTCGTTTCTCACCGAGACGTTGGCGAAACTGCAACACGGCGACCTCGTCGAGCCGACCCGCCTGACAGTTGGCGACTACCTGACCCAGCACTGGTTGCCCCTGGCCAAGCGATCGCTCCGGCCGACCACCTGGGACAGCTACAACCGAACACTGCGCAATCACGTCATACCGCGTATCGGTGACGTGAACCTGCAGAACCTGTCGGCGGCGCATCTCGACCAGCTCTACACCGAGCTTCTGAGCGGCGGTCGCAAGGACAGCAAGGGCGGCGGGCTGTCGCCGAAGACCGTGCGCTACATCCACACCACAATACATAAGGCACTGAAGGACGCCGAGCGCAAGCAGCTCGTCACCCGCAACGTCGCCCAGGCGGCAGATGCGCCCAAGTCGCGTACCGCCGGCTCGGCGGAACTGATGACCTGGAGCGGCGAAGAGGTCGGCATCTTCCTTGGTGCGTTGCGCGATCACCGGCTGTACGCCGCCTACGTCATTGCGGCTTCTACCGGAATGCGTCGCGGCGAAGTGCTGGGACTGCGTTGGCGCGACGTCGACCTTCAGACCCGTCGACTGGCTGTACGGCAGACGATTACGTGCGTCAACTACAAGATCGTCGTCGGCACGCCGAAGACGGCGAAGGGGCGGCGGTCAATCGCCATCGACACGACGACGGTGCAATCGCTGCGCGATCATCGCAAGCGACAGTGGGCGGAACGCGCCGAACTCGGCACGGGGTTTGTCGATCAGGATCTCGTGTTCTGTCAGCTCACCGGCGCTCCGGTGCATCCGGACTTCTTCTCGCAGACGTTCGATCGGACGGTGGCACGCCTCGGTATGCGTCGTATCCGTTTGCACGACCTGCGGCACACCCACGCCACGCTCGGATTGGCAGCCGGCATACCGCCGAAGATCATGTCCGATCGCCTCGGTCACGCCACCGTGGCTTTCACGCAGGATGTCTACATGCATGCCATTCCGCAGATGGAATCGCACGCGGCGGATCAGATTGCCGACTTGATCTTTACGGCACGCACTGAACGCGACGTGACGTCAGCGTTGACCAATCTGACAGATGATGAGACAATTGAAAACGCGCCGACTCTTATTGAGGGCCTTATCGCGGGGTGGAGCAGCGGCAGCTCGCTTGGCTCATAACCAAGAGGCCGTAGGTTCGAGTCCTACCCCCGCTACCAAGACGCGCGCGCATCACTCCATGAAAGTGGAGTGTTTTCCTTTCGTCATGCGGTCACTGTTCTTCACGTTGGGCGAAATGCGCCTCAGCATCGGCGTACGTTTGGAGCACCTTCTTCGTGTAATACGCGAACTCCAACTCACCCGTCGTGCCCCGATCAGTCCAATACGATCCTTCAAGTCGAGTGGGACGCTGCCCAGTGCATTCCAGCCGTGCTGCTCCAAAATGTACGGCACTTCGGTAGCGCACAGACGATCTCGGCGTGTTCATATACGAGTACTCGATCACCGACAGACCTTCATTCTTTCGAAGCAGCTGGCAGCTCGTCGTCGTCGATGTTGACTCCTCACTGAGGAGACGCACCTCGATCTCCGCGAACGTCTGCCGAATCGTGATGTACGCGGGACGAATCACATCGTCGTAGGAACTCTTGGTCGTCCCCTTCCAGGTTCCGCGAACCACTGGCCCAGTGCGGAGCAGCCCGATCAAGATCGGCCAGCGCCAAGCCCAACGGTTGAAATACACGATCAAAGTGAACAAGACCAGTTCGACGATGCCGAGCCGTCCGACGGTGATGCCGGCGACCTTCGGACCGTCAGTCAACAGTCCCATTAGGAGCAACACGCCGGCTCCGACGTATATCAAGATCTTCAGGCGATTGCGTAACGAGAAGATCATGGATTATCCGCCGACCTTCTTCCAAGCGTCCCATGCAAAGTCGCTGGCTATCTTGCGCTGATCGAGCTCGTGTCCCCTGAAGAGGTATTTGAGCTCGTTCACCTCCGTCCAGTCGTTGCATCGATCTTGGTCGTACGTCTGAAACCACAAGTACTCCGCGATGCTCTTGAAGTTGTCGAGATACGACGTCGTGCCAAAGTAAGTGTCGGGGACGTTGTAGACCATTGATTCGATCGTAAAGGACGGGACAAGCGTCGTACCGTCTTTATCGTTGAGGTAGTACGACATGCGCTTGAATGCTCGAACCATGCGCTTGAATCGACGACTAGTACGGGTGTTTTTGGCAACGCCATTGTCGTAATGCTGTTGCGGGTAATTCTCGATCGCGAAGCCCTTGTCGGGAAATATCCGGATGCCGCGATGGACGTCGAGTGCGCTGTCATAACGGCGATGCGGAAAGCAAGGCACAACGTCGGCGGGCAGTGTCGTCGATCCTGGCTTGATCCTGATCGCCTTGTCGCCTCGCTCGATCTTGTCGACACCAAACGCATCGACCATCGCAGCTTCGACATGATCCTTGTACTCGGCCGAGTTGAATCGACCACCGTCGCTGAGCCCGAGATCGACGTCGGAGAGCTCTTTCGCTGATCCGATCTTTGTCGTGGTTGCAATCGTCGGGTACGCGGTGGGAGCTGACTCGCCCTCTTGATACTCGACGGCTACGTCCACGTCGCTCAGTAGTCGAACATTGGTGCGGTTCTTGTAAGAACCCTGTACGAACACACGGATGACAGCGTTCGGCAGCGCTTCGTAGTCCGCCAGAGCAGTCCGAATTTCGTCTTCGGTGCGATCGCGCTTGCTTTCTTCGTTGTCGCTGGCCGGTTTCACCCAGTCGCGCAGCGTCTCTTCCCAGTCGGTACCCATAATTATGAACGTCCCATTTCGTTTACAGTGTACGACGAACGTATGTTCGATCGCAATGGTCGGATGACAGCGCCGTAATTACGTCGTTGTCACCATGCTCGCCTCGGCCTGTGGGGAACAAGAGGACAGCCCTGTGGATTGCGACGACGAATCCGGGGCTGCTTGCCGAGGCTGGGACCCGTCGGCTAGGTAGGATTCGCGTCCCGAAATGAGACTGCTGCTGGCAGTTTGCTGGCAGTTGACGCCACCACGACATGAAACGGGACCCTCCGCAAGGCGGAGAGTCCCGTTTCTAAGGTGTTTTCGATGGTGGCGGGGGCAGGATTTGAACCTGCGACCTTCGGGTTATGAGCCCGACGAGCTACCAGACTGCTCCACCCCGCGGCGGACCAAGCATTGTATGCACGTCAGCCCTTCCGACCAAGTCGGGCCCTACGCCTTCGGCGTCGCCACGAGCGTGACGACCTTGGCAATCGTCGTCGGTGTGGCCGGCGTCTCTCCCGAACCGAGCGTCACGTCGATGTGGTGCCCGCCGACGACGACACCCTGCACGTAACTGATCGGTGATCGGGATGCACCCACCGTGACGAGGTCGGTCGTCCTCCACTGGATGCCGTCCGCGCTGTGCAAGAGATACGGGTGCTGGTCGGCGCCGGTCGAGACGACTGCCGCGTAACCCAACGGCCCGGCATCGATCTACGCACCGATCGCGGAGACCGGCATGCCCTTCGTTATCAGGTCGGCGATCCGGTTCGTCGTCCACGGCGTGCCGGCGTCGTTCGAGATGCACAGCACCGCGAGCTGACTGTCGTACGCCACGATGCCGTCACCGGAGATCGCGACCTCGTCACCCAGCGTGAGCGCGTTCGAGAAGTCGGGCGCGTAAGAAGCCTCGGCCAAGACGAGAGTGGTGTCGGCCCGGCCGGCCACCTGCACTCGCGTCGCAGCTCTGAACGGGACACTCGCCGCCGGCGTCACGAAGTGCACCGGCACCGAACCGGCATCCGACTTCGCCCCGCCGTTGCTCGACGTCGCAAGGTGGTAGGCGGTCGAGCCGGCTGGCCCACCCGGAGCCGTGCTGAGCGCGTACAGCGCGCATTGCTCTCGGTCAGGTCGGCGACACACGACACCCCCGCCCGTTCTTTGTCGGACGACAGCGGGATGAACGGCCGGTCAGGTCGTGGGCTGGAAGCTCTGCGGTCCCTCGGCGTGCTCGCCCCGGACGACTTCGATCGGGTCGCGCAGGTCGCCGTAGTACCCGAGCGCGTACGCACCTCGCTGGTATCCGGCCAGTCGCGCGATGTCCTCGGGGAGCTCGCGCGCCACCTCGGGCGGGCACGCCAGATACTGGTTCTCCTCCTGGCGCAACCACGACAGCGTGTACCCGACGTTGACTCCGCGGCGGACGTGTTGCGAACGGTTCGCGCCGCCGCCGTGGTAGAGCGAACCGAGATAGAAGAGCGCCGAGCCCTTCGGCATTTCTGCGGGAACGGTCTCCTCGCCGGTCGGGCGGAGCTTGTCCTCCCAACGGTGACTCCCGGGGATCACACGCGTCGCGCCGTTCTCCTCGGTGAAGTCGTTCATCGCCCACATCGTGTGGCACTCAACGTCGAAGCCCGTTGGAAACGGGAAAAAGTCGAATGCCCACTGATCGCGGTGCACGAGCTGTGCGGGCTCACCCGGGCCGATCTCGATCACCTGGGTCAGATGGAGCTGATAGCTCGTCGCGTGATCGGCGAGCACGCGGTCGAGCGTGCCCAACACCGTCGGATGCGCGGCGAGGTGCCGGAACTCGCGAGAGCGGGCGAGCAGTGAACCGGTACGGCGCGTGTTGCGCCCGGTGAAGTCGTCACCGCCCAACGACGTTGCGTCGAGGAACGGTTCGAGCTCGGCCTGGACGAGGTCCATCTGTTCGTCGGAGACGATGTTCTCGACCACGACACAGCCGTATGCACGCAGCGCCGCTTCGACCTCGTCGAGATCCGCGTCCGCCGCAACCCTCGGGACGTCCGATGTCATGTTGCACCTACCCTTTACGGCCCGTCGCCCGCGCTGGCAGGGCAACGCTATCCCGCTACCCGACGGGCACCAGCTGGGCGCTGACCCGGCTCATGAGCTCTCGCGGGCTGAACGGCTTCAGCACATAGTCGTTGGCGCCCAGGGTGAATCCGCGTTCGGCGTCGGCTTCCTGCGCCTTGGCCGTCAGCATGATGATGGGCAGCTGATGAGTGCAGGCATCCGCACGCAGCCGTTCCAGCACGTCGAATCCCGAGATTCCGGGCATCATCACGTCGAGCAACACCAACTCAGGCATCGCTGCGGGCACGAGCTGCAGCGCGTCCTGCCCATTCGTTGCGCAGAGGACGTCGTGGCCGTTCTGCACCAGCTTGTACTCGACGAGATCCCGGACATCGGGATCGTCGTCGACGATGAATATCAGACTCATGATTCTTTCTCCTCGATTGTCGGCGCTGTGATCACGACGCCGCGACCTTCACGCGGCTCATACGTTCGTCGTGCCGGCCGGGTAGCCGCATCGTGAACGTGCTCCCGCGCCCGTGGACCGACGTCGCGCTGACCGAGCCGTGATGTCCGTCAACGATCTGTTTGACGATGTAGAGCCCGAGACCGGCGCCGAGCGTCTCGCGCTTCGGTGCGGTCTTCGAGCTGAAGAAGCGCGTAAAGAGCTCACCTTGCTCCTCGGACGCCACACCGATCCCGGTGTCGTGCACCGCCAGGACGATCTCGTCGCCTTCGGCGCGCGCAGAGATCTCGACCCGGCCGCCGGGCGGGGTGAACTTGACCGCGTTCGTCACCAGGTTGTGCAACGCGCGCTCGATCTGGCGTTCGTCGGCGACCAATTCGAGCCCGGGCTCCAGGTTCAGATCGAGCTCGAGCGCACCCGTGGCGACCGCGCCCGCGGCGGCATCGCCGACCCTGCGCACCAGACTCTCCACGTCGACGGGCGCGAGCTTCGGCTCGAACGTCCCCGCTTCCATACGCGACATCGTCAACAGGTTCGAGATAAGCACCAGGAGCTTCTCACCGCTGCGTTCGACGATGCCGAGCATCCGGCGTTGTTCCTCGGTCACGGCTTCGGCGGATTCGTCGGTGAGCAGCTCGATGTAGCCGAGCACGCTCGCGAGCGGGCCCCGCAGCTCGCGCGACACCTCGGACAAGAAGTCGTTCTTCGATCGATCGAGCACGGCCAGACGCTCGGCCATCTCCTTTTGGAGCGCGAAGGCGAGCGCGTGATCGAGGGCCCGGCCGATCTCCCTCGCGAATCCCTCCATGAGGGTCACTTCGCTCTCGGACCACGTGCGCTTGCGGAGCTGTTCGCTGGCGACCAGTACGCCGGCGACGTCCGGCCCGACGACGATCGGGTACTTCAGCGCCGCTCGCACGCCCAGCTCGCCGAACGCGACCCGCTGCTCCACACCGAACCGGGCCTCGTCGCGCGCGTCGTTGACCACCACCGCGCTTTGGTCGTCGGTGACACCGATGAGATGGATCAGCGGATGCAGCTCGTCTCCCGGCGACACCGGCATCAACGAAGTGACGCCATCGTCGCGCCTCCACTCCGCCGCGAGCCGGACCCGGTCGTCATCTTTGAGCCGAATGTGTACGCGGTCGACTTCGAGGGCATCTCCGATCACCTCGACTGCGCGCTGCACCACGTGGTCGAGATCGAGCGAGGCGTGCACCACCTCACTGAGCTCGCGCCGCACGCGTTGGTCCTTCGTCCGCTCGATCTCGACGACGCGCAGGCGCGCGAGCTCGCGCACCATCGTGTTCACCGACTCGCCCACGAACTGGATCTCGGCGGCGGCGCCGTCGAGGCGGACACTGACGTCGAGATCACCGGAGGTGATCGCGGCCAGTGCCGAGTCGAGCACCTCGAGCGGCCTCATCACGGCCCGGGCGCTGCGCCGGCTCAACAACAAGGCGAGCACGACCAGCGTTATCCCAAGGAACACCAACTCGACGGCAAAGCCCGTGCGGCGCGACGCGGTGCTCGGGATCAGGACCACGACGATCGCAGTGGCACTGAGCGCGAAGAGCGCTACTCCCGCGACGAGCTCGAAGCTGCGGGCGAGTGCAGTCTCGAGGAGCGGAGCGTCGACCAGCGACAGGGCGAGCGATCTCTGGTCATCACCCGCCGAGGCGGTGCGACGCGGGACGCGGACGTCGGGCACGGGAGAACCATCGTCCTGCTCGCGTCACGGCTGCGTCACAACATCGGATCGGCCCGTAGCATCGGACGCGTGCGCCCCGCCGAACAACTTGCCGATGCCACGCGCACCGCCCGAGCCCTGCTCCAGACCGGTGTATTGCGTCCCGAACGACCCGACCGGCTCCGGCGCCTCGTCCGCGCGTTCCGGCACTGGGGTCCCGGGCTCGCGGCCGTGTTCGCCATGGGCGCGGCGCGCCGCGGCGACCGGCCCGCGCTCGTCGACGAACACGGATCGCTGAGCTTCGCCGACCTCGACGCCCGCGCCGCCGCGATCGCTCGCGGCCTCATCGAGACCGGCGTGCGCACGGACGACACCGTCGCGGTGCTCTGCCGCAACCATCGCTACTTCTTCGAGATCACGGGCGCGCTGGCCAAGCTGGGTGCGAACGCGCTGTACCTCAACACCGGGTTCGCGGGCCCGCAGATCGCCGACGTCGTCCATCGGGAACGAGCCGTACTCCTCGTGCACGACGACGAGTTCACGGCGCTCGTCGTCGCGGCCGGCATCGAGCATCGCCTGCGCGCGTGGACCGACGAACCGGAGCCCGGGTCCGCCGGCCACGATGTGCGCACGCTCGACGATCTTGCGGCCCGCCACGCCGACGGGCCAGAAGTCGACCGGCCCGCAACCCCGGGCCGCACGATCATCCTCACGTCGGGCACGACCGGGCCACCGAAAGGGGCCATGGTCGCGAGCGCACCCAACGCGGGCGCCGCGCTCGCGCTCCTCGAACGACTCCCCTACCGCGCCCACGAGAAGATGCTGATCGCGGCGCCGTGCTTCCACGCCTGGGGCTTCGCCAACGCGTCGACGAGCCTGTTGCTCGGCGACACGATGCTGCTGGATCGCGAGTTCGATCCGGAGCATGCACTCGCGCTGATCGCACAACATCGCGCCGAGGTCCTCGTCGCGATACCCGTCATGTTGCTGCGCATTATGGAACTGTCACGTGATATTCGGGCGCGCTACGACGCGTCGTCACTGCGCTTCGTGCCCCTCTCGGGGTCCGCATTGCCCGGCGATCTCGCGACGCGCTTCATGGACGACTTCGGTGACGTGCTGTACAACCTCTACGGCTCGACCGAGATCGGATCGGTTTCGGTGGCGACACCCGCCGATCTGCGCTCAGCACCGACCTCGGCCGGTCACCCGCCCCGGGGAACGCTCGTCCGGTTGCTCGACGACGACGGCCACGAGGTCCCGCCCGCCGCGAGCGGCCGCATCTTCGTCCGAGGCCCGTTGACGTTCTCGGGCTACACCGACGGTGGTTCGAAATCCGTGGTCGACGGCTTCATGCACACCGGAGACACCGGACACTTCGATGCCGACGGACGGCTGTTCGTCGACGGTCGCGACGACGAGATGATCGTGTCGGGCGGTGAGAACGTGTTCCCTCACGAGGTCGAGGACGCGATCGCCCGTCATCCGGGAGTGGTCGAGGCGGCAGTGATCGGCGTTCCCGATCCCGACTACGGCACGCGCCTGAAAGCGTTCGTCGTCGGCCGCCCCGGCTCCGGCCTCGACGCCGACACCGTGCGCGACTTCGTCCGCGCCAACCTCGCCCGCTTCAAGGTTCCGCGCGACGTCGAGTTCGTCGACGAGCTCCCGCGCAACGGAACCGGCAAGGTGCTCCGGCGCGACCTCGAGACCCGCTAACCCCCGAGCGGAGCCGACATCAACAACGCCTGCGTGTACGCGGTGAGCGTGTTGTTGTCGACGTAGACGTGCTGGGTGCCGGCGTGGATGTCACGGAAGCAGCGCTGCAACACACCACCGTTGCGCAGCGCGCTCGTTCCCGCCCACGTGTAGGCGAACCGGGCCGCGTCGGCCGCCACCCGAGTCGCGTACGTGGTCGCCTGGCGCATGCGTTGCTGCTGCACGAGCGACGGAGTGCCGCCTTCGAGCGCGACGGCTTCCGCCCCGCCGAACACGTCGTACACGTACGCCTTGGCCGCGCGCAGCGCGGCGTCGTGCATCGCGAAGTCGTGTTGGAAGAGCTGTTCGTCGGAGACGGGCGTGAACCCACCCATCCGTTGCTTGGTCGGGACCAGGGCGATGAGCTCGTCGAGCGCACGCGCGCCGACCCCGAGCGCGAAGCCCGCGTGACCCGACGCGACGATCCCGAACAACCCGATGTTGTACGACGCGCCGCCCCGGCGCGGCACCGCCGCCAGCAACGGGAACGAGAACCCTTCGCCGACGAACTGCTCCTCGACCGAGTAGTCGTAGCTGCCCGTCCCCGCGAGGCCGAGCACGTCCCAGTTGCCGTGCAGTGCAACCTGTTCCGGGCGCAGGAACACGACGCGCAGGGCCGGCATCCCCGAATCGTCGTTCATCCGCTCGCCGGAGGCGTCGACCTCCTGGGTGCCCGCGCCGAACCACGTTGCGTGCGCACAGCCCGACCCGAACTGGTACTTCCCGCTCACGACGAAACCGTCGTCGGCGGCTCGGGCCGATCCGACCGGCCCGAGCATCCCCGCGTGGATGCCGCGCGCGTCGGCGGTGAACATGGTCTTGGCCGCTTCGTCGCCCGAATAGATCGCCGCAAACGCCGACGACGTGACGTTGGCCATCGCCGACCACCCGGTCGACCCGTCGGCGTACGCCAGCTCCTCGAAGACCGCGAGCGCGTCCTCGATGCCCGCTTCCGCGCCACCGAGGTCGCGGGGCACGAGGATCCAGAACAGCTCGGCTTCCGCGAGCGCGTCGACCACGACGTCGGTAGTCGACGACTCCGCCTCGGCCTGGGCTGCGTCGTGCTCGATCAAGGGCCGCAGCGCGCGGGCCTTCTCGAGGAGTGCAGGATTACTCATGCCACTTCACCCGTCATCGTGATCACGTTGAACATGGCACCTTGCGGATCGGCAACCGCGGCGAAACGCCCGGGCTCGATGTCCATGGGTTCGGCGATGACCGACCCGCCGAGCGCTTTCGTCTTCTCCACGGCCGCGTCCGTGCCGTCGACCGCGAAATAGATGCCCCACATCGGCGGGATGCCGGGCATCGGCGGATTCATCATGCCGCCGATGCTCTGACCGCCGAGCGTCCACTCGGTGTACGGCTGCCCGCTCGCCGCCGCTTCCGCTTGCGCGGACGTTCCCCATCCGAACAGTGCCTGGTAGAACGCGGTCGCGGCAGGGATGTCGGGCGTGATCAGCTCGTTCCACGCCCATGTACCGGGCTCGTTGACGAGCGCGGCGCCGATGTGCTCCTTCGCCTGCCAGAGCTCGAACACGGCCCCGGCGGGATCGGCGACGACCGCCATCCGGCCCGAGTCGAACACGTCGAACGGCGGGGCCACCACCGTCCCGCCCGAAGGCGCGACCTTGGCGATGGTCGCGTCGATGTCGTCGACGCTGACGTAGGAATTCCAGTGGGGTGGAACACCCGGCGCGGCGTGCTCGCCGAGCGGGGTGATCGCGCCCACGTGGCGGCCGCGCAACGACGCCATTGAGTAGAAGACGCCGTTCACTTCGTCGACCGGGGCGTCGTCGTACGTCCATCCGAGAAGCTCACCGTAGAACTGCTTCGCCCCCGCTTGATCGGTCGTCTGCAGGTCGACCCAGTTGGGTGTTCCCGAGACGTAACTCTCGCGTTCCGGCACGACCGCTCCTCGTTCGACGTCGGGGCGGTTCGCAATCTAGGCCCGGAGCCGACGAACGTCGCGGGGTCGGCTGTGGGTCGAGCGTGGAGCGGCTACGCGGTCGGCGGTTTCACCGTGGTCGGCGTCGAACCGGGGCCGGACCCCGCGTTCGGGTCGGCGTCCGGCCCCGGTCCGGGACCGAAGCCCTTGTGACCACCATGACCGCGACCGCCGTATCCGAAGCCGCCCTTCGGCCCTTTCGGGAAGCCGTTGTTCACCAGATCGGTGATCTCCGTCTTCAGCGCGGCCTTCAACTTGTCGGCCTCGGCCTGCGTCAGCTTCTTGTCGGTGACGGCCTGGTCGATCCGCTTCGACGCGTCGGCAACGAGGGTGTTGATCAGGGTGTTCAGGTCGACGCTCTTTGCCTTCGCGATCTGCGCGATCGTCTGGCCTTTGGCCAGGTCCGCCTTCAGGTCGGCCGCCGAGATCCCGAGCGCCTTGGCGACCGGGTCGAGCGCGAGGGCTCCGAACCGGCCGAACGCCCTACCGTTCATCGGACCGACGCCGGGTGCGCCGTCGCGTCCACCGTCGGGGCCGTCGGCGCGAGGCGTCGGCCAGGGCTTGTTGACAATGTCGCCGATCCGGCTCTTGTCGGCGTTCGTCATCGCCGCGATCACCGTGTTGATGTCGACCTTCTGCTGCTTGGCGACATCGGCGATCGTGGTCTTACCGTCGCTCAGCTTCGTGAGCAGCTGCTGGGTCGTCAGCTTCAGCGCCTTGGCGGCCGCGTCGAGGAGGGGCGAGTTGCGCGCCGGACGGCCGGGCTGGGCCGGATCGGTCGTCGCGATCTGGGTCGCCGCCTTCGGGAATTGTGTGGCGCCCGAGAGCCCCGGCACCCCGATCAGCGCGCCGCCGACTCCCCCGACGGCCACGGCACTCACCACGGCGATGCCCGAAACCAACCGACTGCGCTGCATTTGTGATCCCTTCATCGCGTCCGGTTGACCATCTTCGGTCACGAGCCTGGGATCAGCCTGGGAAAGACGCGCACTTCCTCCCGGCCAAAGTGCCTGATCGGTACACATTTTCACCCTGCTCAGGGTGTTCACAGCATTCACACAACTCTGGGTGCGACCATATATGCGTGGCTGATACACGAGTCCTCGTCGTCGACGACGAGGCCAACATCACCGACCTCGTCGCCACCGCGCTTCGGTACGAAGGCTTCGACGTCGAGGTCGCTAGCACCGGTTCCGACGCGCTGCGGGCGGCGGCGGCCTTCCGCCCCGATCTCATGGTGCTCGACATCATGCTCCCCGATCGCGACGGGTTCGCGGTCGTCCAGCGATTGCGGGCCGACGGGCACCACGTCCCGGTCGTGTTCCTGACCGCGCGCGACTCCACCGAGGAGAAGGTGAAAGGGCTGACCGTCGGCGGCGACGACTACGTCACCAAACCCTTCAGCCTCGAAGAGCTGGTCGCGCGAGTGCGGGCCGTGTTGCGCCGGACCGGGGCGATCAACGGCGAGGGGACCGCCCGGCTGACGTTCGCCGACCTCGAGCTCGACGACGACACGCACGAGGTATGGCGAGGCCGCACCCGGATCGAGCTGACGCCGACCGAGTACAAGTTGTTGCGCTACCTGATGCTCAACGCGCGTCGTGCGCTATCGAAGTCGCAGATCCTCGATCATGTGTGGGAGTACGACTTCGACGGCGACGCCAACGTGGTCGAGACCTACATCAGCTATCTGCGCAAGAAGATCGACAAGCTCGGTCCCCCGTTGATCCATACCATTCGGGGTGTTGGCTACACGTTGCGGACCCCGCCCGAAGGCTGATCGCTCATGACGCTGCGCGTCCGGCTCCTGCTCGGACTGGTCGTGCTGACCGCGATCGGGCTCACCGTCGCCGGCGGCGTCACGTACAGCGAGCAGCGCTCCTTCCTTTCGAAGCGCGTCAACGAACAGCTCGCGTCGGCCGTCGCCGCTCCCCAGCAGTTCGTTTCGACGGCCGACGACGCCACTCCTGACGCGCCGCGGCCGCTGCCGTTCGGCACCTACGCCGAGCTGCGCACGCCGGATGGAACGGTCACCTCGATCAGCAACGACACGCTCTCGAGCAAGTCGAAGCCGAACCTGCCGAGCACCGTGAGCCTCGGCCAGATCTTCACCGTGCACCACCCGGCATACCGCGCGCTCGCCGGCCATCTCTTCGTTCGCTCCCAGAGCTATGTGGGGCCGGCCACACTCGTCGTGGCCATCCCACTCAAGGACATGAGCGAGTCGCTCCACCGGTTGCTCTTCGTCGAACTGATCGTGACGCTTGCGGTTCTACTCGTGCTCGCGATGCTCGCGTGGTGGGTCATCAAGCTCGGTTTGCGGCCGCTGGAGCAGATGGAAGAGACGGCAGGGGCGATTGCGGCCGGCGACCTCTCCCGCCGGGTCGACGTGGTCGACGAGCACACCGAGGTCGGACGACTCGGGCTTGCTCTCAACGAGATGATGCAACAGATCGAGACGGCATTCGCGGCGCGCGCCGCGTCGGAAGGGCGATTGCGCCGCTTCGTCGGTGACGCGTCGCACGAGTTGCGCACGCCACTCACGTCGATCCGCGGCTACGCGGAGTTGTTCCGCCGGGGTGCGGCCGATCGGCCCGAAGACCTCGCCAAGGCAATGCGGCGGATCGAGGAGGAAGCCGACCGCATGGGCTCCCTCGTCGACGACATGTTGTTGTTGGCGCGTCTCGACCAGGGGCGGCCCGTCGAGCAGTATCCCGTCGACCTGACCCGCCTCACTCGCGACGCGGTCGACGACGCGCGCGCGGTCGCGCCGAACCGACCGATCGACTACTCGCCGAACGGCGCCATCCTCGTGCCGGGCGACGAGGCCCGACTCCGGCAGGTGCTCGGCAACCTGTTGCAGAACGCGAACCGACACACGCCGCCGGACACGCCCGTGCACGTGCGGGTCGTCGACAGCGAAGCCGAAGCCGTCATCGAGGTCGCGGACGACGGACCGGGCATGGCGACCGAGGATGCGAGTCGCGTGTTCGAGCGGTTCTGGCGTTCCGATCCTTCGCGAACGCGTTCGAGTGGCGGTGCCGGCCTCGGGCTCGCGATCGTGGCCGCCATCGCCGCTGCGCACGGAGGTCGCGCCGAGGTGCAGAGCGCACCCGGGTCCGGCTCGATCTTCCGCGTGCACCTCCCCCACATCGCGCCCGCGGCGCTGGTCGCGCCCCAAGGAGAGATCCCTCCCGCGGATCAACCCGCGCCCACGATCCCCATCGCCGAACTCGAAGAACCCTGACCTTTCCTACCAACAGTTGTCGGAGATATCCGCGCCAGGCGCGGAAAAGTCCGACAACTGTTGGTGGAGGTTTCAGACGCGGACGACGAGTTTGCCGAGGTGATCGCCGGAGAACAGACGGACCAACGCTTCCGGCGCGCGGTCGATGCCTTCGAGCTCGTGCACGCGAGCCTTCACCCTGCCGTCGGCGAGCCAGCCCGAGAGTTTGGCGGCGGCGTCGCGGTAGTGGTCCCAGTAGTCGAGCGTGTTGAAGCCCTCCATACGCGCCCGCTTGCCCATCAGGTAGCGGACGTTGTGCAGCGGCGGTGAGGGACCGTCGAGGTTGTACGTCGAAATGTCGCCACACAACACGACGCGCGCCTGAAGTGCGAGGCGACGCAGCACGGTGTCGAGGAGCCCACCCCCGACGTTGTCGAAGAACACGTTCACACCTTGGGGCGCGAGCTCCCTGAGGCGCGCGGCAACGTCTTCACGCTTGTAGTCGATGCACGCGTCGAAGCCGAGATCGTCGACGACCCATGCACACTTCTCCGGTGATCCCGCGATACCGATGACGCGCGCGCCCTGCAGCTTTGCGATCTGTCCGGCCACCGATCCCACGCTGCTCGCGGCCGCCGACACACAGAAGACCTCGCCCGGTTGCGGCTTCGCGACTTCGAGCACCCCCACGTACGCGGTGATGCCGACGTGACCGAGCACCCCGAGCACGTCGAGCAGCTCCACCCCCTCGGGGACCATCGTGATAGGCGGGAACGGATTCGACTCCACAACGCAGTACTGCTGCCAACCCGTGAGATGCATGAACGCGCGCCCGAGCGGATACTCGTCGGGGTTGTTCGTCTCGACGACCACACCGACGCCGTTCGATCGCACCGGCTCGCCGATCGCGACACCGGCCATGTAGTTGCCGCGTTCGTTGATCCAACCGCGGATCGTCGGATCGATACCGAGGTACCGCACCTCGAGCAACGCCTCGCCCTCACCGAGCTCGGGGACCGGGACCTCGGCGGTGGTGAAGCACGTCTCGGTG
Organism: Acidimicrobiia bacterium; assembly: GCA_038239145.1. Taxonomy (GTDB): domain Bacteria; phylum Actinomycetota; class Acidimicrobiia; order IMCC26256; family PALSA-610; genus PALSA-610. The sequence continues at coordinate 29,689 of JBBSFB010000027.1, forward strand.
ACCATCCCGACGGGTCGGTTCGCGAGCACGACCTGCCGATTCACGCGTGAGGTAGGCACGAAAGCAGAAGCTAGCGGCAGCGCGTAGCCTCACGCCCGTGCTGCCGCTCGACGTCTCCGACCTGACCGCGGAGTGGTTCGGCGCCGCGCTCGAACGAGACGTGCATACCGCCGAAGTCGTGGACCGCAGCTCCGGCACCACCGGCCGGGCCCGCGTTGCTCTCACCGGTGCGCCCGAAGTACCGGCCACCGTGTTCGTCAAGCTCGCGCCGTTCGACGAGGGCCAACGGGAATTCGTCACCTCGGTCGGGATGGGCGTCGCCGAGGCTCGCTTCTACCGTGATCTCGCGCCCGAGATCCCAGTCCGGATCCCGAAGGTGTGGTTCGCCGACACCGACGGCGACCGCTACGCGATGGTGCTCGAAGATCTCGTCGCGGCGGGCTGCCGCTTCCCGCATCCGAAGGACGACGACATCGCCGGGCGCGCCCGGGACATCGTCGAGAGCATGGCCGCGCTGCATGCGCACTTCTGGGAGTCGTCCCGTTTCGACACCGACGGCGATCTCGCCTGGTTGGCGTCCAAAGGCACGGGTGCAGCCGGCGGCGGCGCGACGTTCGTGAAGATGGCGGTCGACAACGTCGGCAGCCAGCTCCCCGAGGAGTTCCATCGGCTCGCCGACATCTACCTCGCCCGCAACGACGACATTGTGGCGCTGTGGAACTCGGGACCTCGCACGTTCGTACACGGCGATCCACACATGGGGAATCTGTTCGTCGACAGCGTCGGCGGCGACCGCACCGGCTTCCTCGACTGGGCGATGATCGGTCGCTCGCCGGGCCTGCGCGACGTCGCGTACGTGCTGTGCAACTCGATCCCCGCGGCAGTGCGCGCCGCCGACGAGCGCATGCTCGTCGATCGGTACTGCGAGCTGCTCGCCGGAGAAGGCATCGACCTCGACACCGATGCCGCGTGGGAGCAGTACCGGCTCTTCGCGGTGTACTCGTGGGTGTCCGCCACGTCGACGGCCGGTATGGGCTCGAAATGGCAGCCGCTGCACATCGGGCTCGGCGGTACGAAGCGGGCAACGGCCGCGTGCGCGCAGCTCGAGTGTGTCGCTCTCCTCGAAGACCTGCTCGGCTGAGCACCCGAGCGCAAAGCGGCGAAGAGCACCCGGGTGCGGAGCCGCTCCCCGCTGTCATAGGGTGCGGACAGGCAGTTTTCTCGAAAGGGGCCACCCATGTCGGTGTACGACGTTCCGCTCAACTCGATCGACGGCAAGGCCGGCGTGCTCGCCGACGAGAAGGGCAAGGTCACGCTGCTCGTGAACGTGGCGTCCTTCTGTGGTCTCACTCCGCAGTACGAAGGTCTCGAGAAGCTCCACGAGCGCTTCGGCGCCCAGGGCTTCGAGGTCGTTGGCGTCCCCTGCAACCAGTTCGGTGCGCAGGAGCCCGGTACCGCCGACGAAATCAAGACGTTCTGCAGCACCCACTACAGCGTCGACTTTCCACTCACGGAGAAGATCGACGTGAACGGCGACACCCGTCACGAGCTCTACCAGCAGCTCACACCGGTCGCCGACGCCGAGGGTCACATCGGCGACATCCGCTGGAACTTCGAGAAGTTCCTGATCGGCCGCGACGGCGAAGTTATCCAGCGGTTCTCGCCGATGGTCGAGCCCGAGAACGCCGACATCGTCGGTGCGATCGAAAAAGCCCTCGCGAACTAGTTCGCGGATTCCAACACCTTGATTCTCGACGACTTCCGCCTCGACGGTCGGGTCGCGATCGTCACGGGTGCGGGCAAGGGCATCGGCGCGGGTTGCGCACGTGCCCTCGCCGAAGCCGGTGCCGACGTGGTGTGCGCGGCGCGCACCCAGTCGGATATCGACGCGGTCGCCGCCGACGTGAGCACGCACGGACGCCGGGCGCTGGCCGTTGCCACCGACGTCATGATCACCGAGCAGCTCGAAACGTTGGTTGCACGCACGGTCGCGGAGCTCGGTCGGGTCGACATCCTCGTGAACAACGCGGGCGGCTCACTCCCCCGCGCCCTCATGGCGACGAGCGAGCGATCGTTCGAGATGGCGTTGCGCTTCAACGTCACGTCCGCGTTCCTGCTCAGCAAGCTCGTCGTCCCGCACATGGTCGACGCCGGCAGCGGGGCGATCGTCAATATCTCGTCGCGCTCCGCGAGCATGGTCCAGCCGTGCTTCACCGCGTATGCGACCGCGAAGGCCGCGCTGTCGATGATGACGCGGGCGATGGCGCCCGAGCTCGCACCGAAGATCCGCGTGAACGCGATCGAAGTCGGCGGCATCGAGACCGACGCCCTCGCGCACGTGCTCTCCGACGACTCCGTGCGCGCGCAACTGGAAGACAACACGCCAATGCAGCGCGTCGGCCAACCGGCTGACATCGCGGCCGCGGTCGTCTATCTCTCGTCGGATGCGTCGTCGTTCGTGACCGGGAAGATCTTCGAGGTCGACGGCGGCGTCGAATCGCCCGCGTTCACGATCCCGTTCGAACGGCTGTAGCGACCGCGCTACTTCAGGGTCGCGCGGCCCGCCAGCAACGGCAGGTCGAGGTACGTCTTGATGCCGGGCTCGGCCTCGCACACGTACGGGATCGCGTTCACGCAGTGCTGCGCAGGCGGGATGAGCCCGATCTCGGCGTGTTCGCCGATGACCGGCGGGTGCAGACCGTGGAAGATGGTCTTCATCGGCGGCTCCGCGTCGAACTCCACCTCGAACCGCTGTTCGCCGAGCGTCCACGCCGGGTCGAGGTTCTCCGACCCCATCAACCAGTTGACCCGGACCGTCATCACCGGCTTGCCATCGACGGTGCCCTGCCACGTGAACCGTTGCGCGGCCACCGTACCCTTCTCGATCACGCCGACGGGCGTGTCCATGTCGACCGTCGCGACCGCGTACTCGTGCATCGAGGGCTTCTTTGCGTCGATCTTCCAGCCCAGCTCCGCGCAGACCATGTCGATCGATTGCATGAACCCGTGCCCGAGGATCTCGATCATCGGGCTCTTCGCCGCGACCTCCGGCGTCTTGCCGAAGAGCATCACTTCGCGCACGACCATGTCGGTCGGATAATTGCGAATGTCGGAAAACTCTTCGGCGCGCACGTGCCGAATGTCGCGGCACAACGCCGACAGCATGAGCGGGAAGCGCTCGGTGATCCCGCCGGGGTTGATGCCGGTGCCGTGCAGCGTCACCTTGCCAGTGAGGCATGCGGCCTGGATCGCGGCGACGCCGGGCGTGTCGGCGGGATAGATCCAACCCACGGGCGTGACAACGTTCTTGCCCGACTCGAGCAACCGGATGACGTCGCGCGTGCTCGCCATCACGGGCGAATAAACCACGGCATCGGCGTCGAGCGCGCAGATCTCGTCGGGGCTGTTCGTCGCCGTCACCCCGATCGGCCCGATGCCGCAGAGCTCGCCGACGTCGCGACCGACCTTGTCGTCGCTGTGCACCCAACACCCCACGAGCTCGAGCTCGGGATGGGCGAGGACGCCCTTGACCGCCTCCTTGCCCAGCAACCCCGTTGCCCACTGAACGACGCGATAGGTCATGAAAGGATTCTGTCCCATGGCGCAGGCCCGGCACGACTGGCAGGAGTGTCACACCGGCGAAGACCAGTTGGGGAGCCCGCTCGCCCGGCGCCTCGCAACGGTGCAGCAGAGCATCGCGCACACGCTCGCCGCGACCCCGACCGGCCCGATCCGGGTAATGAGCATGTGCGCGGGCGAAGGCCACGACCTGCTCGGAGTATTGGAACACCACGCGCTCCGCGCGGACGTCGTCGGTCGACTGGTCGAGCTCGACCCCGTTCTCGCCGCCACGGCGAGGGAGCACGCACCGCAGGTGTCGAAGTGGTGTATGCGGCGACGCCGGCGCACTGTCGGCATACGCCGGGGGCGTCCCGGCGGACCTCGCATTGGTCTGCGGCGTGTTCGGCAACATCACCGATGCCGACATGATGCGCGCGATCGACCTGCTCCCCACCCTGTGCGCGCCCGGAGCGATCGCGATCTGGACGCGCCACGGGCGCCGGCCCGCCGCGACCCCCGCGGTCCGGCAGCGTTTCGCCGGTGCCCCATCGGCAGGCTGTTCGACTTCGTCGGCTACAAGTTCCTCGACGGCGCGCGCTGGGCACGAGCGGGCGTCTACAACTATCTCGAGCGCGCACTCCGTACGGTCGAGTGGATCACCATGCACAGGCACCACGAGCTCGTGCACGACCGCGCGGACATCGAGCGCCGGGGACGTCTGGGCGGGGCGACACCGAGTGCCTAGAAGCTGATCGGCACCTTGGCGTAGCCGCGCACCGTGCTCGTGTGCACCATCTCGGTGCTGTCGTAGTCGACGCTCCAGGTGGGAAATCGCTTCAGCGTCTCCTCGAGCGCAACGCGGCCCTCGAGCCGGGCGAGCGCGGCACCGAGGCAGAAGTGGATGCCGTAGCCGAACGCCACGTGCCGGCTCATGTCGCGCTCGACATCGATGCGGTCGGGGTCCTTCCACATCCGTTCGTCGCGGTCGGCCGCGCCCGTGAGCAACGCGACCTTGGTCGCGGCGGGAAGCACGGTGTCGTGCACTCGCACCTCACGAGTCACCCAGCGACCCTGGATCGCCGACGGCGCCTCCCACCGCAGGATCTCCTCGACCGCGTTCGGGATCAGGCCGGGATTGGCGGCGAGCTTGCGCCGCTCGTCGGGAAACTGGTCGAGCCCGAGCGCCGACCATCCGAGGAAGCGGGCGACGGTCTCGTTGCCTGCGCCCGAGATGAGACCCATGAACGCGTGGATCTCGTCGTCGGTGAGCAGGCGCATCGAGCCGTCGTGGTCCTCGTACTCGGACGCCATGAGCTCGCTCATGATGTCGGCCCGCGGGTTGCGGCGCCGATCGTCGATCAGGCCCTGCCAGTAGTCGTGCACCGATCCCCGCATCTCGATTGCCTGCGTGCCCATCATCTCGCCCGGATCGATGTGCAACATCGCGTCGGTCCACTCGCGCAGTTGCTCCTCGTCCTCCTCGGGCGCGCCGAGCAACGCGGAGATGACCATGACGGGAAGGCGCGCTCCGAAGTCGGCGACGTAGTCGAACGACCCCGCGTCGGCGAACTCGTCGAGGAATCGGGCGGCCAGAGCACGAATACGGGGCTCGAGCTCCGACATGTGACGCGGAGTGAAGGCGCGGCTAACGAGCTTGCGGTAGCGGGTGTGGGTCGGGGGATCCATGAAGATCATCATCGACGTCATGAACGCGCTCGGCTCCGGTTCCATCATCTCGAGCACGGTCGTGTGCGCCGAGCTGAACGTGGCCGGGTCGAGGTGCGCGGCCAGCACGTCGTCGAAACGGCTCAGCGCGTAGAAGTCGTGTTGCGCGTTGTAATAGACGGGTGCCTCGTCGCGCAGGCGCTTCCAGATCGGATGCGGGTCGGCATCGATCGTGTAGTCGTACGGGTCGTATAGGAGCGGCGTCGTGACCATGACGCGACGGTACCGCTACGCCACTTCGGGTGTCGCCTGATGCGTCGCCCACGCCCGGTACAGCTCGGCGTAGTGACCACCCCTGGCGACGAGCTCGGCGTGAGAACCGAGCTCGGCCAGCCGACCGTCGTAGACCACGCCGATGCGATCGGCGCGAGCCGCGGTGGACAGCCGGTGCGCCACGACCACGACGGTCCGGCCGTGCATCAGGTTCTCGAGCGCGGCTTCGACCGCGTGCTCGGTGCCGGGGTCGAGGTTCGACGTCGCTTCGTCGAGGATGAGCACCGATGGGTCGGCCAGTGCGGCGCGGGCCAGCGACACGAGCTGGCGCTCGCCGGCCGAAAGACGCGATCCCCGCTCCCGCACTTCGGTGTCGAGACCTTCGGGAAATGCCGCGAACCGGTCGAGCAGCCCGAGGATGCGCAGGGCCTGCTCGACATCGGCGTCGGTCGCCTCCGGCCGCCCCACCCGCACGTTGTCGCGCAACGTGCCCGCGAACAAGAAGCCCTCCTGCGGAACCACGATGACGCGTTGCCGCAGGGAGATGAACTCGGCGTCGCGCAGATCGACGCCACCGACCCGCACTGCGCCTTCGACCGGGTCGTAGAACCGAGCGATCAGCTTCGCGAGCGTCGACTTCCCCGCGCCGGTCGGACCGACGAGGGCGATGCGTTCGCCGTCGGCGATGTGCAGCGAGACGTCGTGCAACACCGGCTCGCTGGTGCCGTACGCGAACGTCACGTGGTCGACGTCGACGTCACCCGACCGGGGAAGGTCGATCGCGGCCTGGCGCTGGCGGACCGTCGGCCGGGTGTCGAGCACGCCGAAGATCTTGGCGAGGGCGGCGGCCGACGACTGCACAGTGTTGTACAGCTGGCTGAGCTGGTTGATGGGCTCGAACAGGCTGTTCAGCCACAGCACGAACGCGGCGACGGTACCGACGGTGACAACCCCGCGGGTGGTGAGCCAACCGCCGTACCCGATGATCACTGCGGTACCGACTACACCTGCGTACTCGATGATCGGGAAGTACTTCGACGAGATGCGAACGGTCTCCATGTTCGCTTCGTACTGGTCTTCGTTGGTCCCGTGGAACTTCTTGATGAACGAGTCCTCCCGCCCGAACGCCTGCACGACCCGAACGCCTTCGAGGCTCTCCTGCAACGTGGTCAGGTTCGACGAGATGCGATCGCGGACCTCGAGATACGCGCGATTCGACACCTTCCGGAACCATCGACTCCCGAGGTAGACCGGTGGCACGATCACCAGGATCCCGACCGCGAGCTGCCACGACACGATCAGGATGACCGTGACCGCGCCGACGAACACGAACGTGTTCTGCACGAAGAGCACGAGACCCTGGGAAACGAGCTCTTCCATCGCGTCGATGTCGGAGGTCATCCGGGCGACGATCCGGCCCGTCTTCTCGGTCTCGAAGTAGTCGAGCGACAGGCTCATCATGTGGCCGAAGAGCCGGTTGCGCAGATCGCGCAGGAAGCCCTCGCCGATCCGGGCGACGAGAACGATCGCGATCCGTCCGAGGACGAACCCCGCAAACGCGAGCAGGAGATAGATCAGGACCGAGAGGTTGAGCGCGCCCGGGTCGCCGACGATCTTGCCGGCCGCGTCCTTGTGCAGGAGCCCGGCGTCGATGCCGTGGTCGACGAGCGCGGGGCCGGCGAGCAAAGCCGCGGCCTGCCCGATCAACACGAAGACGGCCACGACGATCATCGCCCGCTGCGGGCGGAGCATGCGGAACAGTCGCCGCACCACGCGCGTCGCCTCGTCGCGCGAGAGCGTCTCCTCGGGAACGTTGTCTCCCCACCACCCCATCAGTCACCCACCCCCGGCAGGTCGAGCAGCGCGTCCGGGTTCATGGTTTCGCTCTGCTCGCCCGAGTGGGCGTCGGGCTCGAGCGCAGCGCGGGCCAACACCTCGCGGTACCGAGGTGAAGTGGCGAGCAACCGCTCGTGGGTTCCGTCCGCGACGATCTTGCCGCCGTCGAGCAACACGACCCGGTCGGCCAATGCGATCGTCGCGGGCCGGTGGGCGATGATGATCGTCGTCCTGCCCTGCATGACCTCGGCCAGCGCGGCACGGATCTCGTGCTCCTTCGACGGGTCGACCGACGAGGTCGCGTCGTCGAGTATCAGGACGCGCGGATCCGCGAGGACCGCGCGCGCGATCGCGATGCGTTGCCGCTGACCGCCCGAGAGCGAATAGCCGTGTTCGCCGATGATCGAGTCGTAACCCTCGGGCAGGTCACGAATGAACTCGTCGGCGCCCGCGAGAGTGGCCGCGCGGACGACCGCTTCGTTCGGTGCCTCCGGATCGGCGAACGCGATGTTGTTGCGCACGCTGTCGGAGAACAGGAACGTGTCCTCGAAGACGAGGCCGACCGCCCGGCGCACCTCGCGCAACCGAACCTCGCGCACATCGGCGCCGTCGATGCGCACGTGGCCGGAATGGACGTCGTAGAAGCGAGGAATGAGCCGGGCCACCGTCGACTTTCCCGAGGCCGTTGCCCCGACGAGCGCGACCGCTTCACCGCCCGCGACGTCGAGGTCGAAGCCGTCGAGAACGGCCGGACCGCGTCCGTAACCGAAGGTGATCCGCTCGAACCGCACCGCTCCCGGACCGTCGGGCAACGCGCGCGCGTCGGGCGTATCGGCGATCGCGGGATCGGTGGCGAGGATCGAGTCGATCCGACCCGCGGCCGCAGCGGAGCGGGGCAACTGCCCCACGAGCATGCCGATCATGCGCAGCGGCCAGATGAGCATGACGACGAAGAGGTTCGCGGCGACGATGTCTCCCACCTGGAGGTGGTGTTCCAACACCTGGTGACCGCCGTACCAGAGGATTCCGACGAGCCCGAGCGCGGGCAACAGGTCGATGAGCGGCATGAAGTTCGAACGCAACCGCGCCTGATCCATCGAACGGTCATAGACGCTGTCGGCCTCTTCCGCGAGCCGGTGGCGTTGCAGCCGCTCGACCCCAAAGCCCTTCACGACCCGCACGCCGGTGATGCTCTCCTCGACGACGCCCGACACGTCGGACAGTTCCTTTTGGAGCTGCATGCCGACCGGGTACATGCGGTGGTTGAAGCGCGTCGCGGAGAAGTTGAGCAACGGCAGCAGGCCGAGCGCGAACAGGGCGAGACCGGGGCTGCGGAGCACAAGAATCACCACGACGGCAGCCATCTGGATCGTGCTTGCGATCGTGAGCGGCACGAGCAGCACCACGTTGTTGACCTGCTGGATGTCGGTGTTCGCGAACGCCATCAACTGCCCGGTCTGGGCCTGGTCGTGGAAGCCGAAGTGCAAACCCTGCAAGTGTGCGACGAGCTTCATCCGGATGTCGGTCTCGACGCGGTTCGCCAGACCGAACGCCGCGTAGCGCCGCAGACCGGTACCGATGCCCTGTACCGCGCCGACGCCGACGATCGCGGCCGTCAACGCCAGCGTCACCCCGGTTCGTCCCCGCGTGATCCCGTGATCGATCGCGGCACCAGCGAGCAGCGGGACCGAAACGCGCGCAGTGGCCCAGACGAGCCCGGCCACGATGCCGAGGATCATGAGGTGCGGGTGCTGACCGACCGCCTCCTTCATGAGGTGCCAGCCCTGCTGGCGGGTCTGCTTGCCCTCTCGCTGCGCCGCTTCTCGACGCGCGGATTTTTGTTCCTTCGACTCGCCCTCGTCGTCCACCTCGATCGAGGTTATCAGCGCGTCCCTGACGCCTCCGTCAGTTTTTTTGGGCGCCCGAGAGCTCACCCACGCGGGCTCGGTGCCGGGACACCACCGTCGTCGAGTCGCTTGCGCGCTTCTGCTTCCCGCAACACGTCGACGATCTCGTCGCCGACCAACTCGGACCGCTCGAGGAGCTCGTCGCGCAGCGCCATGACGAGATAGCGGTTGTCGTCGAGCATGATCTGCACGTCGGCCTTGGCCTGCGTGAGCAACTTCTCCAACGCGGCGCGCGCGTCGTCGTTACCGAGCACCTTGCCGACGATGCCCTGCGAGATCATTCCGCCTTCGATCGCCTCGTACGACACGAGCGAACCGGCCATGCCGTACGACCCGACCATCTGCGCGGCGATGCGCGTCGCTTGAATGAGGTCACCCGACGGACCCGTCCCCGACTCACCGAAGAAGATCTCTTCCGCACTCATGCCGCCGAATGCGATCTTCATCATGCCGAGCAGCTCGGAGCGCGTACGCGTGAACTTCTCTTCACCGTCGCTGTGCGAGAGAAGGCCGAGCGCGTCGCGTCGCTTGATGATCGACAAGACCTCGAGCTTGCGGTTCTGACCCACGAGATAGGCGACGGTTGCGTGCCCGGCCTCGTGCGTGGCAATTGTGCGCCTCTCTTCGTCGGTGTACTCGACCGGCTGCTTCAGGCCGATCTCTTCGGTCATCTTCGCCTGCTGGACGTGCTCCCAGTTCATGGCCATCTGCCCGTCGCGCAGCGCCCAGACGAGGCCTTCGTCGAAGATGTGCTCGATCATGACCGGCGTGTACCCGAACGTCATCGCGGCGAGGGCGTCGCGACGCTCCTCCTTGTCGAGCTCGGGCACGTGCGCCTTGCGATCGAGGTAGTAGTCGATGATGTCGCGCCGGCCCGCGCGGCTCGGAAGGTCGAAGTGGATCGAGCGGTCGAATCGACCCGGGCGCAACAGCGCAGGATCGAGGTCGGCGGCCCGGTTCGTCGCCGCGATCAGCAGGACGTTCGACGGTGCGGGGGGACGCTTGCGGATGCGGCGGTGCGCGGGCAGGAAACGGTTCATGCCGTCGATCCACCAGCCTGCGAACCGGTGCCCACCGGTCGGCGAGTCGAACGACTGCATCTGGATGAGCAACTCGTTCACGACACCGGAGACACCCTCGTTCATGTTGCGCTCGACGGTACGGCCGTGCGGATCGGTGCCGTACACGCCGAAGGTGCCGTCGTACGGAGCCGCGCGCATGCCGCTACGAGCTCCGGCGATGGCGTCGATCTCTTCGATGAAGCCAATGGCACCACCCTCTTCTGCGGCCGCCTTGCGCAACTCCTTGAAGTAGTTACGGATCTTGCGCCCGGTGGCGCCGTAGTACTGCGACTGGAACGCGGTCGACGAGACGAACAGGAACGGCACCCCGGCCTCGTGCGCCATCGCCTTGGCCATGTACGTCTTGCCGGTTCCGGGCGGGCCTTCGAAGAGCACACCCTTGCGGGGGTTGCCGCCCATGACCTGGCGGAAGGTCTGGTAGCCGAGGAAGAGGTTCAGCGTCTTGACGACCTCCTCCTTCACCGGGCCGAGCCCCACGACGTCGTCGAGCGACGTGGTGATCTCGCTGGCGTCGTAGCGGACATGGGGCGACTTGCCCATCGCCATCATCGGGACGACGAGCACGATGCACAGCACCACGATCAGCCCGACCGGCAAAAAGATCTGGATCTGCTCCGCGCTGAAGTGCGGGAGCCCGGGACTGATCAGGTTGTGCGAGAGGATCCGGTAGTACAGGTACGCGGTGATCGGGACGAGCAGGAGAAGCAGCCGCCAGAGCCGGCCCCGCCGGGTCGCCTCCCGGACGCGGCTGACGTCGAGCGTTCCCGACAGGACCGCGGCGCCGCCCATTCCCGCGAGCGCCGTTGCGTTGCGGAGGTCGACTTTCGCGGTCGCCGCACTGTCCTGAACTTCTGGACGCCGAAGACGCATGCCCAACCCCCCGCTTGTAGCCCCTGCCACGCAGCGTAGTCGCCCGGGTGCGTTTCGGGAAGAGCGGGGCGGTGCGGATGGGACTTCTGATCCCGACAGCGACGGGTGTCGGCCAAAGTTGTTCGCGAGCTACTCGCTTAGTCTGCGCCCCGTGGACCAGCCCGTCGAAGCGGTGGACGCGCGGACGGATCGGGTAGCCCAGGGCGCGCTCGGGATCGCCCTCCTGGCCGGCTTCGTGTTCCGGGTCCCGTGGCTGGTTCCCGGCGTCGCCGTGATCCTCGCCGTGGCCGCGCTCGGTGGTCCCCGGGCGAACGCACTGCACCAGGTGTTCGAGCGGCTGATCGCCCCCCGCCTGCCTTCGCCCGGCGCGATCGCGGCCGAACCGCGGGTCGCGGGCACGACGGTGCGGGCCCAGGACGCGCTCGCCACCGCGATCCTGCTCGTGGCGACGATTGCGTTCGTCCTCGGGATCTCCTTCGTCGGCTGGATCCTCGTGCTCGCCGAGGCGATCATCGCGATCATGGCGGCCACGACGCGCGTGCACGTCGCCGATCGTCTCCGCCGTTCGCGGTGACCCGCTTCAGCCGGTACTAGATGTCGAAGCGGCCGTAGCCGCCGCGGTAGAAGAGCAACGGCTTGCCCTCCGACGCGTATCCGAGCTCCAGCGCCCGGCCGACGACGATCACGTGATCACCGGCGTCGTGCTCGGCGACCGTCTCGCAGTCGACGAAGGCAATGGCCTCGTCGAGGAGCGGGGCCCCGGTGCGTCCGGTCGTGTACGAGAGATGGGCGAAGCGGTCCGCTCCCTTTTGCGCGAAGAGCCGGCAGACCTCCTCGCCGTCCTCGTCCAGGATGTTCGCCGCCCACTTCTGCGCCGCCTGGATGCGCGGCCACGTCGACGATGATTTCGCCGCGCAGAACAGCACGAGCGCCGGGTCGAGCGACACCGACGTGAACGAGTTGCACGCCATGCCGACCGGCTCGTCGCCGTCGATGGCCGTGATGATCGCCACTCCGGTCGCGTAGTGGCCGACCACCGTGCGGATCGCGGCCGCGTCGGGGGCCAGGATCTGCTTGTGCGACGGACTCATTCGGCTCCGGGCCGGGCGGGGGCGAGCTCGATCTCGAGCCCCTCGTAACTCGCGGTCACCTCGGGCGCGCCGATACGCGTCGCATAGTCGGCGGTGCACCGTTCGATCGCGTCCAGGGCGTCGTCGTTGTGCGCGGGGTCGTGATGGAACAGGACGAGCCGGCGGGCGTTCGCCTCCCGGGCCACTTCGACCGCGTACTCGGTCGTGCAGTGGCCCCAGTCCCACTTCGCCGCAAATTCCGCCGGCGTGTGCTGGGCGTCATGGATCAGGATGTCGACGCCGTCGCAGAGCTCGAGCACGGCGGGAGGAATGTACTCATCGGTGTTCTTGGGCGTGGAGCCGGGACCGTGGTCGGGGAGATACGCGATCGAAAGGCCGCCGACCTCGACCCGGAACCCGAGCGTCGCCCCGATGTGCCGCACTCGCCGGGCCTTGACCCGAGCCGAGCCGATGGAGAAATCGTCGTCGCCGGTGTCGTGGAAGCGGACGTCGCCGGTCAGTTGATCCGGAACGATCGGGAAGAAGGGCGGTCGCATCATCTGGGCGAACACGTCGCCGAGCGAACCGTCTTCCTGTCGGGGCCCGTACACGTCGAGCGTCGCCCCCTCGCAGTGGAGTGGCGTGAAGAACGGAAGGCCCTGGACGTGATCCCAGTGCAGGTGCGAGAGCAGCACCGACCCGTGGAAGACGCCGTTGCAGCGCCGGGCGTACGGGCGCAGTCCCGTGCCCAGGTCGAAGAGGATCGGGGGCGCGTCGTCGGTCTCGAGCGCGACCGACGCGGAATGGCCGCCGAAACGCGTGTACTCGGGCCCGGCGCAGGGCGTCGATCCTCGGACCCCGTTGAATATGACTCGCATCCCCCCGGACATCGTCGGGAGGATACCCACGCTTTATACGTATTGAACAGCGCACCTCGTCACGCCACTCGCGTGGCTGTACTGAACAGGCACGGTCGTACACTCGGCGCCCGGAGGTAGCCCACGATGGCGGTCGACGCGCAACGCACGGGTACGCATCTCGAGACCGACGGCGACGTCATCGTCACCGAGGGCTTGACGAAGGTTTTCGACGGGCGCGGCGGCCCGTTGCGGGCGGTCGAGAACCTCAATCTGCGGGTGCATCGGGGTGAGATCTTCGGGCTCTTGGGACCGAACGGCGCGGGCAAGACCACGACTGTCGGGATGCTGACCACGCGGGTGATCCCGACCGAGGGCCGCGCCCTCGTGGGCGGCATCGACGTGGTGGCCCGCCCCGCGACGGCCAAGCAGGTGATCGGGGTCGTGCCCCAGACGAACACGCTCGATCGGGCCCTCGATGTCGCCGAGAACCTGTACTTCCACGGTCGGTACTTCGGTATGGGCGCGAAGGAGGCCCACCAGCGGACGGGCGAGCTGCTCGAGCAGTTCCGATTGGCCGACCGCGCCACCGCGAACGTGAACGAGATGTCGGGCGGCATGGCGCAGCGGCTGATGGTCGCCCGGGCGATCATGCACGACCCGGACGTGCTGTTCCTCGACGAGCCCACCTCCGGTCTCGACCCGCAGAGCCGGCTCGCACTCTGGGACGTGATCAACGAGCTGCACCGCCGGGGCCAGACCATCGTGCTGACGACGCACTACATGGAAGAAGCCGACCAGCTCTGCGAGCGGGTCGCGATCATCGACCACGGGCGGCTGCTCGCGCTCGACACGCCCGGCGCACTCAAGAAGTCGATCGACGCGGACACCGAGATCCGCCTGCACGCGGCGGGGGATCTCGACGCGTTGGCGCGGGAGCTCGACGGAATGGCGGGGGTCGACTCGGCCCGCGTCGTCGACGGCACGGTGTACGTGTACTTGCGGGCCGGCGGCGCGACCTTGCCCGAGATCATCACGCACGCCGATCACAAGGGCTTCGCGGTACAGGACGTGGGCGTGAAGGAGACGACGCTGGAGACGGTCTTCATCGATCTCACCGGGAGGGAGCTACGTGAGTAGCGCAACTGTTGCCGCGGAGGCCGCGGATACGGCGGGTACGTCGGCGCGGGGGGCTTCCCGCAGTGCGTTCGGGGCGTTGTTGTTGCGCGACCTGGCCGTGCTCCGCAAGGAGATCTGGATGTTCCTCGGCCGCACCGTCATGCAGCCGTTGTTGCTCATCTTCGTGTTCGCGTACGTGTTCCCGAAGATCGGCGAGGCGATCGGCGGCGCCGCGGGCGCGGCCCGGTTCTCGACATTGCTCGTCGGGGGCGTGATCGCCAGCTCGATGATCTTCCAGGGTGTGCAGTCGGTCGCGCTCCCCCTCGTCCAGGACTTCGGCTACACGCGCGAGATCGAGGACCGAGTGCTCGCACCGATGCCGGTGTGGGCGGTCGCGTTCGAGAAGGTCGTCTCGGGCGCGATCCAGGCGATCGTCGCCGCGCTGGTGGTGTTCGTGCTCGCAACATTCATCCCGGCGACACCCGTCCACCTGAGCATTCACTGGCTCTACCTGCTCACGCTGTTGCCGCTCGGCGCGCTCATGTGCGCTGCGCTCGGGCTGACGATAGGCACGCGCGTCGAGCCCCGCCAGGTACCGCTGATCTTCAGCCTGCTCGTGATCCCGATGACGTTCCTCGGCGCGGTGTACTACCCGTGGCAGAACCTGTCGCCGTTGGCCTGGCTGAAATGGACCGTGCTGGTCAACCCGCTCATCTATCTGAGCGAGGGGATGCGGCTCGCGCTGACCGAGGACATCCCGCACATGGCGGTGTGGGGGATCTACGTCGCGATCGTCGCGTTCACCGCGCTGTTCTTGAAGCTCGGTATCGACGGGTTCAAAAAGCGCGTCCTGAGCTGAGCGCGCGCCGGGGCACGGCGCGGAAGCTAACTCGGCTTCGGGCCGCCGGAGCGTGCTTCTTCGACGGCGACCAGCGCGTTGCGGAGCTGGTCGATCCACTCGCCTTCGTTTTCGCGCACGAGCCGGACGCACCAGGCGAGCGCCTCGGAACGGGAACGGGCGACGCCGGCACCGACGAGCGTGTCGAGGGTTTGGCGCTCGCGCATGCGTAGGCGGGTCATGACGGGCACACCGAGCGAGGTGAAGATCTTTTGCTCGTCTCCGCAGCGCGCGCCCCATGCGACCTTGAGCCCGGTCTTGGCCTCGGCCTCGTCGGCGATGCGCATCCGCTGTTCGCGAGTCTCCTCCCGGAAGCGCTGGATACGGGCGCGGCGAGCTGTGCCCTTCCCGGCATCGTCGGCGCCTTCCGGGTAGTCGGGCTCGGCAACGGAACCGACGACGAGGATCTCGTCGCGGTCGGAACTGACCGTGGGGGGACCGGTGAACCACTCGTCCGGCAGACGGCCGGCAAACCAACCCTCGAGGGTGCTGGAATCATTCGATTTCGTCATGACTTCATTACATCATTACACCCATACGGAACGCAAGCCGCCGCCGAACGCCGCCGAACGCCGACGAATCGGCTGCGCGCCAGGGACCGGGCCGGCGAGCTGACGTGAGCTCAGCCTCGGGGCTCCCTGCACCTGTGTCGGCGATTCTTCCGACGAATCTTTGACACGGGTTTTGCGCCCGGACGCGACGACGCCCCCGACCGGGGGGACGGTGGGGGCGATCGTCAATTGCTGGGACTTCGGGGGCTTGGGAGGGCAATCCTTGTCCCAAGGAGCACAATACGAAGAGTGGCGTCGCGGCAGCGTGACGCGACGATGCCCCCGTGCGGGGGCGGGGGCATCGTCGAGAGATGTCCTATCCCTGGCGGGGATCGGAGGTTCATCTCGTCGAGACCGAAAATACTCATAACGGCGGCGCGCCGCAAGCACCCCTGAAAGCGAGATGAAAGTTGCAGGCGCGAACCCGACGACACGACCGGTATGCGCCGTGGTCAGCTGCCGAGAACGGAGCGCAACCGGCCGGCGTAAGCCGTTATCTCGTCGTCATCCGAGTACTTCTGCCGGGGCCAGAAGAACCCGCGCAGCCCATCACCTTTGGTACGGGGCACGACGTGCACGTGCACGTGCGGGACCGCCTGGCTCACCACGTTGTTCTCGGCGATCCACGAGCCCTGCGCGCCCAGCCCCGAAACAACCGCGCTCGCGCACCGTTGCACCACGACGAACAGCGCCGTGAGCAACGGCGTCGGCACTTCCGGCAGCGTCACGATGTGCCGGCGAGGCACGACCAACACGTGGCCCTTGAACACCGGTCGGATGTCGAGGAAGGCAACGACGTCGGGCCCGTCGACGACGATGTGCGCAGGCGCTTCGCCCGCGACGATCGCGCAGAACACGCACGGCTTGTCGGCCATCGGGAGTCCCGACCGCTACGCCGTGACCACGGGCTGGTCGGTGGCGTACCGGTAGAGGAACGCGAGCGCGAGCGTCGCCACCGCTTCCGACACGATCACGCCGACGACGCACACCACGATGCCGAGCACGCCGACCACGATCATCACCAGCACCGAGAACGCCAGACCCTTGCTCACCACCGCCTCGCGACTCGCACGCAAAGAAGCACCGATGCTCAGCCCGCGGTCGAGGAAGAAGAACGGCGCGAGCCCGAAGTATGCGAGGAACAGCACCCCCGGGATGACGCACAGCCCGAGCCCGACGCTCTCGAGCAACCCGAAGACCACCGAGAACGCGATCCATTCGCTCCAACGGTCGTACCGGAACGCAGCTCGGGGGTCGGCCGTCCCTCCCGCGGTGATCGTCAACGCCAACCGGCGCACGCCGAGCCCGCCCACGGCACTCAGCACCACACCGGTGATCTGGAACAGGAACCGCCGGGCGGCAGAGTCGATCAGCGCCTTGCCGATCAGCGCAACGACGATCTCCACACCCAGAGGCACGAGGATGACCAGCAGCATCGGCCCGACGTTCTTGCGGAACGCCGACCAACCGTACGCCAGCGCCGCGAACCCGTCGTGATCACGAGAGCTCACTCGGGCGACGTGTACGGACGCTCGCGCGGCTGGGCCGCGGCGCGCTTGGGGATCATCACGCTGCGCCGGAAGTAACACACTTCCTCGCCCCGCTGATTGAAGCCACGCGTCTCCACCGAGACCACGCCCCGGTCTTCCTTGCTCTTCGACTCCTTCTTGGACAGCACCTTCGTCTCGGCGTAGATCGTGTCGCCGTGGAACGTCGGCTTCTTGTGCTGCAGGGACTCGACCTCGAGGTTGGCAATCGCCACCCCACTCACGTCGGGGACCGACATGCCGAGCACGAGCGAGTACACGAGGTTCCCGACCACCACGTTCTTGCCGAACTGCGTCGAACGCTCGGCGTACCACGCATCGGTGTGCAACGGGTGGTGGTTCATCGTCATCATGCAGAAAAGATGGTCGTCGAACTCGGTAATGGTCTTGCCCGGCCAGTGCTTGTACACGTCGCCGGGCTCGAAGTCCTCGAAGTAGCGGCCGAACGGACGCTCGTAGACGGTCATGCCGCGAGGCTACCGAGGCGTCTGACCGGAAGCGCGAGCGAGGATCCCGCGGGCGATGACCAGTCGCTGGATCTCGTTCGTACCCTCGCCGATGATCATCAGCGGCGCGTCGCGGAAGTAACGCTCGACCGGGAGCTCGGTCGTGTATCCCACTCCTCCGTGGATGCGCAGCGCCTCGGTCGCGATCTCGAACGCGGTCTCGCTCGCGAACAGCTTCGCCATCCCCGCCTCCACGTCGGCCCGCTCCCCCGCCTGCTTGCGCTCCGCGGCCGACCGAGTCAGCAGCCGCGCCGCTTCCAGCTTGGTCGCCATGTCCGCGATCTTCATCTGTATCGCCTGGTGCTCGGCGATCGGCTTACCCATAGTGCGTCGCTCCTGCGCGTAGGCGATGGCAGCGTCGAACGCGGCCCGGGCCACGCCGACGGCGCGGGCCGCGATGTTGATGCGGCCAACTTCCAACGCACCGAGGATGTACCCCAGCCCCCGCCCGGCGTCACCGAGCAGCACGTCGGCCGGCACGCGATGGCCGTCGTACACCATCTCCACGGTCTCGATGCCCTTGTATCCGAGCTTGCCGATGTTGCGGCTCACCGTGATCCCCCCGAAGGACGGACCCGGCTCCTTCTCCACGATCAGGCACGAGATGCCTTCCTCGGTGCGGACCGCCAGCGCGACCAAAGCGGCGCGCTCGCCGTTCGTCACCCACATCTTCGTGCCGGTCACGACATACTCGTCGCCGTCGAGTACCGCCTTGCACGACAGGTTGCGGGTGTCGCTGCCGGCGTCGGCCTCGGAGAGCGACAGGCATCCCCGCAGCTCGCCCGTCGCCATGCGCGGCAACCAACGAAGCTTTTGCGCTTCGGTGCCCTGGTGCGCAATCAGGTGCGCGGCGATCGTGTGCGTGTTGACGATCCCCGACAACGCCATCCAACCGTACGCGAGCTCTTCGACGACGCCGATGTAGCTCAATAGGTCGAGCCCGAGCCCGCCGTACTCCTCGGGGATGGTGATGCCGAACAGACCGAGCGCCTTCATCTGCTCGACGATCCCCTCGGGATACGTGTCGTCGTGCTCCATCCCGGTCGCCACCGGGATGACCTCGCGGGCGATGAACCGGCGGACCGTCTCGATCAATTCTCGGCGTACTTCGGGATCCGTGTCGGGCATGGCGCACATCGTACGAGCGAACCGCATCGGCTCGACGAGCGAACTCCATCGGCCACCCCGGCCGATACCCTCGCCCGCCGATGATGGATCACCGCACGATCATGGGGTTTCAGCGCGACGAGGCGATCCGTCAGCGGCGAATCGACCGAGCCGTTATGCGCCGGGTGTGGGCCTACATCCGACCGTACCGACGCCCCCTGATCGCATTCGTCGTCGCGGTGATCCTCGGATCCATCGCTACCGCGGTCACCCCGCTGCTCCTGAAAGTGCTGATCGACGAAGCGATCCCGCACAAGAGCCGGCACCTTGTCATGCTGGTGGCCCTCGGTGCGGTCGGACTCGCCTTGTTCAACGGCGTGCTGTCGCTCGCCCAGCGCTACTACTCCGCCCGCATCGGAGAGGGACTCATCTACGACCTTCGGGTCAAGCTCTTCGACCACGTACAGAGCATGCCGATCGCCTTCTTCACCCGTACACAGACCGGTGCGCTGCAGTCGCGACTCAACAACGACGTCGTCGGCGCCCAACAAGCGGTCACGAACACGCTCGGCACCGTGTTGCAGAACGTCATCCAGTTGGTCGTGACGCTGGTGATCATGTTCAGCCTGAGTTGGCAGATCACGCTGCTGACGCTGGTGGCCCTCCCCGCGTTCGTCTATCCCGCCCGTCTGCTGGGGCCGCGCATCCAAAAGCTCGCCCGTGTCGGGATGCAAGAGAACGCGGAGATGAACAACATCACCGCGGAACGGTTCAACGTCGCCGGCGCGATGCTGGCCAAGCTCTTCGGGCGCCAAGACCGCGAGCGCGATGTGTTCGCCGCCCGCGCCGGCAGCGTGCGCGACGTCGGCATCGCGACCGCGATCTACAGCCGCATCCTGCTCGTCGCGCTGGGCCTCGTGACCGCCCTCGGTACCGCGATCGTCTATTGGATCGGCGGCGACCTCGCCGTCTCGGGGAACATCACCTCCGGCGCGCTCGCCGCCTTCGCCGCGTACGTCGCACTCATCTACCAACCGCTCGCGCAGCTGACGAACTCACGCGTCGACGTTCTGACCGCGCTCGTCTCGTTCGAGCGCGTGTTCGAGGTCATCGACTTTCCTGCCGCAATCACCGACCGTCCCGGCGCGGTCGACCTCGTCGACCCGAAAGGCCGCATCGAGCTGGATCACGTGTGGTTCCGCCATCCCGCGGGCCGAGAAGTCTCACTCGAGTCGCTCGAGGCTCCGGGAACACCGGGTGCCGACGAGCCCAGCGACTGGACGCTGCGCGACGTCTCCCTCATCATCGAGCCGGGCGCCACCGTTGCGCTGGTGGGCGCGTCCGGGGCCGGCAAGACCACGATGGCGATGCTCGTACCCAGGGTCGCCGACACCGTGCAGGGTGCGGTGCGGGTCGATGGTCACGACGTCCGTGACCTCACCCTCGCGTCGCTCCACGCCGCGATCGGATTGGTACCCCAAGACCCGCACCTCTTCCACGACACGATCCGCGCCAACCTCCTGTTCGCCCGGCCCGAAGCGACCGACGACGACCTCCGCCAAGCGCTCGAGCGGGCCCGTATCTGGGATCTCGTGGTGACGCTGCCGGACGGTCTCGACACAGTCGTCGGCGAGCGCGGGTACCGGATGTCGGGCGGCGAGAAGCAACGTCTCGCGATCGCCCGTCTGCTCCTCAAGAATCCCGTCATCGTCATCCTCGACGAGGCCACGTCACATCTCGACTCCGAATCGGAGCTCGCCATCCAGCGCGCGTTCGGCGAAGCGCTACGCGGGCGCACTGCGATCGTCATCGCGCACCGGTTGTCGACAATCGTCGATGCCGATCGCATCGTCGTCGTCGATGCCGGACGGATCGTCGAATCGGGAACGCACACCGAGCTCCTTGCCCGCGACGGGCTGTACGCCGAGCTCTACGGCGCCCAACTGGGCCGGGGCGACGAAGAACCGCCGACCGCGTAGGGCCGGCGAGACCCGGCAACTACGATGTCCGCCGAACCGCAATGACCCAGACGCCCTCCTCCGAGACGTCCGATCAGGACGCAGGTAACCGTCGCGATCGTCTCCGCGCGCGCCGAAGCCGTCGGACCCGACTCTCGGTGGCGGTCCTAGTGATCGCGATCGCGGGCGTCGGCGCCACGGTGGCGTACGCCATCAATCTCAACAGCACCGACGCGCACGCAGTCGGATCCGAGCCCACCGCCCCCGATCAGTCGACGTTCGGCGCGGAAGGCACGCTCGTCCCGGCGTCGGTCAAAAAGGCCGTACCGATGCGCGCCCTCGACCACACCAAGCCGCTGAAGTTGTGGATCGGCGGCGACTCACTCGCAGGATCGTTCGGGCCCGCGCTCGGCGACCGGGTGGGGGCGACCGGCGTCGTGTCGACAGTCGTTGACTACAAGACGTCGAGCGGCCTGTGGACCAACGACATCCGCAACTGGTACCAGCGTGCCACCGATCAGATGAGCTCCGACAACCCCGACGCGGTCGTCTTCATCATCGGCACCAACGACGCCTCGATCGTCAACGGCGTCGATTCGAACGGCGACAAGATCCCCGACGGCACGTGGGAGTCGGAGTACCGGCTCAAAGTCGACCGCATGATGGATCTGCTCGTCGGCCCGAGCCACCGCACCGTCTTCTGGCTCGGGCCGCCCACACTCGGGACGAAGTCTCTCGACCGGGGCGCCAAGGCGCTGGGAGAACTGATGCGCCAGGAGGCGGCCAAGTATTCGCCCAACGTCACGTACCTCGACACCTACAAGCTCTTCTCGACCGTCGACGGCGGCTACTCCCGCACGATCCTCGACGAGAACGGCAAGGAGATCCAGGCCCGCATCTCCGACGGCATCCACTTCTCCGAGGACGGCGCCCAGTACCTCGCCCGGGCCGTCTTCACGCTCATCGACGCCCGCTGGAAGGTGTCCGCGCAAGCCGATCTCGCGCAGCCGATCGGTTGGACAAACGCCCCCGGCAGCGGGGAGGTCGTCCCCGGCTTCAGCCAGAAACCCCGGTCGCGGTACGGGTCGGGCGCCTACAACTCGTCGGGCGCCAACTCCTCGTCGGGCGGCAACGGATCGGGCAACAACTCCGGTACCGGCTCGGGCGGCGGCTCGAGCACGTCGATCCCGTCGTCGGACTCGTCGACGCCCGCCACGCAGACGCCGTCGACCGGCGCCGGCGCCACGACGCCGGCAACCTCGACCGCGACCACGGCCCCGCACACGACGCCGACGACCGCACCGCACACGACCACCACGTAGCCGGGCGTATCGACCGACGCGCCGGACCGCCATCGCTCGGCATGCGGACCCGCCGGGAGCGGGTCGGTATCGTGCGCGGATGAGCACCGACCAAGAACGCGCCGCCGCGGACGCCGTCGAGATGCTGGCGACCGTCGTCACCACCGCCGTCTCCAACCTGGCCCGAGCCTCGCTCGTCGACGGGAAGCTGTCGGTCGCCAAGCTCGACGAGAACCAGGTCATCGCGTACGACCTCGCCCACGCGGCCGCGGCCGCCGAGGCCGCCCGCGTGATGGTCGCCTACGCCGTGCACGGCGAGATGGAGTCGATGCTCGCCCGTGCCTTCGTCGCCGACGCGGTCGCCGACGTCGTGGGTCGGCTGATCGGCCGGGAGAACCTCTGGGGAGTGGATCCCGCCGTCCTCGCGCCCGCCCACGACTTCGTCGCTGTCCACCGCGCCCCCGAGTTCCTGGAGGCGCTCGCCGATCAATGCGCCAAGCAGGGCACCGGCCCCACACACCTCGACGCCGACTTCGAACTGGTCGCCGACACCTTCCGGCGCTTCGCCGACGACAAGATCCGCCCCGTCGCCGAGCACGTGCACCGCACCAACGCCGACGTCCCCGAGGACATCATCTCCGGCCTCGCCGAGATCGGCGGCTTCGGGCTCTCGGTCCCGGAGGAGTACGACGGCTTCGCGACCGGCGGCGAGTCCGACTACATCGGGATGGTCGTCGCCACCGAGGAGCTCTCCCGCGGCTCGCTCGGCATCGGCGGCTCGCTCGTCACAAGACCCGAGATCCTCACCCGGGCCCTTGTCGCGGGAGGTACCGAGGAGCAGAAACAGACGTGGCTGCCCCGCATCGCCAGCGGTGAGCTGATGGCCGGCATCATGGTCACCGAGCCCGACTACGGATCCGACGTTGCCGGAGTAAAGGTCGCCGCGATCCCGACCGACGGCGGGTGGCTCGTCACCGGCGTGAAGACGTGGGCCACGTTCGCGGGCCGCGCCGACGTGCTCATGCTCCTGGCCCGCACCGACCCCGACAAGTCCAAGTCGCACCGCGGGCTCTCGGTGCTGATCGTCGAGAAGCCCCGAGCCGTTGGCCACTCCTTCGCTTTCGACGACGGCCGGGGCGGGAAGATGGAAGGCCGTGCCATCGACACGATCGGCTACCGCGGCATGCACTCGTACGAGGTCGCGTTCGATAACTGGTTCGTGCCCGCGGAGAACCTGATCGGTGGCGAAGCCGGCCTCGGCAAGGGCTTCTACTTCCAGATGGCGGGCTTCGAGAACGGGCGCCTCCAGACCGCGGCCCGGGCCGTCGGGCTCATGCAGGCCGCGTTCGAAGCCGGCATGACCTACGCGCAGGACCGCAAGGTGTTCGGCAGCCCCGTATTCGAGTACCAGCTGTCGAAAGCGAAGCTCGCGCGTATGGCCACCCTCATCCAGGCCGGGCGCCAGTTCTCCTATGACGTCGCCCGGAAGATGGCCGCGGGCGAGGGAACGCTCGAAGCTTCGATGGTGAAGGCGTACGTCTGCCGGGCCGCGGAGTGGGTCACCCGCGAAGCGATGCAGCTGCACGGCGGGATGGGTTACGCGGAGGAGTTCCCGGTGTCGCGCTTCTTCGTCGACGCGCGCGTGCTCTCGATCTTCGAGGGCGCCGACGAGACCCTGTGCCTGCGCGTCATCGCCCGTCGCCTCTGCGAAAACGCCCTCGCCACATCCTGAAACGCCCAAACCCCACCAACAGTTGTCGGAGTCTTCCGCCCCCAGTGCGGATTGCTCCGACAACTGTTGGTGGAGATATCGGGGTCTTAGGCGCTGCGGGACATGCCGGCGCGCTCGCCCCGCATGACGAACTTGTTCGCCATCTTGCGGCTCGCCTCGTCGATCATCTCGTCACCGAACATGACCGCGCCCTTGCGGTCGCCCTCGGTCGTGGCCTTCTCGTAGGCGTCGAGGATGTCGAACGCGCGGTCGAACTGATCCTGCGTCGGCGTGAAGACCTCGTTGATGACCTTGACCTGGTCGGGGTGCAGCGCCCACTTGCCGTCGAAGCCGAGAATCCGCGGCCGCATCGTGTACTCGCGCAGCGCGTCGAGCTCGCGGATCTTGAGGAAGGGCCCGTCGATCACCTGCAGTCCGTTGGCCCGGCCCGCCATGAGGATCTTCGAGAACACGTAGTGGAAGTGGTCGCCGGGGTACTCGGGGATCTGGACGCCGCCGGTGAGCACGGGCATCTCGGTCGAGGCCGCGAAGTCGGCGGGCCCGAAGATGATCGTCTCCAGCCGGTCGGAGGCGGCACATATCTCTTCGACGTTGATCAGGCCCCGGGCGGTCTCGATCTGGGCCTCGATGCCGACGCGCGACTGCCGTCCGGTCGACTTCTCGATCTGCGTCAACAGCATGTCGAGCGCCTGTACCTGCGCGGCCGACTCGACCTTCGGCAGCATGAGCTCGTCGAGGCGCTCGGACGCACCCTCGACGATCGCGATCACGTCGCGGTACGTCCACTCCGTGTCCCACGCGTTGACGCGTACGCACAGGACCGTGTCGCCCCAGTCGTAGTCGTTGATCGCCGTGATGATCTTGTCGCGTGCCGCCGGCTTCTCCGCCGGCGCGACCGCGTCCTCGAGGTCGAGGAACACCATGTCGGCGCCGAGGTTCGGGCCTTTGGCGAGCATCTTCTCGGACGAGCCGGGGATCGAGAGGCACGAGCGACGAGGCAGGTGACGACTGCGTTCTGACATGGTCGAAGGGTACCGTGCCCCCATGGCGTCGTACCCAACTGGTGCTGCCCCGACCCGCACCCTGCACGAGCTCGCGGAAGGGGTGTGGGTGTGGCTGCAACCCGGGGGCGAATCGGGCGTGAGCAACGCCGGTGTGATCGCCGACGACGACGGCCTGACCGTCGTCGACACGCTGATGGTGCGGTCGCAATGGGAGCCGTTCGCGAAGGCGGTCGCCAAGCTCGGTCGGCCCGTGCGCCGTCTGATCCTGACCCACGCCCACGTCGACCACGTCGGCGGAACCCGGGCATTTCCCATGGCCTCGGTGATCGGCTCGCCGCAGACGAGCGAGCTGCTCGACGGGGAGATGCCCGTCGCCGCGTACAAGTCGTTCATGCCCGCATTCGAGAAGGAGTTCGACGACCTCGCCGAAATCGGCACTCGCCCGGTGACCCACCTCGTCACCGACGCGGCCGAGCTGACGCCGCGCATCGAGGTGTTGCCCGCCACGGGTCACACCGAAGGCGACGTCATGGCGCTCGTCGCCGACGTCGATCTCCTCTTCGCGGGCGACCTCTGCTTTTTCGGCGTCACGCCGCTCGCGTTCCAGGGCGACTGCGCGATGTGGGCCGACGTGCTCGACGCGGTCGCCGAGCTCGCGGAGACCATCGTGCCCGGCCACGGTCCGGTCGGCGGCGAGGCCGAGGTGCGTGAGCTCCAGCAGTACCTGCGCTATTGCGTCGCCGGCGCGATCCCACCAGGTCCCTGGGACGGCTGGCCCGAGCGCGTGCCGCGCGACGCGATCAACATCGAACGGGCCCAGCTCCTCGCCGCGGGTCGCGACGAGATCCC
>JBBSFB010000028.1:0-55010 GCA_038239145.1 Acidimicrobiia bacterium
ACGTCTGCACCCGCTGCGCACTCTGCGTCGACCGCTGCCCCACCGGCGTCATCGTCTTGGGCAAAGTCACCGACGCCTGGCGCGACGGCGACCCCAACACCCGCACCAACCGACACGGCTACGCCTACGGCGTCCGCTTCTAGAAGCGGCTAAGAGGAGCACGCGTGGCGACAACCAACGGAAACGGTCATCGACCCAAGATGGCGGAGCGGCTCGCCGGCGTCGGCGAGAAGACGCGAGGCTCGCAGGCCTGGAACTCGATCTTCCGGCCGGGTTCGATCTACCGCAAGGGCTACACCGACAGCCCCCGCAACCGTTCGTACGTGATCATGAACAACGTGCTGTACCACCTTCACCCGGTGAAGGTGAAGCGGCACGCGGTCAAGGTCTCCTACACGCTGTGCCTGGGCGGCCTGTCGTTCTTCCTCTTCATCCTCTTGACCGTCACCGGCATCTTCTTGATGTTCTTCTACCGCCCGACGGTCACCGAGGCCTACGCGAACGTGCAGGCGCTGGAGACGGCGGTGACGTTCGGCTCGCTCGTGCGCAACATGCACAGATGGGCCGCGCACCTCATGGTGCTGTCCGTCTTCCTACACATGGCGCGCGTCTTCTACCACGGCGCCTACAAGTCGCCTCGGGAGTTCAACTGGGTGATCGGCATCATCTTGCTGACGCTCACCCTGCTGCTCTCGTTCACGGGCTATC
The DNA here is from genome assembly GCA_038239145.1 of Acidimicrobiia bacterium. GTDB lineage: Bacteria > Actinomycetota > Acidimicrobiia > IMCC26256 > PALSA-610 > PALSA-610. The sequence goes on from JBBSFB010000028.1 coordinate 709, forward strand.
TGCTCCCTTGGGACCAGCTGTCGCTCTGGGCGGTCACCGTCGGCACGAACATGATGGGCTACACGCCCGTCTTCGGACCGCAGGTGAAGTACGTGTTGCTGGGTAGTAAGGAGATCGGTAGCGAGACGTTGCTGCGATGGTACGTATTGCACGTCTTGATGCTGCCGTTCGTCATCGTGATCTTCATGGCTGTTCACTTCTGGCGCGTCCGCAAGGACGGCGGGATCTCCGGACCCCTCTAGGTCGAGGGGAGGATCAACTCACATGGCCGATGTACCCGAACATCTCCTCAAGCGCAGCCAGGAGCGTCGCAAGGCGCTCGGGCTTCCGGTCGAGGGTGAAGAGGCGACTTCTTCGGACGCGCCCGAAACTCCCGTCGCGGACGAAGCTGCGCCCGTCGCAGCCGCGGCCGACGCGGGTGCCGGCGACGCCGCCAATGGTGGTGGCGCCGGTGGCAACGCGATCACCGAGGACAAGGGCGGCATTCCTGCGCACCTCCTCGAACGTTCGCGCAAGCGCAAAGCCGCCCTCGCGGGCGGCGGTGGAGGCGAACCGGCTGCGGCCGGCGGTGGAGTTGCCGCCGCGACCGCGGTTGCTGCTCCCGCGCCAACGAGCAGCGGCCCGGGTGGTCACACCCAGCGGCTGCTGACCGTCGTCAAGTCGGGCTCGATCCAACAGGCCCGGGCCGAGGCCCAGGACAAGGTCCACGTGTGGCCTCACCTCCTGGCGATCGAGCTTGCGTCGATCCTTTCGTTGACGGCGTTCATCACGATCTTCTCCGCGCTGGTGAAGGCTCCGTTGCTGGGCCTCGCCGACGTCAACGCGACGCCTAACCCGTCGAAGGCGCCGTGGTACTTCCTCGGCCTGCAAGAGCTTCTGAAGATGTTCCACCCCATGGTGGCCGGCGTCACCATTCCCGGCGTTGCCCTCGGCATCCTGGCCATCACGCCGTACGTCGACAAGAACCCGTCGAACAAGCCAACTGATCGCAAGTTCGCGATCATCATGTTGACGTTCTTCATGATGATGTGGGCGGTCCTCGTGATCATCGGCTCGTTCTTCCGGGGCGAAGGCTTCAACTTCGTCTTCCCCTGGAACAAGGGCATCTTCTTCGAGTTGTAGGAGCTCCTGGTGCTCGTCCCGATCATGATCGTCCTCATCCTCGTGCTCGCGGCGGTCTCCGTCGTGATGCTCGCCAGCCGTGCCCGCGGTGCATCGACGGGTGGCTTGTCCCGGGAGACGCGTAGCCGCGACGCGGGCTCGACCGACGTCGTCTCGGCCGAAGGAACGGCCACATCGTCGACCGAGCTCGAGGCAACCGGGCGGGCCCGTTCCGACGAGACGCGCTCGTCGTCGTTCGGCGGGCTGATTCGCCGGCGCCGGGGCGAGGTCGTCGAGTACGAACCGGTCGACGAGGAGGAGATCGGCGTCAGCCGGCGTCAGTTCCTAAACCGGGGCGTACTCATCGCGGTCGGTTTCGGGCTCGCGGGTTTCGCACCCGCGATGCTGGCGTTCCTCTGGCCGCTGCAAGGGCTCGGCGGCTTCGGCGGCACCGTCAACATCGGCAAGCTGCCCGACATCCTCGCCGCCATCGACGCCCAGCAGAAGCCTTTCTACGCCGCCCAGGCCCGGGCGTACGTCGTGCGCTACCCCAAGGACAACGCCGCCGCGCTCGCGGCGGCCAAGAAGATCTACAAGCCCTCCATCTACACCGACATGTCGGGCCTCGGGATCGTGGCGCTGTACCAACGGTGCGTGCACCTCGGCTGTCGCGTCCCGTTCTGCCAGACGTCGCAGTGGTTCGAGTGCCCGTGTCACGGCTCGAAGTACAGCCGGGTCGGCGAGAAGAAGGCCGGCCCCGCGCCGCGTGGTCTCGACCGCTTCTACGCCACGCAGTCGGGAGACGGCAGCATCGTCGTCGACACCGGAAACATCTACCTCGGCCCCCCCATCGGGACCAACACGACCAACCAGAACGCCGAGGGCCCTCTGTGCGTGTGACCTCGGTGCATGTGAAAGGCAACCGTTCGTGATCGCCGCGATCTGGAAGAACGATCTCCGCCACTGGCTGATCTGGATCAACTTCGCCGTTTTCGCGACGTTGATCGTCTACGTGCTCCGCTCGGTGCTCTCACCGAAGCGGAGTCCCAGTGAAGACAAGACCCCGGCGAACCTCACCCAGTTCTTCGACGACGAGGACCTCGAGAGCCGCCGCCTCGAGCGCGTGCAGGGATGGGCGTTGATCTTCGCTGCGATCTTCGCGATCGCGCTGCCGATCTATTGGCTCCGCGAGCCCACCCGCCAGCACCAGTCGGCAAACTACTTCGACAAGAACGCCGTGGCCCGGGGCGCGACCTTGTTCGCGAACTCCTCCAGCACCGCGTACAGCGCGGCGACCTCGCTCCAGTGCGCGAACTGCCACGGCAACAACGGTGGCGGCGGCGTGGCCCCCACGTCGATCAACGGCGTGAAGGTGAACTGGAAGGTGCCGGCGCTCAACACGGTGGCGTTGCGATTCGAAGAGGACACCGACTGCCTCAGTCAGTCGCGCCGACAACCCAACACCATCTGCGATATCAGCGACATCCTCACCTACGGTCGGCCGGGCACGCCGATGCAACCATGGGGTGTTGCCGGCGGTGGGCCCAAGAACGACCAGTCGATCGCCGACCTGGTGCAGTACATCGAGTCGATCCAGATCTCGCCGAAGAAGTCGCAGCAACAAGAGACGGACGCGCTCGTGGCCGCCCGATCGGACGACCCGAAGGCGACGTGCCCCGAGTACATGACGTGTCCGGGCATCGAGCTCGCGAACTCCAAGGCAACCTTGGCCACGACCCGTACGGCGCTCGACGCCAAACGCAAGGCCGCGCTCGATGCGCTCGGCGGGGTGACCGAGAACGACGCCGCGCTCACGACGCAGTGCACCGCGCTGCAGGACAACGCCGACAAAAACGCGACCCCGCTCACAGGGGGCGCGTTGAAGAGTGCAGTCGCGTGCGGCGACTTTCTTACCGCGGCCACGACCGAGAAAGCGGCGCAGGCCAACGTCGACTGGTCGACGAAGTGGAAGGCCGAGCGGGAGAACGTGACCGACGGACAACTCCTCTTCGAGTTGAACTGCGCCCGCTGTCATACCGGAGGCTGGTCGAGCTTCGACCCGACGATCCCACCCGGGACCCCGGGGACGGTCAGCAGCGTCGACATCCTCGGGCTCGCCGGTGGTGGCGGCGGCAAAGGCGGCGGTATCGGATACAACCTCCGCGAAGGCGGGCTCATCCGCCGCTTCGGCGCGGACTCGTCGGGCGGATTCCAGGCCCAGGCCGATTTCGTCAGCATCGGGTCGGCGCCGTTCAAGCCGTACGGCAACGCCGGGATCGGTTCCGGGAAGATGCCCGGTTTCGCGGAGACTGCGACCGCCGGGGCGCCGTTCATCGGGCCCACGCTCACGCCCACGCAGTTGAAACAGATCATCTACTACGAGCGATACTGCCTGGAGTCGACGACCTACACCGGCGTGAACCCGGCCTGTGACACGACCGCGGGTGGCGGCGTCGGTCCGCAAACCCCGGCCACCACCACGACCACCGTGAAGAAGGGGTGACGATGGCCGGTCTGAACCTGTTGCTCGCCGAAGGCGGCCACAGCCTCTGGAACCCCACGATCATCGGTGTCCTCACCGTGTTGTGCGCGGTCGGCCTCTTCTGCGGCTCCACCTACCTACTGCTCGGCACCAACCTCGGGGCCCGGCTCGGGTTCCTCGTCGCCGCGGCCGGTCTCTCGGGTTTCCTCGTCCTCTTGACCACACTGTGGCTCACCACACCCGGTAACGCGACCGGTAACAGCGACCTCGACCCGCCTCACGGCAACTCGGCCGCGTGGAAGGTCGTCGAGGTCGTCGACAACCCCTCCGACTCCAAGATCGCGCCCGTGCGCGAACTGCCGACCAAAGGCCGGGCCGGAACTCCGGACCTCGTCAACCAGGTGAAGCCGGCGATCGACGCCGCGATCGTGCCCGTCGCGCCCATTGCCGGAGTCGAAGCGCCCACGCAGCCGTTCGCGACACTCAACATCTCGTCGTCGACCGACTACCTGCTCACGTTCCCCGGCTCCCGTTCGTATCAGTACATCGACAAGACCGAGAACGTCTTCTGGCACCGCCACCGTTACGCGGCGCTCGAGGTCTGCCTGGCGCGGCTCGACGTGACCGGGTCACCGGCGACCGACGCCAAGGGCAACCCGGTGTGCGACCCGCTGAAGGCAACGCACTTCGTCGTCGTCGGGTACAACTACGGCTCCGTCCGCAAGCCGGTGGTCTTCTACTGGCTGTTCTCGCTGCTGTTCTTCGGACTCTCGGTCCTCGGTCTCCACTGGTGGGAGAAGGACGAGCGGGCCCGCAAGCGCGCCGCGCTCGCTCCCGTGACCGTGTCGACATCGAGCGAGTAGGGAGACCACGATGGTCATCGCCCAGCAACTGATCGACGCGAGCAAGGACGGCGGCGCCGCGTTCATCGCGTTCTCGATCATGGTCTTCTTATTCGCAGGATCGCTGTTCTACATGGATCGCGTGCGCCAAAAGCGCGAAGACCGCAACAAGTAGCGCCGAACGACAGGCGTTAGGCCGAGGTTGCAACGACCGCGCTCGCAGCGACGGCAGCCGCGGCGATGGTCTCGTCGATGTCGGCGTCGCTGTGCGCCAAGCTCGGGAAGAGCGTCTCGTAGCCACTCGGCGCGAAGTACACACCCTGGTCGAGCAGCGAATGGAACACCTGTGCGTACCGCAGGTGATCGGCGGCCCGCGCCGACTCGTAGTCGGTCACCTGACCCGCCGCGAAGAAGATCCCGACCAAGGTGAACGCGCGCGTCACCTGTACAGGCACCCCCGCGCTTTCGAACGCGCTCCGCAAACCGTCGGCGAGGCGGGTGGCCTTCTCCTCGAGCTTCGCGTACGCACTGTCGTCGAGCTCGGCGAGCACTGCGAGACCGGCTGCGGTCGCGAGCGGGTTCCCGGAGAGCGTCCCCGCTTGGTAGACGGGTCCGAGCGGCGCAAGCTCGTCCATCACGTCGGCGCGCCCGCCCAGCGCCGCGAGCGGGAGTCCGCCTCCGATCACCTTGCCGAAGATCGAGAGGTCGGGCGTGACGACGTAGCGGCCCTGGGCGCCGCCGAACCCGACCCGAAAGCCGGTGATGACCTCGTCGCACACCAGGAGCGCGCCGTGACGGCTGGCGCGCTCACGCAGCGCCTCGAGGAATCCTGCCGCCGGTGCGACGAGCCCCATGTTGGCGGCGACGGGCTCGACGAGGATCGCCGCGACCTGTGGACCGTGCTCGGCGAGCGCGGCATCGAGCGCGGCGACGTCGTTGTACGGAACGACAATGGTGTCCGCAACCGTTCCGGGCGTGACGCCGGCCGACCCGGGGAGGCCGAGGGTGGCGAGACCGCTCCCGGCCTGAACGAGCAGCGAGTCGAGGTGGCCGTGGTAACAACCGGCGAACTTCACGATCTTGGCGCGACCGGTCGCGCCCCGGGCGAGTCGCACCGCGGTCATCGCCGCCTCGGTCCCCGACGACACGAGCCGGGCCTTCTCGACCGAGGGAACGCGCGCACAGATCGCCTCGACCAGTTCGACCTCTCCCGCCGTGGGCGCACCGTACGAGGTACCGGCCGCGGCAGCTTTCTGCACCGCTTCGACGACCTTCGGAGCTGCGTGACCGAGGATCGACGCCCCCCAGGACTGCACGTAGTCGAGATACGTGCGACCGTCGGTGTCGATGATCCGACTGCCGCGGGCGCTCGCGACGAAGAACGGATCGCCACCCACCGAGCCGAAGGCGCGCACCGGCGAGTTGACCCCGCCCGGGATGACGGCCTGCGCGCGCGCGAACCAGTCGGTGGACACGCCTGACCCGTCGGTCTTCGACACGCCTGACCCGTCGGTCTTTGACACGTTATGAGTGGAGGGATTCGGCGAACTCACGGGCGAAGTACGTAAGGATCATGTCGGCGCCGGCCCGTTTCATCGCGAGCAGATGCTCGAGCGCGACGGCGTCGCCGTCGATCCACCCGAGTTGCGCGCCCGCTTTCACCATCGCGTACTCACCGCTCACGTGATAGGCGGCGACGGGAACGTCGAACGAAGCCCGGACCTCGGCGATGACGTCGAGGTATGCGAGCGCGGGCTTCACCATCACCATGTCGGCGCCTTCGGCGAGATCGAGCGCGACCTCGACGAGGGCTTCGCGCGAGTTCGCGGGATCCATCTGGTAGCCGCGACGGTCACCGAACTGCGGCGAGCACTCGGCCGCATCGCGGAACGGGCCGTAGAGCGCCGACGCGTACTTCGCCGCGTAGGCGAGGATCGGGGTCGTCTCGTGGCCGGTCCCGTCGAGCGCGGCCCGGATCGCACCGACCTGCCCGTCCATCATCCCGCTCGGCGCGATGACGCCGGCGCCGGCTTCGGCCTGGGCGACCGCAATGCTCGCATAGCGCTCGAGGGTCGCGTCGTTGTCGACCTCCCCGGCCGCGGTCACGATGCCGCAGTGACCATGGTCCGTGTACTCGTCGAGGCAGTCGTCGACCATCAACACGAGCGAGTCACCGACCTCGTCGCGCAGATTGCGCAACGCGATCTGCACGACGCCGTCGGGGGCGTCGGCTTGCGAACCCGTCGCGTCCTTGTGCGCGGGCACGCCGAACAACATGATCGCGGGCACCCCCAGATCACACAGTGCCCGGACCTCTTTGCGGAGGCTCTCCTGGGTGTGTTGCACGACACCGGGCATCGACACGACCGGCTCGCGGGTGTCGATCCCTTCCTTGACGAACAACGGGGCCACGAGGTCGTCGACGGTCACCCGGTATTCCGCCACCAGCCGGCGCAGAGCCGGGGTCCGGCGGAGCCGGCGGAGCCGGCGCTCGGGGTACGTCACGACGAAAAGGTTACTTCGCCAGCTTTTGCATCACGGCCTCGACGATGCCGTCGATCGTGTGCGGATCGGCCTCCACGTCGACGCGAAGGCCACGGGCGCGAGCGGCCGCGCTCGTGACCGGCCCGATCGAAACGACCGACGGCGGGGGGTCAGGGAGCGCTCCGACCGCGTCGCAGAAGTTGTCGACGGTCGACGACGACGTGAACGTGATCGCGTCGACTGCGCTCGTGCCCGCCCGAAGCCGGGCGAGCAGGGCGGGATCGGGCACGACGGGTTCCGTCCGGTACACCGCGAGCACGTCGACTTCGTATCCCATGGCGGCCAGGCCCTCGGGCAGCACATCGCGAGCGGCTTCCGCTCGAGCGAGTAGGACGCGTACCGAACCTCCCGAGCCGTCGGGCGCGGGAAACGCGTCGAGTAGCGACTCCGCGACGAAGCGTTCCGGGAGCAGGTCGACCCGCAGTCCCCGCCGCACGAGCGCCGCGGCGGTGCCCGGTCCGATCGCGGCGATCCGCACCGGCGCGAGCGCGCGGGAGTCGAGGGCGGCAGGCGCGAGGCCCCGCTCGAAGAAGGCGTCGACGCCGTTCGCCGACGTGAACACGATCCATCCGTACGCCGCGAGCACGGGCAGCGCGAAGTCGAGCGGCGCGATGCGGATCGACGGCAGTTCGAGCACGTCGGCACCGAGAGTCTCCAACCGCGTCCGCAAGTCACTCGCCTGTTCGCGGGCGCGGGTGACGACGACCCTGCGCCCGAACAACGGACGGCGTTCGAACCACGAGAAGTCGAGGCCGGCGACGTCGCCGACGACGATCGCGCTCGGAGACTCGACCCCGGCGCGCGCGATCGTGCCGAGCGTGGCCCGGATGGTGCGCTGATCGGGCCGGGTGCCGTACCGCACCGCCGCGACCGGCGTCTCCGGGCTCCGGCCCCCGTCGATCAGCGCGGTGGCGATGTTCTCGAGCCGGCCCGCGCCCATGAGGATCACCAAAGTGCCGCCGGCCTTGGCCAACGCGTCCCAGTCGGTGTCGCTCCCCCCCTTGGTGGGGTCCTCGTGCCCGGTGACGACGGTGAAGCTCGTCGAGACCCCGCGATGGGTCACGGGGATGCCGGCGTACGCGGCCGCCGCGATCGCGCTGGTGATCCCGGGCACGACCTCGAACGGGACACCTGCGCCCAGACACGCTTCCGCCTCTTCGCCGCCGCGGCCGAAGACGAACGGGTCACCGCCCTTGAGCCGCACGACCTCGAGCCCGGACATTCCGCGATCGACGAGCACCGCGTTGATCTGTTCCTGCGTCATCGCCGCGTTCCCGGGTGCCTTCCCCACGTCGACGAGCTCGGCGCCGGCACGGGCCAGCTCGAGCAGTGCGTGGGGCGCGAGCCGGTCATACACCACGACGTCGGCGACGCGCAGCAACGCTTCACCGCGACGGGTCAGCAGCCCGGGATCGCCGGGACCGGCGCCGACCAGATACACCGTCACGCGACATCCTCCAACAGTCCCCGGCCGCCCTTGGCGTCGAGCAGGTCGCGTGCAGCGGTACGACCGACATCGTCCGGGTCGTCACCGCCGACACGCGTCCGGAGCACGACGTGCCCGTCGAACGACGCCAGCAACGCTTCGAGCACGATCGATCCGTCGGGCCCGGTGTGGGCGAGCGCGCCGCAGGGAAGGTCGCAGCCGCCACCGAGCTCGGCGAGGAACGCGCGCTCGGCGTCGACGGCCCGGTGCGCGGCGCGGTCGTCGATGGCGCGCAGCCGCTCGAACGTTCGGTCGTCGTCGGCCCGACACTCCGCCGCGAGCGCGCCTTGCGCGACTTGGGGCAACATCACGCCGACGTCGAGGACGTCGTACTCGGCGCTCTCGGTCAACCCCAGCCGTTCCAGCGCGGCGAAGGCGACCACGACGGCGTCGTACCCGAGCTCGACGCGCTTGCGCAGGCGCGACTCGATGTTGCCGCGCAGCGGACCGTAGGTGAGGTCGGGTCGGGCCGCGGCGAGCTGGGCTCGCCGGCGCACCGATCCGGTGCCGATCTGCGCGCCGGCGACGAGGTCGGCGTACGCACATCCGACGAGCGCGTCGCGCGGATCGGCCCGCTCGGGGATCGTCGCGAGTATGAGCCCCGGCGGCGTCGCCGTCGGCAGATCCTTGGCCGAATGCACGGCCACGTCGGCGCGGCCGTCGACGACCGCCTGCTGCACTTCCTTCGTGAACACACCTTGGCCGCCGATGGTGTGCAGCTCCGACGTCTGGTCTCGGTCGCCCGTGGTGCTGACGAACACGAGCTCCACGTCCCGGCCGAGCCGAGCACCGACACGCTCGGCTTGCCACCGCGCGAGTGCGCTCGCGCGGGTTGCGATCCGGATCACTCGGATTCGACCGTCGACTCGCTCGGGAGATCGAAGAGCGAGGCGAGCGCGTCGGAGTAGTAGTCGCCCCGCGGCGTTCCCGCCGCGTCTTTCACTCTCACGGTCGGCTCGTGCAGGAGCTTGTTGACGATGCCCTGGGTGATCGCATCGACGAGTTCGCGCCCTTCGGGATCGAGCCGGGCGAGCTTGGTTCGGTACCGGTCGAGCTCGCCGGTACGTATGCCCTCGGCGAGCTCGCGCAACGACGTGACGAGCGGGCCGACCTCGCGGGCTGCGCGCTCGGCGCGGTAGCGCTCGATCTCGGCCGCGAGGATGGCGCGGACCTTGCCGATCTCCCCTCGCCGCCGCTCGGCCGAGCGCTGTGCGTACTCCTTCAGGTCGTCCAGGTCGAGGAGGGTGACGTCGGGGATGTCGCCGACACCGGGATCGACGTCGCGGGGCAGGGCGACGTCGACGACGAGCAAAGGTTTGCCGTCGCGGCACGCCATCACCATCTCGACCATCGCGCGCTCGACGAGTACCTCCGACGACGCCGTCGAGGTAAGCAGCACGTCGGCGTCGACCAGGGTGTCGGCGATCTCGGTCAGCGGGATCGCGGCAGCGCCGATTCTCTCGGCGAGCTCCCGGGCGCGCGCGATGGTGCGATTCGCGACGACGACCTCGGCCACACCGCGCGAACGGAGCGTCGACGCGAGACCCGAGCCCATGGCGCCGGCGCCGATCACGAGCACGCGCGCGCCCCCGAGATCTCCGAGGTACTCGGACGCGACCGCGACCGCCGCGGACGGGATGGAGACGGGGTGCCGGGAGATGCCGGTCTCGGTACGCACACGCTTGCCCGACTCGACCGCGTGCTTGAACATGCGCGACAGCAACTGGGGCGCGGTCTCCTCCCGCACCGCGGCCTGCCACGCGTCTCGTACCTGACCGAGGATCTCGCTCTCGCCCACGATCATGGAGTCGAGTCCCGCCGCGACCGAGAAGAGGTGCGCGACCGCGGCCTCGTCGTAGTACGTGTAGAGATGGTCGGCGAACTCGTCGGGATCGGCGCCGGAGTGGGCGGCCAAGAAGTCGCGGACGTCGCCCACCGCGGCGTGAAAATGCGTGCAGCGCGCGTAGATCTCGGTGCGGTTGCACGTCGAGAGCAACACGACCTCGAGCAGGTGTTCGCGGCTCGCGAGATCATGCAGCGCCTTCGCGAGCGCGTCCTCGGGCACCGTCATGCGCTCGAGGAGCTCGACCGGGACCGTCCGGTGGTTCAGACCGACGACGAGGAGAGACACGTCCTCAACAGCTCCCTTGCCTGGTCGACGCGACCCGTTTGCACAAGCTCCACGATGCCGCCGTCGAACGCCGATTGCCAGTTGGCGTCCTCGGAGGAACGCCCGGCGCTCCGCAGCTCTTCCCGGGCGCCGGAAAGCAGATCGAGCAGGGTCTCGTACTCAGGTCCGATCTCCTCTTCCAAACGGCGCCGCAGGTAGGCGGCGAGCGCCGGGCTCCGGCCTCCGGTCCCGACACTGATGACGAGGTCGCCGCGCCGGAACAACGACATCAGCGTAAACGCGCAGTTGGCCGGATCGTCTGCACTGTTGACCCAAACCCGGCCCGCCTCGCCCGCCGCGTAGACCGCCGCGTTCACCGCCGGGACGTCGGTGGCCGTGATCGCGAGCCAGGCGCCGTCCAGATCGGCGGGCTCGAAGCCCCGTTCCCGCAGCGTCAGCCGGCCCTCATCGGCCCAGGACCGGACCTCGGGGTTCGCCCACGGCGACACGACCTCGACGACGGCGCCGCCGTCGAGCAACGGCTCGATCTTGCGGGCCGCGATCCGGCCTGCGCCGACGACCACCACCCGCCGGCCACGCACCAAGAGGTTGACCGGGTAGCCGAAAAGACCGGGGCGGGCGGGCGCCGCGCGTGCAGACGGGCCGGAATCCCTGGAATCAGGCACTCACCCGGTCCGTTCGCGGGGTGTGGCGCCACCGGCGCCACGTCGGAGTTGGTAAAAAGAGAGGATCTGCAGCTCGATCGCGAGATCGACCTTGCGCATCGACACGCCTTCGGGCACCGAGCAGACCGCGGGCGCGAAGTTGAGGATCGAGGTCACCCCGGCGGCGACGAGGCGGTCGGCGACGTCCTGGGCCGCGGCCGCGGGCGTGGCCAGGATGCCGATCGCGATGTTGTGCTCGCGCACGACCCGGTCAAGGTCGTCGATGGAAACGACGGCGAGGTCGCCGATCCGGTGCCCGACGAGGGCGGGATCCGCGTCGATCAGGACCTCGACCCGAAAGCCGCGCGCGCCGAAGCCGCGGTAGTTCGCCAACGCGCGCCCGAGGTTGCCGATCCCCACGATCGCGACGGGCCAGTCGCGGGTGAGACCGAGCTCCCGGGAGATCTCGTGGAGCAGGTACTCGACGTCGTAGCCGACGCCGCGGGTGCCGTAGGACCCGAGGTACGAGAGGTCCTTGCGGACCTTCGCCGCATTGACGCCCGCGAGCTCGGCGAGGCGCTCGGACGAGATGGTCGCGACCTGGCGCTCTCCGGTCTCCATGAGCGCCCGGTAGTAGAGCGGCAGGCGGGCGACAGTCGCCTCCGGAATCCGGCGTCGCGGCGAAGCTGTCACCCAGGTGTCCTTTCGGCGCTCCGCAGTGGAGCATGCCCCTCCAGGCAGGGTACCGAGCTTGTGCACGCGTTCTCAAAGTGTGCGGGCACTTTCTCGGCCGCCCCTCGCTGTGGTCTCGCCGCCCGGAAACGGGGCTTCCGAGCAGATCCGGACCGCGTGCAGGAGTACCCTCGCAGCGCCATGGTCGCCGGCCTCGCCTTCCTCGCCACCGCCGTCGCGACCGTGTTCGCGCAGGCCACCGGAGTCAGGTATTCGCGCTCGAAGACGCGCCACCAAGGGGCCTGGACGTTTGCGCTCGCCCTCTTCGCGCTGGCGTCCGCCGCCCTCGCCACCGCGGCGTCGACAGGCTGGGACCAGGGCACCTTCCGGATCTTCTTCCTGCTCGGCGCGGTCTTGAACGTGCCTTGGCTCGCGCTCGGCACCGTGTACCTGCTCGCCGGCACCCGGACGGGTGACCGGATTCGTACCGGCCTGATCCTGTTTACCGGTTTCGCGATCGGCGTGATGCTCGCCGCGCCCATCCACGGGACGATCCTGCGCGACGGCGGTATTCCGGTGGGTAAGGACCACTTCGGGGTGTTGCCCCGCGTGCTCGCGGGCGCAGGTAGCGGCGTCGGTGCGATCGTCGTCTTTGTCGGCGCGGTCTACTCGGCCGTCCGCTTCGCCCGCCGGCGCGCACCCGGTACCGGAGCGCTCGCCGGCGGCAATGCGCTCATCGCGCTCGGAACGCTCGTGTTGTCGAGCGGCGGACTGCTCCAGGGCGTGATCGGTCAGGACACCGCGTTCGTCACGTCGCTCGCGCTCGGGATCGTCGTGATCTACGCCGGGTTCGTGGTCGCGTCATCGACGCCGCGATCGGCGGTGGTCGCCGACGGCGAGCCCGTAGATGCCGCGACCGGCGCCGACCCGTCCGGCGAGGACGAAAGCGCGCGGCGCACGAGTTTGCCCGCCAGCGTGCGCGGCAACGAGTCGACCAGCTCGACTCGCGTCGGCAGCTTGTAGCGCGCGAGTTGGCGGCCCGCGTGCCGCAACAGCTCCACCGGGTCCGGATGATGACCCGGGCGCGGCACCACGAACGCGATCAGGGTCTCGCCCGTGCGGGGATGGGACTCGCCGATCACCGCAACGTCCTCTACGTCGCGGTGGTTGCGAAGCGCGTCCTCGACCTCGCCCGGGAACACGTTGAATCCCGAGACGATCACGATGTCCTTGGCGCGATCGACGAGCGTGAGCCACCCGTCGGGATCGGCGACGGCGACGTCGCCGGTGTGCAGCCATCCATCGACGAGGACAGCCGCCGTGGCTGCGGGATCGTTCCAATAGCCCGCGAACACATTGGCGCCCCGCACGACGATCTCGCCGGGATCCCCCTCGAGCGCGGGGTTCCCGTCGTAGTCGAGCAGGCGCACCTCGATGCCCGGCAGCGGCGGACCGATCGAGTCCGATCGTGCATCGGTCCCCACCGCGGTCGTGGTGACCACAGGTGACGCCTCGGTGAGGCCGTAGCCGTCGTGCACGACGACACCGAACCGTTCGCGCATGCCCGTCGCGGTCTCGGCCAAGAGCGTTGTCGCGCCGGAAACGCACAAGCGCACCGACGCGACCGCGTCGGCGGACGCGTTCACGGCGTCGAGCCCGCGCCACGCGTCGTAGATCGCAGGGACCGCGGCGATCACCGTCACACCGTCGTCGCGCACACGCGCCAGGGTCTCGACGGGATGGAAGTGATCGATGAGCGCGACGGCGGCGCCCGCGTGCAACGCGAGCCCGAGCACGACGTTCAACCCGTAGATGTGGAAGAGCGGCAACACGCCGAGCACGACGTCGGAGCCGGTCACCCGCAGACCCGGGTGCGACTGCATCTGCTCGAGGTTCGCGAGCAGGGAACCGTGCGTGAGCATCGCGGGCTTCGGCGCGCCGGCAGTGCCGGCGGTGAACAACAACACCGCAAGATCGTCGGCATCCTTCGGTACCGGCGATGCACTGGTGCCGGCCGCGCCGAGCTCTTCGATCACGACGACGGGGATCGGTGGTGTCCGATGGCCGACCGCCCGGCGGGCGAGGTCGGCGTTGGGCTCCGATGCGAGCACGAGCACGGGCTCCACCGCGTCGAGCTCGCGACCGAGCTCTTGGGCCGGAGACCCGACGTTGAGCGGGACCGCAACGGCTCCGGCTGCAAGCGCACCGAGGTACGCCACGACGAAGGCGGCTTCGTTACCCGCCATGATCGCGACCCGTTCGCCCGCGCCCGCCGTCGCCCCGACTTCCGCGGCGGCGGCCGCCGCGCGCGCGGCGAGCGCGCCGTACGTCATCGGCTCGGACCCGACGAGCGCAGGCCGCTCGGGCTCGGACTGCGCGTTCGCGAGCAACACCGAGGCGAGGTTCACGATTGCGGAGGCTACGCGAGGAACCGCGCCGCAGACAGTCCGCAAGGCGGGAAGGGGGTGTTGCGAGAGGTGGAGAAAAAGGGTCCCGGCCGCAGTTGCGGACGTTTCTGGGGCGGGCTGGGAGGCTACGTTGCGTGAACACCCGGGTTACCCCGGAGCGCTCACACGCCCACACCCGCGACCGGAACCCCGATCTCTTGCGGGGCGACCGGTAATCCTTCGGGTGGAGCATTCCCCCCGTCGGTGTTCCCGGCTCGCCTCGCTGTGATCAAGATAACGACACCCACCGCGCGCATCTTGAGTACTTATCTCACGGAGAGTGAGATTCCAGCGAGCGGCGCGGAAACTCGTCAGCCGACGTGGAAGACGAACTGGCTGAGTGCCGCCGCAAGGATCAGGACCAGCAACAGCACCAACACGATGCTCGTTCCCCAACGCATCAGGCCCTCGCTTCCGGCAGCGCGACCAGGGTCAGCGTCTTCCCGGCCCGGAGCGCCAGCTCGGACGCGGCCGAGCGCTGGTCGAAGGCGAGACTGCACATCCCGTAGGAGTCGACGAGCAGGGCCAGCTCCGAGGGCTTGGCCTCGGCGAAGGCCGGGACCCAATGCGCCCGCCGTTCCTTGTCGCCGATCGTGACCCCGACGAAGCCACCCGGACCGACACCCCGCTCGACGAGCTGTTCCGGCGCGATGTTGAGTTGGCAGTTGCCGAATCGGTCGACCCACAGGACTTCGCCCGAGATCGTCCCGTCGTCGTCTTCTTGCGGCAGCGGGATCAGCCCGGGTGCGAGCCCGGACGCGTCGACCGGGCTGCCGAGTGCTTCGATCGGGACCCCGGAAGCCAGATACGAGGCCGCGGGCGCCATGATGTCGCGCCCCGCGAACGTGGTCCCGGGCGCACTCAACTGGTACTCGGGATTGTCGAGCGCCACGATCCGGGCCGGCCCGCCGAGCATCGCCACCGCGGGCGCGAGCAGTCCGTTGTCAGGCCCTACGAGGAACCCACCCTCGACTTCGACCGCGATGCAACGGCGATCGGTTCCCACGCCCGGATCGACGACGGCCAGCACGACGCCGTCGGGCAGGTACTGGACCGCCCGAACGAGTGCGAGCGCACCGGCGCGGACGTCGAAAGGGGCGACATCATGGGTGATATCGACGATCCGCAGGTCCGGGGTGACGTCGAGCATCACCGCGTGGCACACGCCGACGAACTCGTCCACCCGGCCATAGTCGGAGAGGAACGAGACGAACGGCGGACGACCGGGCACGAAGCCGGACGCTACCTCTCGGGACGAGGGTTACCCCGCTTGGGTATACCGCGCCGAGAGATAGGCGTCGACGTCGGGTTCCGAGACGCGGAACGACCGACCCACCCGCACCGCGGGCAGCTCTCCGGCCTTGATCAACCGGTAGACCGTCATCGACGAAACCCGCATCAGATCCGCGACTTCCTGCACAGTGAGAAAGCGCGACTTGCTCAAGCCGTTGCCCACGCGGAAACTCCCTACTCCTGCCCGCTGAAAAATCAGCGTACGCCGATGGGATCCGTGTTGTCGAGCGTCAACTCCCGTGGAGTGTGAGAAGTCACACGACGGTGACGGGCGGGGCCTCGGCCACGATCAGATCCTCGAGCACCCGGTAGGCCGTCGGCGGCCGATCGGTGAGCATCGGCACGAGTGTGCAGCGCCCGCCCCGGGACGCGGCGATCGCCAGCCCGGGCCGATCAAGCCCGCTGAACGCCACGACCTCGATCCCGTTCTCCCACGCGATCTCGGCGAACGCGCCGTCCCCCACCACGAGGGCCGGCCGGGGAACGGCGAACATCCACTCGCGGGCCGCCTCGCCGTCGCGGCTCTCGTACAGGGCCCGCCCGTCGCTCACGACCGCCACCCCGCCGACCCAACGCAGCCGGCGGGAGGTTCGGCCGTCGGCCCGGATCGGGCCGAGATCGGCGAGCTCGATCAACTCTCCTCCGCACTCGGTAACCAGCCGACCGAACGCAAGGTGCATCGTCAGCAACGACGCCGGCGCCGCGGTCGCGATCGCAACGCGAGCGCCGGCCGTCGACGCCTCGCGTACGCGGGCAACGGCGGCCCGGGTCGCGGTAATCGTGCGCGTCGCTTCGATCACGGCCGCGGTCTCGGTTGCGCCGAACACCGCCGTGACCGCGCTCCAGGCGTCGGCGAGGGTCAGGCCCGCGATCGGGCTCAACTCGCCGAGCGTCCGCCGGTCGCCGACGGCCAACCGTTCGATCGTGCGCCGCAACTCCGTGGGCCCGGGTCCGGACGCGCTCGGTCCGACGACCTTCGATCTCATGACCAGTTCTTCGAGCGTCGGCGGGATCGGGGCCGGGGCAGGCGCGTCGACGCGCGGCTCGAGCCTCGGCGGACGGTTACGACCGCGGCTCACGGTCGGAGCCCCTCGTCCCGATCGACTCCGCGGTGAATCACCCCGCGCCGAGCTCGCGCGATCGTCGGGTGGCCGCGGTTACTGCGTCGAGGACGGCGGCGCGCAACCCGTGCACTTCCAGCTCGCGGAGTCCTGCCGCCGTCGTGCCTCCCGGCGACGTCACCGCAGCCCGCAAACCCACCGGCCCGGACGAGCCCGGCGCGGCCGCTTCCTGGGCGAGCAGTGTGGCCGAACCGAGCAGCGTCTGGACGACGAGCTGACTGGCAACGTCACGCGTGAAACCGACGAGGACGCCGGCATCGATCATCGCTTCCGCGACGAGGAAGAAGTACGCGGGCCCCGAGCCCGAGAGGCCCGTGACCGAATCGAGCATGGGTTCGGCCATGCGCACCACGATCCCGACCGCACCCAACAAACGCTCGGCCAGGTCGAGATGGTCCCTCCCCGAGTGCAGTCCGGCGGCGATGCCGGACGCGCCGATACCCACGAGCGCAGGAGTGTTCGGCATCGCCCGGACGACCGGTCGCTCGGGAACGAGCGCCTCTATCGACGCGATGGTGACGCCGGCCGCGATCGAGAGCACGAGCGTGTCGGCGCCGAGCGCGGGCAGCGCCGTCTCCAGCGTCGCCGCGACGTCGCCGGGCTTCACCGCGACCACGACGACGTCGGCGTCCGCGACCGCCCACGCCGCGCTCGGGACGACGCGCACCTTCGGGAACTGCTGTTCGAGCGCAGCGCGCCGTTCGCCGTCGATCTCCGCGATCGAGAGCGAGTCGGCGTCCCACCCGCCTTCGAGCAAGCCGCCGACGAGCGCCGCGCCCATCCGTCCGCCACCGAGCAACGCGACACGAGACATCGGCGCGAGGGTAATCGTCACTACGCGGCGTGGGCTCGGGAGGGAGGTCGCAGAGACGAGCTCGGGCCCGAGGAACCTTCGGATCAGCTCCGCACTTCCCCGAACGGAGCCGACCCTCCCGCACCTCGGGCCCGTCGACAAAGGCAACGTAGCACGCCGTGCGTAGGCACTACAAGACAACCTCAGACATTTTTACACATTTTCAGCTTTGGAGTAGCCGATGCGGATCGCGGGTTGGAACCAGTGCTCGACGAGCTCGTACAGCACTCCGATGATGCGATCGAGCTCGGCGACATCGAGATGCTCGAGCAGGACCCGACCCACGAGGTACACATCGCCGTCGGGTCCGATCGAGAAGTGCGCGCCGTACGTCTGGTGGTTGCGCATCAACAAGAAGCGATAGAGCTCGAGTTGGTTCGTCGGCGGATCGGGAAGGAAGTACACCTCGTATCGCAGGGTGCGCTGATGGAGATCGAAGTAGATGGTCGCCGCGTCGCGACCGTCGCAACCGAAGCGGACGTACCAGCGGGGTATCTCGGGGTCGTACTCGACCGTCTGTATCCACGGTTCGGCGGCGACCACTCCTTCCAGGTGGGAAGCGATCAACGCGTGACGAGCCCGGAGCGTCGCCGCGTCGAGCGGCTCGTCAGTCACCGCTCCCGGCTTCGGCGCATCGACTCAGTCGCAGCGAACGAGGCCGCGCGCGACCAGATCGCCGTAGAGCCGCCGGAGCCGACCCGCGGTCATGCTCCACGAATACCGCGCCGAGCCCGCTACTGCGTTGGCGCCCATCTCGCCGGCCAGGATCTCGTCGTCGAGCAGCCGCTCGATCGGCGCCGCGAAGTCGGAAGGATCGCGCCCTTCCACCAAGAAGCCAGAACGTCCGTGGTCGACCAGCGAACGCAGCCCGCCCACCGCGGCGGCAACCACCGGTGTGCCACACGCGGCGGCTTCCAGCGCCACCAGTCCGAACGACTCCGAACGAGACGGTACGACACACACGTCGGCGGCGCGGTAGTAGTCGGCCAAGCGCTCGTGGCGGCGCGGGCTCACCCAGCGGATCTGGCCGGAGACACCGAGATCGTCGGCGAGGGCGTGCACGCGGGCCTGTTCGGCACTGCCGCCACGCCCGCTCGGGCCGCCGACGACGACGAGCGCGACCTTCGGATCGTCGAGGGCGGCGAGAGCGCGGACCGCGAGATCGGTTCCCTTGAGCTCCTGGATCCGACCGACGTACAAGAGCATGCGGGGCTCGTCGATCCCCAAGCGCTGGCGCGCCGAGCCGCGATCGCCGGGGAAGAAGACGGTGTGGTCGACGCCCGGCGGTACGACTTCGACGCGAGCGGGGTCGGCGTCGTACAACGACCCGAGCTGCGCCCGCTCGTCGTCGGTCGACGCGAGCATCAGGTCGGCGCACGCAATCGTCTCGTGCTCCACGCGCGTCCGGTGCGCGGAGTCGTCGTCGACGCCGGCCTCCGCCTTCACGCGCGCGAGTGTGTGAAAGGTCGCGACGAGCGGAAGGTCGAGCTCGTGCTTGAGCCGGTGGGCGACCGCGCCCGACAGCCAGTAGTTGCCGTGGAGCAGGTCGACCGGCTCCCGCTCGAGCATGCGGAGCATCGACGCGTCGACGAACGGCTCGACGAGCGCGGGCAGCTCGTGCTTCGGCACCGCAGAACGGGGCCCGGCTTCGATGTGCAGGACGCGGAAGCCCGGCTCGACCTGCACGATTGCGGGCTGGGTCCGGTGCTCGGCCCGGGTGTACACATCACACTCGACCCCGGCCCTCGCCAATGCGGTGGCCAGGGCACGGACGTACACGTTCATGCCGCCGCCGTCACCGGTGCCCGGCTGGGCCAGGGGCGAGGTGTGCATCGAAAACACGGCGATGCGGCGGACAGACATCGGGCGGATCGTACCCAACTACAGGGACCGCCCCGGTCTCGCCTCGCGGGTGACCCCGCCGGTCCCGTCCGGCGGCGGGAGCGTGCTCAGCCCGCTTCGGCGTCCCGGGAGACGTTCTCGGCCTGGAACGACCGGTAGATCTCGATCAGGGCCTGCTTCTGGCGGTCGTTGATCGTCGGATCGCCGACGATCGCCGCGATCGGATCGCCGTCGGCGCGCCCGTCTGCGGGGGACTCTTCGAGGATCCCGGCCCGCACGTAGAGGGTCTCAGCCGAGATCCGAAGACCGCGGGCGATCGACTGGAGGATCTCGGCCGACGGTTTGCGCAGCCCGCGTTCGATCTGACTGAGGTACGGGTTGGAGATGCCGGCGAGCTCGCTCAACTTGCGCAGCGAGAGGCGGGCGTTGCGGCGCTGGTCGCGGATGAATCCACCGAGATCGTGCAGGCGGGACTCGATCGACTCGAGCGACTCGGGCATCAGCCCGCGGTTCCGGCGACCTGCCGCTGCGCGATCTCACGTTCGAGCGTGTCGATGACCCGGTGGATCTCCCGGCGGAGGTCGGAGAGCTCGCGCTCGAAAGCGCGCAATTGATCGAGAGTCGACTCGAGCTCGGCCTGCGGGATGACCGGCAAGTTGGCGAGGGTCGTGTCGGCGATGAGCCGTTCCCGCCCGTCGGGCCAGTGGAGCTCGAGCGCGGGCGCATCCGGCGGGGCGACACGGGTGTCGGTGATCGACGACCGGCCCGACTCCCCGCTCAGGATCTCGGGGAGGTTCTTCACCAGATCTTCGACCGTCCCGCCGCTCGCGCGTCGTTCGTGTTCCGCCTCGAGGATCTCGATGCGCGCCTGGGCCAGGCGCCGACGGTACGACAACGCGTTCTCGACCTCGTTGCACTCGACCTTCATCGCGCGCACATCATCGAGAGATCGACCGTCGAGCGCCGCGACGAACGCGGGATCGATGAGTCGTTGAATCTGTTCCATCGCAGTCACCCCTCTCACAGGCCGATCGGAGAGGTAACCCTATCTGCGCTCATCCGCAGTGGGCGGCCAAAGTCGGGTACGAATCGATCCCTTTGGCGCTCGCGCTGCCGGGCCTGATCTCGAAGTGCAGCTGAGGCGGCGCATCGGAGGCGTCGCCGGTATTGCCGACGTGACCGATGAGTTCACCCGCCTTCACCGAGCGCTCCCCACCGACGGAGTCGCTCGGATGCGCGTAGTAGTAGGTGTTGCCGTCGTTGCCCTGGACATAGGCCGCGTTGCCGCCGAGGGGATCGCCCTGAAAGAACACCGAGCCGCTGGTGACCGCAACCAGTGGAGTCCCGATCGGCGCGAACAGGTCGTTCCCCATGTGCCGGCGACCACCACTGCGGGGCGACCCGTACGTGTCGGTGAACGACATCGGCCCCTGCACCGGGCACACCCACGTTTCGTGCACGATGAGCTGGCCGGCGGAGCCGCCGCCGTTCGTCGAGCCGTTGGTCGAGCCGTTCGACCCCGACCCGCCGATCACCTTCGCCGCGACCGCGGCTCGGGTCGTCGCGCGTGCGGGCGCCGCGGTCACGATCGCGGCGAGATCCTGCAACTGCTTCTGCGTTTTGAGTGTGAGCCCGGAGATCGGTTTCCGCCTTGCCCGCGTCGGCGAGCGCGCGTTCGGTCGCGTACGCCTGGCTCTGCATGCTCGAGAGCGCCGCCTTGGCGTGCGCGATCTCCTCCGAGAGTGTGGCCTGGCGATCGTGCAGCTCAGTCGTGACGGAGTCGAGCTGCGAGATCAGCACTTCTCCCGGTGCGTTGACGTCGTCGAGCATCGTGGCGCGCCGGGCCGCGTCGAGGACGTCGGATCCGTCACCGAGCAGGTCACCCACGACAAGTGCCCCCCGCTTATAGGCGATCAGCGCGCGCTGACGGCCGAGCGTGGCCAGATGCTGTTGTTGGGCCGTGAGGGCAACGATCGACCGTTGCGATGCCGCCTGTTGATCCTGCAACTCGTAGTACCGCGCGGTGGCGGCGTCGTAACGGCCGTCGCCTGGTTGTCGGCACGCTCGGCCGCGGTCACCCGCTCCACGGCGGCGGCGAGCGGATCGGACGCGTTCGCGGCCGAGGGCGGCGTCAGTAGCGCGATTGCGACGGCCGCGAGGGGCACGCGCCGTACGAGCGCGGACCGGACGGAGATGCGCACGAGTACGCGAACGCTAACAGAGCAGGGACGACGGTACCCGGACGCCGCCCGCGCCGCCGCTGACGGGCGGCAGCACGGCCACCTCGTCACCCGCGCCGAGAACAGTGGCCGGCCCGAGCGCGGGCTCGTCACCGTTCACCCATGCCCGCGCCGTCGCGAGCACCTGCGCGAACGGCTCGCCGTAGCGTTCCATCGCGAGGGTGAGAAGTTGTTCGAGAGATGCACCCGGGTCGAGGTCGAACTCGTCCCGGCCGGTGCCGGCGGCTTCCCGGGCGCCGGCGAAGAGCAGCAACCGGACGATCACGTGCCCGGGCTGTTCGCCTGATCGATGTTGGTGCGCGCGGTCGGCCGCGCTTCCAGCCGCTCCGGGTCGATCGGGTCGCCGGTGTTCTCGTCGACCCCATAGGTTCCCTCGTCGAGTCGTTGCAGCGCGGCCTCGATCTCGGCGAGGTCGGTCTCGAGCCCTTCGAGGATCGCGAGATCCTTCTCCCGCTCGTTCAACTCGGATGCTTGATCTTCCTGGTTGGAGTCGAATCCGGCGATGTCGCCGGACTGATCCGACTGCTCGACGTCGAGCCCTTCGCCGCGCAGCTCCGAGATCAGCTCTCCCACCCGCGTGCGTTCGCTCTCGAGTCGTTCGCGTGCGGCTTGCTCGTCCACCTGATCGGTCATGGCTGCAGGGTACCCACCCGTTCCCGACCCATCACTCGTCCAGCCATCACTCGTCGAGCCATCACTCGTCGAGATGGAACCGGGCGCGCAGATCGACGATCGATTCCGCGAGCAGGTCGGCGAGCAGCGCGAGCCGGGAACCCGCGTCGGCCGCCGCCAGGAGCCGCTGCGCGTCGAGCGGTCCGACGGGCGAGAGCGCGGCCGCCTCGTAGGAAGCCCTTACGGGATCGGCGTCGAGCGTCGGCGCGTCACCGACACGGGGATCGAGGCGCCGGGCCAGCGCCGCGACCTGGGCCAGCAACCCGGCGACGCGATCGCGCGCCGAGTGCGCGGCCGCATCGGCATCGGTATCGGCGAGAGCGATGACTTCGGCGCGCGGATACGGATCGTCGTCGAGCCAACGCCGTACCTGCACGCGGCGCATCCCGACCGTCGCCAGCGCGAACCGGCCGTCGGGCATCTCCGCCGCCTGCACGATCCGGGCGACGGTTGCGACCGAGAACCGGACGTCGCCGCCGCCGACCTCGCTCCCGCGCTCGATGAGCACGACGCCGAACTCGCGGTCTCCTTCCATCACGTGCTGGACCATCAACCGGTAGCGGGGCTCAAACACATGCAGCGGGAGCAGCGCGTACGGGAACAACACCGACCCGAGCGGAAACATCGCCATGACTGTGGTGGCACCCGATTCGGGCCCGTCGGTGTGGGGCATCAGTTGCCCGACATCAATTCCAGCGGGCGCGCACCGTAAGGCGCGTCGCCAGGAGTCGTTCGCGTTGCGCATCCGGGAGATCCGGAAGCGACATGTGCAGATCGCAGAGCCAACCGACCGCCATCGGATCCGACGCGAGGCGACCGTTCTCGAGGTTCGCGAGCATGCGGGCGACGATCACGTGCGGATCGGTCGGCGCGAGGAGAGCCCGGGAGAATCCGCGCGCGTTCCCGTGGACACGCGCGAACAGGTCGCGACACCCGTCGACGTCGTAGACGGCGCCGCCGTGGAACGGATCGCACCATACGCCGTCGCGGCTTGCGTCCATCACCAGGAAGTGCCCCGGCATCCCGACCCCGTGCACCGGCGCGCCGACGCGCCTCCCGATCTCCATCATTACGACTGCGAGCGAGATCGGGATACCGACGCGCCGCTCGAGCACCGAGTCGAGGAACGAATTCTCGGGATCGCCGTAATCGCGCGTGTTCCCCCGGAAGCCCAGTGACTCGAAGAGATACGTGCGCAGCCCGTCGAAGGTGGGTGCGGGGCACCCCTGCGCCAGGTGATCGAGACGGGCGCACTGCGCGTCGACGTCGAGGCCCGGATGCGCGTGGGCCGCGAGGCAGAACGCGGCGACGTCGAGACGCATGTCGGCGGCCGGCGGCGCGACCGCGGCCGCGAACCGTTCGGTGGCGTCCATAGCCGACGACGGTACCCGTACACTCGCCGCCAATGGCGGCGAACGCTGCGCGCTCGACGCGGCTGCACGAGACCATCTCGGTCCTGCTGCACACCCAGCAGCAGCGGCTCACACCGACGCGCAAGCTGATCGTCGAGGTGCTCGAAGCCGCCGACCGGCCGCTCACGATCCCCGAGATCCTCGACGCGCAGCCGACGCTCGCCCAGAGCTCCGCGTACCGGAACTTGGTCGTGTTGGAGCAGGCCCGGGTCGTGCACCGGCTCGTCACCCAAGCCGATTTCGCACGCTACGAGCTCGCGGAGGACCTCACCGGCCACCACCACCATCTCGTGTGCTCGAACTGTGGGCGGGTCGACGACCTTCCCGCGACCGCCGCAGTCGAACGCTCGGTCGCGATCGCGATCGACGAGGCCGCCCGGCACTCGGGCTTTCGGACCGAACACCATCGGCTCGATCTCGTCGGCCTCTGCGCCGACTGCACGCCCTGACGCCGGAACGCGAGGGTCAGGAGAGACGGCGGGCGAGATACGTGGAGTACCAGCCGTCGTAGCGATGGCGAAGCTCGGGCTGCTTCCAGTCGTCGCCGGTCACGACGCCCCGACATCGCGCGGTCCCGCACGAGCACCGGAACATGTCGTAGTCGTCGGAATCGGTCATCGCGTAGTCGAAGCAGATCTCCTCGCCGGCTTCGACGTCTCGCGTCGTCACGAGCAACACCGAGCCGACGATCCCGCAGTTCGGTTCACACGAGTGGTTGACGTAGTCGGCCGGATCGAACGGAGGGGTGCTCGCGAGGAACAGGTCGTCGTCGATCTGGAGCGCGTGGATTCTCTCGGCCTCACCGAGCTGCGCGAGCTCGTTCCCGTCGACCACCCGGCCTCCGAAACCGGCCACGGTGGTGTTCGCCGGGATCGGTTCGAGCGCGAACACGCCGATACCCTTGGACTGCGTCGGGCGCGTCGCTGCGTTCGGGTGAAGCCACTGCTGCCGCACGAAACGAATGTACCGGTCGTGACCCAGACAACAGTGTTCGAAGTCGTCGGCGGTCAACCGTTCTTCGACGCGCTCGTCGGGCAGTTCTACGTGCGAGTCGCGGCCGATCCGGTGCTGCGCCCGTTGTACCCGCCCGACCTCGGGCCGGGGATACGTGCGCTCGCGCTGTTCCTGGGTCAGTACTGGGGTGGCCCGACGACCTACAGCGACGAGAAGGGCCACCCGCGACTCCGCATGCGCCACGCACCGTTCGTCATCGCCGGCCCGGAACGCAACGCCTGGCTCGCGGCCATGCTCGCTGCGCTCGACGAAGCCGACGCGCCCGAGGCCGCCAAGGCGATGATGCGGGAGTACTTCACGACCGCATCCACGGCGATGATCAATTCCGGGGGATCGATTTCGCCGGGCTGAACGACTCCCAACCGCTTCCGCCGACCCGAGGGCCGAAGCGGGCGCCGGACACGGCAGACTGGTGGGAATGGGAAGACGGCAGGAAAAAGAGAAGAAGGCCCGCCGGCGGGTCGCGTCGGAGCGCCGGGTCGGACCGGGCTCCGGGCACAAGCCGCCCGTGCGCCCGGGTCACCTCTCGCCCAATCGCGACGTCCCGCCCTCGATCCCGCGGCCGCCCTACGCCCCCGACGCCCCTCCCCTCGTTCCCGCGGTCCCGCCCGACGAATTCGCCGACCGCATGCGCGCCGCCGGGCATGCCGGACGTGAGGTGCTGCTCGAGCTCGCCGACGCCGTAAAGGTCGGGATGACGACCGACGACCTCGACCGCATCGCCCACGAGGCGTGCATCGCGCGCGGTGGGTACCCGAGCCCGTTGCACTACAAGGGCTTCCCGAAGTCGCTGTGCACGTCGGTGAACGACGTGATCTGCCACGGGATCCCCGACGACCGTGCGTTGCAGGACGGCGACATCGTCAACTGCGACGTGACGATCTTCCTGGAGGGCGTACACGGCGACTGCAACGCGACCTTCCTGGTGGGCGACGTCGACGACGAGGGACGCCGCCTGGTGCAGGTGACGAAGGAAGCGTTGTGGAAGGGCATCGACCAGGTCCGTCCGGGCGCCCGCCTGTACGAGGTCGGCCGGGCCATCCAGACCCACGCGGAAACCGCAGGTTTCGGCGTCGTGCGTTCGTTCGTCGGGCACGGCGTCGGCGAGGTGTTCCACACCGCGCCCGCGGTGCTTCACTACTACGACCCGTCGGCCGACCTCGTGCTCACGCCGGGACTCACGTTCACCATCGAGCCGATGATCAACGAAGGATCGTGGGAGCTCGGCCGGATCTGGCCCGACGGATGGACGGCGCCCACGCGCGACGGCTCCCGCTCCGCGCAGTTCGAGCACAGCCTGATCGTCACGGCGACCGGGGTGGAAGTGCTGACGCTGCTGCCGGGCGAGCCGCACGGGTCCTGATCACGTCTCGACTTTTCGACGCAATCTCCCTCGATAATCGGGGATGCTCCTCCGGGCGCGGCCGGTAGCGTCGAGCCGGTCATGGGAACGCTGCGGCGAACTTTCGGGTCGCTCGACTCGCGCAACTACCGGCTCTTCTTCGCCGGCGAGCTGGTGTCGTACATCGGTTCGTGGATGCAGACCATGGCCGAAGCCTGGTTGGTCGAATCGCTGACTCACAGTGGGATCGCCGTCGGCGCGACGTTCGCGTTCCGTTTCCTTCCCGTGTTGCTGTTCGGCTTGTGGGGCGGGACCGTCGCCGACCGCTACGACCGGCGCAAGGTGATGATCGTCACGCAGTCGCTGTCGGCGGTGCTCGCGCTCGGACTGTGGCTGATCGTGCTGACCGGCGTGGTGCAGGTCTGGATGGTGTTCGGTCTCGCGGTCGGGCTCGGTCTCGTCACGGTGATCGACGAACCCGCCCGCCACGCCTTCGCCGAGGAGATGGTCGGACCCGATCTGTTGCCCAACGCCGTCGCGCTCACCAGCGCGGTCGGGAACTCGGCACGCATCACCGGGCCCGCGCTGGCCGGCTTTCTCATCGCGACGGTCGGCACCTCGTGGGTGTTCTTCGTCAACGCGGTCTCGTTCTTCGCCGTCGTAGGCGCGCTGATGGCGATGATCCCCGCCGATCTCCACCGGCCGCATCGCCACGCTGAGCGCCCCCGCGTCCGCGAGGGACTCGCGTACGCGTGGAGCCTGAAGGAGATCCGGGCGACGATCGCACTCGTCGCCGTGGTCGGCACGCTGGTCTACAACTTCCCGACGTTCCTGACCCTGCTCGCGAACGACTCGTTCCACGGGGGCGCTGCGCTCGCGGGTTTCCTCATGGCGATACTCGGGGTCGGAACGGTGGTGGGTGGGCTCGTCGCGGCGGCTCGGGCCCGCCCGACCTCCCGGACCGTCATCGGCGCCGCCGCGATCCTGGGCGCCAGTCTCGTCGTAGCCGCGAGCGCGCCGACCCGGATCCTGACCGAGATCGCGCTCGTCCCGGTGGGCGCGATGGCCGTCTTCTTCGGCTCGACCGCCAACGCGCACATGCAGATCTGGTCGGCGCCGCAGCTCCGGGGCCGGGTGATGGGGATCTACACGCTGCTCACGCTCGGGACGACAGTCGCGGGCGGCCCGTTCGTGGGCTGGGTCTGCGGGGAGTGGAGCCCGCGCACCGGCCTTGCGTTCGCGGGTGTGCTGACGATGACCGCGGCACTGGCGCTCGGCGCGCCCCGGTTGGCACCGCGTCTCTCCCGGCGCCGACCCCCGAGCCGGGCTCGAGAACAGCCGTTGGGCGAGCAGGCCTCGATCGAAACCGTGAGCTAGACGGCGGTCGCCACAACGCCCTCGGAGCGCAGCACCCGATCTATCTCGCTCCGGCGGAACCGCCGGTGGCCACCCATCGTCTGGATCGCGGAGATCTTGCCGGCCCGCGACCAGCGGGTCACGGTGTTCGGCGTGACGCCGAGCTTGCGTGCGGCTTCGGCCGGCGTCAGGAGATCCGTCTCGTCGAAGTCGGGTCCGCAGGCCGGATCGGCCCCCGCGCCGAAACGCTCATCGACACAGGACCGAACGAACACCGAGGCGCGCAGACGAGGACGCGGACCGGTGGGCGCCGCCCTCCTGTCCGATTCCGCAGGCATGTTTCCGGCCGACCGCTCGACCCGGCGGATAGCGGTGCGCTCGCTCGCACTGGTCGCGGCCCAGATACCGAACAGATCGGGCCGGGAAAGCGCGAAATCGAGGCACGGGACTTTGACCGGACAGCCGGCGCAGATCGACCTCGCGAGAAGAGACTCGGCGTGATCGCCGGTGAACCACCAACGGGTCGGATGCGCTCGACACAACGACGCTGTCCGCCACGTCGCGTCCGAGCCCGGGTTCGCCGGCGCGTCGGTCGCTACCTCTCTGCCTCCCACCGCTCCCAGCATCGACGCCGTCCGCGGCAATTGCGTCACCCGATCGGGTGATTCCGCTTCTCCGGCCGACCCCGGACCGGCAGGTATCGTCCGGCCCGTGCGGATGGAAGACGAACGGGCGCTCGTCACCGGATCGACGGCCGGCATCGGACGGGCGGTCGCGGTCGCGTTCGCAGCCGAAGGCGCCGCGGTCGTGTTGACCGGGCGCAGTGCGGACCGGGGCGCAGCCGCGGTCGCCGAGATCACCGGCGCCGGAGGCACCGCGTACTTCATTCCGGCCGACCTCCACGACGAGCATGCGTGTGTCGCCCTCGTCGACGAGGCCGCCGAGCACCTGGGGGGCTTGACGGTGCTCGTGAACAACGCCGCGGGCGGCGACGCCCACGACGCCCCGGTAGCCGACATCACTACCGATGCGTGGGACGCCATCCTGCGCGTCGATCTCACGGCGCCGATGTGGTGCGCCCGGACCGCGATCGGGCACATGCGGGCCGCCGGCCACGGAGCGATCGTGAACATCTCCTCCCGCCAGGCCGAGCGGGCGAGTCCCGGGCTGTCCGCCTACGTCGCCGCCAAGGCCGGCATGAACGGACTCACGCGCGCGATCGCGGTCGAGGAGGCGGAGCACGGCATCCGCTGCAACACCGTCAGCCCCGGATACGTGCTCAACGACCGCCGTGACGCCGACCTCGCGACCGAGCGACGCACCGCGCTCGAAGGGATGCACCTGACCCGACTCGGCGTCGCCGCCGACGTCGCGAGCGCGTGCCTGTACTTCGCCAGCCGCGAGTCGGGATTTGTGACCGGCGTCAATCTGCAGCTCGACGGCGGTAGCTCCATCGCCCGAGGCCGGACGCTGGGCTGACCTGTGCATGCACGTTCGTGCGTCAGCGCCATCTCGACCTTCACACTTTCGCTCGCCGAGGATCTCGCGTTCTGGAACGCGCACGGGATCACCAACGCGGGTGTGTCGGTCGCCAAGTTGGAAGCATACGGATGGGACCTCGGCACATCGTTGGTCGTCGACGCGGTCGAACGGGGCTTGCACGTCGTCGACCTCATCGGCCTCGGACCGTTCCTACTCGCCGACCCCAGCCGCTGGGATCGCCAGCGGGACCGGCTCGTGCGCTCGATCGACACCGCGGTCGCGGTCGGCGCCGGTTCGATCGTGTTCACGACCGGGCCCTTCGCGCCGCTCACGTGGGAAGAGGCGGCCGACGCGCTCGAACAGGCCCTCGAGCCCGTGCTGCACGAGGCTCGCGCCCGAAACGTCGACTTCGCAATCGAGCACACCAACCCGCTGCGCGTCGACGTGGGCTTCGTGCACACGTTGCGCGACGCGATCGACCTCGCGCGCCGGCTCGACACCAGTGTGTGTATGGAGCTGAACGCGTGCTGGGCCGAGCGCGGTCTCGCGACGACGATCCGCGACGGGATCGATCGGATCCGGCTCGTACAGGTGAGCGACTTCAGGGTCGGGACCGTGGCGTCGGCGCAACGGCTCGTGCCCGGTGACGGTGACGTCCCGATCGAACGGATCCTCGGCGAGCTCGTCGCCGCGGGCTACCCGGGCTCGTTCGAGCTCGAGCTCATCGGCGACGCGATCGTGGCCGAAGGTTACGACGTCGCGGTACCGCGCGCGGTCGCCGCACTCGAGCAGGTGCTCGTCGCCCTCGGGGTGTGACCGGTCAGAACCGCGGACCCCACAGCTCCGTCTCCGACCGGGGTCGGACTGTGAGCACGCGTCCCTCGATCTCGGCGACCCGGTCGAAGTACTCGCCCGGCCACTCGACGACCGTGCCCCGTTGCACCAGGAGCTGCACCACCCAGACCCGTGCGACCGGGCGCCCGGTAGCGGCCTCGACGATGCGTTGCTCGAGCACGGCTGATTTCCCTTCGCGCCCGACGTATTTCATGCCGCCGACGAACTGCTCGGCGGGTCGGCCCTCGCTCTCGTACAACACGTGCACTTCGCGGGCCGCGATGACGAAGCCGTTGACGCGGATCGACTCCGGCCACCAGCTGCCGATCTCGCCGTGCACGTACGCAATACGCATGTCGTTGAACAAGCGCACCGTCGACGCGTTGTTCAAATGCCCTTGGCCATCGAAGTCGTCGGCGCGGGGCACCACGTCGTGAACGAACCGGTAGCCGTCGGCCGCCAGGACTCGCGCACCGCTCAGGTCCACGTGCCCGACTACGCCCACATAAACGCGCCGCCGTCGGCCATGAACGTGTGACCGGTGAGGTAGCGCGCCGCGTCGGAGCAGAGGAACCATGCGATGGGTGCGATGTCGAGCTCGGGATCACCCTGCCGTTTCATCGGGCAGTTCTCGATGAAGATGCGATAACCCTCGCTCTGCTTGGCGGCTTCCCCGTGATGGGTGGCGGCCGCGGGCGCGATCGCGTTCACGGCGATGCCGTCCGCTCCCCACTCGCGCGCGGCTGTACGCGTGAGCGCACGGATCGCCTCCTTCGACGCGTTGTACGCGGCGAAGCCGGTCCCGCCGGTGATCCCCATCGACGACGCGAAGTTGACGATGCGACCCCAGCCCTGTTCTTTCATGTGCGGGTACACGGCTTGCATCCCCCAGAGGGTGCCCTTCACCCCCGACCGGTAGAACACGTCGACGTCGTCCTCGCTCACGTCGGCTACGGGCGCGAGCGGCCGGAACGTCTGCGCGTTGTTGACGAGCGCGTCGACCCGACCGAAACGCTCGACCGTCTGCGAAACCATCGCGTCGATCTGTTCCTTCTCCTGAATGTCGCACACGACCCCGAGGTTCTCCACCCCCAACTCGGTGAGCTCGGCGCAGGTGTCGGCGAGCAGGTGCGGCTTCCACTCCGCGACCACGACCCGGGCCCCGCCCTTGCCCAGGTGCAGGGCCATACCCTTCCCGACACCGCGCCCCGATCCGGTGACGATGATGACCTTGCCTTCGACCCCGTGCATCGCTTTCGCGTCAGCTGACATGCGTGTCAGAGTACGTGCGGCCCGGCGTCGCCGGCCAAGACGCGATCCCAGAACAACTCCCGAAGACGAACTTCCCGAAGACGAACTTCCCGAGAGAGGCCGCGATGCTGAGCGGAACTGTCCTCGTGACCGGCGGCGGGAGCGGCATCGGCCGGGCCACGGCCGAACGCGCCTCTCGTGACGGCGCCGCGGTCGCGGTCGTCGACCGCGCCGCCGACAATGCGGCCGAGACGGTGCGCCTCATCACCGAGGCCGGCGGCCGCGCCGTCGCGTATCCCTGCGACGTCGGCGACGACGCGGCCGTCGCCGACATGGTTGCGCGCGCGGGCGCCGAGCTCGGACGCGTCACCGGCGTCGTCACCGCCGCGGGCATTTTTCACGGCCCCGATCTGCAACCCGCGCACCTCGTCACCGTCGACGATTTCGTGCACGTGTTGCGCGTCAACCTGGTCGGAACATTCGCGGTGATCAAGCACGCACTCCCGATGCTGATCGACGGTGGTGGTGCAATCGTGACGATCGCGTCGACCGCGGCAATTCGCGGCCACGGGTTCGGCGCCGGTTACACCGCGAGCAAGGGCGGAGTCGACGCGCTGACGCGTCTGCTCGCGGTGCAGTACGGCGCGAACGGCGTGCGCGCGAATTGCATCTGCCCAGGTGGTGTCGATACTCCGATGACGGGAGGCGTGTTCGCGAGTGAAGACGCGATCGAACGCGCGAAGACGCGGGTACCGATCGGGCGTTACGCGCAGGCGCAAGACATCGGCGACGTCGCAATCTTCTTGTTGAGTGACAACTCGCGATATCTCACCGGACAGACGATCCCGGTCGAAGGTGGTGCAACGATCGCGTAAACGTCGCATCGCCCAAAAGTTTCAAAAGAAATTTTACCCGCCCGTGATCAGGGTGTTCTTGCGGCGGGTATGACGCTCACCACGAAGCGTGATCTGCCGAAGGGCTCCTGGGGCGTCAACCCTTGTTAGGTTCAACCTGATGCACCGACCCGGTCACCCTCGGGTGGACGTCGGGCGCAGCACTGGTGTGGCGGAGCACCACTTTCGCACCCTGCTGACGCGTAGCCCCGTAACCCGGTTCGTCGCGGTTGCGTGCATCAGCGCGCTCGGCGTGTTGCCGGCGATTCCCGCGCACGCGGCCACGTCGGGTGGCCAGGTCGCGACGACCACGCACGCGATCGACGCCGCCGCCCAACGTTGGTTCGCGGCTCAGAACGCCGCCGTCGGTATCGACGCCCGTATCGCCGAGGTCGAACACCAGATCACGGTCGAGCAGGCCCGCATACAACAGACCCGCAAAGCGGCCACCGCGCGCGCCGTC
Source organism: Acidimicrobiia bacterium (assembly GCA_038239145.1). Lineage (GTDB taxonomy): Bacteria > Actinomycetota > Acidimicrobiia > IMCC26256 > PALSA-610 > PALSA-610. Next base: position 33,126 of record JBBSFB010000028.1, read on the forward strand.
GTCTTGTACAAGAACGCGAACATAGGACTGACGTCGATTTTCGGGACGACCGCGCTTGACTCGGCTCGCCGCGCACATCTCGCCGATGACGCGAACGCGGGTGGCAACGCCGCGGTTGCGCAACTCACGTCCGCGGTCGACGACCTGCACGCGCAACAACGCGACCTCGAGTCGGAGAGGGCCAAGCAGAAGAAGGTCCTACGCGACGTCGCATCAGAGCGCGTCTCGCTCGACGCGCAACTCGCCGGAGTGCGTGCGCAAGCACAGCGCGAGGCGCAGGTCGCGCAGGCTGCTGCTCACGACCAGGCGACGCGGCTCGTCGCCGACGCGCACGTGCGTGCGCTCGCCACGACACCTCCCGTCACCGACCCGCGCTCGGCGCCGACCGGAACGCCGTCGAGTCAGTCGGTCACGGCCGTCGTCGTCTCGGCGCCGCCGAGCGGCGGTGGCGCCAGCTCGCATCACAACGATCCGTTCCTCGTGTGCACGCGCGCACGCGAGAGTCGCGGCGAGTACGGGGTCGTGAGCTCGTCGGGCTACTACGGCGCGTACCAGTTCCTGCCGTCCACGTGGGACATCACCGCGATACACGCCGGTCGCCGCGCTCTCGTGGGAGTACTGCCATCGCGCGCGTCCGCGGTCGACCAGGACGAGCTCGCGTGGTCGCTGTATCAGTGGCAGGGCAAGGGCCCGTGGGGCGGACGCTGCTGACGCAGCGTTCCGTGCAGCCGGGCGACGACGTCGAGGAGCGAGGCGTCGGCGAGCGACGACAACCGGACGTCGGCGTGCGAGAGGTCGAGTCGTTCCGTGATCTCGTGCGGAACGGCAACGCACCAAAGACCCGCGGCCTTGGCGGCAGTGATGCCGTGAGGTGAGTCCTCGACCGCGAGAGCGGCTCCGGTCTCCACCCCGATCGCCGCGCAAGCAGCAAGGTACGTATCGGGCCCGGGCTTGCCCGCGAGCGCCCGACCGTCGGCGCCGGGATCACCGAAGCAAGCGATGAACGCGAACCGGTGGGCCAGGCCGAGCCGACCGAGATGGGTCTCGACCCAATCCCGGGGCGAGCTCGAAGCGATCGCCACCGGCAGGCCGAGCGTGTCCGCCTCGTCGAGCCAGGCCGTGACGCCGGGGCGAACGACTTGGTCGACGAGGAGCTCGTCGCGGCGAACCCGGCGCCGGGCGTGCATCTCCGCTTCGTCAAACGGTCGGGTCGCGCTCGTCCGGATCAGCGCGACGAGGTCGAGCCCTCCCGCAGTGCCGATCTCGTGCGCCCAGTCGTCGAGGGTGAGGGGCGGGCACCCGTAGATCGCGAATACCTCCTGCCACGCCGCGAACACCGGCGTCTCGGTGTCGAGGATGATCCCGTCGAAGTCGAAGACGACACCGTCGATCCCCACAGTCGTCACCGCGGCTCCGCCATCGAGACGGTCACGGGACGGGCACGCCGATGAGCTCGACCAGGACGCCGTCCGGATCGGTCACCGTGGCCATCTGCACGTCGGTGCCGCGACCCGGCACGACGATCCGTCGAGGCTCGCCACCCAGGCCCAATACCCGGAGGCGGTCGAGGACTGCGTCGACGTCGACATAACACGACAACAAGAAGAACCCGGCGCCGGCGCGGGGTGACTGCGCGCCCGCGGCATCGGGCCCGGAATCGGAGTGCGGAACGAACTGGACGAGCTCGACGATCCCGGCATCGGGCGCAGCGGGGTGGCCGAGGAAGATCGAACGCAGACAGGTCGACGCCGCACCGAACAACGAGACCCAGTCGCCGTCGAACTCCATGTCCATCATCTGTTCGAAGCCAAGGCCGTCGCGCCAGAACCGCAACGACGCGTCGAAGTCGGCCACGACGATTGCACTGTGGTGTACGCGCGCCGTCATCCGGGTCTCCGTTCGAGCAGGTTCCATCGGCCAATGGCGCGGTGGAGCACCGCCGGACACCGACGCTAGCGTCCGCTCCGCATGACCCTCCCGTGGTTCGGCCTCTACCTCCCACAGTTGCGAATGAGCTTCGACCGCATGCTCGAGCGGACACTCGCGGCCGAGGCCTCCGGATTCGACTCGGTATGGCTGATGGACCATTTCGCCGCGCCGATGGCGCCCGAGGTCGACACGTTCGAGGGCTGGACGATCGCCACCGCGCTCGCGGCGCGCACTTCGACGATTCGCATCGGCCATCTCGTACTGTGCGACCCGTTCCGCCATCCCGCGCTACTCGCGAAGACAGCCGCGTCGTTCGACGTGATCTCGAACGGCCGGCTCGAGCTCGGCATCGGTTGGGGGTCGGTAGCCGACGAGCTGCACACGTACGGGTTCGGTCCCGAGCCCGCAGCAACGCGCGCCGCGAAGTTGCGGGAGTCCCTCGAGATTGTCGACCTGATGTTCTCGGGCGAGATGTTCGACTACACGGGCGAACACTTCACGCTGCACGGTGCAATCGGGCGGCCCGTGCCGGTGCAGGCGCACGTCCCGATCCACATCGGTGGTGGCGGCCCGAAACTGACGATGCCGCTCGTCGACCGGTTCGCGGATTGGTGGAACTGCCCCGGCTACGCGCTCGATCGGCTCGACGACCTGCGACCGCTCGCCGGCAACGCCCGGATCTCGGTGCAGCACCCGATCGGGCTCGCAAAGCGCGCCGCCGGCCGGGACGAGGCGATCGAGACGGTGCACCGCCGGTTTGGATCCTGGGGCGGCGCGATCGCGGGCACGGCCGATGAGGTCGCGGCCGCGCTGCGCGCGGAGGTCGACCGGGGCGTCGACGGATTCGTCTGCCAGTTCTCCGACTTCGGGACCCCGGAGACCGTCGAACAGTTCATGCGGGAAGTGGTCCCCGGCGTGCGGCGGTGAGCGGCACTACCTTGAAGCCGTGACCACACCGCTGGTCGTCGGCGTGCCGCTCGAGGTGAAGACCGACGAGCACCGCGTCGCGATCACTCCCGACGGCGTTGCCGAGATGCGCCACCACGGCGTCACGGTGCTCGTCGAGCACGACGCAGGCACCGGCTCCGGCATCGGTGACGACGACTACCGGACCGCGGGGGCCGAGATCGTCGATACCGCCGCCGACGTCTGGGCACGCGCCGGTCTCGTGATCAAGGTGAAGGAGCCCCAGGCCTCGGAGCTGGCGTTTCTGCGGCCCGGCCTCGTGTTGTTCACGTATCTGCATCTCGCCGCGTACCCGGACGTCGCCCGGGCGCTGATCGAGTCGGGCGCGACCGGCGTGGCCTACGAGACAGTGCAGCTCCCGAACGGTCAACTCCCGTTGTTGGCGCCGATGAGCGAGGTCGCGGGCCGGATGGCGCCCCAGATCGGCGCGCACTTCCTCGAACGGCGCCAAGGCGGGCGAGGCGTCCTCATGGGCGGCGCGCCCGGCGTGCGCCCCGCGCGAGTGGTGGTGCTCGGGGCCGGCAACGTGGGCTGGAACGCGGCGTGGATAGCGCAGGGCATGGAAGCCGAGGTACTCCTGCTCGACAAGAACATCGACCGCTTGCGTTGGGTCGACCAGATCCACAAGGGCCGCATCCAGACGCTCGCCAGCAACCGGGCTGCGGTCGCACGTGCCGTGCGTGACGCCGATCTCGTGATCGGGGCCGTGCTGGTGCCCGGCGGTCGGGCGCCCGTCCTCGTCAGCGACGAGATGATCGCGTCGATGCGCCCGGGCACGGTGGTCGTCGACTGTGCGATCGATCAAGGTGGGACGATCGAGGGAATCCACGAGACCACCCACTCCGACCCGGTGTTCCTCCGCCACGAGGTGCTGCACTACGCGGTCGGGAACGTACCGGGCGCGGTGCCCAACACGTCGACCTACGCCCTCACCAACGCCACCCTTCCCTACGCGGTCGACCTCGCGACCGGCGGCACCGACGCGATCGAGAAGGATCCGGCGCTGGCGAGCGGCGTCAACACCTCGAACGGAACCGTCACGAATGCCGCCGTCGCCGAAGCGCTCGGCATGAAGGCAAGCTGAGGGCGCCCGAACCGGTGCGCCCGCGCGCGCACTAGCCGCTCGACCCCGGCGCACTCGTCGATGCCTCACCGTCGGCGTCGGAGGGCTTGGCGAAATCCGGAAGCGACTCGACCGCTTGCTTGGGCGCCTGCGCGGCGTCGCGGTTGGCCTGCTGCAGCTGCGCAAAGATCTCTTCGCGGTGAACGTCGATCGACCGCGGGGCCTTGATGCCGAGGCGAACCTGGTCGCCGCGCACTTCGAGAACAGTCACGACGATCTCGTGCCCGATCATGATGCTCTGATTCGCACGTCGCGTGAGCACGAGCACGTTGTCCCCCTCCGTGGCGGCAGCCGTTGAGCGCCGGGGCAGAGCATACGCGCGCGACACATACACACGCGCGGTTCCCTGCGCGCGTGAGCACGATCAACACGGTGCGTGACGGCGTACTGACGCGGAACCTTCGATTCCTGCGCGCGGGTTCAGCTCGAGGCGTTCAGCTGGCCATTGCGAGCGGCGCGCGCACGCTGTAACCCGCACTCGGCAGGACCACCTGTGCAGCTTCGTGCGAGAAGCGGTTCACCACGATCGGGCCAAGCAGGTTGACCGTCGATTCCTCGGGTCGTTCCCGCAGCGTGACGACGGCGAACACCACCGCATCCTCGGCCGCGGTGAGCGCCAATCGCTCAGCCGTCCCGGTGTCGAGCTCGAATTCGTACTCGGGATAGAAGACCCACGGCGGTACGACGACGAAGCCGACGTCCGGCTCCTCGACCGATGACAGCAAGAGAAACGGACTGCCTGCCGGACCCCACGGCGCAAGCTGAAACCGGTGCGCGTGCGGAAACCCGGGCAGGCCTGCGGGGAAGGTGATGTCCGCAATGTCGGTCGCGGTGTCGGTCTCGAGCATGGTTTCCCTACTTCAAGAAGTCGGTCAGCGAGGGCTGGATGGCCTTCGCGGTGGCGTCGAGTGCGGCTTGGTAGGCGACTTGCTGGGCTTGGAGTTGCACCATCACCTGCGCGACATCTGCGTCCTCGATGCTCGCCAGGTTCTGTTTCATCGTCAGCTCATCCGAAGTGTTTTGGCTCTGCGTGTTTTGCACCCGAAGAAATTGGGATCCGACCTGGACCAGCTGGTTCTGGACCTGGGTCGTCTGGCTACCGAGCGTGGTCTGGAGGGTGCTCAGTTGAGTCGGGTCGATCAACACGGCCTGAGCGATCTTCGTCAGCGTGGAGAACACATCGCTGCCCGGCGGCCCGAAAACGGCGTCGCCGTTGACGTTCACCTGGAACCGTTGGCCCGGTGCGATGTTGCGCTCGACCGCGGAGGCGACGCCTACGCACTTGCCCGTCGCGTCGTAGGCAACGTCACCGCCCGCGGTTCCGGCGAAGATCGGACGCCGGCGCACTGAGTGTTGGCCACACCGATGAGGCTCTGGCCGATCGAGTCGATTTGGGCCGCGATCCCCTGCCGTGCGCTCGCGTCGAGCGACGAGTTCGACGCCTGCACGACCAGGTCGTTGCCCTTCTGCAACTGCGTGACTGTGGACGTGAGCGCGTTATCGGCGTTGCCCAACCAACCTCGGGCGTCGCTGAGGTTGCGCGTGTACTGATCGTTGCGGTCGAGACCCGCGTGGAGCTGCATCGCGGAAGAGACGTTTCCACGCGCGTCTGACGGCTGGGTGAGCCCTTTGTGCGAGGCCGCTTCGCCCCGGAGATCGGTGAGCTTGGAGAAAGACTGCTGCAGCGAGATCAGCGAGTTGTTCGCCAGCATCTGGTTCGGGATACGGAAGTCGGACGACGGCATCAGTGCCTCTCACTCATCGTCGAGGCTCACTCCGAACTGCTGCGAGCGCTCGGTGTCGAGGGTCTACGTTGCCGACTGCTGTCTCTGATCGCGATTCGCAGCCGTTTGGGTGTCGACCCCGAGCTGCACGATCGCCTGGCGGTAGACCGCGTCGGCGCCGACCGCCGTGTTCCCGAACAGGGTCGCGAGACCGGCGAGGTGGGCCTGGATACCGGAGTCGGAGGGCTCGTTGAAGTTCTGCTGGATCGACGTCATCGTCGAGGCGGCGACGTTGACGCTGCGCTGCTGCGCCTCGAGCGCGCTCAGCGCGAGCCGCAGGCCGGAGAAGTCAAACATTGTTCAAATCGCCTCGTCGACGATTCGCAAGGCGAGGGAACGGGCGGGCAGCGTGCCGTGCGCGTCGATGTCGATCTCGCCCATCGCCGCGATCGCCTCGCGAGCGGCCTGATGGCCGGGCTGCAACAGGTCGCGGTTCGCGTTCGTAATCGCGTCGATCTCCTGGGCGGATGCGAGCAGGGCGCGACGGTGTTCGTTGAAGATGCCGTCCCACGGCGCGTCGGTGAGCCCCGAGAGCTCGCGCAAGGTCGGTGATCCGGAGAGCCCGAGCTCACGACCCGCGGCCGCCACCTGCACCGCACGCTCGAGCTCGATCCGCTTGATCTCGCCGAGCACGTTCTCGACTTCGCGCGTCGCGTAGGCGAGCCAGCGCGAGCGCCCGGCCGCGAGCACGAGCTGCTCTTCTTCCAGCTTGAACACGAGCAGCTCGAGGAGCTGCCGTTCGCGCCACAAGATGTTGGATACGTCGCTCAACGCCATGATCCGACCTCGGATCCCTCTCACCCGGTTACGGACCTCTCATCGGCCGGAACCGGGCCCGAAATGAAGAAACGGCCGGTGGCACCCGTCACCGGGCGCGACACAACGCTGCCGGCGGGAGTCGCTCGCTACGTCAACAGGCCGAGCGAGACCGCTTTTGCAACCGCTTCGTTGCGATTGCGCGCCTCGAGCTTGGCGTACACGCGCACCAAGTGGGATTTGACCGTTGCGAGCGTGACGGAGAGTGCGTTCGCGATGTCGCGGTTGGTGCGACCCTCCGCCAGGAGTACGAGCACCTCCCGTTCGCGGGAGCTCAGCACGTCGAGGGTGCGGTCGTCGAGCGCAGGCAAGGAGAACGCGCCCGTGAGCGCGCCCTGCAGCGACGGAGCGACGAGCCGCCCACCCTTGCGGACGGTGTCGACCATATCGCCGAGCTCCTCGGCCTCCACCGACCGCAGGGCGATCCCGGCGGCGCCGAGCCCGAGCAGGTAGCGGACGACGTGGTCCTGGGCCGGGGGGAGCAAGACGACGATCGCGGGGTGGGGCCGGAGCCGCACGAGCCGCCGGACGACGTCGCTGACCTCGAGATCGGCGGGAACGCCGACCACGACCACGTCGGGTCGGTCGACCGTCGCCATGCTGACGAGCTCTCGGCCCGATCGGGTCTGGGCGACGATGTCGACCCCGCGGCTCTCGAGGACAGTCGCGATCCCGGCCCGGACGAGTCCGAGCGTGTCGGCGACGATCGCGCAGTCGCGACGGATTCCGCTCAGATCGAGCGCCACACGGGCCTCCCAGCGGTCGTGATCTGCCGACACTACTTCGGCGAGACCGGAAAACCACGCAAAGCGGTCGGATCTTTCATCCCTCAGGCCAATCAAGCGCGAGGGCGGCAGCCGCCGAAGTTTGCCTCCGACACATTCTCCACGAAGCGGGCACCACGACGTGGACCAGGCCCGACCAAGTGGACACCTGCGAACAAATGACCTTGGGGGGACCGCAGTGAAGCAAGCACTGAAGGCCGGCATCGACATCGAGCGAGCCACGTACGAGGACGCACTCGTCCGTCAGCACCTGCCGCTCGTGCAGTACGTCGTCTCGGAGGTCGCCCACCGGGTGCCGAGCCACGTGAGCCGCAGTGATCTCGTGTCGGCCGGAATGCTGGGACTCGCCCAGGCCGCCCGCAACTACGACCCCGAACGCGGGATCGCCTTCGACCGCTTCGCTTCGACCCGTATCCGCGGCGCGCTGCTCGACGAGCTGCGCGGTCGCGACTGGGCCAGCCGCTCCGTTCGTGCCCGGGCCCGCGGCCTGCAGAGCGCGCACGAGGAACTGATGAACAAGCTCGGCCGCACGCCGACGCCCGACGAGGTCGCGGTCATGCTCGACGTACCGACCGAGACGGTGCACAAGCTCGTCGACGACGTACACCGTGCGACCGTCCTCAACTACGACTCGCTCGTCGTGGAAGGAGACGCGGAATCGTTCATCGCCGGCGACGACGCCGGGCCCGAGGAAGCGATCCTCGACCGCGAGCGCAAGGCTTACCTCGTCGACGCAGTGCACGCCCTCCCGGAGCGTCTGCAACGCGTGGTCACCGGCTACTTCTTCGAGGAGCGCTCGATGCAGGACCTCGCCGACGAGCTCGGCGTGAGCGAGTCACGCATCTCCCAGCTGCGCGCGGAAGCGCTGTTGCTCTTGAAGGACGGCATCAACTCCCAGCTCGAGCCCGACGCCGTGCAGCCGGAGGTGCGCCCGAACGGGCGGGTCGCGCGGCGCAAGGCGGCGTACTACTCCGCAGTCGCGAGCGGCTCGTCGCCGCGCGACCGCGTGTCGGAACGGCCGATCCTGACCAGTCAGATGGTCGGAATCGGTAACGCCTAGAACTGGCTGACGTCGACGGCCGTAACCCTTATCTGGGCGATCGGCCGCCGACGAGAATCCGCCCGCAGGGAGAGTCAAAACACAGAGGAGAAGCGCCGATGCGCATCAATACGAACACGGCGCTGGCGGCCATCGACGCGACCAACACCACGACGAACAGCACCTCGGCGAGCCTCGTCGACGCGGCGATCTCGAACCTGCAGGTCACCAGGGAGAATCTCTCCGCCTCGGAGAGCCGCATCCGTGACACCGGCACGGCGTAGGAGATGGTCAACTTCACCAAGGACCAGATCAGGACACGGTGTCGCAACTGAACAAGTACGACCCGTCGTCGAACTCGCCGTCCCCGCTCACCGGCGACGCGACGACTGCGTCGCAGCTTCCTGACCGGTCAGATCACGTCGATGAACGCCAGCAGCTCGAAGTAGTGACGTGCTGATGGCGGCGTCCCGAGGGAAGGGATTCCCGATGAACCAAACGATGTTGCGGGCGGCCTACGTCAGCAGCTCCGTCGACACGATGTCGCCGGGTCGTATGATCGTCGCGCGGTACGACCGCTTGATGGTCGACCTCGAGCGCGCGGAACAGGCGATCGTGGCGCTCGATCCGTCGACGGCACACAACTGTCTGATCCACGCGCAGTCGATCGTGTCGGAATTGCACGACACCCTCGACGCGGCCCGGGTCGTGTCGTGCCGGGATCTCGACTTACCTCTGCGCGACGCGTGGACCAAGGCGGCCGGGATCGTGCCGAGCGCCGGCGGCACCGCATGACGACGGCGTGGACGCGCACCCTCGACGAATGTGAAGCGCGTCTCGACGCCGCTGCCGCCGCGCTCGACGACGGCGGTCACCCCGACGTCGACGGATTCTCCCCGGATCAGGGCCCGGCCGAGCCGTTCCCGCCCGAACTGGTCGAGCGCGCCCTCGCCCTCGTGAAGCGGGGCGTCGAGATGGAACGCCGGCTGACCGCCGATCGGGAGAAGGTCTCGTCCGAGCTGCGGCGCCTGCCCCGGCCCGGACCCAACCGACGCACAGCGAGGCGCACTTCGAGCTCATGGCTTGACCGCCCGGCCGCGTTGCCGGCCGTCCAGCTCCCTTTCCACTCCCTCACAGTTGAGCGATTCCGGCCGATTGCGAGACAACGGATCCCGCGCGTCGAACAGCCGACCCACGCGATCTGGACCGTGCTCGGTAACAACGAAGGATGCTGGGCCACCTCGACGAGGCGCGCGACTCCATCGATCGCGCATTGGAGCTCACGGGCGGTAGCCCGGCCGCGCACAGCAATCTCGGCGTAGTGCTCATGCAGCTCGGTCGGTTGGACGAGTCGGTCGAGCACTGCCATTCGGCGATCGCTCGGGACCGAACGCGATACGGGCGTTCCCGGCTGGACGCTTGCCGACCCCGGCGCTCGAGTGCTCGTGTACCGAGAACAGGCGTCGGGGATGAGATCATTGCTCGCCTCCCCATATCCCGACCTCGTCGAGGCGGTCGTGCCGGCTCGATCGGCAATGCGTTCGTGCAGCGCGTCATCGACTGCTGGCCCGACGCGACGGTCCGCGTGTACTCGCGTGACGAGTTGAAGGAGTCGCAGATGCGCGACGAGTTCGGTGACCGGCAGGTTCGTTACTTCATCGGTGACGCTCGGGACCGTTCGCGGATGACGCGCGCCGTCGAAGGCGCCGACATCGTGGTGCACGACATCCTGATCACCTCGGACGAGGCCCGGCATGCAATCGACACCGGCGAAGTGTTCGTCGTGCTGCCCGAGCACTCGTGGTGGGACGCCAAGGGCTCGAACATCATCGGCCGCCCGGTCGAGGATGGATTCACCTACTCGAGCGACAACAATCTCGCGGGAAGTGTCAGCATGCCCCGCGACATCAGCACCCGCCCGGCGCAGGCAGTGGCGAAATTTAGTGGATACCACGGGCGGTATCACATGCGGTATCGCCCGCAGTATCACCCAATTCGCGTGGGCCGGCATCGGTGCTCAGATCGCAGCGGAAGTGTCGGCGATGCCCCGCGACATCAGCCCCGCTCGACATGTGACTGAATAGTCACCTATGCTGAATCCGTGGACGAGGTATTCAAGGCATTGGCCGACCCGACCCGGCGGAGCTTGCTCGACGAGCTCTTTTGCGAGGACGGACAGACGTTGAGCGCGCTCGTCGCCCGGTTCGACCTCACCCGCTTCGGCGTGATGAAACACCTGAAGCAGCTGGAAGAAGCCGGCTTGGTCGTGGCCAAGCGTCGCGGCCGGGAGAAGTTGCACTTCCTCAATCCCGTCCCCATCCGGCTCGTCCACGACCGGTGGGTGAGCAAGTACGCCGAGCCCTGGGCCGCCGGGCTCAGCGACCTCAAAACCCGATTGGAGAGCACCATGGAGAAGGTCTTCGAGATCTACATCCGCACCACTCCCGAGCGCCTCTGGGAAGCGATCACCGACCCGGAGATCCGGAGCCAGTACAACTTCGGTGCCGGCATCCATTCCGACTGGAGCCCCGGCTCGCGCTTCCAGATGAACGCGGGCCCCAACGGCGAGTACCTCCTCGGCGAAGGCGAGAACCTCGAGGTCGATCCGCCCCGTCGGCTCGTGCAGAACATGGTCGCGTTCTTCAGCGACGAGGCGAAAACCGAGGGAACGTCGCGGATCACGTGGGAGATCGAGCCGATCGGCGATTCGTGCCGGCTCACGCTGACGCACGACCAGATGCGCGAAGGCGCGTGCGATCAGCTCTACGGCGGTTGGCCGATGGTGTTGTCGGGCCTGAAGACCTGGCTCGAGACCGGCGAGAAGCTCACGACCCCGGGATCACTCGCGTACAACGCCTGACGTCAGCCGAGCAGCGCGGTCACGGCGTCGGTCACGACCTTGCGCCGGTGCGCACGCGACTGCTTCGTGACGAGCGCCGCGTACTCCGGCGTCTGCGTGGTCCAGAGCGCCGCGAGGTGCACGACGAGAGCGAGAAGGTCGGCGGCCGCGTAGTGCGCGGCGAGATCGCCGGCCTTCTGCGCTTTCGCGATCGCGGCGACCTTGTCGCGGTTGCTCGCGAGGATGATCTCGAGCGGCTCCTGCGAGTCGGCCCGCTCGAGCCGGTACCAGGTCGCGAGACGCGCGACTTCCGGGTGCGCTTCGTACCCGCTACGCCGCCGACGATCGCGATCCGCTCGGCGTCACGAGCGCTCGAACAACCACCACGTGACGCGGTCCCAACCGTCTTCGGGACTCAGGTAACCCTCGCGAATCAAGGTGAGATCGAACGGGAAGAGGTCGAGGAACAGGCTGCCGTAGTCGCGGCGGAACAGCGCGCCGGCGTGACCGCGATACGGCACCTCCACCGTCTCGGTGTCGTAGTACTCGCCGCAGAAGACGTAGCGGCTCGAGGCGCGCACCATCTCGCTCATCACCTTGTCGAGCGTCTCCTCGGGTTGGTGGATGAGCACGCCCATCGTGAACACGAAGTCGACCGAGCGGTCGGGGACGGGAAGGTCGCGCGCCGGGGAGTGGACGCCCTGCACTCCGGGCACGCGCTGATCGAGCAGCCGCAGTGCCTTCGAGTTGACGTCGACGCCGGTCACCTTGTTCGGGTCGACCCGCTGCGTGATCCACTGCAGGTTCCCGCCGACGTTGCAACCGACCTCGAGCACGCTCTTGGGCTGGAGGTCGTCCAGGAGGGGGAGCCAGAACTCGCCCCGACGGTCGTAGGCCGAGAGGTTGCGATCGACGTACTCGTTGCCGAAGTCACCCGCCCACAGCTCCTCGAGCCGGCTGGCCTCGCCCGTATTCGTCCTGGTGGAAGTCATACCGCTCTATCGACCGATTTGGCCGACGATGGAGAGTCGTGGAAAGCCCCCGCATCGCCCTGATGCAGCCTGCCTTCCTGCCCTGGCAGGGGTTCTTCGGGCTGGTGGCGGGGGCCGACGTGTTCGGCGTCGCCCCTCGAACCCCCGCGCGCGCCGCTACTCCCGTGCGCCGTCAGGACGACGCGCCCCCGGCCGGGCCCGCGAACGAGCCAACCGACGCGAACGCCGCCTGAACACAAGCTGTCCGAACGTGGAACCCGGGTTCAGGCCGCGGAACGCGCCTCGCGCGCTTTGCGCGCGGCCTTCTGACGGCGCCGGATCAACCGGTGCCGTTCGGTGGGGGTCAAGCCGCCCCACACGCCGTCCGCGGGACGGATCTCGAGCGCGTACTCGAGGCATTCCTCCCGCACCGGACAGGCTGCGCAGATCGCCTTGGCCTCGCCGGCCTGGGACTCCGACACCGGAAAGAAGACGTCCGTGCCCGCATCGCGACACGAAGCGTCGTCGAACCAGTCGGTCTGGGTCATTTCGAGAGATACTGAGAGACGAGGCATAGCGGGCTGTACAACGCACCTCCCCACCCCCTCATTCCCGGAAACAACCACCAACAGATGTCGGAGTTCTCCGCGCTATGGGCCGGAATTCCCGACAACTGTTGGTGGACTTTTCCGGGTTCGCGGATCAGCCCCCGGTGGTGGCGGCGCCCGTCGTCGTGTTCGTCGCCCCCCCGTGCTCGCACCTTTCTCCCTTGAGGAGGAGCTGTGGCGGCGATACGAGTTTCGTGGGACCTTCGCGATGCCGGGCCGCCTCTTGGTCACCTCTTACCCGACCGTGCAAGGCTGATCCCATGACCGCCGGCCGAGAGAAGGGACGCGTGCTGGTCGTCGAGGACGACCCGCACGTGCGCGAAGCAGTGGAACGCGCCTTGCGCTTCGAGGGTTACGACGTACACACCGCCGTCGACGGCAACGACGCGCTGGTCCGGATCGACGACCTCGCGCCCGACGCCATCGTGCTCGACGTGCTCATGCCCGGCACCGACGGTCTGGCCGTCTGCCGGATCCTCCGGGACCGGGGCAACCACACGCCCGTCCTCATGCTCACCGCCCGCCACGAAGTCTCCGACCGGGTGGCCGGACTCGACGCCGGGGCCGACGACTACCTCGTCAAGCCATTCGCCCTCGACGAGCTGTTCGCGCGGGTGCGGGCACTGCTGCGGCGCAGCAGCATCACCGACGGCGACGCGACGCTCACCGTCTCCGACCTCGTCCTCGACCCAACGCGCCGCCAGGCCTGGCGCGCCGGACGCGAGTTGGAGCTGACGAAGACGGAGTTCGATCTGCTCGAGCTCCTGATGTTCAACGCGGGCATCGTCGTCTCGCGCGATTCCATCTACGAGCGGATCTGGGGCTACGACTTCGAGACCTCGTCGAAGTCGCTCGACGTCTACATCGGCTACCTGCGCCGCAAGACCGAAGCCGACGACGCGGCCCGGCTCATCCACACGATCCGGGGCGTCGGATACTCGGTCCGCCCGGTATGAGCCTGCGCGTCCGGTTGGCGCTGGTCGTGGCGACGACGTTCGCCGTTGTCGTCATCGGTTGCGTCTACGCGGCCCATGTGAGCACCGAGCGGGAGCTGCGGTCCGAGACGGACCGATTCCTGATGCAGCGTTCGCACGACCCGGTCTTCAGCGGGGGCTTCGGTGACCACGGACCCGGGCGCGGACCTGGCAGCGTCAGCCCGAACGAGCAGGGCGGGCCCCAGCTCGCCGAGCCCGACTCGATCGTTCAACTGGTCGACTCGCAGGGCGCCGTCGTGCGGTCGATCGAGAATCAACCGGCGATTCCCGTCGACACCCGGGACAGGGCGATCGCCGCGAACGGCGGGGGACCGTACTTCCGCACGGTGACGGTCAAGGGCACAGAGTACCGCGTGCTGACGACATCGCTGCAGGGCGGCGGCGCCTCCCAGATCGCGCGCAGCATCGCCGACACCAACAGCGTGCTGTCGACGCTCGACCTTCGTCTGCTTTTGATCGCGCTGGGCGGCACCGCGGTCGCGGCCGCGCTGGCCTGGTTGATCGCGCGGCGCATCGTGCGGCCGGTCGAGCAACTGACGCTCGCGGCGGAACAGATCGCGCAGACTCAGGAGCTGGAGCACCACATCGAGATCGGGCGTCACGACGAGCTCGGGCGGCTGGCCGGGAGCTTCAACACGATGCTCGCCGCGCTCGGTTCGTCGCGCGCGCAACAACGCCGACTCGTGATGGACGCCAGCCACGAGCTGCGCACCCCACTCACCGCCCTGCGCACGAACATCGAGCTGTTGCAACGGGCCGGTTCGCTGAACGACGCCCAGCGGGGCGAGCTGATCGACGCGGCCCAGGTCGAGCTGGCCGAGCTGGGCGACCTCGTCGCCGAGCTCGTCGACCTCGCCACCGACGTCCGCGCCGAGGAACCCCGGACGCGCGTCGATCTCGGCGACCTCGTCGAGCAGGTCGTCGCGCGCGAGCTCCGCCGTAGTGGCCGAACGATCACGCTGGCCCGCGACGCCGCGGGCATCATCGACGCGCGCGCCGCCGCGATCGACCGGGCCGTGCACAACCTCGTCAACAACGCCTGCAAGTTCAGCCCCGCCGACACCCCCGTCGACGTGCAGGTCGACGGCGGGGTGATCGAAGTACGGGACCGCGGCGTCGGCATCGCGGCCGAGGAACGGGAGTTGGTCTTCGACCGCTTCTACCGCGCGACGGCGGCCCGGTCGCAGCCGGGATCGGGCCTCGGCCTCGCGATCGTGCTCCAGATCGCGCAGATGCACGAAGGTTCCGTCGAACTGCTCGAACGGCCCGGAGGTGGCACCATCGCCCGCCTGACCCTCCCGACCTAACCCTGCGGGGGGAACGGGCGGAGCAACGGGACGACTTCGTCGCCCAGGCACACGATCTGCTCGCGGCCCGCGGCGGCGGTGACGCCGGGAACGTGCACGCGGAGATTGAGCGCGTCGACGCCGGCAATCTCTTTCACCGCGAGCAATGCGGCGGCGACCGCGCGCGCGTCGGTGCCGACGATCATCTCATCGGCGCCCCAGTGCGCCGGCGCGCTCGACGGTGCGTACCCGCGGTAGACGTCGACTTGGCGCTCAACCTCCGCACGCGGGCCCTCGCCCAGCCACGCCCGGCGCACCAACACGCACGATCCCACCCCGCCTGCGTCGCGATAGACGTCGACCAACTGGCGGACGCGGCTCGCCGTGACCAGGGAGTCGAACAACAAGCCGGCGCCGTTGCGCGCGGCGCGCCGGGCCGCGGTGCCGCTCGCGACCGCGCTGAGCACCGAAACCGGATGTTCGCGACAGCGCGTCAACGCGGCATCGGCTGCGAGCGGACCCACGGCGTCGCCTCGCAACGCGCTCGCGACGAGCTGGAGCCCCGCCGCGAAACGTGGACTGAGCGCTTCCATCGACACGTCCATGATCTCGAAGTCGACCGCGAGCGCACCGGCCGCGACACCGAGCCCGACCCGGCCCGGGAAGCGCGCCGCGAGCCAGGCCGTCTCCTCCGCGACCAAGGCGGCCGGCCGGAGCGGGAGCAACAACGGGCACGGCGCCGCCCACCCGTTCGGCATCGCGTCGAGCAAGAAGCCGGCCAGTTGGAGTGGGTTGGGGAGGTAGCCCGCGAACCCACCGTGGTGCTCACTCGTCATCACACCGTCGAAGCCATGCTCCGCCGCGAGCGCCGCTTGGGTGCGGAGCTCGGCGATCGTCTCGACCGCGCCGAGTCCCTCGTTCGGATAGCTGCGGAACGAGACCGAGCCCGCGGCGAACGGAACCGGCGTGCTCAACTTCGTGTGTCCTCGATCCACATGGGCATGTCGACGGGCGGATTCGGGAGCTGGCGCGCGCCGCGCTCGGCCATGAACTCTTCGTGGCCGTCGGGGTCGGCTTGGAACGAGCGGGGATCGCCCATCATTACCTCGAAGAGCTCGACGCCATCCGAACCGGCGACGAAAGGGCCGAAGGTGTCGCCCTGGTCGAGCGCGATGTGCCCACCTTTCCGGCAGACCACGTCGCCACACGTCATGTCGCCTTCGAGCACGAAGATCACGTGGTTGCTGTTGTGTCCGTGGGGCTGCACGATCATCCCCGGATCCCACTTCGCGTAGAGCGAGAGGTACTCGGGCGAGAAGTCGAGCCACTTCTCCCGCACCGACATGGTCCGGTCGCCGATCCCGATGCGCCGGACCTCCTGGTACTCCACGTCGTCGAGGTGACTGAAGCGCGGGCTCTGCGGCATCGGAGCTCTCCTGGTGGCAAGGGTGCGCCGAGAGCGTACGACGACGCCGCGGCGTACGCTGCGGCGCATGAGTGACTCCACCGACGTCGTATCCGTCGAGCGCGTCATCGCCGCGCCGGCCGGCAAGATCTTCGACCTACTCGCCGACCCGGCCCGTCACCACGACATCGACGGCTCCGGCGCAGTCCGCGATGCCAAGAAGGGCAACGAGCGACTGGCCAAGGGCTCCGTCTTCGGGATGGGGATGCATCTCGCCATCGGGTATTCGACGATGAACACCGTGATCGAGTTCGAGGACGGCAAGCGCATCGCCTGGCAGACGAACCCGGGCGGCAAGTTCGGGGCCCGCTTCTTCGGCGGCCGGATCTGGCGCTACGAGCTCGAGCCCGCCGAGGGCGGGACGCGGGTGCGCGAAAGCTGGGACATCTCCGAGGAAAAGGGCCCGGTCAAGGGCATCCTCCGCACGTCCAAGACCAAGGACCACACGCGCAGCTCGATGGAGAAGACGCTCACGAACATCGCGAAGCTCGTGGAGTAGTAGGTCAGCCGAGGCGGTGGCGTAGGTAGGTGCGCGAAGCGGGTTTGCGCTTCGACGCCTTGCGCCAACGCGGGTACGACCGGCCCCAGATGTCGCGAACTCCCGACGCGGTGTGATGGATGACGTAGCCATCGGGTGCGATCGCGAACGGCCTGCGTAACACGTACATGTGATCGACCTGCGTTCCGGCCGGAACGTAGGGGTTGAACCAGTCGGGATAGACAAAATCGGAGACGCTCACGCGCCGGCCGTCGCGGAGCACGATCGTGTACGCGCAACTCTCCACCGGATCGCACAGCTCGGCCGCGATCAGCGCGCCCCGCCCGTTCTCGACCCAGTGGTTCGCGCTCGGGTCACCGACGAGCTCGCACACTTCGTGCGAGACGGTGACCGACACGGAGTTCGCTCCCCGCAACCACGTACCCCCGTTCTCGAGGATCTGTTTCACATAGACCCGCGCGTACGGGCGACCCTGCGGATCGAGGTCGTGGTACCCGAGATCACCCGCCTGATCGGCGTCGTCGAGCAGGACGATGTCGAAGCCCTGGGTCCGGGCGTCGTCGACGACGGCGTACACGTACTCGCCCCATACGCGGGCCACGTCGCGCAGCTGGACGTTCAACGCTCGGCGCGTCGCGTCGATCGCGGCGACCGCGCGCGCCGACGTGTACTTCGACTGGTTCACGATTCGCAACGCGCGGGCGGCCACGAACACCGAGCGTAAGCCGCAGCGACCTTCGGCTCCGCCGTCAGTCGACCTTCAGCGGACCTAAGGCGACCCGAGCCCGAGCTCGTGCCGTCGTGCATCGCCGGCTCGAGGCGGATCGCGGTGGAGCCCGTCTGCTTCGAGCTGAGTGCTCCCATCCCGGTAGCGGTGGCCCCGCCGGCCACGGCACGAGGGCCACGAGCCCGACGAACTTCATTGTCCGGCGGCTGGTCTTGCTCTTCTGGTTGAGGTTGCCGTGCTTCGAGGTCCTCATTACCCCGCTCCTTGTCTCGGTTCTGAGGAACCGAGACTGCGGGCAGGCCCTTCAGAGCCACCGGAGGTCGGCTGAAGGTCGGAATTTCTCTAGGACGGACGCATGCGCGACCTCGGCGGTCCGGTCCTGTCGGTGACCGACTACGAGTCGGGCGGGAATGCCGAGCCCCGGCGGGCGACGATCCGCCGACGGAATTCCTCGCGCCGATGTTGCATCCGGACGAACAACCCAGCCCGGGTCAGCGCCATGGCGCCCACGAGCACGCCGATGACGACGTTGCCGCGCACGATCAGGAACGCGGCCAACACGACCGACAACGCCACGAGGATCCAGCGAAACACCTGGGTCGACTGCATCGAGCCCTCCTTGGTCCGACCCACAGTGTGTGACGCGACTGTGAAGCGCCCCGCCGATTCGTGTGAGCACTCGGTGAATCAGCGTCGACGGCACCGGACCCGACCTTCACCGGTCATCCTTGATAACGAGACCGGGTCGGGCGAGCCTTCGGGCGCCGACCTGGGGGTTGCTGTGCGGATACTCGTTCGACGCCGCCGGTCAGACTGCTCCGGAGCTCCCCGAACGCGTCACCCGCTGTGAACGTCCGCGTCGCTGACCGAGATGACGACCCCCGACGAAGCCGGCTCCGGCGCGATGATCGCGAACGGCTTCGTCTCTTACACGGCAGCGCAGCTCCACGCCTACGGGAAGTAGCGGCCGGCCGCGCTCTCGCAGCGGTCCGGGAACCGACCCGCGCCCAGCGGTGTAAGCCCGGCACAAGATGGATCGGAGCACCGACGCGGAGCTGGTGATCGCCGCCCGGCAGGGCGATGTCGACGCGTTCTCGTCACTGATCGAGCGCTACCGGACGTCGGCCCTGCGCGTCGCGTACGGGATCGCGGGCAACGACGCAGAGGATGCCGTGCAGGACGCGTTCGTGAAGGCGTACCGCAACCTCGGCGGGTTCCGTGCCGACGCCGCGTTCCGGCCGTGGCTGTTCACCGTCGTCGCCAACGAGGCCCGGAACCGGCGGCGCTCGTGGTCGCGCCGCACCAAGCTCGAGTTGCAGGTCCGCGAGCAACCGCAGCCGATCGGTCTCGACGCGGGCGAGGTCGTCGTGCAGCGCGACCAACGCCGACATCTCCTCGACGCGGTCGCGCAGCTCCCCGAGCGCTATCGCGAGGTCGTCGCGCTCCGGTATTTTGCGGGCCTGAGCGAGAGCGAGACCGCGGTCGCGCTCTCGTGCCCGACCGGTACCGCCAAGTCGCGGCTGTCGCGCGGACTCGATCTGCTGCGGGTCGCGCTCGGCGAGGAGGTGTCGTCGTGATCGACGTCGAAGCCGCGCTGTTCGATCTCGCCGAACATCTCGACCATCCGAACGGGACCGATCTCGACGCCGCCGTGCGCGCCCGAATCGCCGCACCGCTGCCCGCGCCCTTCGAACGACGACAACGACGGCGAAGTCGCGTGGTCGTCGCCGTCGCGGCCGCGTTCGTGGTCATTGCTGCGGCGATTGCGACCATTCCGCCCGCGCGTCACGCGGTCGCCGACTGGCTCGGGATCGGCGCGGTTGAGATCCGCCGCTCCAGTCGGCCGTTGCCACCCGCCAACGGCGCTCACCCCGTTCCCGGCGCACGCGGCAAGAAGGCTCCGGCGCCGGATCCACCCGCAGCGCAGGATTTGGCGGCCGCGCGCCGGGCAGTCGGATTCCCGATCTCGACGCCGTCCGGCGCCGCGCCCGTGCTGGGTGTCGTGGTCGACCGCCGCGTGCGCGACGGGCTCGTCGAAATGCGCTACCCGCGCTTCACCCTCGTCGAGATCGCGAGCGCGCCCGGGAGCGGGCCGGTCGTCGGCAAGCTCCTGGAGCCCACTGCCCACGCCGATTACGTCACGGTCGACAGCTCTCCCGGCGTGTGGATCATCGGCACCCACGACGTCGCGTATCTCGGACGCGACGGAACGATGCGGAGCGACACCGTCCGCCGCTCGGGACCGGTGCTCGTCTGGGTCAGGGCCGGGGTGACGTACCGCGTCGAAGGTCTCCCCCGGCTCGCCGACGCGCTGGCGATCGCCCTATCCGTCCACTGATCCGCAGCGCGGGCACGGAACCGAAGTGCAGCGCGCGGTGTACCTCGGGCATGACTCGACGCGCCTTCGGAATACTCACGGCCGCGCTCGCGCTCGCCGTCTGCGCCGGCTGCGGCTCGACCGCGCACACGACGACTCCCGCGGTCAGGTCGGTGACGCCGACTCCCGCGGCGTCGCCGACCGATCCGCTACTCCTCGCCGACTTCGACGACGGGACCGGGGTGGTCACGGCGGGGCGCGACGCACCGGTGTGGCGGGATCCCGGCGCGGTTGGCGCGCTCGACGGTTCCGCGGTCTTCTCGATTCGCGCGGGCCGGGGCGTCAGTCACCTCGTTCGCCTCGACCCGAACGAAGGAACCGCGACCTCGGCGGGATGGCCGGTACCCGCCGGACTTTCGATCAGTGCGGTCGCGCCCGCGGGAAGATGGATCGCGATCACCGACCGCACCCGCGGGTACGGCGCCCAGGGGCGTACGTCGACCGACCTCGCCATCTTCGACTCCGCCACCGGGACCACATCCCATCTGCTGTCGCTACCCGGCGACCTGCAGCCGGAGGCGTTCTCGACCGACGGCACCCTCGTGTTCGTGCTCCGGTACTTCCCCGGCCACTACCGGGTCGAGACCATCGAGATCGCGAACGGCACGGTCGTCGACACCATCGATCGCGACAAGGTGCCAGTCGAGGACATGCACGGGCACGCGGTGCACGGGGTGATGAGCGCCGACCGCACGCTGCTCGCGACGCTGTACCGTGATCCGACCGACGGCGCCGAGCCCGCGTTCGTCCACGTCCTCGACCTGGCTCACGGCTGGTCGTACTGCGCCGATCTTCCCGCTCCGTTCGGCACGGGCGCGCCGGGAACCGACGCGGTACAGCTCCTGGCCGACGACGTCCTCGAGGTCGCCGCGACCCAGGCGAACCGCGTCGCCGACCTTCACATCGAAGCGGTCCGCACCCCGCTGCTGCACGTCCCGATCTCGTATCGGAACGGCACGATCCCGGCCCCGCCGTCGTCGATCACGTCGATCCCGGGCTTCGACCACATCATCGCCCCGATCGCCGGCTGATCGCACTCGATACCCTTCCCGCCGTCGGGTCGACGGCGACGAACGGTGGACAGTGGCGATCACGGGAATGGCGAACCTGGCAGTGAAAGTGGCGGACCTCGACGCCGCGTGCGCGTTCTACACCGCCGCGGGCGCGGATGTGCGCGACCGCATGCACTGGAACAACGGTGAGCGGGCCGACGTGTTCCTCGGCCCCGTGATGATCACGCTGTTTACGCACGCGATCTACGAGGACGACGTCGAGCTGCCGCCCGAAGGCTTTCTGCACCCCGCGCTCTTCACCGATGACCTCGACGCCGAGCTCGTCGGCCACGATGTGGTCTGGGGCCCCGCCGTGGTCGAAGGCGCGTTCGGCAGGCGCCGCATCGCCTTCGTCGAAGCGCCCGGCAACATTCGGCTCGAGTTCATGGAACAGCTGGAGGAGCCCGCATGAACGTGACCCGCTTCCACCACGTCTCGGTGAACAGCAACGACACGCCCATCGAGGCCATGGTCGAGTTCTACCGCGACGTCCTCGGCCTGGGCGACGAACCCCGGCCCGAGATCCCCGGCATCGCCGGGCATTGGCACACCGTCGGCGACCTGCAGCTCCATCTCGTCGGCGCACCTCCGTCGGGCAAGCCGATCGACACCACCGGCCACCAC
>JBBSFB010000029.1:0-53861 GCA_038239145.1 Acidimicrobiia bacterium
ACCGGCTTCACGAGCATCAGGTCGACGTCGGCGCGCCGGGCGATGAACTCGTCCGCCTGACGGTCGAGCAGCAACAAGATGTTGGCGCGATCCGCGCGCCCGCCGGACTCCTCCAGCCGTAGATCGAGGGCGACGGCCACGCCGCCCATGTTGCCGATCTGCATGTCGAGGACAACGAGGTCGGGGTCGATGTCGACGTAGACGTCCCGCACGTCCTGACCCCGGGTCACCTCGACCACCTTCTGGTCACGGCCCGTGAACGCTGTCCGGACTTGGTCGCGGACCCACTTGGCGTCGGCGGCGACAAGGATCGTGGTCATAGGGAAGGGATCCTGTTCATCAGCTTGGGACTGTATCGAAGAGCAGCTCACCGACCTCGCGCAGAGTGGCGAAGTCGTGGACGTCGTGGGCGAGGTACGGCACGTACGCGAGCGCGGTCCCGGTCCCGATCCGGCTGCGGAGCTCGTCGATGTGTGCGCGTTCCAGCGCGGCGATGTCGCGGAAGTCGGCGAGATTGTCGTAGAGCGCGGCCAGCCGGGAGGCGGGCGTGCCCGAATCGCCCTCGGTCGGCCGGCCCTCGGGCAACATCCCGTCGCCCGAGGGGACGCGCAGCGCTTCCGATGCGGCGCGCAGACCCGCGGGTGACTCGTCCCCGAACGACGGATGCACCCGGTTGACGACCAGGGCCTCGACCGTTTGCCCCGCCTCCGCAAGCCGTTCCGCGAAGAACGTCGCTTCCTGCATGGCATCTCGCCGGGGCGACGTGACGAGGACAAAGGCGGTGCCATCATCGATCAACAGGTCGCCGACGACCTGCGCCCGTTCTCGGAACCCCTCCTCCATGCCCTCGAACGCGCGAAAGAACGCGACGACGTCTTCGATCACCTCGGAGCCGACTACCCGGGACACCGTCCGCAGGAACGTCTGCACCGCCACACTCGCGACGCGCAGGTACGCGCGTGTCGGCATCATCAACAATCGGAACACGCGATTGTCGAGCAGACGCGTGAGCCGCTTCGGCGCGTCGAGGAAGTCGAGCGCGTGGCGCGTCGGTGGAGTATCGACGACGATCAGATCGAAGCCGCCCTCTTCGTGGAGCTCGTGCAGCTTCTCCATCGCCATGTACTCCTGCGTGCCGCCGAGCGCGCCGGAGACGTTGCGGTAGAACGTGTTGTCGAGGATGCGTTGCGCCTGTTCCGGCGACGAAGCATTCCGCGTGACGAGCAGGTCGAACGTCGACTTGGTATCGAGCATCAGCGCGGAGAGGCGACCGCCGGGCACCGCGCCTGGTTGGTCGTCGCCGCCCTCGGTCCAGAGCGCGGGGTCAATCTCGGTGGGGTCGTTGCTCAGGTGCGCGATACCGAGTGCGTCGGCGAGCCGCCGGGCGGGGTCGATCGTCACGACGCACGCGTTCCGGCCCCGGCGCGCGCCCTCGAGCGCGATCACGGCCGCGGTCGTCGTTTTGCCGACCCCGCCGGTACCGCAACAAATGACCACGCGGCGCTCGTCGACCAGTTGGTCGAGCTCGAGGGTCACAGTGCACCGATCCCACGCGCGAACGCGTCGGCGAGCACGTCGAGTTGCGGCCGAGTGATGTCGGGGTTGAATACGAACGGGAGCTCGATCTGGGGGAGAGGGAGAAGTTCGCGCAATCGGAGGATCTG
The DNA here is from genome assembly GCA_038239145.1 of Acidimicrobiia bacterium. Classification (GTDB taxonomy): domain Bacteria; phylum Actinomycetota; class Acidimicrobiia; order IMCC26256; family PALSA-610; genus PALSA-610. The sequence continues at coordinate 1,665 of JBBSFB010000029.1, forward strand.
CTGCTGCTGTAACGCGTTGCGCTCGTCGAGGAACGCGGCTGCTTGTGCGAGATCGTCCGCCTCGCGCGGCGAGACGAAACGATCGGCCGCGCGCGCGTCGTCGAGGATCGCGGCCGCGTGCGCGTCGACCACGACCGGCAGCGGTGTGAAGCGTCCGTTGACCACAACCGGTCCGAGCGCGACTCCGGCCCGGTCCTCTATCGCAAACGCGGTGTCGACCACCTCGCTCACGGGCGTCTCCTCCGCGAGCGTGACGAGCATTACCTGACATCGCGACGGATCGGAGATCAGGCTCACGACGTCCTGCGCCTGTTTGCGGATCGGTCCGACGCGCACCGCGTCGAGCAAGCCGCGCGCCGACAAGAGGAACGTCACCGCGTGACCGGCTGCGGGCGCGTCGACGATGACGAGGTCGGCAGTGCGCGCCTCCTCGATCGACTTCACCTTGCCCAACACCAGGATGTCCTTCATCCCGGGTACGGCCGTGGCGACCACGTCGAGCGCTCCCGACGATGCCAGCCTTTTCGAGATGCGCTTCATCCCGTGCGTCACGAGGTAGTCGACGAGCGCGGCATCGGGCGTGAGGAAACGCGCCCGCACCCGAGGATCGAGGTCGATCTCCTCGTAACCGAGGCCCACCGCCTCGGAGCCCGCCGTGTTGAACATGGCCGGGAGCCCCGACTTCCCCTCGACCTCGACGATGAGGACGGAGCGGCCGGCCCGGGCCGCCGTGACCGCGAGGGCAGCGGTGACGGTGGTCTTCCCGACGCCACCCTTGCCGGCGACGATGATGACGCGGGAGGTAGAGCAGAACTCGGCCACCTCCATCGCTCCATCGTAGGAGTCGCGCTCGCGGCCGAACGTCTCGTCGGTCGGGCAAGGTGAGGCTTCGCCTGCTACGAATGGCTGATGCGGTGGCGTCGGCTATTGAGGGCCTCGAGCGGCGGCGCACTGATCGCGTCGTTCTTTGGCGCGTCGTTTTTGCTCGGGCCGTTCGGCGCGGTCGCGTCCGCACAGACCGTGAGCGACGGCCGCATCGACGTCGTCCAGGTCAACGGGCTCATCGATCCCTCGAACGCCGCGCTCATCCGTTCGTCGCTCAGAAACGCCGAACGAGTGCACTCGTCCGCCGTCGTTTTCCAGCTGGACGCGTCGGGAGCAGTCGCCGTCGACGTCAAGGCACTGATCGACGACGTCACTCACGCCACGATCCCGGTCACGGTGTGGGTTGGTCCGTCCGGCGGTGGAGCGCGCGGCGCGTCGGCTCTGCTCGCGCGCACGGCTGCCTTCGCCGCCGTCGCACCCGGGGCCCATCTCGGCGCAGTCGACCCGATCCGGTACGACGACCCGTCGTTCAAGCTCGATGTTCCGCTCAAGAACGTCACGACCAAGGCCGCGACCCTGCTCGAGTTCATCGGCCTGCTCGACGGCCGCACGATCCAGACCGCGGCCGGTCCCGTGAAGCTTTCGACGATCAAGGTCGTCGAACTGAACGGCAACCAGGTGCGTGAGCCCAAGGGCGAGATCCACTTCCGCAAGCTCGGGCTCGTCGCCCAGCTCGCGCACACGCTCGACTCGCCGTGGGTCGCATACTTTCTGTTCGTCGCCGGGCTCGCGCTGATCATCTTCGAGTTCTTCTCGGTCGGCGTCGGCGTGGCCGGTTTCGTCGGCGCGGTCGCGCTCATGGGCGGTGCGTTCGGGTTCTCCCATCTCCCGATCGCGCCGTGGGCCGTCGCGCTGTTGCTCATTGGCATGGTCGGCATGTCGATCGACGTGCAGGCGGGCAACCTCGGACCGTGGACTTACATCGGCGCCGCCGCGCTCGTCGCCGGTTCGATCTGGTTGTACGGCGGCTCGTCCCATCTCGATCCCGCGTGGTGGATCCTCGTGCTCGTCATCGGGAGCACGGTGGTGTTCATGCTTTCTGGCATGACCGCGATGGTGCGGTCGCGCTTCTCGACGCCGACGATCGGCCGCGAGGAGCTCGTCGGTGAGATGGGCCGGGCCGAAGCCGACGTCGATCCCGACGGCGTCGTGCGCGTCCGCGACGCGCTGTGGCGAGCCCGCACCAATCGGGCCACGCCGATCCACGCAGGCGAGGTGGTCCGGGTCGTGTCGATCGAAGGCGTGATCCTCGAGGTCGAGCCCGAGACCGGCGGCGCGCGTGACCATCGTGAGCGCCGGCACACGTCCTGACCAGCCCGTTTGTCTCCCGTGCGGGCCAGAGATACCTTCCGCGCGTCTCAGTGCGGCGGGGATGGAGTAGGGCGTGGCACTCAGCATTGTTCATGAAACCTGGCATCTGCGGGCCTCGTGTCGTGGTCCGGAGTCGGCGTTGTTCTTTCCGCCCTCGGTCGCCGAACGGCGCGAGGAACGAGACGCGCGCGAGGCGCGGGCCAAGGGGATCTGCGGCGCGTGCATCGTCCAACACGAGTGTCTCGACTTCGCGTTACGGGTGCACGAACCGCACGGGATCTGGGGCGGCCTGACCGAAGCCGAACGCCGCCGCCTGCTTCCCGAAGCCTGACGCCGGTCTCCCCAAGACCCGGAGCCCGGCCCGAGAGGCCGATCGAGCCGCCGGCGGCGCCACGTAGACTTCCGCCATGGAGACGGTCCGCGACGCTGCCACCGTGATCCTGGTCCGCGACCGGCCCAATCTCGAGGTGTTCGTCGTCCGGCGCAACTCCTCTCTCGCCTTTGCTCCGGGCGCGACCGTTTTCCCCGGCGGGGCCGTCGATCCGGTCGACGGGGCGGTCGCAGCCGACCTCGGCGTCGACGCGTTCCGCGCCGCCGCGGCGCGTGAGTGCATGGAGGAGTCGGGCATCCCGATCGACGCGCGCGAGCTGGTCGAGTTCGCCCGTTGGATCACGCCGGAAGGCGCGCCCCGGCGGTACGACACCCGATTCTTCGTCGCCCGTGCGCCTGACGGCCATGAAGGCGAACACGACGGAAGCGAGCTGGTCGCGTCGGCGTGGATGCACCCGGCTGCCGTGCTGGAGTCGTTCGCGCACGGCGAGATCGACCTGATCCTCCCCACGCAGCGCAGCCTCGAAGTGCTCGCGCGCTTCGATCGCGTCGACTCGCTCCTGGCCGAACTGCGCGAGGCGCCGTGCCCAACCTGAATCCCGAGTCCCCGAGCGCGCTGTCGCCGCTCGTGAGGAGGGTGGTCGCCGACAACCCCGGCTTGATGACGGGGCCGGGCACGAACACCTACCTGGTCGGCATCGACGAGGTCGCGGTGATCGATCCCGGCCCCGACCTCCCGTTGCACATCGACGCCATCGTCGGCGCATCGATGTTGGAGCGCGTGCAGTGGGTGCTTCTGACGCACACCCATCCCGACCACTGGCCCGCGGCCGCCAAGATCCGGGAGAAGACCGGCGCCCGTGTCGCCGCGTTCTCCCCGTTCCCGAAAGCCGACGAGGTGACCCTCGAGCTCGACATCGTCCTCGCCGACGGCGACACGATCGACGGCACCGAGTTCCGGCTCGAAGCCCTGCACACGCCCGGCCACGCGCCGAACCATCTCTGCTTCTGGCTGGACGAAGAACGCGCCCTCTTCACCGGTGACCATGTGCTCAACGGGACCACGACGGTCGTCAACCCGCAGCGGGGCGGCGACATGATCCAGTACCTCGCGTCGCTCGACCGCCTGCGCAAGCTCCGGCGCGTGTCGAAGATCTGCCCGGGTCACGGCGACGTCATGGAGGATCCGACTGCGGTGCTCGACGAGTACGTGGCCCACCGCAAGATGCGCGAGCGTCAGATCCTGAAGCTGCTGAAGGTCAAGCCCATGACCATCCCGAAGATCGTGGGCGCGCTCTACACCGACACGCCCGAAGGCCTGCCCGACGGCCTCGTCGAGATGGCGCAACGCCAGGTCCAGGCGCACCTCCTCAAGCTGAAGACCGAGGGCAAGGTTGCCGGCAGTGGGATCAAAGCGAGCTGGGCAGTCTGCTAGCGCGCTCATAATCCGGGCGCCGCAGGCGTTACCGTCGACGCGGGGTCTCGACGGATCGACAGGAGCAACAGTCTGTGATGTGCCTGACCCGGTCTCCGCGCTCCGGCAGGCGCGGATGCGATGGCGCCCGCACTTGCCCCGTACCTTTGCCGGTCGCGCTTCCGTTGCCGATGGAGGACTCGTGACCGACCAAACCGACGCACTGTTGGTGGCCGATTGCGTCCGCAAGACGTACCGGACCGGCGCCGAAGAGGTCGCGGCGCTCCGAGACGTCGAGCTCGTCGTGCACGAGGGCGAGTTCGTCTCGATCATGGGGCCGTCCGGGTCAGGCAAGACCACGCTGCTCAACTGCTGCTCCGGTCTCGACGACATCGACGGCGGGCGCGTCCTGCTCGACGGTGTCGACCTGCACGCCCTCTCGGACGCCCGCCGTACCGCGAACCGCGCGGCGTGCATGGGGTTCATCTTCCAGGCGTACAACCTCATTCCCGTGTTCAACGCAGTCGAGAACGCGGAGCTACCGCTGCTGCTCGCCGGTGTCGACGCGAACGAAGCCCGCCGGCGCGCGTCCGAGACGCTCGATCGGGTCGGGCTCGGAGCGCGACTCAAGCACCGACCCGCGGAGCTGTCCGGAGGCGAGCAGCAACGCGTGACCGTAGCGCGTGCCCTCGCGGGGCGGCCGCGCCTGGTCTGGGCCGACGAACCGACCGGTGCGCTCGACTCGGAGACCGCCGAGCAGGTGATGCAGTTGTTGCGCGAGCTGAACGCGGATGGACTCACGTTGATCGTCGTGACGCACGACGACGTCGTCGGCAGCAGCGCGAACCGCGCGGTCAAGATGCGCGACGGAAGGATCGTGAGCGACGGTCTGGTCGCGGGCGCCGTCAGTAGTGCGATACCAGCCGCGCCGACATCCGCGCACTGACGTACCGATGATCATCGTCGCGGTTCTCTCGCTGCCGTTTCTCTATGTGCTCGTGTGCAAACCCGTGCTGCGCCGGCTCGCCCTGCGTAATGCGGTGCGCCGACCGCGCGAGACCGCGCTCGTCATCCTCGGATCATTGCTCGGTACCGCGATCATGACCGGCTCCTTCGTCGTCGGCGACACGTTCAACGCGTCGATCCGGCGCATGGCCTATGAGCAACTCGGTCCCGTCGACGAGATCGTCTCGGCCAACGGACTCGCGGCCGCGTCGACGCTGCAGTCGCGCCTCGCCGGTTTGCACGATCCGAACATAGACGGCACCCTGGCGCTCACCTCGACCTCGGCGTCGGCCGCGTCGACGACCACGCCGGTGCGAGCCGCGCCCAAGGCGCAGCTCCTCGAGACCGAGTTCTCCGCCGCCCGGAGGTTCGGTGGCGACCCGCACGCAACCGGGATCTCGGGCGCCACGCCGGGTCCGGGCGCCGCCGTCATCGGGAGCGACCTGGCGCGCACGTTGAAGGTGAAGCCCGGTGCCGACATCGACGCGTTCGCGTACGGCACGAGCCTCACGTTGCGCGTAGATCGGGTCCTGCCCAAGCTCGGGATCGCGGGGTATTGGAGCGGCGACGAGACCGCGTCGAACAACGTCTTCGTGAGCCCGGGCACGATCGCGGGGATCTTCGCTCGCCGTTCGGTGACGGCGGCCGCACCACCGCAGTCGATCGTGTTGGTATCGAACGTCGGCGGGGTGGAGGCCGGCGCCAAACGCACCGCGGTGGCGACCCAGGCGTTGGGGGACCGCCTCGCAGGCGTCGCGGTGAACATCAACGACCGCAAGGAGACGGTGCTCGACCGAGCGGAACGCAGCGGACAGTCGCTGTCGCGTTTGTACACGTCGCTCGGGACGTTCGCGGTTCTCGCCGGGATACTGCTTCTCGTCAACATCTTCTTCATGCTCGCCGACGAGCGGAAGTCGGAGCTCGGAATGTTGCGCGCGGTTGGTCTGCGGCGGTCGTCGCTCGTCGGCGCGTTCGCGGCCGAAGGGTGGTGCTACGCGGTGCTCTCCGCGATCGCGGGAACGTTCGTGGGGCTTGGTCTCGGCAGGGCGCTGATGGCCGCGGCCGCAACGCTCTTCGCCAAGCGCGGCGACGAAACGGGCATCGTCCTGCACTTCGCGTTCAAGTGGGCGAGCGTCGAGCGCGGTCTCGTTGTAGGTTTCGTGATCGCGATCGTGACGGTGGGCCTCACGAGCGTCTGGCTCAGCCGTTTCAACATCATCCGGGCCATCCGTGACATCACCGAGCCGCCCAGTCGGAAACCGCACCGGCGATTGGGTTACCTCGGCGTCGTGGCCGCCGCCCTCGGGCTGTTGTTGACCGGCTTCGGCGTGGCCGGATCGTCGTTTCTCGCGCTCATGCTCGGACCAGTTGTCGTGTTCGTCGGCCTCGGGCCGATGCTCGCTCGTAACTTCCCCCGCACGTCGGTGAACACGGGGATCGGGGCGGTGGTCATCGTCTGGGCGGTGGCCGTGGTCCCGGTCGCGATCGCGCTCGACATGTCGTTCGACGTGCTGGTCTTCGTCGTGCAGGGTCTGGTGCTGGTCGGCGCCGCGGTCGTGCTCACCGCGCAACACCAGCAGGCGATCGGGCAGGGCATCGGTCGCGTAGCCAAGCGCTCGCTGTCGGTTCGACTGGGTCTCGCGTACCCGTTGGCCCGCAGGTTTCGTACGTCGATGACGCTCGGCATGTTCGCGCTCGTCGTGTTCATCCTCGTACTGGTCTCGGTGTTCGCGTCGATGTTCGGCGGCCAGATCGGTCAGTTCACGCGCGACGCGTCCGGCGGCTTCAACGTGATCGTGCAGTCGAACCCGAGCAACCCGGTCGCGTTCGACGCCCTCGCCCGCGATCCCGACGTGCGCGCGGCTGCGCCGCTCGCGACGGAGAAGGTCCAGATCACCGCCGCGCCCGGCCTCACGCAATCGCGCGAGTGGGGCGCGACCGGCTTCGACGCCCGCTTCGCCGACCACGGTGCGCCGAAGCTCGACGACGCCGGCAGCTACCCGAGCGACGCCGCCGCGTACCGGGCGGTCGTCGCATCCCCGAACCTCGCAATAGTGGAGTCTTCGTTCTTAGCTTCCGACGGCGGACCGCCGAGCGCTGTCATCAAGATCGGTGATCGGTTCACGGCCCGGGACGGGACGAGTGGTCGATTCCGCACTTTCGAGATCGCCGCCATAAGTACCCAGGACGTCGCCGACAACGGCGTGCTGTTCGGCATGCCCGCCGCGCGCGACCTCTTCGGGGCGCGCGCAGTCGCGAACCGCGCGTACCTCGACGTCAGCGATCCCGACGCCTTCGCGGCCGCCTTTGCCGGGCGGTTCCTGGCGAACGGTGGTCAGGCCCAGACCATCCGCGGCATCGTCCAGGACGCCATGGCCCAGCAACAACAGTTCTTCCTCTTGATGCGTAGCTACCTGGCGCTCGGTCTCGTGGTCGGGGTCGCGGGTATCGGGGTGATCATGGTCCGCGCGGTACGCGAACGTCGGCGTCAGGTCGGCGTGCTCCGAGCGCTCGGCTTCCAGGCCGCCGCGGTCCGGGGTGCGTTCGTCGTCGAGTCGGCCTTTGTCGCGGTGGAAGGCGTGGCCATCGGCACGGTGCTCGCGCTCGTCTGCGCCTGGTCGATCACGCTCAGCGACGCGTTCGGCGACTCACTTCCGTTCCGGATCCCGTTCGTCGCGATCGGGCTCCTCGTAGTGGGGACGTTCGTGTGCGCGCTCCTCGCCACCGCGGCACCGGCGCGCTCCGCAGCGCGGATCCAGCCCGCGGTCGCGCTCAGGCACGCCGACTGAGGAAGCACTCCGCGTCGTAGGTCACCTCGACCCGGCCGCCGTGCCGGTCGATCAGGGCGGCGATCGCGTCGTGGAGTCGGCCGCGCTGCTCGTCGGGGAGGATCCGGTGGTCGGAGTGCGTCCCGAGCAGGCGGACCCATTCGTCACGGGTGTAACTGCGACTCCAGGTCACGACGCGTCGGGTGGGTGCTTCGAGCGCGGCGCAGGCGTCGAGGCCTTCGAGCACCCAGTCGAGATCCCAGTGGTCGGCGCCGGTCATCTCGGGCGCGATCTTCGCGTAGGTTGCGTCGTTGTCGTCGCCCAAAGCGCCGGTCCAGGGCCGGCCCTTGTTCCAGAAGAGCGCGACGGTCCCGCCCGGCGCCAACGCGTCCGCGACGCGGTCGTACCGGTCGTCGCCGCGCACCCAATGCCACGCCTGCGCCGCGTACACGAGCGCGAACCCGCCGGTCGGTGGCGTCCACGTCTCGAACAGGGTCTCCTCGACCTCGATGCCCTTGGCCCGGAGCACGCCGCCCATGCCCGGGCTCGGTTCTAACGCGTGCACGCGCAGGCCGCGCGTCAGGAAGCCGGTTGTGGCCTTGCCGGTTCCGGCGCCGATCTCGAGCGCACGGTCGCCGGCGCGCAGTCGACCGAAGTCGACGATCGTGTCGAACAACGCGTCGGGGTACGAGGGTCGGTACTCGTCGTACTGCTCGGCAATCTCGCCGAACACGAGTCGTTGCTCCCGATCGGGGGCGTTCACGGTGCCGAGCTTGTCAGCCAGTCCCGCCAGGCACCGACGAATTTCGCAAATAGCACGCGGCCGTCTTCACCGGGCGGCGGCGGCCACCAGGCGCGCCACGCAGCGTCGACGTCGTCGAGGGTCGGATCGGGTTCGCCGAGGAGCCGGCGGCGCACGATCGCGACTGCGACGCGGTGCTGGTCGTCGGCGTCGAGCCGCAACTGCTCGCTGACCGTGCGCACGACCCCGGAGACGAACGCCGCGTCCTGGACCGCGAGCGAGACCTGCATGGTGTCGGCCTCCTCACCCCAGTACAACCACAGCGCCTTGCGGAAACCGCGTTGGTCGAAGCCGCGCACCACGGTGCGCTGGTGCTGGCCCCAGATCGAACGGTGCCCGTCGCCACCGAGCACGGTGTCGACGAGCCGATCGAACGGATCCTTCGATGCCTTCGGGCTCACGCCAGTTTCTGGACGAGCTCGAACATGCGCGCCGTGCACCCGGCCATCTCGACCGGCGGGAGCAGCGACGTGACGATCTGCTCGGCGATGTCGTGCAACGCCTTCGCCGCAGGCGCGTCCGGGTGGGCGAGCACGACCGGTGTCCCCGCGTCGCCGTCGCTCGACACTGCGGGCTCGATCGGCACCGACCCCACCAGCGGTGCGCCCGTCAGCGCGGCCAGGCGCTTCCCTCCGCCGGATCCGAAGATCGCGTGGCGCGTGCCGTCCGGCGCGACGAACTCGGTCATGTTCTCCACCACTCCGAGCACCTTCAGGTACGAGCGCCGGGCCATGTCGGCGACCCGCGCCGCCACCTTCTGGGCGCCGACTGCGGGCGTCGTCACGACCAGCATCTCGGTCTGGGGAAGCAGGCGGGACAGCGCCATCTGGATGTCGCCGGTCCCCGGGGGCATGTCGATCAGCAGGTAGTCGAGATCTCCCCAGCTGACGTCGACCAGGAACTGTTCGAGCGCCTTGGCGAGGATGAGCCCGCGCCACATCAGCGCGGTGTCCTCGTCGTCGACGAGTAGGCCCATGGATACGACGCGCAGCAGGCCGGCTCCGACCTTCACCTCGTTGGGCGCGATCTTGCCTTTGCCGTCGGGGGCCTTCGAGCCCGCGAGCCGGCCCTTCACCCCGAGCATGCGGGGGATCGAAAAGCCCCAGATGTCGGCGTCGAGCACACCCACGGTGAAGCCGCGGGCCGCGAGCGCGGCGGCGAGATTGGCGGTGATCGACGACTTGCCGACGCCGCCCTTGCCGCTGCCGACCGCGATGACGCGCGTGGTGGCGGGGACTTCGGTCTCGGGCGCGGACTGCGAGGCCCTGAGGCGGGCTTTCTGCATCAGCACGGACCGCTCGTCTTGGGTCATCTCGTCGTACTCGACGCTGACCTCGCCGACCCCGGGCAGGCCCGCGACCTTCGACATCACGTCGGTCCCGATCTGACCCCGGAGCGGGCACGCCGCCGTGGTGAGTGCGACCTTGACCATGACGTCGCCGTTGGGGTCGACCCGGACGTCGTGGACCATCCCGAGCTCGATGATGGAGGCGCGCAGCTCCGGATCGACCACGCCGGCCAGGACCCCGCGGACGTCGTCCGGAGTCGGGATCGGGTGCGACACGTCGCCCTCGGGGGTTGGCTGCTCGTGGGTTGTGCTCATGTACCGAATAAAACCAGCGAAGACCTTGAAAATATGCCCGATTGCAAAGTACCGTCAAGCAAATGGACTTGTTGGCCGTCTTGAAAGCACTCGGCGACGAGACCCGTTTCTCCATGTATCAGGAGCTGGCGAGCTCGACCGCCGCTCTCACCGCAACCGAGCTGGCCGAGCGCCTGGGCCTGCACACCAACACGGTGCGCCTCCACCTCGAGCGGCTGCGTGAAGCCGCCCTCGTCGACGTCGAGCCGGTACACCGGGGCACGGTCGGCCGGCCCCAGCACGTCTACTCGCTGGCCGCGGGAGCGCCGGGCCTGGGCCTCGACCCGCCCAGCTACACGCTCCTTTCGGGAATGCTCGCGATGCTGGCCGAGCGGGTCGGCGCCGAGGGCGACGACGCCACCGCCGCCGGGCGTTCGTGGGGTCTCGAGGCCGGCAAGCGGACGCACTCGAAGTCGTGCGTAAAGGCGCTGTTCGGCGAGATGGACCGGTTGGGGTTCGATCCCGAGCCCGAGATCATGCCCGGCGGTACGACCGATATCGCCTTCCTGCACTGCCCGTTCCGGGAGCTGGCCGAGGCGTACCCCGAGCTGGTGTGCAACCTGCACCGCGGAATCTGCGAAGGCGTCGTTTCTTCGGTCGGCGGGGGAAGAGTCGAGGACTTCGCGACGTTGTACGACCGCGACCCGTGTCGGGTCACGGTTTCTGTAGAAGTATCCTGAGATCAGTTCCGAAACTCGTGCGTTCACGGAGGCCCAGATGATTGCCCTGACCGAGACAGCCACCACCAAGGTCAAGGAACTTATTGCCGCCGAAGGCCAGGCCGAGCTGTACCTCCGGGTCGCGGTGCGGCCGGGCGGCTGTTCCGGACTGTCGTACGAGATGTTCTTCGACACCGAGAAGACCGCCGACGACATCGTCGAGGCCTACGGCGACGTTCAGGTCGTGGTCGACCCCGACAGCGCCCAGCACCTCGTCGGCGCGTCGCTCGACTACAAGGATGGCCTGCAGGGCGCGGGCTTCGCCATCAACAACCCGAACGCGCAGCGCACCTGCGGTTGCGGCCAGTCGTTCTCCTGACCTGTTCACGTTGCTTGCCTGACGGCCCCGCTCCGGCGGGGCCGTTTCGCGTCGGGAGCCACGCGCAGATCCGGAGGCCCGGCTGGTCGAGTGATCGTCCGCGGGCGTTGGACGGCCGGAGGTCGCAGCCGCATCAACGAGTACGGTCGCCGCGATGACGACGCCGATATCGTTCGTGTTGAACGGTGTATCGGTGGTCGTGGATGCCGATGTCGAACGCGGCGAGTCGCTGTTGAACGTGCTGCGCGAACGGTTGGGCGTGATGTCGGCCAAGGACGGCTGCGCGCCGCAGGGGCAGTGCGGGTGCTGCACCATCCTGGTCGACGACGAGCCTCGTGTTGCGTGCGTGACCCCGGCGGTCCGGATCGACGGGCGTGCGATCACCACGATCGAAGGGCTCGACCCGACCCGTCGCGACGAGGTCGCGCGCGCGTTCGTCGCGACCGGTGGGTCGCAGTGCGGATTCTGCACGCCCGGCATCGTGATGCGCTTCGCCGGGACGCGCGCGCGTGACGTCGACCGTTCGTTGGCCGCGCACCTGTGTCGGTGCACCGGCTGGCTCTCGGTCCGCGACGCGCTGGGGAGTGTGCCCGATCACGTCGTTCCGCCGACCCGCGACCTCGACGCCGCGACCCGACGGGCCGTGCTCGAAGCGGGCGGAATCCAACGCGTCGATCTCGGGGTTCCGCTCGGCGGTGCGCCGTTCGCCGACGACACCGCACCGCGCGACGCGCTCGTTGCGGTGCCGCTCCCGCCCGGCTCCGCCGCAGACTCCGTCGAAGCAGCCGGGCTCCGATTCGTGGTGGCCGACTCGCTGTTCGAAGCTCGGGCGCGCGCGGAGAAGGTGCAGGGACGACGCACGACGGTCGAGCCCCGCGCGCCCCTGCTCGAACGGATGCCGCCGTGCCCGGCGGGAGGTGTGCAGCTCGCGACGCAATGGATCGAGCCCGCGTACCTCGAGCCCGATGCGTCGTGGTGCGCGCCCGGCGGCGATCCGGCGACGCCGCTCGCCAACGCGGGCGCGTTCGGCGGGAAGGTGCACTCACTCGCACCGCTCGCGGCGCGCGAGCTGGCCGATCGATTGGATCGCACCGTCCGCGTCGTCTTCGCGCGCGAGGACGTCGTGCGGCTTGGCCCGAAGCGGCCGCCGATCGCCGCCGTCGCATCGGCGCACGGCGACATCGTGGAGATCGACGGGGTGGTAGCTCGGGGTGCGGGCGCCCCGCAGACCTGGCCGACCGCCGACGGTCTCCAGGTCAGGGCGCGCTGGACCGAGGTCGACCTTCCCGGCCCGCCGGTGAGTGCCGACCTGCGCGCGGTCGGGCTGGCCGAGCAGGCGGTGCTCGTCGCCGGTGCGCTCGGGCACGACGTCGAGGTCGTGACACCGAACGGCGCCCGCTCGAGCGCGCATGTTCACGTCGACCGGGGCAACGTGACCGGAGTCGACGTGTCGGTCGCGGCCGGTGATCCGCTCGATGAGATCGTGCTCCGGTCCTACGCGGTCGGCGCTGCGCACATGGCGATCGGATGGGTGACGAGCGAGGGCCTCGCAGTCGATCCCGCAACCGGCGAGATCCACGACCTCACGATCCGCTCCTTCGGTGTGCTCCGGCCCGCGGAAACGCCGCCCATCACCGTGACCTTCACCGACGACCCCGCCCCGGCGCGCGCCCGTTCGACCGACGCAGTGTTCGCCGCCGTCGCCGCGGCAACCTGGAACGCGCTCGGACGCCCCGCTACGTTTCCCGCGCCCAGGAGGTAGCCATGCCCATCGAGAGTCTCCCCACGCCCAATGCGCCGCCGGTCGCCGGCCCCTATTCGCCGGCCGTGCGCGCGGGCGAGTGGTTGGTCCTCGCCGGCCAGGTCGGCATCGACCCGGCGTCCGGCGCCATCGTTGACGGCGGCGTCGAAGCCCAGGCCCGGCAGGTGCTCCTCAACATCGCGAGTGTGCTCGCCGATTGCGGCGCGGCGCTCACCGACATCGCCAAGACAACGATCTTCGTCACCGACATCGCCCAGTTCGCGACGGTCAACGCGGTGTACGCGGACGCACTCGGCGAACATCGACCCGCCCGCTCGACCGTCCAGGTCGCAGCCCTCCCCGGGGGCGCCGAGGTCGAGATCGAAGCCTGGGCCTACCTGCCCCGCTAGATTCGCGCCGTGGTCGGCGTCGTGCTCGTCTTGCTCGTGATCTTCATCGTCGGCCCGATCGGCTTGTTCGCCGTCGGCGGCATCTGGTCGGCGCTCACCGGATGGCTCATGTCGGCCGACGCCGACGCCCGGGCGGCTGAGCCGCCCAGCTGACCGGCGTCAGGCTTCGCGCGGGGGAGTCGCTCCGAGCCAGCGCGACTGACCGAAGCGGTAGCCGACAGAACGCACCGTCTGGATGAGGTTGGCGTTTTCCTCGCCGAGCTTGGCCCGCAAGCGACGAACGTGCACGTCGACGGTGCGGGCACCGCCGTAGTACTCGTACCCCCACACCCGTGAAAGAAGCTGTTCGCGGGTGAAGACCTTGCCGGGATGGGTCACGAAGAACTTCAGGAGCTCGTACTCCATGTAGGTGAGGTCGAGCGGCTTGCCGTTGACCGCAGCCTGGTATGTCTCGAAGTTCAACACGAGGTCGCCGTACGACGCGACCTCCGGCGAGCCGGCGCGGCCGGCGCGGAACATGAGATGACGCAGCCGCGCTTCGAATTCCTTCGGGTGGAACGGGGTCAGGCAGAAGTCGTCGAAGAGATCTTCGCGGTGCTCGAGATCGTGCAGCTGCGCGCCCGTGATGAGCAACAGGATCGACTCGACACGCGAGTCGCCCTTGCGCAACGTGCGGCACAACGTGAACGCACCTTCGGGATCGTCGTCGGCGCACACGACCGCGCCGGTCCAACCGTCGACGGGCTCGTACTGCATCGCGATCGCGGCGTTGCCGACCGACTTCCACCGAACGCCCGACAGGTCGAGCGTCTGCGCGAGCAAGGGCGGCGCCGGGTCGGGGAACACCAACAAGAGTTCGGTCACGACGTTCTCACCATCAGCCGATCGTCTTCTGCCTGCATCTCCGTCGGCCTACAGCGTGCCGAGGTAGCGGGCGATCTCGAACGGTGTCACGTCGGCCTTGTAGTCGGCCCATTCTCGTCGTTTGTTGACCAGGAAGTTCTCGAACACGTGGTCGCCCAGCGCCTCTTTGACCAGCTGCGAGTGCTCCATCGCGTCGAGAGCATCGCGCAGCGAGCCCGGGAGTGACCCAATGCCCTCGACGAGGCGTTCCTCGTCGGTGAGCGCGTAGATGTTGTCGGTCGCCTCGGGCGGGAGGTCGTAGCCCTCTTCGATGCCACGCAGCCCGGCCGCGAGGATCAAGGAGAAGGCGAGGTACGGGTTGCACGCGGGGTCGGGCGCGCGAAACTCGATCCGCGACGATTCGTTCTTGCCCGTCTTCGAGATCGGTACCCGCACGAGCGCGGAACGGTTGTTGCGGGCCCAGCACTTGTAGACGGGCGCCTCGTACCCGGGGATGAGCCGCTTGTAGGAGTTCACCCACTGATTCGTGATCGCACAGATCTCGCTCGCGTGCACGAGAAGGCCGGCGATGAAGTGTTTCGCGACCTTCGACAATCCGTACTCGTCGCCGGGATCGTGGAACGCGTTCACGTCGCCCTCGAACAACGACACGTGCGTGTGCATCCCCGACCCGAACGCGCCGGTGATCGGCTTGGGCATGAAGGTTGCGTACACGCCGTTGTCGGCGGCCACTTCCTTGGCGATGAGCCGGAAGGTCATGACGTTGTCGGCCATCTCGAGCGCGTCGGTGTATCGCAGGTCGATCTCGTGCTGGCTCGGGCCGTTCTCGTGGAAGGAGTACTCGACCGGGATGCCCATTGCCTCCAGTCGCAGCACCGTCTGCTTGCGCAACCGGGAACCGAGGTCGTGCGCGGTGAGGTCGAAGTAACCCGCCGAGTCGAGGGGCTCGACCGTGCCGCCGGAGCGGAAGTAGAAGAATTCCATCTCGGGGCCGACGAAGAACGTGAAGCCCTTCTCGCGGGCCCGCTCCAGGTTCCGCTTCAGCACACCGCGGGGGTCGCCGCCGAAGGGCTCGCTCGAGTAGGCGGAGATGTCGCAGAACATGCGCGCCATCACCGTTTCGCCTTCGTCGGTGGGGAGCAGCTCGAAGGTGTTGGCGTCGGGCCGCGCGAGCATGTCGGATTCCTGAATCCGGCTGTACCCCTCGATCGTCGAGCCATCGAACGTGATGCCCTCTTCGAGCGCCGTCTGCAGCTCGGCCGGCGTGATCTCGACCGACTTCAAGAATCCGAGCACGTCGGTGAACCACAGTCGGACGAACCGCACGCCGCGCTCTTCGACAGTGCGCAGCACGTACTCGTTCTGGCGTTCCATGCGGAGAGTTTACGAGGCCTCGCCTAGGGTCCCCGAGGGCAGCCCAGCGCGGTAACAGAGCGTTCACAATAGGGCAACGGCTCGGAAATCGCCTCGCTCCAAGCTGCTGTGTCACATTGGGCGGAATCACGCCCTGGAGATCGGAGTACGAGTGGCAATCAAGGCGGAGTACATCTGGATCGACGGCACGGAGCCGACGCCGCGCCTTCGTTCGAAGACGAAGATCGTCGAGAGCACGAAGAACTTGCCCATCTGGGGTTTCGACGGTTCGAGCACGAATCAGGCGCCAGGCAAGGCCTCGGACTGCGTGCTGAAGCCCGTCGCGTCCTACCCCGACCCGATCCGTGGCGGCGACAACATCCTCGTGATGTCGGAGGTGTTGCTCACGGACATGACGCCGCACGTGACCAACACGCGCTCGCTGCTCACGCCCGTCGCCGAGAAGTACGCGGGTCAGGAGCCGCTGTACGGTATCGAGCAGGAGTACACGCTCTTCAAGGAAGGCCGGCCCTACGGGTTCCCGGTCCGCGGGTTCCCCGCGCCGCAGGGCTTCTACTACTGCGGCATCGGCGCCGACGAGGTGTTCGGTCGTGACGTCGTGGAGACGCACCTCGACGCGTGCCTCGCCGCGGGTCTCGGCATCTCCGGCATCAACGCCGAGGTCATGCCCGGACAGTGGGAGTTCCAGGTCGGCCCGTTGTCGCCCCTCGACGTTTCCGACCAACTGTGGGTGGCGCGTTGGTTGCTCTACCGCATCGCCGAGGACTTCGGCATCGCGGCGACCCTCGACCCGAAGCCGGTCAGCGGCGACTGGAACGGCGCCGGCGCGCACACGAACTTCTCGACGAAGGCGATGCGCGAGAGTTACGACCCGATCATTGCCGCGTGCGAGGCGCTCGGGAAGAACGCGGCCGGGCATGTCGCGCACTACGGCGACGGCATCGAGTTGCGGCTCACCGGTTCGCACGAGACCGCACCGTGGAACGAGTTCAGCTACGGCGTCTCGAACCGCGGCGCCTCGGTGCGCATCCCGTGGCAGGTCGAGGTCGACAAGAAGGGCTACATCGAAGACCGTCGGCCCAACGCCAACATGGACCCGTACGTCGTGACCCGTCTCATCACCGAGACGTGCTGTAGCGCGCTCGCCTGATCGGGCGGACGCCGAAATCGATCCGTCCCATTGGGATCGGGGCGGCGAGAGCCGCCCCGATCTCGCGTCAGTGCTCGGTCGAGTGGAGCGGAGGCTCCCAGTCGAGCTCGAGATCGCGCATCGGGTCGCGGTCGAACGAATCCTCGTCGTTGAAGTCTTCCCAACAGAGGCGCGTGCGATGCGCGGCGACGGCCGCAAGCGCGATCGGGACCACCCAGTTGAACACCGTGAACGCTTCCGGAGTGCCGAGCGACGCGCCGATGAGATGCGCGGCCGAGATCAACGTGAACGTCGCTGCCCAGATCAGGGTGATCATGATGTTGACCCGGTGGAACGACGGGTCGTCCCAACTGCTCGCGCGCACGTGAGGACGCGTGTAGAACTCGATCGCCGGGGTGAACGCGAGCGAGCCGAACGCGATCACGGCGAAACCCGCCGCCGAGATGGTGCGGCCGTAGTGGGCAAGGAAGCCGGTGTCGGAGCCGTGCACGGCGCCCGCGATCGCCAGCGCGCTGAACCAGCCGATCGCGCCGAGGACGATGACGTTGCGCGTGCGTTTCTCGGATCCACCACACGTTGCGAGCAACGTGAGGGCGGTGATCAGCGCGCCGAGCGCCGCCCAGAGCGGGCCGCCGCTCCGGGCGCGGTCGACGACCGCGAACACCATCCACGGCAGTAGTGCGGAATAGGGCTCGTCACCCACGAGAGCCTCCCGAACGCGGATCGACATCGTGACCCGGCCACGGTACTCCCCGGTCAATCCGGGGCGAAGCGGTGCACCGAGACCGCGTAGCTGCCCGAGGGCCGAAAGGGGTCCTGCGCCCACGTCGAGTACCGCGCCGCGAGGGTCAGACCCGCGGCCCTGCAGTCGGCGTCGTAGGCGTCGATCTCGTAGCCGCGCCCGAGTTGGAACCCGGCCACGAGGATGCCGTCAGGGCTTACGTGGTGGGCGCAGCTGCCGACGAGCGCAGGCTGGGTCCCGGCCGGCGTGAACAGTGGCACGTTGCCGGCGAGCACGACCACGTCGAAGGTACGACCGAGGTCGAGGGTTGTGAGATCGTGCTCGACCCACTCGATCCCGGGTCCGTTGGCCCGGGCGGTCGCCAGCATCGAAGCGTCGACGTCCACGCCGACCACCTCGATCGCCCGGCGCGCGAGCTCGATCGCGACCCGGCCCGTCCCACATCCCGCATCGAGCACCGATCCGGGCAAGCGATCTCTACGGCTCGCTCGGGCCGCACGTGTGACGAAGGCCGCTTCGCCGTGCACGTCGATCCCTCTCGACGCCAGCTCGTCGAACCGGCGCTGATAGTCGTCACCACTCCACTCGGTCATCGGGGCGAGTGTCGCGCGGGCGCCCTCGTATCCTGGGTCCATGCCGCGCTTGCGGGTCGCCGCCGCCCAGTTGAACGTCGTCGTCGGCGATCTCGAAGGCAACGCGGCCCGCATCCTCGAGGCGTACGACGCCGCCGAAGCGGCCGGATGCGACCTCGTCGTGTTCCCGGAGCTGACCGTCACCGGGTATCCGCCCGAAGATCTGTTGCTCCGCCCCGCGTTCGTGGCCCAGGCCGCGGAGGCGCTCGAGAAGATCGCGTCCCGCACCGGCCGCGCCGCCGCGGTGATCGGCTTCCCGGAGCCGGGTCGCGACCTCCACAACGCCGCGGCCGTGTGCGCGAACGGCCGGGTGTACGGCGTGTACCGAAAGCAGCTCCTCCCCAACTACGCGGTGTTCGACGAACAGCGGTACTTCGTCGCGCCTCGGGAACCGTTGCCGCTGTTCGACATCGGCGGCGTGAAGGTCGGCGTCTCGATCTGTGAAGACGCATGGAGCCCGACCGGCCCGATCCTCGTGGAAGCCGCCGGCGGTGCCGAGTTGATCGTGAACCTGAACGCGTCGCCCTACTACGCGCAACGCCTCGCGGAGCGGGAGACGATGCTCGCCACCCGGGCCGCCGATGCGTCGGTGCCGATCGTCTACGCGAACCTCGTCGGTGGCCAGGACGAGCTCGTGTTCGACGGTGCGTCGCTCGTCTTCGACGAACAGGGCATGCTGATCGCGAGAGCAAAGCAGTTCGTCCCCGACCTCCTCGTCGTCGATGTCGACGTGCGGCCGGCCTTCCACCAGCGCCAGCTCGATCCGCGCGGTCGCGCGGAGGTAGCGCCCTTGACCGAGATCGCGGTGTCCGATGCGCGTCCTCTCGAAACCAGGATCAGCGCGCGCATCGAGCCGACGCTTGCGCCTGTTCCCGAGGTCTACGAGGCCCTCGTGCTCGGCACGCGCGACTACGTCCGGAAGAACGGGTTCGCCAAGGTCCTCATCGGGCTGTCGGGCGGAATCGACTCGGCCCTGGTGGCTGCGATCGCTGTCGATGCGTTGGGTCCGGAAAACGTGTCGGGCGTGCTCATGCCGTCGCGGTACTCGAGCGACCACAGCATCTCCGACGCACGCGCGCTCGCGACCAACCTCGGTATCACCGCGTTCACAGTCCCGATCGAACCCGCGCACGCGGCCTTCGAGGCGATGCTTGTGTCGATGTTCGCCGGCACCGATCCGGGCCTCGCCGAAGAGAACGTGCAGGCGCGTGTGCGCGGCAACGTCTTGATGACGATCTCCAACAAGTTCGGTTGGATGGTGTTGACGACCGGCAACAAGAGCGAGATGGCAACCGGGTACGCCACCCTCTACGGCGACATGGCGGGCGGCTTCGCGGTGATCAAGGATGTGCCCAAGACGCTCGTATACGCGCTGTGCAACGACTTGAACCAACGGGCCGAGCGCGACGTGATCCCGCGCACTGTCATCGACAAGCCGCCGTCGGCGGAGCTCGCGCCGGGCCAGCTCGACTCCGACTCGTTGCCGCCCTACGACGTGCTCGACCCGATCATCGAGGGGTACGTCGAGCACGACCTGTCGGTCGCGGAGTTGATCGCGCGCGGTCACGACGGCGACCTGACCCGCCGCGTCGCGCGGATGGTCGACCGCAACGAGTACAAGCGCCGGCAGGCCGCGCCCGGGGTACGCGTGTCGCCCAAGGCGTTCGGCAAGGACCGCCGGCTCCCGATCACCAATCGCTGGCCGGGTTGACCGTGGAGCCCGAAGCCGTGAGCGGGCCTGTCCCGCTCACGTGGGAGACCTCGCGCCCCCTGGTGCCCGAGCTGGCCCTGATCGCGGCGACGATCGCGTACGGCGCCACGTTCAAGTTGGTGCAGGACGCGCTGCGCGATGTCACTCCCGTGGGCTTCATCCTGTTGCGGTTCTCGATCGGCGCGGCGCTGCTGCTGCCATTCGCGATCCGGAGCGGTTGGAGGGGACCGTCGACGGCGCGGCCCGGGCTCCGGCGCAAGGACTTCCTCCTCGCGGTGCTCGCGTTCGGTGTCGTCGGTTTCGCGGGCTACTGGTTGCAGAACGAGGGCCTGAGACGGACGACGACGTCGAACTCCGCGTTCATCACCGGTCTGTTCGTCGTCTTCACTCCGCTCATCGAGACCGCGGTGACCCGGCGCCGGCCGTCGCGCAACGTCGTCGTGGCTGTGCTGTGTGCGGTGATCGGTCTGTTCCTGCTCGAAGGCTCCACGCTCCAGGTCCACGCAGGAGACGCACTCACCCTCGGGTGTGCGTTCCTGTTCGCGGTCTGGATCCTGTTGGGCGCGTACTTCACGCAACACTTCGATCCGGTCGCGCTGACCGCCGGGCAGCTCGTGGTGTTCGCGGTGCTCGCGGTTCCCGTCGTCGCGATCGGCGGCCTCGGTCATGTCACCGTCCAGGTTCTCGTGGCTGCCGCCGTGACCGGTGTCTGTTGCAGCGCGCTCGCGTTCACCTTGCAGCTATGGGGCCAACGTTTCGTGGAACCGGCCCGGGCCGCGGTGATCCTCGAGTTCGAGCCCGTCGTCGCCGGGATCATCGGGTACTGGGTCGGGGAACGCCTGGGCGTGTCGGGCTACATCGGCGCCGCCGTCATCCTGGCCGGGATCGTGATCGCCGAGTCGCGGTCGTGGCGGGCGGCTCGGCTCGTCTGAGGATTCCTTGACCGATCGGTCAAGGACCGGTGAGAATCGCCGAGATGACGAAGAGCTGCCGATGAAGAAGACATGCCGATGACCGAGACCAGCACCGCGCGCGCTCCGTTCGCCCCGTGGGACCGCCGGGAGCTTCCCGGTCTGTTCAACGTGGAGGAGTCGGCCCGTCGCGTCGGCAATTACAAATGGGCGGAGATGCGCCTGTTCGAGGTGCTCGGCGGATGGGTCGCCACAGTTCCCGAGCTCGACGTGAAGTTGGTGCTCGGACGGCACACCTACCACCACGCGTGGCACGCCGAGCTCTGGCACAAGCGCCTGCCGGAGCTGCGGGAGATGAACCCCGACCGGCTGACCGCGCCGCCGAACGACGCGTTCGTCGCCTTCATGGACGCGGTCCGGGAGCCGGAAGCGGCCGAGGACACGATCGAGAAGCTCACCGGTGTGTACCGCGTGCTGATCCCGCGCTTCATCGCCGTGTACACGTACCACCTCAACGGGACGAGCACGATTACCGACGCGCCGACCATCCGCTCGCTGAAGTTCGCGTTGCAGGACGAGTTCGACGACTGGCGCGACGGCGAGATGTTGCTTCAGTCACTGATCGACACGCCCGACAAGGTCGATCGGGCCGGCCGCCGGCAAGCCGAGTTGGAGAAGCTGTACATGCTGTCGGGGGGCATCGCAGGCCCCGGTAGCCTTGGGGAAACGGTCGCGCCCGCGTGATCGAGCAGGAGGACCAGGTCTCATGAAGAAGATGCTTCCGGAGTCGGAGCTGGCCCGCGACGAGCGCTTCGTGCGCACGAAGATCGAGGACCGCATCTTCGACCCGCGTGGACCCAAGGTCGCCGTGCGCAACACCGGCCCGGCCAAGATGGCGGTCGACCGCCCCGCAGCCGGCGAGCGTTCGCGCTCGCTGATGCACGGCATCTTCGTCGGGGAGATCCAGGCCCTCGAAGGCGCGGGTCGCACCTGTTACGACTTCGACGACGAGACCGCGCCATTCCAGCTCAAGCTCGACATGGCGCGCCAGTGCTGGGACGAGTCGCGCCATTGTGAGATCTCGATCAAGCTCGGCGATCACATGGGCACCGAGATCGGCGAGTACACCGAGTCGACGTTCCTGTTCGCCGCCGCGTGCAATCCCGATCCCGTGTTCCGCCTTTGCGGCGTGAACCGTGCGCTCGAAGGCCTGGCGATTGACGTGTTCAGCTCGATGAAGGACTTCGGGAACGAGTCGGGTGACCCGATCCTCGAGTTCTGCGAGGACTGGATGCTCGCCGACGAGGTGACCCACGTGAAGATGGGCTCCGACTGGCTGCGCCGCCTGACCGAGACCGATCCCGACCGGCGCGAGCGGGCGCTCGAGTTCCAGCGGACGGTCGACGCGATCTTCAACCTGGGAGGGTTCCGGGGCGAGGACGACGACAACCCCATCCAGCTCGCCCGTGACTTCCGCAGGCTCGCCGGGTTCAGCGACGACGAGAACGACTCGCTCGCGGCGCTCGCCCGGGAATCGACGGAGCAGGCCCGGGAGATGGCGGCGATGGCAACGGCTGCGCTCGACGCGTCGGCCGGCGGTTCCTGAGCTCGGGCGCGTGAGCAGCATCACCGTCACCCCGGATCCGTTCACGCTCGTTCCGTACGACAGCGGCGAGATCCGCGCGCTCCTCGAAGAGGCGGCCGCCCTCGCGCAGATCCCGCCCGGCGTCGACGTCGATCTCGTCGTCGACGAGGAGCTGTTCGCGCCGCTCACCGGTCACATGTCGGACGTGGTCGACGGGCGGGTCGTACTGTGGATCTCGGGTGCCAACTTCGAGGACAACAAGCGGCCGTGCCACTTCTCGGCCGACCAGGCCCGGCTCGATCTCGCGGTCATGGCGTTGCGCGCGAGTGACCGACTGTCCGACGACTTCGCCGACGCCCCCGCCGACGCCGATATCTCCAGGGGCGAGCGGGCGGCATGGGACGCCTACGCGGTGGGCCGCGCCGGCCGGCTCGGCGTGGCCGTGCGCAGGCCCCGTCAGCTGTACGACTTCCGCCTCCAGCACGGTTTCACCGACGTCGCCGACGCCGCCTTCGAGCGCTGCTGGCAGGCCGAGCACGTCATCTGGGACGGCATCCGGGAGATCTGTAAGGAGACGGGCGCAGCCGATCGCAAGTCGTCGAAGGTCCCCGTCGACCTCCTGCGCCAGAAGTAGCTCACTCGAGCCGAATATTCGAGCCGACTCATTCGAGATCGTAAGCAGAGATCGGATCGTAGAGATCGATTTCCGGCTTCGATGCCAGTGCCTCGAGCACGGCGTTGGCCATCTCGGTCATCAGGGGGGAGTCGAGGTGCGCCTGCACCGCCGCGGCCGACTCCCATTTCTCCACCACGAGCACACGGCCGGGATGCGTGACCGACGCGACCAGGTCGACGTTGCGGCACTCGGGAACCTGGCGCGTCATCACGACGTAGCGCGAAAGGGCGCCCAACAGCGTTTCTTCTGCACCGGATTTGGCGACGAAACTCGCCGTCAAAAGCGCGATTTCGACGTCGCCATTACCACCGTCGTCAATAACCGAATCGGGCACTATTGCTGGCTCCTGCCGGGATCCTGACGGCTTGACGAGGTGGTTATCGTACAGAGCACGGGGGAGCACACCGAGCTGGCGGGGCTACAGGGTGACGGTCCGGAGAACATCTGGTGACGGCTGTCCGAACGAAGGATTAATCGGTGGCGAAGGAGCGAATTGAGCGGGACGAAGAAGACCTGGTTCGGCTCTACCTCACCGACATCGGGCAGTACCCCTTGCTTACCAAGGACGACGAGGTCCGCCTGGCCCAGGCCATCGAAAAGGGCAACGCCTCCCGCGAGCAGCTGAACGAGGCCAAGGGTCTGACCCCGGCCAAGAAGCGTGAGCTGCGGCGCGGCGCCCGCCAGGGTGAAGACGCCCAGCAGACGTTCGTCCAGTCGAACCTGCGCCTCGTGGTGTCGATCGCGAAGAAGTACCAGGCGTCCGGCCTCCCGCTGCTCGACCTGATCCAAGAGGGCAACCTCGGCCTCATGCACGCCGTCGAGAAGTTCGACTGGCGCAAGGGCTTCAAGTTCTCGACCTACGCCACGTGGTGGATCCGTCAGGCCATCACCCGTGGCATCGCGAACACCGGTCGCACGATCCGGCTCCCCGTACACGCAGGCGACACGCTGGCGCGTCTGCAGAAGGCCCGGTCGCGTCTGGAGCTCAAGCTCGGTCGGCCCGCGACGCTTTCGGAGCTCTCGGCCGAAGTCGAGATGCCCGAGGACAAGGTCACCGAGGCCCTGCGCTTCGCGGCCGAACCCCTCTCGCTCTCGGAGCCGTTGCGCGAAGACGGCGACGCCGAGCTCGGCGACATCGTCGAGGACCGTTCGGTGGAGTCTCCGTTCGAGGTCGCAGCGACCGCGCTGCTCCCGGCCGAGATCGAGAAGCTGCTCGCTCCGCTCGACGAACGCGAGCGCCAGATCCTGGCGTTGCGCTTCGGGCTCGACCGGGGTGAGCCCCGCACGCTCGAGGAGGTCGGCGAGTACTTCAACCTCACCCGGGAGCGGATCCGCCAGATCGAGGCTCGGGCGATGTCCAAGCTGCGGCACCCGAGCGCCGACACCGGCGCCCGCGACCTGCTCGCCGTCTGAGCGTTCGGCCCCAGCAGTCGGCCCAAGAGTTCGGCCCAAGAGTTCGGCAGGACCGCAGGTTGACGGTGGCGGCTGTCGGAATTCGGTGCGCAGCATAGAAATGTGAAACTCGCGCGGCCGGTCGGGCGTCTAGTCGACGTGCAGACGGTCGCCCCATTGGCAGTCCGCAATGAGGTGCTGCTGGACCGGCTCTATCGCTCCCACGCGCCGGCGGCGCTGCGTTTCGCGCTCATGCTCACCGGTGAGCGGGAGCTGTCCGAGGACCTCGTGCAAGAGGCCTTCGTGCGGGTCGCGGCCAAGCTCGACTCGTTGCGCCAACCCGAAGCGTTCGCGGCCTACCTCACGCGCGCCGTGGCGAACCTCGCCAAGTCGCACTTCCGTCATCAACAGGTCGTGGCCCGGCACGAGCGCACCGTCGACCTGACCACCCTCGTCGTCCATCCGGTCGATGTGGTTGCGAGCGAGACGCTCCTCGTCGCGTTGCGCCAACTGCCCATGCGACAGCGCGCCGCGATCGTCCTGCGGTACTACAACGACGCGTCCCACGAAGACATCGCGCGCACCCTCGATATCCCGCTCGGGACCGTGAAGTCGTTGCTCTCGCGCGGGCTCGCGAAGCTCCGGGAGGGGGTTCGCGATGCGTGACGCGCTGGAAGAGCATCTCGCGAGCCGGCTCGGCACGCTCGGCGAGACCGTGGGCGAGGAGCTGACGCCGCCCGCCGACCTCGAGCTACAGGTGGCGCGGCGCCGGCACCGCACCCGCGCGACCCGGCGTTGGTCGGGCGTTGCCGCCGCGGCCGTCATCGTGATCGCGGCCGCGACGGTCGCGGTTGCGCGCGGCTCGTCGGGCCACGGCTCGATCAAGGTCGAGTCGTCGTCAACGACCCCGGCGACGGTGCCGCTGCGCGATCTGTTGCAGCCCGGGACCGCGATGTTGTCGGCGCGTGGGAACTTCGTGGTCTCTCTCGATGCGAGCGGTCACACCATCGCGACCATGGTGACGGTGAGCGCCAGCAGCAGCGTCAAGTACGCGCGGGCTACGGCTGATCACCAACAGATCTGGTACCTGTCGGTGAAGCACGGCTCGACTGGTTGCGGCGACGTTGTGCGCGCCCAGGTCGACGGCGGCCGTACCAAGATCGTCGCGCCCGCCGTCACGTTCGATGTGAGTGCCGACGGGTCGCGCCTCGCGTTGTACGGCGGCGGCGATCTCGCTCGTGCTCAGTGCGCGCCCGTGAGGGCGGGTACGCCCGGTCGCATCGTCGTCATCGACCTCGCGAGCTCGACCAGCTCGTCGGTGGCGATGTCCGACGTCACGAGCCTGCGGTGGTCGCCCGACGGTTCGGCGCTCGTCGCGGCGACGTGCGGGTCCTTCGACTGCGGGTTCCGCCGTATCGTCATCCCGTCCGACCTGGCCGCGCCCCTCGTGGCGACCCCGGGCACGAGCGTCGGGTTCGCGCGTGTCCCGCCGGGATCCTCCGACCGGATCGTCTTCGGTCCCGACGGTTTCTACGAGCTCGCTACAACGGTGACGGCGGCGACGGCCGGGGCCCCCGCCTCGACCAGGGAGTCCATCGCCCGGTACGACCCGAAGACGCTCGGATCGCCGCGTGTGGTGTTCTCGGGCGGCGACCGGTGGGATGTGACCCAGGTGGTACCGACGACGGCGGCGACCTATGTGGTCGCCGCACCCGCCGCTTCGCCGAAGGCGTCGGGTCTGTACCGGATCGAGGCCGGGAGGCTGGCGTTCGTCCGCACTCTCGACAGCCCGGGCACGTTCGTTCCCGTGGCCCCCTTCGCACCCAACGGCTGAACCCTCGACCCGACGGGGCCGTACCCCGGTTCGCGACCATCGGACGCGGAGTTCTTGGCCGGACCTCCGAACCGCGAGCGCGTTCGGGGTGGGTTGGTGTCGACATGGAAGCGAGGCGGCTCCCGACCGCTGCTTGGATTTCGACGACACGTTCAGGCGGTGTTTCGGGCCAATGGTGCGTTCGCTCTCGGTGGCAGCGGCCGACCGCGAGGTCGCGGCCGACTGTTCGCCGGGCGCGGCGCCGGGCGCGGGCGGTGAAGGTCGGGGGTTCCATCGTCGGGCTCCTCGCGATCGGATCGGTGGCGACGCTGGTCGCACCGGGTTCGGGGCGTCACCACGTCTCGGTCAGCTCTCGTTCCTCGACGTCCCCACGGTGCGGAAGACCCAGCACTCGGTCTCGACGCTCGTCCGCTCGGAACTGGCGAGGGGGTACCTGGTCCGGACCGACCGCAGCGGCAGCTGATTCCCGCGAGCGGCAAACTCGTTCGTTCTCCGGAACGTGTCTCTCCTGTTCGTCTCGCTCAACTGGAGCGGCCGACCGACACGACAGGAGCCGGACGGTGCGAGGAACGCGCCGAACGATTGTGAATGCGACCGCGAGCGTGGCGGTCCTTCTCGGGCCGGAGGGTCGCCACGGCCGCCGTGGTCGCGTCGGGAACGGTGACGACCCCGCGAAGCGCTACGCAGGTGACGACCCACAGCGGCCGCGGCTGACCGCGAATCGCTCGTCGACCTCATCTCCTGTGCGGGGTCGGATCGCGCCCGCTAAGGTCGTCCCGTCGTCGTCACAGGAGGTTGGTCATGAAAAAGGTGCTTTTGCTCCTCGTGCTCGTAGCGCTCGGTGCCGTCGTGGCCAAGAAGGTTCGCGGCGCCTGAGCACTCGGGCTATGAGTACTCGGGCGTGTGTGCACGTGTCTTCGACACGGCACACACGTCCTTGACGCGTCTGGGCCCGACCGGCCGGAGTCTCGCGGGTCAGGTCGGTAGCGCGCGCTTGCGCAGCCAGACGTAGACACCGACCGCCGCACCGGCCGCGATCGCTACGCCGCCGGCGGCGAGCGTCGGTCCCTTCGACGGCACCGGCACCCGGTCGCGCAGTCGCACCGGACGTTGGAAGTAGCGGACTTCCCATTCGCGCTCGCGTGCGACGCGGGCGAGTTCCCGGTCGGGATTCACCGCGACCGGATTCCCGACGAGCTCGAGCATGGGTAGGTCGGTGATCGAGTCCGAATAGGCGTACGACGACGCGAGGTCGAGCGATTCGGACACCGCCATCTCGCGGATCGCGTCGGCCTTGTGCGCGGCGTAGGCGTAGAACTCGAGCTCGCCCGTGTAGCGACCCTGTTCGTCGAGGCGCGCGCGGGTGGCGATGACGTCGTCGACGCCGAGATATTCGCCGATGGGCTCGACTGTCTCCGTCGGCGAAGACGACACGATCACCGTCTTGCGCCCGGCCTTGCGATGCTCCTCGATCAGATCGAGGGCCTCTGCGTAGATGATCGGTGTGAGCACCACGTCGAGCGTTTCCCGCACGAGCTCTTGCACGTGTTGCTGATCCCAACCCTTCGTCAGCGCGAGCATCGCTTCGCGCATGCGTTCCATCTTGTTGTCGTCGGCGCCGACGAGGAGATACACGACCTGCGCGTACAAACCGCGCACGATCGTCCGCTTCGAGATGAGACCGTCGCGATAGAACGTGCCGCCCAGCGCCATCACGGAGCTGGTCGCGATCACCGTCTTGTCGAGATCGAAGAACGCGGCTTCCACGAGTCGAAGCCTACGTCCCGTCACGCCCACGGCCCTTGACGCCGCGACCGCGCGCCCATAACGTGCTGATGTCTTCCCCCGCGACTTCCCCGTCGTGGTTTCGCGCCCGTGCTCTTGCCGCGGTGCGCGCCGACGTGGGGAGAGTCCATGCTCGTGTGCTTCTGGTCGCCGAAAGGCGGCTCCGGAACATCCGTGATGGCGGCCGCGGCCGCCCTCGTTCTCGCACGCGACACCGACGCGCGCATCGTTGACCTCGCGGGCGACCAACCCGCGGTGCTCGGGCTCGCGCACGACCCGGTTCCGGGACTGCTCGACTGGATGCGCGCGGGCCCCGGTGCGCCCACCGACGCGATCGAGCACCTTGCGGTCGATGTCGTGCCCCGACTCACGCTGTTGCCGGCCGGCTATGCCCACGGCACGCCTGCTTCCCCCGAGTCGGGTGCGGCGCTCGCGGTCGCGCTCGATGCCGATCCGCGTCCCGGGGTGTGCGATCTCGGTCGGCTCGACGATCCGGCCCTGCAGGCCTTCGCCGAGGTTGCGGGCCCGGGGATCGTCGTCGTGCGCGGTTGCTACCTGAGCCTGCGGCGAGCGGTCCGGCACCCGGCCATCGTCGACGCGGTCGGTGCGATCCTGATCGAGGAGCACGGCCGATCCCTCGGCGCTCCCGACGTCGAAGACGTGCTCGGCATCCCGGTCGTCGCCGCGATCCCGGCCCGCACGTCGATCGCGCGCGCCGTCGACGCCGGGGTGTTGCCGAACCGTTTGCCCGACAGCCTGGGCCGCCCTCTGCACCACGCACTCCTGCGGGTCGGGTTCTTGAGCGACGAGGAAGCCGCATGAACCGCAGTGGGGCTCTGGAGCGTCACGTCGAGCCTCCCGCGGGCGCGCTCCGGGAGCGGGCACTGCGCGACGCGTTGCGCCGCCGTCTACTCGACGCGCCGTTCGATCCTGCCCTACTCGAACGGCCGGAGCTGCGGGCGCGGCTCGCGCACATGCTGCGGGAAGAGGCGCCGTTGCTGGCGTCGGCCACGGCCGAGGGTGTCCTCGACGATCTCGTCGACGACGTGGGCGGGCTCGGGCCACTCGAACCGCTGCTCGCCGATCCCACCGTCACCGAGATCATGGTCAACGGTCCCGGTCGCGTGTTCGTCGAGCGTGCGGGTCGGATCGTCGCGGTGCCGTGCGAGATCGACGCAGCGACGATCGTGCGCGTGGTCGAACGGGTGATTGCGCCCCTCGGCCTGCGTCTCGATCGCGCGTCGCCGATGGTCGACGCCCGGCTCGTCGACGGATCGCGGTTGCACGCGGTGCTTCCGCCGCTGGCGCCCGACGGCCCCTGCGTGTCGATCCGTCGCTTCGGCGCGCGGGCCGTCCCGCTCGCGGACTTCGGTGTCGAGCCCGAAGCGGGCGCGTGCATCGGCGCCTTGGTGCGAGCGGGCTGGAACATCGTGGTGTCGGGCGCGACGAGCTCCGGCAAGACCACGTGTTGCAACGCGCTGGCGTGCTCCATCGACCCGTTGGAGCGCATCGTGACCATCGAAGAGACCGCAGAGCTCCGTCTTGTGCAGGCTCACGTCGTACGGCTCGAGGCCCGGCCCGCAAACGCGGAGGGAGCGGGAGCGGTCAGCGTGCGCGATCTCGTACGGAGCGCGCTCCGCATGCGTCCCGATCGCATCATCGTGGGGGAGGTGCGGGGCGGGGAGGCGCTCGACATGTTGCAAGCGTGCAACACCGGCCACGACGGCTCGCTCTCTACCGTGCACGCGAACAGTCCCGACGACGCGCTGACCCGTATCGAGACGCTCGCGCTCGGTACCGAGATCCCCCTTCCGTTGCCGGCAATCCGCCGGCAACTCGTTGCCGCGATCGACGCCGTTATCCAGGTCCGCCGCGGTCGTGACGGCCGGCGGGCGATCGTGAGCGTTGCGGAGCTGGAGCGGGGGAGACAGGCGCGCACGCGGGAGCTGCTCTCGCGGGTCGAAGGCCGGTTGCTGGTCGGCGCGGCGCCGATCCGTCCCGCTCGCCGCCCGGAGATCGATCTCGCCCGGGAGTGGGCGGCATGCGGATCCTGATCGAGGCGCTGATGGGGAGCGCGGTCGCCGGTTTCTGCGCGGCACGGGCCCGTCGCTACGCGATCGCCGACCGCCTCCGATCGTCCGGGCCGACGGCGCGGCGTCACGTTCCCGCGTGGTTGCGTGGCCGGATGGCGCGGGCGCTCGACGGCGCGGCGCTCGACGTCGGCGTCGAACGCGCGCTCTCGACGTGGCTCTGGGGAGCAGCGGTCGCGGGTGTGCTCGGACTCGGGTTCGCAGGCCCGCAGGTCGGTGTCGGCCTCGCCGGCATCGCGCTGCTCGGCGCGCCGGGCATCGTGCTGTCGATGCACGATCGCCGCGGCCGCCAGATCGCCGCCGTCGTACCGGAAACCTTGGAACGGGTCGCGTCCGAGCTGAGGTCGGGAGGCACCGTCGCCACCGCGATCAGTGCGGTCGCGATCGCCGATGGCCCGCTCGCGGCCGACATGGCCCGAGTCGAATCGCGTGTCCGACTCGGTGCATCGCTCGCGCAAGCGCTGGGTGCGTGGGCGGCGGAGCGCGCCGTATCCGGCGTCGACGCGTCGGCGGGCGCGCTCGTCATGTGCTCGACGGTGGGCGGTCGGTCCGCGGAAGCGCTCGACGGGCTTGCCACCTCACTGCGCGACCGGTTGGGCGTTGCCGCGGAAGCTCGCGCGCTGTCGTCCCAGGCGCGCATGTCGGCTCTCGTCGTCGCGGGTGCTCCGGTCGTGTACATCGCGTGGTCGGCGCTCGTCGATCCACACGCGCTGCAGGTGCTGACCGGCACGTTCATCGGGCGCATCTGCCTGGTGCTCGGTCTCGGGCTCGAAGCACTCGGGGGCTGGTGGATGCGGAGCATCGTCCGTAGCGGGAGCGGTTCGTGATCGCGCTCCTCGCGACCGCCTGGGCCGGTGTGATCGCGCTTCCGTTCCTCGCGCTGACCCGCCGGATCACGACGTCGGAGCACGCCCACGACCTGGGCCCGCCGCGCCCGCAGCGGTTCAGTATCGGGGCGCGGGCGACGTCCGTCGCGACGCGGGTCGGCGGGTTCGGCCCGATCCGCACCGTGGTCCACGTGCTGCGGGCGCCGACCCGGACGCGTCGTGCACGCCGTCTCGACGACGAGATCGCGGGTCAGGTCGCGGTCGCAGTCGACCTGGTCGGGGTGGGCGTGGGTGCGGGCCACACGCCGTACCTCGCGGTCGAGCTCGGCGCGCGTTGGTCGCCGCCAATGGTCGGGCACGAGCTCGGCGAAGTGATCCACGCATGCGCGATGGGCCGATCGTTCGACGACGCGTTGGCCGAGATGGGTCGGCGGACACCACGCACGCGTGCCCTCGCCGAGACGCTGCGCACCAGCGCCCGGCTCGGGTCTCCGGCCGCGCCCGCACTTGCGCGCCTCGCTTCCGAACTGCGCGCCGACCTGCGGCGCCGGGCCGAGGCCCGGGCCCGGACCGTCCCCGTTCGTCTCTGTTTCCCGCTCGTGGGCTGCATCCTGCCCGCCTTCGCGCTCCTCACGGTGGTTCCGGCGGTCATCGCCGGCGTCACCCGCTGACGCGCCCGCCTTCCCCGCCGCTCCTTCTGCACGCGTGCCGTGCTTACTCGACCAGGAGGTCGAACGTTGCTGCAATTGCTCTCGAACGCGCTGTTCTCACTGCTTCGACGCGGTGATCATTCGGAGTCAGGTCAGAGCACGGCTGAGTACGCATTGGTGATGATCTCGGCTGCCGCGATCGCGGGTCTCGTCCTCACATGGGCGAAGCACACGAATCTCATCGGCGGGCTGTTCGACACCGTTGTGCACGGACTCTTGCACATCTGATGTCGAAGCCCTTCGGGGGTGGTCGGGGTACGCGCACGCGCGCGTGTCCCGACCACCGCAGTCGCGACAGTCCGGACGAGGGGGGTCAGGCCACGGTCGAGCTGGCGCTCCTCCTTCCGCTGATATTTGCCTTGCTCGTGCTGGTCTTCCAGATCGCGTTCGTCGCTCGGGACGAGATCGTGGTGGTGCACGCGGCGCGCGATGCGGCGCGCGAGGCGACCGTGAGCAGTGACGCCGGCCTCATCACGGCCGCGGCCCGGCGCAATCTTCCCGGCGCGAACGTCCGGATCGTCCGGCGCGGAGGCGTCGGGGAACCGGTCGAGGTCGCCGTCACGTACGTCTCCCACACGGACTTGCCATTCGTGGGTGCTCTCGTTCCCGATCTTACTTTGCATGGCGAATCGGTGATGAGCGTGGAAAAACCATGAGTCGCCGGGCTCACCAACGAGGCAACGTCAGTGTGTTCACGACCGCGTTCATCGTCGTCACGCTTCTGCTCGGCAGCGCGGTGGCGCGGCTCGGGGCCGCGGCCGCGCAGAAGGCGCGCGCGAACAATGCCGCCGACGCGTCGGCCCTGGCCGCGGCCGATGGTCTCGCGCTCGGACGATCGCCCACCGACTCGTGTGCGATCGCGCGCGACATCGCGTCGAGCAACGGCGCCCGACTCCTCACGTGTCACTGCACCGCGTCGGTTGCCGACGTCTCGCTCGCGATCGACGCCGCGCAGGTACGCGCCCGGGCCGAGGTCGGGTCGCGTGACGAGCCGGGAACGCGATCGACACTTGCGAACGACGCGCCCGCACCGTGAAGGGAATGGCAGATCGTGCGGCGTGGAACCGCCCATCCACGCGCCCGGTACCGCTCTGAACGACATCTTCGGGGACGGTCGTTAGCGCGCGGGTCGGATGCCGCTCGGCAGCCCTCGGTGCTCGCGCGCCATCACTCCCAGCAACGCGATCGCCGCGTGTTTGTCGAGGTACTCGTTCCAGTTCCCGCACTTCGGTGACTGCACACACGACGGGCAGCCGTCGTCGCACGGGCACGAGGTGATGAGATCGAGCGTCGCTTGGGCGTGGCGCGAGGCGGCGTCAAACGCGAGCTCCGCGATCCCGGCGCCTCCCGGATAGCCGTCGTACACGAAGATCGTGGGCTGGCCGGTCTGGGGATGCACGGCCATGGAGACCCCGCCGACGTCCCAGCGATCGCAGATCGTGAACAGCGGCAACATCCCGATCAGGCCGTGCTCGGCCGCGTGGACCGCGCCGAGGACCTCGGTGGCATCGATGCCCGCGCTCTCCAACACCTCGGAGGGCATCGTGTACCAACACGCCCGGGTAACGAGCGCACGCTCGGGAAGATCGAGCTCGCAGACCTCGATGACACTGTTCGTCGATATCTGCTTGCGTTGGTACGCAACCACCTGGCTGCGGACCTCGACCGACCCGAGGTGCACGATCGAGTCGCCGAGCTCGGCGAACGCGTCCTCGCTGACGATCGTGATGTCGGTGGTGGTGCGGGCCTGGGTGTACTCGTCGGCATCGTCGAAGGGTTCGAGGATCGCGAGGTGCTCGTCGCGGTCGAGTCGCTCGACGCGGTATTGGCGACCTTGATGCAGATACACCGCGCCGGGGTGTGCGATCGAGAACACCCGCGCGTCGTCGACGGTCCCAATCGTCCGCTCGCTCTCCATGTCGATCAGGCGGTACTCCACTGACGAACCACTGCGCAGGCCCACGCCGCGCGCGGGTCCGCGGGCGCCCGACCAGTACATGCGCCCACCGCGGGGCGTCAGCTGATTTGCGTGCACGAGCTCGCGGACGGCATCGTCGAGGCCGGGCCCGAACCAGCGCTCGTCGTCCGGGCTCAGGGGCATCTCGTGCGCGGCGCACGCGACCTGGGCGCGGACGATGAACGGGTTCTGTGGATTCACGACGGCGCGCTCGGGCGCGCGTTGCGTGAGCTCGGTGGGGTGCGCCGCGTACCACTGGTCGAGTTGGTCGTCTCCGGCGACGAGCACCGCGGCCGAGCGCCGGCCCGTGCGCCCGGCCCGTCCCGCCTGTTGCCACATCGACGCGAGGGTTCCCGGGAACCCGTTGAGCACCACCGCGTCGAGGCCGCCGATGTCGATGCCGAGCTCGAGGGCGTTCGTCGCTGCGATCCCCAAAAGTCGACCACTCGAGAGGTCGAGCTCGAGCGCGCGGCGTTCTTCGGGCAGGTAGCCGGCCCGGTACGCGGCAACGCGGTCGGCGAGCTCGGGCGCGACCCCGGCGAGCCGACGTCGCGCGTACTGGGCCACGACCTCGGCGCCGCGACGGCTCCGGGTGAACGCGAGCGTCTGGTGGTTGCTGCGCACGAACCGGGTCAGGAGTTCCGCGGTCTCGATGTTCGCCGATCCTCGCGCACCCGAGTGCACGTCGAGCAGCGGGCGTTGCCAGCACGCAAGCACGCGTTCGGCGCGTGGCGACCCGTCGTCGAGGATCTCGTCGACCTCCCTACCGCACAAGGCGCTCGCGAGCTCGCCCGGGTTCCCGATGGTCGCGCTCGCGAAGAAGAACGTGGGGTCGGAGCCGTAGTGCTCGCACAGGCGCCGGAGCCGGCGGAGGACGTGGGCGACGTGCGATCCGAAGATGCCCCGCAGCGTATGGAGCTCGTCGACCACGACGTACTGCAGACGCATGAGGAACGTGGCCCACGCCTTGTGGCCCGGGAGGATCCCCATGTGCAACATCTCGGGATTCGTCAGCACGACGTTCGCGTTCTTGCGCGCCCACGCCCGATCGTCGCCGCCGGTGTCGCCGTCATAGGTGACTGCGCGCAGTCCGGGAACGAGCCACGAACGCAGTGCGCGGAGCTGGTCCTGGGCCAGCGCCTTGGTGGGGAAGAGCAACAGCGCAGTGTCGCGGCGGTCTTCGACGACCGCGGAGACGATCGGTGCCTGGTAACACAGCGACTTGCCGGAGGCGGTCCCGGTCGCGACGACGACCGAGCGCCTTTCCCGGAGCGCGTCGATCGCGTCGGCCTGGTGAGCGTAGAGCTCGGGGATTCCGCGCGCGACGAGGCGGGCCGCGACCTCGGCATGCAGGGGTTGCGCGGTCGGCTGATACCGCGCGGCGCGTTCCGGCAGGATCTCGCGGTGGACGCAGCGCCCGATCAGCTCGGGATCGGCCGCGAGCTCGTCGAGGGTGGTGCGGGCGTCGACGGTTCCCTCGCTGTGACCGGCTGGCATCGACTCCGAGGGTACCGAGCCGGTGCGCCGCCAACCCCCATTTCCCCACCAACAGTTGTCGGAGAAAACCGCACCAGGAGCGGAGAACTCCGACAACTGTTGGTGAAGTTTTCCAGGGTTAGTGGGGGGTCTCGACGATGCCGTCGTCGCGGAAGTCGGCGAAGAGGCCCGCGGCGCCGGCGCCCAGGTTCAGGCAGCTGCCGCCCACGTAGGGGATCGTGATGTTCTGGATCTGGTCGGGGTTGAGCGAGAACGCCACCCGGCCCAGGTTGAAGAGATCCTTCATCCCGATGCCGTCGAGCTGCGCGTGCCGGCCGAGAAGGGCGAGCAGCTTGAACTCTCCGGGTGCGTTCTGCATCTTCGCCCGGAGCTGACTCATCGCGTTCAGGATCAAGATCCCCTGATTGTGAGTGCGGACGATGTCGCTCGTCGGGAAGTCGTGGCGGTCACGCGAGAACGACAGCGCCTGTAGTCCGTTCATGTGCTGGGTCCCCGGGCTGAAGTAGGCCCCGGAGAACGTGTCGTGCATCTGTGTCGGCACGTCGACGTTCACGCCACCGATGCCGTCGACGAGGCCGGTGAAACCGGCGAAGTCGACGTCGACGACGTACGAGATCTGCACGCCGACGAGTCCGCCCACGTCGTTGGCCTGCGAGCGCGGCCCCTTCGTGTTGCCGACGTTGATCTTGTCGCCGTTCCAGCAGGTATCGCGTGGGATGTCGAGCATCGTCGCCTGGTGTTTGGCCGGATTGACGCCGAGCACGTGGAGTGCGTCACCACGCGCGCCGCCCACGCCGGGACGGGAGTCGTTGCCGACCAGGAGGATGAAGAACGGCGAGGTCGGTCCGCTCGCGACGCGATCCGCGCCCGAGAGCGGCGCGATCTTCTCCACTCGGAGGTATGTCGCGCCCGAGGCGAGCGGTATGTGCATGCCGGCCATCCACGCGCCGAAGATGCCCACCGCGCCGAGCACGAGCGCGGTCGTCGCGCCCGCGAACGCGACGAGGACGCGCTTGGTCCGCCGTCCGAGACGGCGCCGCCGGGTGGGGAGGGGATTCGGTGTCGAGAGGGTGTCGTTGCTCACGGCGTCGTACCTCGCGTCGCTGTCGTTGTCGTGGTGCCGGCGGTCGCCTTGCGTATCGCCTGCACGCGATAGGCGTTGACGTGCCACGCGCTGCCGTTCTTCGCGTAGGTGAGCTCGATGTGGCGCGTGATCGTCAACGGGCCGGTGTCACCGGTGGCCTTCATCGTGAGGTCGAAGTTCGTCGCGACGTACATGACCTCGCCGAGGGTGCCTTCGAGTGACGACAGGTGGACGGGCGTGGCGGTAGTCGTGAGCTTGGTGACCTTGCCGATCTCGAGGTCGGTGAGCGCGGGCTGATCGGCGCCGGTCACGGCGGTCTTCAATGCGGGGTCGAACAGGCCCGGATATCCCTTCCCGAGCCGGCCCGTCTTCAACGGGGCGAACACGGCGTCGTCAACGTAGGCCTGGGCCGCACCGAGCACTGCTCGGCCCGTGGGGGTGTCGATGGGATTGGTCGGGCCCGCGCTCTGGATGTCGACGGAACCGATCTTCAGCACCGACGTCTTGACGTCGAGCACCTTGGGTCGGGTCGTCGTGGTCGCCGACTGCGCACTGTTCTTCTTGCCTCCGCCACCACAGGCGGCGAGGAGAAGCGCGAGAGACAGGGCAACGAACGACAGGACAAGTGGGTAGGTCCCGGTACGAGCCGGGCGAGAGGTGTACGACACGGGTGTCATCTTCGCATCCGCGCGGCGCTACCCTCGGTACCGACGTGGAGGTCACCCGGTGCCGATGCGAAAATTCGTCGAGAAGTTCACCAAGCCCGTCGACGTGCAGGACCGTGAGCGCTTGGCTACGTGGTGCACCTCGCGGGGCGCGACGCCCCTCGATGCACTGGAACTGCGCCGTCCCGTACAGATCGCGGGCGAGATTCGCTCCGTGCGCATCGTTCCCCGCGCCGGCGCGGCGTCGTTCGAGGCGTCGGTGCACGATGGTCGCGGCACCGTGACCGCGGTGTTCCTCGGCCGGCGCAAGATCGCGGGCCTGTCTCCCGGACGCCGGGTCCTGCTCGAGGGTGTCGTCACCGGGCACGGGCGGAGCAGCGCCGAATGCCTCATGTACAACCCCGTGTATCAGCTGCTCTGACGGAACGAACCTGACCGACGCTTTCCGCAGCGCGCAACTGACAGCGGGTTCTCAGCCACCCGTAAGGATCTGGCGGACGTCGTCCTCGCTGTCGCTGGTCACCATCGCGAGCACTTCGTCGCCCGACTCGAACACGGTGTCGCCGCGCGGCATCACGACGTGCTCGCCCCGCACGACGGCGACGATGGTCGCGTCGCGCGGGATGTCGAGGTCGCGGATCGCCTTGTCGACGACGGGCGCGTTCTCGGCGAGCGTCACCTCGACCAGGCGCACGTTGCCGCCCTCGAACTGCAGGATGCGTACGAGTCGGCCGACCGACACCGCCTCTTCGACGAGGGCGGTGATGAGGTGAGGTGTGGAGACAGAGAGGTCGACGCCCCAGTTCTCGTTGAAGAGCCACTCGTTTTTGGGATGGTTGACTCGGGCGACGACCCGCGGCACCCCGAATTCCTGCTTCGACAGCAGCGAGATGACGAGGTTGTCCTCGTCGTCGCCGGTGGCGGCGACGATCACGTCGCAGCGTTCGAGCCCGGCGATACGTAGCGATGCCACCTCGCAGGCGTCGGCGACGATCCATTCGATCTCGGTCGCTGCGTGCGGCTGCACCCGGGCCACGACATCGGGGCTCTGCTCGATCAACAGCACCTCGTGGCCGGTGGTGGCCAGCTCGTTGGCGATGAACACGCCGACATTTCCCGCGCCTGCGATCGCGACCCGCATCAGTCGCTGCCTCCTGCTTCGATGTGCTGTTGGAGCTCGTCGAGTCCGTCCATCTCGGAGACGAACACAAGCACATCGCCTTCTTGGCCGATGAGGTCGGCGGTCACGACCTGGGCCTTGCCGAAGCGGGTGACCGCCGTGAGCCAGAAGCGGCCGGGCCGGTTGAGCTTGGCCAGCTTCTGCCCGATCGCCTTGGCCGGGATCGTCCGTTCGACGAGCCCGATCCGGTTGGTGGGGTCGACCCAGTCGTGGTGGGTCTCACCCGGCAACAGGCGACGCAGGACCTGGTCGGTGGTCCACGCAACGGTCGCGACGGTCGGGATGCCCAGGCGCTGGTAGATGAGGGCACGCCGGGGGTCGTAGATCCGGGCCACGACGTGTTCGATGTTGTAGGTCTCCCGGGCGATCCGCGCGCACAGGATGTTCGAGTTGTCGCCGTTCGTCACAGACGCGAAAGCCCCGGCTTCCTCGATGCCGGCCTGGGCGAGATGATCGCGGTCGAACCCGAAGCCGACGACGGTCTTGCCGCCGAAGCTCGCGCCGAGGCGGCGGAAGGCCCGGGCGTTCTTGTCGACCACAGCGACTGAGTGCCCGGCCAGCTCGAGCGCGCCGGCGAGCTCGCTGCCCACTCGACCGCATCCGATGACGACGACGTGCAAGACCGGCCTCCCCGTCCAAGCTGTGGTGGCGGATGCTACGACGTGGACAGCGAAGGGCGTGAAACCGGGTTCGGGGTTTGTGGCGCCGACGATGGCATGCTGGCGGCGGGACAACAGCGGGCGTGGACGGGACGACGGTGCTCGACAGCTTCAAACGCGTGCTCGTGGGTCGCCCCCTGGCGACCTCCGAGCAGGAACATCAACGCATCACCAAAACGATCGCGCTCGCGGTCTTCTCGTCCGACGCCATCTCATCGACCGCGTACGCGACCCAGGAGATCCTGCTCGTCGTCGCCGTCGGCGGATCGAGCCTCACGCTCGGACTGTCCAAGCTCGTCCCGATCTCGATCGTCGTCGCGGTACTGCTCGCCATCGTCGTCACGTCGTATCGGCAGACGATCTTCGCGTACCCGAGTGGCGGCGGTTCCTACGTCGTCAGTCGCGAGAACCTCGGCGCGAGCGCGTCGATGGTTGCGGGCGCGTCGCTGCTCGTCGACTACATCCTCACTGTTGCGGTCTCGATCTGTGCCGGTGTCCGCGCGATCACGTCGATCCCCGCGTTGCACGGCCTCACGAACGAACGCGTCTTGCTCTGTCTCGCCGCGATCGCGCTGATCACCGTCGCGAACCTGAGAGGCATCAAGGAATCGGGGCGCATCTTCGCCCTCCCCACGTACGTCTACATCGTCGTGCTGACCGGTCTCGTCGCATGGGGACTCGCGCACGAGTTCAGCCTGTTCGGCCTGCACTCGTTCCACACGATCTCGTTCGCCGACGTCACCAAGAACCTCACTCCGGCCCAGATCTCCGACGCGAAGAAGAACCTGCAGATCGGCGCGGAGACGGTCGGCACCCTTGGTCTGTTCCGTCTGTTGCGCGGTTTCTCGTCGGGTGCGGTTGCGCTGACCGGCGTCGAAGCCATCTCCAACGGTGTGCCCGCGTTCGAGCGCAACGAGTCGCGCAACGCCGCGATCACGTTGGTCTGGATGGGGATTATCCTCGGCGGACTGTTCCTCGGCGTATCGGTGCTCGCGCACCACCTGCACCCCATCCCGCTCGAGACGGGCGAGTCGGTGTTCTCCCAGATGGGTCGGACCGTCTTCGGGCAGGGGATCCTGTACTACGTCCT
Organism: Acidimicrobiia bacterium; assembly: GCA_038239145.1. Classification (GTDB taxonomy): domain Bacteria; phylum Actinomycetota; class Acidimicrobiia; order IMCC26256; family PALSA-610; genus PALSA-610. Next base: position 41,426 of record JBBSFB010000029.1, read on the forward strand.
GCAGGGTGCGACCGCCGCGATCCTGACGCTTGCCGCCAACACCGCGTACGCCGACTTTCCCCGGCTCTCGTCGATCATCGCGCGCGACGGTTACCTGCCCCGCCAACTGGCGAACCGTGGCGACCGGCTCGTGTTCAGCAACGGCGTGCTGGTGCTCGCGATCGCCGCGAGCGTTCTGGTCGTGATCTTCGGCGGGAACGAGTCGAAGCTCATACCGCTGTATGCGGTCGGCGTGTTCACGTCGTTCACGCTGTCGCAGACCGGGATGGTGCGCCATCATCAAAAGGAGCACGAGCCCGGTTGGCGCCGGAACATCGTCGTCAACGCGGTCGGTGCGACGGCCACGGCGATCGTGGCGCTCATCATCGCCTCGTCGAAGTTCACCGAAGGCGCGTGGGTCTCCATCGTCGTCGTGCTGCTCGTGATTGCGTTGTTCCGGGGCATCCATTCGCACTACGACACGGTCGCGAAGAGCCTGAAGGCCGACAACGACTTCCGACCCCGACGCATGAACCACACCGTCGTAGTGCTCATCGGCACGCTGCACCGGGGCGCGCTCGAGGCGCTCGCCTACGCGAACTCGTTGCACCCGAACCGGCTCATCGCCGTCACCGTCGTCTCCGACGAAGAGGAGCAGGAGAAAATCGAACGGCAGTGGGCCGATCGCAAGATCGAAATCCCGCTCGAGATCGTGCACTCGCCGTACCGCGAGCTGTCCCGCCCGATCCTGCGCTTCATCGACGAGCTCGACGCCCGGTACGAGAACGACATCATCACGGTCGTGGTGCCCGAGTTCGTGGTGGGGTCGTGGTGGGGTCAGCTCCTGCACAACCAGAGCGCGCTGCTACTGAAGGGCAAGCTCCTCTTCCGCAAGGGCACCGTCGTGACGTCGGTCCCGTACCACCTACGCCAGTAGTTCCGCATCGCACCGATTGCGTCAGAGTCCCGATTGACTTTTGGGTAGGCGAAACTTAGATTCTCGCCTATCGAAGCCGAGATGGACGCTTTGTCCAAGACCGATCGCGAGGCGCTGAAGGCCATTTACCGGCTTTCGCGCGACGGCGAGGCCCACACGGGTGTCCTCGCGGAACGGCTCGGCCTCTCGGCCGGCACCGTGACCGCCACGGTCAAGCGCCTGGCCGACCGTGGCCTGGTCGACCACAAGCCCTACAAAGGCGTAGAGCTCACTGCCTCTGGGCGCCGGGGTGCGCTGGCCTCGATGCGCCGGCACCGCATCGTCGAGCGGTTCCTCGCCGACATGCTCGGTTACGCCTGGAACGAAGCCGACCGGCTGGCCACCAGCTTCGAGCACGAGATCCCGCAAGAGGTCGAGGACCGGATCTTCGTCGCGCTGCACCGTCCGGAAACGTGCCCGCACGGGTTCCCGATCCCGGAGAAGGAGATGGCCGAACTTCCGGTCATGCCGCCTCTCTACGCGCTCGAGCCAGGCGACACCGCGGTCGTCGCGGTGCCAGGCTCCACCGATCCCGAGATCGTCGCCTTCCTCGACACCCTCGGCCTCCGGCCGGGAGTGACGGTGGAAGTCAAGGAAAAGCACCCGTTCGACGGCCCGCTCGTCCTCCGGGTCGACGGCAAGGACCGCACGCTCGGAGCGACCGTCGCCAATCAGGTCTACGTCCAGAAGTCCGCCTAGTCACCTTGGGGAAGAAATGACGCACGTATTGGCCGCCGAAGGCGGCTACCAGACCTTCTACCTCCACGGAGGTGAATGGCTCATCCTCCTGGCCTCGGTCGCGACCGCGCTGTTGGCGCTCGGGGTCGGCTTCTTCTTGATGCGCGGCGTGCTCGCCGCCGACGAAGGCACCGAGAAGATGAAGGAGATCGCGCAGGCGATCCAAGAAGGCGCGATGGCCTACTTGAAGAGGCAGTTCAAGACCATCGGCGTCATCTTGGTGCCGCTGGCGATCATCGTGTTCGTCACCTCCACCAAGGTGAAGACCGACAGCCTTGCCCACGTGCCGGGTCACGTGGCGCTGACCTACGTGCAGTCAGGTCTGTTCCGCACCGGCGCGTTCGTCCTCGGCTGCTTCTTGTCGGGCCTCACCGGCTTCATCGGCATGAGCCTCGCAGTGCGCGGCAACGTGCGGACGGCCGCGGCCGCCAAGCGCGGTTCGATGCCGGCCGCGTTGCAGGTCGCGTTCCGCACCGGCGGCGTCGCGGGCATGTTCACCGTCGGACTCGGTCTGCTCGGCGCGTCGCTGATCATGATCGGCTTCCAGAACACAAGCTCGGCGATCCTGGTCGGCTTCGGTTTCGGTGGCTCGCTGCTCGCGCTGTTCCTGCGCGTCGGCGGCGGCATCTTCACCAAGGCGGCCGACGTCGGCGCCGACCTCGTCGGCAAGGTGGAAGCCGGTATCCCCGAGGACGACCCGCGCAACCCGGCCACGATCGCCGACAACGTCGGTGACAACGTTGGTGACTGTGCCGGTATGGCCGCCGACCTGTTCGAGTCGTACGAGGTCACCCTCGTCGCCTCGATCATCCTCGGCGTCCCGGCGTTCCAGGCGATCTTCCCGCACACGCCCGCACTCTGGGCGGCCGGTGCGCTGTTCCCGTTGGCGGCCCGCGCCATCGGCGTCCTCGCGTCGATCGTCGGTGTGTTCGCGGTGAAGGCGACCGACAAGGACAAGTCGGCGATGGCGCCGATCAACCGCGGCTTCCTGGCCGCGGGGATCCTGACCATCATCGGCACGCTCATCCTCGCGTTGGTGTACGTCGGGAATCCGAAGGACGGTTCGCTGTCGAACGTCGGGTGGCGGCTGTTCGGTGCGGTCGTCGCGGGCCTCGTGCTTGCCCAGGTCGCGTCGCGCATCACCGAGTACTTCACCTCGACCGAGACGAAGCCGGTGAAGGAGATCGCCGAATCGGCGGCGACCGGTGGTCCCGCAGTTGCGGTGCTCTCCGGGATCGCCAGCGGCCTCGAGTCGTCGGTCTGGGCGATCATCGCCATCGCCGGAGCCATCGCAGTTGCGATCGCACTCGGGGGCGGCGACGTGCAGTTCTCGCTCTATCTTGTTGCCCTCACCGGCATGGGGATGCTCGCGACTACGGGCGTGGTCGTGTCGGAAGACACGTTCGGTCCGGTCGCCGACAACGCGGCCGGTATCGCCGAGATGTCGGGTGAGTTCGAAGGCGAGCCCGCCCGCATCATGGTCAGCCTCGACGCCGTGGGAAACACCACGAAGGCCGTGACGAAGGGATTCGCGATCGGTTCTGCGGTCATCGCCGCCGTCGCGTTGTTCTCCTCGTACATCGAGACGATCAAGAACCAGTTGAACCTCAACTTGAGCGGCAACGACTTGTTCACGAACAAGTTCACGTCGATCAACGTGGCGAACCCGAAGACGTTCATCGGTCTGCTCATCGGCGGGTCGATCGCGTTCCTCTTCTCGTCGTTCGCGATCCGCGCCGTCGGGCGCACGGCCAACGTCGTCGTGCAGGAAGTGCGGCGCCAGTTCGCCGACGGACTCATCATGAAGGGCGAGAAGAAGCCCGACTCGGGTGCCATCGTCGACATCTGCACCGAGGCGTCGCTGCGCGAGCTGGCCACGCCGGCCTTGCTCGCGGTGTTGTCTCCGGTGATCATCGGCTTCGGTGTGAACTACCTGGCCCTGGGCGCGTTCCTTGCGGCAGTGATCCTCACCGGTCAGCTCATGGCGAACTTCCTGTCGAACTCCGGTGGTGCGTGGGACAACGCCAAGAAGTACATCGAGGACGGCAACTACGGCGGGAAGGGCAGCGACGCCTACCGCGCCGCCGTCATCGGTGACACGATCGGTGACCCGTTCAAGGACACCGCCGGACCGGCGTTGAACCCGCTGATCAAGGTGATGAACCTGATCTCGTTGCTGATCCTGCCTGCGGTCATCTCGTTGCGGGACAACTCGGGCGCACGGTTCAGCATCGCGGGCGCGTCCCTGGTCGTGTTGATCGTCGCCATCCTGTTCTCCAAGCGGGGCGGGGCGACGATGTCGGCCGGCGGCCCGACCGAAGAGACCGCACGCGCGGTCGCGGTCGGTAACTGATCCACCAATCGGAATCGTTCGCAAGGGCCGCCCTCCGGGGCGGCCCTTCTCGTTGCGCGTACTGTTCCGATCGTGCGGCCTCCGACACTCGAGACGCCACGCTTGACTCTGCGGCCGCTGACGTTCGACGACTTCGACGAGCTCGCATCGTTACAAGCCGAGGAGTCGTTCTGGAAGTACCCGCTTCGGCGGGGATACTCCGACACGGAGACGCGGGCGTTCCTCGAACGGGTGCAGGTGCGTTACGCGAAGGAGCGGTTCGCGATGTCGGCGGTCGTGGTGCGGGAAGGAAATCTGCTCGCAGGTTGGGCCGGATTGGCGGCGCCCACATTTCTGCCCGAGGTGCTGCCCGCGGTAGAGGTGGGGTGGCGGCTCGGAACGGCCTTCCGTGGCCACGGTTACGCAACCGAAGCCGGTCGGGCATGGATCGACTACGGGTTCGGTGAAGGAGGTCTCAATGAAATCGTCAGCATCTACGAACCCGAGAACGTCGCGTCGGGTGCGGTGATGGCACGGCTCGGGTTCTCGTTCGCGAAGGAGACTGCGCATCCCGAACGGGGCGAGCAGCTGCATGTGATGAAGCTGGGTCGCGACGACTGGCTCGCGTCGCGTGCAAGGGGTGCCGACGCGGGATAGCTGTGGAGCGTCGTCGAAAGCGGCGAGTGGCCGCTACCCTCGATGAACGTGTTCGTGCGACGTGAGCTGCTGAAGGGTCTCGAGCGGCTGAACGCGACGACCACGGTCCTGCAGGGCGCCGGGTTAATCCGCTCGGCGGCATGTGGGAGGCCGCCGACGTGCGGTGTTGGTGGCGCCGCCCCTGGCGACCGACGAGGTGGCACTCCGGTCTGGTTCGACGAGGTGGACTGGTGGAGCCGCGGCTGCGCCAGTGCTCGCTTTACGATCCGACGCTCGATCTCGCGGTCGAGGCGCGCTCGATCGGCTCGCGCGCAGAGGCGCACTCCGCCTGAAGGTCGGCTTCGAGACCGATGCCGCGCGTAACCTCTACCTCTACCTCTACCTCTACCTCGGCGTTGGCTTCGTTCAGACGTCCGTCGATCGGCTGCTCGTTCGACACACACCGTACGAAACGCGCCGGGCCTGACGCTGCGGGTCAGGAGCTGGACGCCTGCGCGCGTTTGTGCTTGCGGTACTCGAGGAACGGCGGGATCAACGAGAGCACGATGATCACCGCGACGATCGGATAGATGTACTTGTCGATGTCGATCGACTTGCCGAGCCAAAAGCCGAGCAGGCTGATACCCACGGTCCAGACCGCGGCGCCCAACACGTTGGCCGCGGTGAACTTGCGCAACTCCATTTTGCCGGTCCCCGCGAGCATCGGGACGATCGTGCGCACGAACGGGATGAAGCGGGCGAGCACTACCGAGCGTGGCCCGCGCTTGTCGAAGAACTCCTCGGCGCGCTCGAGATACTCGGTTTTGAACACGCGGGCGCCGGGCTTGAAGATGCGCACCCCGTAACGGCTCCCGAGCGCGTATCCGAGCTGGGCGCCGGCCACCGCGGCGACGAAGGATCCGATCACCACGACGGCCAGGTTCAGGTGCGGGTCTCTCGAGTGGGCGCTGGTTGCCGCGAACGCTCCGGCCAAGAAGAGGATCGAGTCCCCCGGCAGGGGCGCGGGAATGAGCCCGGACTCGATGAACACGACCAGGATCAGGCCGATCGTGCCGAAGGTCTCGATCAGATCGCGGGGGCTGAGCCAGTTGACGGCCATCAGGACTGCACTCATGAGGTGATCACGGCGGCGAAGGTTAGACGGTACACGGAGAGTGGTTAGGCGCCCACGAATGGTATAGATATTCTCCGGCGGAGCCCGCGATGAGGGGGGACGGGCTACGGTCCGCGACCCGAGTGCCGAGAAGGACCGATTCTGTCCACGGCGCAAGAGGGAGCAGCAGTGGCGAAACCGCTCGTAATCGTGGAGTCCCCGGCGAAGGCGAAGACCATCGCGGGATTTCTCGGGAGCGAATACACGGTCAAGGCCAGCGTCGGGCACATCCGGGACCTCCCCCGCAGCAAGGAGGAAGTCCCCGACGCCAAGAAGGTCACCCACGGCCGCCTGGCCGGGATCGACCCCGACGACCACTTCGACGCGGTCTACGTCGTGCCTGCGAACAAGAAGAAGGTCGTCGCCGAGCTGAAAGCGGCGCTCAAGGGCGCCGACGAGCTCATCCTCGCCACTGACGAGGATCGTGAGGGCGAGGCCATCGGGTGGCACGTGCTCGAGGCGCTCGGCCCCCGGGTCCCGGTCAAGCGCATGGTCTTCCACGAGATCACGCCCAACGCGATCCGGGAGGCGCTCGCCAATCCCCGCGACCTCGACATGAAGCTCGTCGAGGCGCAGGAAGGCCGGCGCAAGCTCGACCGCATCGTCGGCTGGGAGACCTCGCCGGTGTTGTGGCGCGTCTTCGGTCGGGGCCAGGCCGCGTCGGCCGGTCGCGTGCAGAGCGTTGCCGTGCGCATGGTCGTGGAGCGGGAACGGGCGCGCATGCGCTTCAACTCGGGCCAGTGGCATGACCTTGAAGGAACGTTCGTCGCCGCAGCGCAGGCCTTTCGTGCGTCCCTCGTCGATCTCGACGGCAAGCGCGTCGCCGAAGGCCGCGACTTCGACGCCGCGACGGGTGCGATCTCGGCCGCGCGCGCCAACGACGTGGTGCTGCTCGACGGCGATCGGGCCGCGGGCCTCGCCGATCGCCTGCGCGACGTCAGTTATCGCGTCACAAGTACCGAGTCGGATCCGTTTACCGAGCGACCCCGGGCTCCGTTCACCACGTCGACGTTGCAACAGGAATCGGGCCGCAAGCTGCGTTTCACCGCCGCGCGCACGATGGCCGTCGCTCAACGGTTGTACGAACGCGGATTCATTACGTACATGCGAACCGACAGCACCAACCTGTCCGAACAGGCGATCGGCGCGGCGCGCACCGCGATCCAGGAGCAGTACGGCAACGAATATCTTCCGGCCGAGCCGCGCGCCTACCGCAGCAAGGTGAAGAACGCGCAGGAAGCGCACGAAGCCATCCGCCCCGCCGGTGATCGCATCCGTACTCCCGACGCGGTGAACGCCGAGCTCGACGGCGACGAACGCCGGCTCTACGAGTTGATCTGGATCCGCACGGTCGCGTGCCAGATGTCGGATGCCCGCGGGCGCAAGCTGACGATCCGGCTCGGCGCGACCTCACCGCAGGGTGAGCAGGCAACCTTCCGGGCGTCGGGCAAGGCCTACGACTTCCTCGGTTGGCGCCGTGCGTACATCGAAGACGTCGACGAGGGCGACGAGGTGGAGTCGGAGGCGGTACTCCCCGCAGTCGTAGACGGCGCGGCGGTGAGCTGCACCGAGCTCGCGTCGGTTGGCCACGAGACCAAGCCACCCGCCCGCTACACCGAGGCGAGCCTCGTCAAGGAGCTCGAGGAACGGGGCATCGGTCGTCCCTCCACGTACGCGGCCGTCATTGAGACGATCCAGGCCCGTTCGTACGTCTGGCGCAAGGGCACCGCGCTCGTTCCTGCGTGGACGGCGTTCGCGGTGACGAACCTGCTGGAGCAGCACTTCGGCCACCTGGTCGACTACTCGTTCACGGCCACGATGGAAGAGGCGCTCGACGTCATCGCCCGGGGCGAGGGTGAAGCCGAGAAGTGGCTGCACTCCTTCTATTACGGCAACGGTCAGCCCGGACTGCACGAGCTCGTCGACGACGAGCACCTCGCGCTCATCAGCCCGCGCGGGGTCAGCACGATCCCGATCGGGATCGACGACACCGGTCACGAGATCATCGTGCGGGTCGGTCGCTACGGGCCGTATGTGCAGCGCGAGGACAACGAGACCGCGTCGCTGCCGCCCGACATCGCGCCGGATGAGCTCACCGTGCCGATCGCGCTGGATCTCATCGCCAAGCAGTCGGAGGGTCCGCGCGAGCTGGGCGCCGATCCGGAAACCGAGTTGCCGATCTTCGCGTTGACCGGTCGCTTCGGTCCCTACGTACAGCTCGGCGAACAGAAGGAAGGGACGAAGAAGAAGCCGAAGCGCGCGTCGCTGTTCTCGGCGATGACCCCGGAGTCGGTCACACTCGAAGAGGCCCTGCAGCTTCTGAGCTTGCCCCGCCTTGTCGGAGTCGACAGCGAGGGTCGCGAGATCCTGGCCTCGCCCGGTCGGTTCGGGCCTTACCTGAAGCGCTCGGACGCCGATACCCGCAGCCTGAGCGCGGAGGATCAGCTCCTCACCGTCTCGTTGGCCGAAGCCGAAGCGTTGTATGCCCAACCCAAGCTCCGCCGCGGCCGTCAGCAGAAGCCGCCGCTCGCGGAATTGGGAGAGAACCCCGACAACGGTCAGCCCGTGCGCGTGCTCGAGGGTCGTTACGGCGTTTACGTCACCGACGGAAATGTGAACGCGACCGTGCCCCGGGGAACCGATCCGACGGAGTTGACCCTCGACGAGGCCGTCGGGCTGCTCCGGGCCCGGGCCGAGGCCGGACCCAAGACGAAGAAGGTCGCGAAAAAGGCCGCCAAGAAGACGGCCAAGAAGGCCACGAAGAAGGTCGCCAAGAAAGCGATCGCGAAGACCGCGAAGAAGGCGACGAAAAAGGCGGCGGAGAGCCCCGACTCGCCCGCGGAGTAGAGGCCGCGCTCGTCCCGGGATGGCGCCGGGCGGGCCCGTAGGCTGGACGACCCATGAGCGACCAGGCGCCGTTCATCGCTTCTGATTCCGATTCCGACGAGGATCCGATTCGTCCGCCGGCGTGGCGGGTGTTTCGCACCCCCGGCTTCAGCCGACTGTTCGGCGCGCAGTTCGTCTCGAGTCTCGGCGACTGGACGGGACTGTTCGCGATCCTCGCTATCGCGAGCAAGGTGTCGACGTCGGGAACGGGCATCGGACTGGTCATGGTCGCCCGCATGCTCCCGGGACTCGTGCTCGCGCCCGTCGGCGGCGCGCTCCTCGATCGTTGGAACCGCAAGACCGTGATGGTGAGTTGCGACATCGGCCGGGCCGCGCTGCTCCTCATCCTCCCGTTCTGGGACGACCTGTTGGGGCTGATCGTCATCTCGTTCCTCATCGAGGTGCTCACGCTCATGTGGGGACCGGCAAAGGACGCGAGCGTGCCGAACGTCGTGAAGGACCGGGACCAACTCGCCTCGGCCAACTCGCTTGGTCTCGGCGCGGCGTACGGGACGTTCCCGCTCGGCGCTGCGTTCTTCGCGGGGCTCGCCGGAGTGTCGAAGTGGCTCGGTGACATTCACTACCTCGGCCGATTCCACCAACAGGAACTGCTCCCGATCTGGGTCGACGCGTTGACCTTCCTCGTTTCCGCGCTGCTCATCTCGGGGCTGCGGCTCGACGAGGCGGAGCGAGGTCCGATCCAACGGGTTTCGGCGTCGCAGACCTGGAACGACATCGTCGACGGGCTCCGGTTCATGCGTTCGAACCCGACGGTCCGAGGCGTGATGATCGGACTGGCCGGCGGCATCATCGGGGGCGGCATGATCGTGCCGCTCGGTCCGCTGTTCGCTCGCGACGTGCTCGGTGGCGGCCCGTCGACGTTCGGCTTGCTGCTGACGTCGCTCGGGGTCGGCGCGGCCATCGGGGTCGTCGTGTTGCAGACTGTGCAACGACACATGCCGAGAGAAGCGGTGTTCACGACCGCGGTCGGGGCGACCGGAGCCGCCATCATCGGCGCGGGAGCGGTGTCGTCGCTGACGCCGGCGATCCTGATCGTCGCGGTCGTCGGTGCTGCGGCCGGTTGCGCGTACGTCACCGGGTTCACCGTCATACAGGAGCGCGTGACCGACGACATGCGCGGCCGCATCTTCTCCGCGCTCTACACGGTTGTGCGGTTCTGTCTGCTCTTCTCGTTGACGATCGGCCCGTTCGTCTCGAGCGCGCTCGGGTCGTTGTCGAACGCCCTCACTAACGGTTCCGTCAAGCTGGGAACCGTGCACCTCAGCCTTCCGGGCCCTCGCCTTGCTCTGTGGTTCGGTGGCACGATCACGATCGTGTCTGGATTCGCGGCGCGCCGGCGGATGCGCATGTCGGCTCGGATCGACGTGTCGGCATCATGACGACTCCCGCGGGCCGGTTTGTCGTCGTCGAGGGCGGCGAAGGGGTGGGGAAGTCGACGCAGGCGGCCATCCTTGCCGCGTCCCTACGGGAGACGGGCCGGGAGGTCGTCGTCACCTTCGAGCCGGGTGACACCAACGTCGGCGCGCAGCTGCGCAAGGTGTTGCTGCACGCCGAGACGGCGCTCGATCCCCACGCCGAGCTGTTGTTGATGCTGGCCGATCGGGCCCAGCACGTGGCCGACGTGATCAAGCCCGCGCTGGCGCGCGGCGCGATCGTCGTGTGCGATCGCTACTCACCGTCCACGATCGCGTACCAAGGCGTTGCGCGCGGTCTCGGGGTCGAAGAGATCGAGCGGTTGAGCGCGTGGGCCGCGGACGGCGTCGGGCCGGACGTCGTGATCGTGCTCGATCTCCCCGACGCGATCGCCGAGGCCCGGGTCTCGGCCGTGCGCGACCGGTTCGAACGGGCCGGGGCCGAGTTCCACGCCCGGGTCCGGGCCGCGTACCGCAACCTCGCGGAGTCGAGAGGTTGGGTGGTCGTCGGCGCCGCGGGAACCCCGGCGGAAGTGGGCGAACGGGTCCTGGGCGCGATCGCGCCGTACGTTCCGTAGGCTCGCCATCATGGATACCGTCGTCGTCGGTCAGGAACGCGCGCTCGATGCGCTGCGCCAAGCCGCCGCCCGTCCGAGCCATGCGTATCTCCTCGTCGGTCCGCGCGGCTCGGGTATCGAGGACGCAGCGCGGGAGTTCGCAGCGATGCTCATCGGCGTCGCCGACGACGAGCGCGGCAGTGGGCTGGTGATGCGTAGCGTCCATCCCGATGTCGTCGAGTTCGAGCCGGGCGGCGCGTCGTACCGCGTGCGTGAAGACGTGCGCGAACGCATCCTCCCCGAAGCGGCCCGCGCGCCGATCGAAGGCGAGCGCAAAGTGCTCGTGCTGTTCGAGGCGGAACGCCTCCGAGGCAACCAGAACGAGTCTGCGAACGCGATGCTGAAGACACTGGAGGAGCCGCCCGACCGCACGGTCGTCGTGCTCGTGACCGGCGCGCCGGACGACCTGCTCCCGACGATCCGGTCCCGGTGCCAACGCATCGACTTCGATCCGATCGACGACGACGATGTGCGCGCGGTACTCGAACGGGAGGGTGTTCCCGCGTCCGAAGCCACGACGCTCGCTGCGCTCGCCGGCGGTCAGCTCGCGCGTGCCCGGGCACTGGCCGGACGACTCGGCCCTTTGCGCGCGGTCTTCGCGTCGGCGCCCGCGCGCGTCGACGGGTACGGCGCGACCGCGTTTGCGATCGCGCAGGACCTCGACGCCGCCGTCGAAGCAGCGGCCGCCGCGGTCGATCGCCAACAGAAGGAAGTGCTCGCCGCCTTCGATGCGGAGATGGAACGACTCGGCTACGCGGAAAGGGATGCCGCGCGCATGCGTCGCCGCATCGACGAACGGCACAAGCGCGAGACGCGGCGCACGCGGATCGATCTCCTGATCGAAGGGGTGACCGCGATCGAATCGGTGTTTCGCGACACGCTGGCGGTCGCGGCCCCGCCGCTCAACGCCGATCGATCGACCCTGTCGGTGACGCCGCGTGCCGCGGCCGCCGCCCTCGACGCGTGCCGCGAAGCTCGCGAAGCGTTCCTGATCAACGAGAAGGGCCTGATGCGCCTGACTGCGCTGCTGATGACGCTCCCGTCCCCGGGTTCGGCCTGAGGGCTCGGTTACACTCCCCAGCTTCGCCGGGGTAGCTCAGTCGGTAGAGCAGCTCACTCGTAATGAGCAGGTCAGGGGTTCGAATCCCCTCTCCGGCTCCACTGCTTTCGCAGATGGGGGCCGTCGCGTCGCTCCTGTCAGCAACACACCGTTGCCTTCCATCGCGCGTTCATCGCGCGCGCCGGCGAGGAAGTGGTCCTCGATCGCCGCGGCCGCGGCGCGATCCGCGTGCGGTGCGACCTGTGCGTACACCGCGAGCGTGAGCCGCGGGTCGGAGTGCCCGAGACGGTGTTGGGCGGTGCGGACGTCGACCCCTGAGGTCACGAGGACGGTCGCCGCGGCCCTACGCAGGTCGTGGAATCCGAGTCCGGCGAGGCCGGCTCGCGTGCATGCAGGGCCCCACACGCGGTCGTGAAAGTTCGCGTAGCGCAACGGGCCGCCTTTCGGGCCGGGGAAGACCCACTCGTCGGCGTCGGCCGCCGTCAGACCCCTCCGGGCGAGATGCTCGGCCAGCAGCGCGGCGAGCGCAGGTGCCATCGCGATGCACCGGCGCGCGGCCGCGCTCTTCGGCGGCCCGATCACGACGCGGCCACCCGCCTCCACGA
>JBBSFB010000030.1:0-53078 GCA_038239145.1 Acidimicrobiia bacterium
AACCCCCGCCAACTCGTCGCGCACACCCAGTTGCTCGAGGAGCTCTGGAAGCTCGGGCTCGAGCGCGACGCGCTCGACGATCCTCGGCTGGCGGGACGGCTCGCGCAGGCGTTCGTGGAGGTGCGCATCTTCCAGCTGCACAACTGGCGGTCGATCTCACGCACCGCCAAGGGCGCAGAGCCCGGTCCGGTCGGAAGCATCAACAAGCTCTGGTGGAGCGAGATGAGCAAACGCATGCACGACACTGCGATGGCGGTCGTCGGGCCTGCGCAGCCGCTCTGGCGCGGCGCGTCGAACAATCCCGGCGACGGCGCCTGGCAGCGGTCGTGGCTCTACTACCAAGCGAGCTCGATCTGGGCGGGCACGAACGAGATCCAACGGAACGTGATCGGGGAACGCACGCTGGGCCTGCCCCGCGAGAAGAATTGAACCAGGAGCGCCCTCCGCTCCGTAGTACGGGTATGCAACGACGCCTGTACTCCTTCATCGCCATTCCCGCCCTTGCTCTCGGCCTCGCCGCGTGTGGGAGCAGCAGCAAGAGCTCTACGCCGACCGCAACGACGCCCACGACTGCCTCGGCCGGTTCCGCGACCTCCGCTCCCGGCGCCTCGACCGACGCCGGCGGCACGATCACGATCAGCTCGGCCTTCACGTTCACCACGACGCCCGCCAAGGCGGGCTCGATGGTCACCGTCAAGAACACCAGCAACGCAACGCACACCGTGACGGCCAACGACACGGCCGGGGGCTTCGACGTCACTATCGATGCCGGCAAGACGGCCACGTTCAAGGCGCCGGCCGCCGGGACCTACAAGTTCCACTGCAACATCCACAACTTCATGATGGGAACGCTCACGGTCACCTGAGCAGAATCGACCGCGAACCGCCCTCGGCCCACGAACGCGCTCGCGTTCGTGGGCCGTGTCTGGTTCGTAGGCCTCTGACGGGGTCGCGACACCTTCGGTAACGCACAGGTGACGGGGGCGAGAGCAGGGTGGCGTCCGCCTCACTCGGGTGTCCGATGGAGGAGTCGCACGTACGTCTCACATCCTCGAGACGTGCGATGACCAGAGAGACCCCCCATGCCGCAAGTACGTCGTGCGCTCGTCACCCTCATCTCGGTGATCGCGGTCGTTCTGGGCTTCGCCCCGACCGCGTTCGCGCAACCTTCGGCGGCGGTGAGCAACGCGTCGCCCCGAGCCGCGTCCCCGTCCGTGCACGCGCAGGCGGTCGATCCCAGCCAGGGCTACTGGCTCGCTACGCAGAACGGCGGCATATTCTCCGCCGGCGGCGCCGACACCCACGGCTCGGCCATCGGCATCACGCTCGCCCACCCCATCGTCGGCATCGCTTCCACCCCGACCCGCAAGGGCTACTGGTTGGTCGCGTCCGACGGCGGCATCTTCAGCTTCGGTGACGCCGCGTTCCACGGCTCCACCGGCGCCATCGTCTTGAACAAGCCGATCACCGGCATGGCTTCCACGCCTTCCGGCCACGGATACTGGCTCGTTGCCTCGGACGGCGGCATCTTCTCCTTCGGCGACGCCCACTTCTACGGCTCCACCGGCGCCATCGTCTTGAACAAGCCGATCACCGGCATCGCCTCGACCCCGAGCGGCCACGGCTACTGGATGGTGGCCTCCGACGGCGGCATCTTCTCCTTCGGCGACGCCGGCTTCTACGGCTCCACCGGTGCGATGACGCTCAACCAGCCCATCGTCGGCATGGCCGCCACCGCAACCGGGCACGGCTACTGGTTCGTCGCCGCCGACGGCGGCATCTTCTCCTTCGGCGACGCGCACTTCTACGGCTCCACCGGTGCGATGACGCTCAACCAGCCCATCGTCGGCATGGCCGCCACCGCAACCGGGCACGGTTACTGGTTCGTCGCCGCCGACGGCGGTGTCTTCACCTTCGGAGACGCACACTTCTTCGGTTCCGGCACCGAGGGCGCGCACGCTCCCGTCGTGGGCATGGCCCCGTCGGCCTTCACACCCGCAACGAAGCTCGCGTTCACGACCGAGCCCGGCAACGCGGCAGCGGGGTCGGCTTTCTCGACCCAGCCCGTCGTCACCGTGCAGAATGCCGGTGGCGCTACTGCGATGAACGACACCAGCGACGTCACCCTCGCGGTCACGACGCCCGGTGGCGAGAGTTTCGGTTGCTCTGCGAATCCGCAGGCGGCCGTGGCCGGAGTTGCGACGTTCACCGACTGCGGCATCGACACTCCCGGCGCGTACACGCTCACCGCGACCGACGGTGCCTTGACCGCTGCGGTCAGCACCGCGATCACGATCGCACCCGGTGCCACCCAGTTGGCATTCACGACTCAGCCCAGCGCCACGGCAACCGGTGGCACCGCGTTCGCACGCCAGCCCGTCGTGGAAGTGCGCGACGCCGGCGGCCACCTGGTGTCGACCGACACCAGCGCGGTGACGTTGACGCTCACCACGCCTGCAGGCGCAACATTGACCTGCAACCCCGACAGCAACGCCGCGGCAGCAGTCGCCGGAGTGGCCACGTTCACGGGTTGCGACATCAACCGGAGCAGCGTCACTCCCTACACGCTGACCGCATCGGACGGCGGGTTGACGCCCGCGACGAGCACCGGGACTGTCGTCTCCGTCGGAGCGGCCAACAGGGTCGGTTTCACGATTCAGCCCAGTGCTTCCACGGGGGGCGTCGCCTTCGGAACCCAGCCTCGTGCGGCCGTTCAGGATGCCGGTGGTAACACCGTCACGACGGCGAACACGGGCACGGTCACGTTGACCATCACGCAACCGTCGGCTCCCGTCGGCGCGGTGTTGGCCTGCACTACCGGCAACGCCCGGAACGTCACTGCCGGCCTGAGCGCGCTGTTCGTCGGTTGCAACATCGACCTGGCGAGCACGACCACCTACACGTTGCGCGGCACCTACAGCGTTGGCGCACTGGTCGGAACCAGTGCTCCGTTCGCGGTCACGACCGGTCCGGCAACCCAGGTCGGCTTCGTGCAACAGCCGAGCGCGTCGACCGTGAGCAGCGTCGCCTTCGCCTCGCAACCGCACATTGCGGTGCAGGACGCGGGCGGTAACACCCTCACGGCACTCAACTCCGGCACTGTGGCCCTGGCCATCTCGGCCCCGAACACGCCCGGCGCAGTGCTGGGCTGCTCGACACTGACGGTGGCCGTTGTCAACGGCGTCGCGACCTTCGTCGGCTGCAACATGGACAAGGTCGGCAGCGGCTACACGCTCGCGGCAACCCGCAGCGGCGTCACCGGAGCAACGAGCACCGCGTTGGCGATCACGGCGGGCGTGGCCACCCACATGGTGTTCACGACTCAGCCGGGAACGGCAGCCGTCAACGCCGCACTCGTGCCTCAGCCCGTGGTCACGGTCGAAGATGCCGCCGGTAACACGGTGACCGCGGCCAGCAACGTGACCTTGACCCTCAACAACCCGCCCGCAGGCGCGATGACCTGCACCAGCGCCTCACCGCTACCGACGGTCAACGGAATGGCCTCGTTCACCGGTTGTCAGATCAATACCTCGGGGACCTTCACCCTTCACGCCGTCTCCAACCTCACCGGAGTCCCCGCTCTGGACAGCGGTGCGGTGGTCATTCCGTAGTTCGCTCCACGAATGCGACGCCGGCGCTCGCCGATCACCCCGCCTGGTGATCGACGGGCGTCGAGTCGCGTCCGGGGCACGTAACGCCAATGCAACGCGGCCCGATCATGCTCGGTCGATGTCAACGACAGATCTCCAGATTTCGCCGTCGCGGCGCGCGCTCGTCGCCGTCGTCTCGGTGATCGCGGTCATGCTGGGGTTCACCCCGACCGCGTTCGGGCAGCCCTCGGCCGCCGTGAGCACCGTCACCGCCCGAACCGCATCTTCGTCCGCGCACGCTCAAGGTGTGGTCGGGTCGGGTTACTGGCTCGCCACCCAGAACGGCGGGATCTTCTCCGCCGGGAGCGCCGACACCCACGGCTCCGCCATCGGCATGACGCTCGCCCACCCGATCGTCGGCATCGCGTCGACCCCGACCCGCGACGGCTACTGGATGGTGGCGTCCGACGGCGGCGTCTTCTCCTACGGCGACGCCGCGTTCCACGGCTCCGCCGGGGCCATCGTCTTGAACAAGCCGATCGTCGCCATGGCCTCGACGCCGAGCGGGCGCGGCTACTGGATGGTCGCGTCCGACGGCGGGATCTTCGCCTTCGGCGACGCGCACTTCTACGGCTCCACCGGCGCAATCGCGTTGACGAAGCCGATCGTCGGGATCAGCTCGACGCCGACCGGCCACGGCTACTGGCTCGTCGCGTCCGACGGCGGGATCTTCGCCTTCGGCGACGCGTACTTCCACGGATCGACCGGCGCGATCGCGCTCAACCAGCCCATCGCCGCCATTGCTTCGACCCCCTCCGGTCACGGCTACTGGATGGTCGCGGCGGACGGCGGAGTGTTCTCGTTCGGCGATGCCGCGTTCCACGGCTCCACCGGCAACATCACGCTGAACCAACCCATCGTCGGCATGGTCGCCACGCCGACCAGTCACGGCTACTGGTTCGTCGCCGCCGATGGCGGCGTCTTCTCCTTCGGTGACGCGCAGTTCTTCGGAGCCGGCAACGGAGGCGAGCGCGCGCCCGTCGTCGGAATGGCCCCCTCCGCGCCCCTCATCCCCCTCGCGCCGCCGGTTCCGCCCGGGCCGACCGCGACCAAGCTCACGTTCAGTACCGAGCCCAGTGCCGCCGCCACCGGCGGGGCCGCGTTCGCGATCCAGCCCGTCGTCAAGCTCACCGACGCGAACGGCGCCACGGCAACCGACGACACGAGCTCGGTGACCCTCGCGGTCACCGCCGCGGGCCAGCAAGCCTTCGTGTGTCAGAGCAACCCGAAAGCGGCAGTCGCCGGCGTCGCAGCCTTCGCCGGTTGCAACATCGACGTCCGCAGCACATACAGCCTCACGGCAACCGACGGCACGTTGACCGGCGCGGTCAGCACCGACGTCGTCGTATCGACCGGACCCGCAGCCCGGCTCTCGTTCACGCAAGAGCCGAGTAGCGCGACAAGCCTGGTCAACTTCGCAACCCAGCCCCATGTCTCGTTGCAGGACCTCGGTGGCAACCCGGTCGACGACACCAGCGCGATCACGCTCTCGATCACGACTCCCGCCGGCGCGGCTCTCACCTGCTCGAGCGCCAACCCGTTGCCGGCCGTCGCCGGCGTGGCGTCCTTCGCCGGTTGTCACATCGACCGATCCGGCAACTACACGTTGCACGCGGTTCGGGCCACGCCCGGACTGCGTGCCGCGACGAGCTCGGGCATCAGCATTACCGCCGCGGCCGCGACGCACCTCGCGTTCACGGTCCAGCCAAGCCCGACGGGTTCGACCGGTGGCATCGCGTTCGCGACGCAGCCGAAAGTCACCGTGCGCGACGCATCCAACAATACGGTGACGACGGACGCGAGCGCAGTGGTTCTGACGCTCACGACGGCGGCCGGCGCGACCCTCGCCTGCACCGGAACGACGACCAAGACCGTCGTGCAAGGAATCGCTGCGTTTGTCGGCTGCAACGTCAATCTGGCGAACACGTACACCCTGGTCGCGACCGATGGTGCGCTCCCGACCGTCACCAGCAACACGCTCGCGATTACGGCTGGTCCGGGAGTCGCGTTCGCCTTCGCTGCGCAGCCCGGCGCCTCCACCGGCGGAACGGCGTTCGGCACGCAGCCCCAGATCGTCGTACGCGACGCGGGCGGCAACGCCACCACCGGCACCGGCACCGCGACCTTGACGATCACGACGACGACCGGTGCAGTCCTCACGTGCACAACCAGCAACACCCGAGCGATCACAGCAGGAGTCACGGCGGCATTCACCGGGTGCGCGATCGACCTGGTGGGTAACTACTCGTTGACCGCGTCCGGCACCGGCGGCACCGTCGGTGGGATCACCGGAGTCAGCGCCACCTTTGCCATCACCATCGGTACGGCGGACCATCTCGCGTTCACGACGCAACCCAGCGCCTCGACCGGGGGTATCGCGTTCGGAACCCAGCCTGTCGTCACCGTGCGCGACGCGGGGAACAACACGGTCACCGGGAACGCGAGCCCGGTCACGTTGACGATCACCCAACCCTCGAACCCTGTCGGCGCCGCACTGACGTGCACCAGTGCCAACCCCCTCACCGCAACCGCGGGAGTCGCGACGTTCGTCGGGTGCAAGATCGATCTCGCCAGCACGACGACCTACACGTTGCGCGCGACCGTGACGGGTGGTGCAACCGCGGCATCGAGCAACGCGTTCGCGATCACCACCGGTGTCGCCGTCCGCCTCGCGTTCACCACGCAGCCGTCCGCGTCGACCGGCGGTACCGCATTTGGAACCCAACCCGCGGTCGCAGTGCAGGACGCCGGGGGCAACACGGTCGTCGGGAACCTAAGCCAGGTCACGCTCACGATTACTCAGCCTTCGAATCCTGTCGGCGCCGCACTGACGTGCATCGGCGGCAACCCTCGGACTCCTGTGGCCGGCGTTGCGTCCTTCACGGGCTGCAGCATCAATCGCGCCAGCACGACCACCTACACGTTGGTGGCAACAGTCACGACTGGCCCGACGTCGGCAACGAGCGCAGCGTTTGCGGTGACCGTCGGTGCAGCGACACAGCTCGCGTTCACAGTTCAACCGAGTGCCTCGACGGTCCACAACGTGGCGTTTGGTCAGCAGCCCAGTCTCGCTGTGCAAGACGCCGGCGGAAATACCGTGACCACTGACAACACGGGCACGGTGTCGCTCGATCTGACTCGGCCCGCCAACCCCGTCGCAGCGGTACTCAGCTGCGCGTCGAACACCGTTGCGGTCGTTGCCGGCATCGTCACGTTCGCCGGTTGCACCGTCGACCTTGCCGGCAACTACTCGCTGACGGCTACAGCCACGACGCCCGTGGCAACCGTCGGCAGCAACGCCTTGGGGATCACGTGACCGGTCAGGCGACGCGGGCGACGTAGCGACAGATTGCAGCGGCCTCGGCGATCGGGTCGACGTTGCGCAAGCGTGCGCTCTCGAGCGCACACCACCAACACGACGCGATCGCACCTTCGAGCGCGTGCCGATCGCCGTGGCTCATCGCGTCGTCGACGAACACTGCTCGGGCCACGTCCTGCACCGGTTCGGGCACCCGCGCCACGTGCAGGCACTCCAAACCGACCGTGACGAGACCTGTATCTCCGAACCGCTCGGCGGCCGCGTTCGGGAACTCCCGCACGATGCCGTCGGCACGGTCGGGAGGCGGCGCCAGCCGGAGATAGACCCGCACGACCGCGGGCGCGGCCCGGAGAGCATCGGCCGCGGCTCCGGACTCACACGTGTCGTCGAGGAGCAGGCGAACTCCCTCGTCGTCGCCGCGCAGGCACGCGACGACCGGCGCCAGCAGCGCGCCGACCGCCCGGGCGGCGTCCGGTTGCTCCGATACGGGCCGGATCGACATCTCCTTCTCTCGGCAGCTTCCCGTCGAGGCGTAAATGTTTCGCCGCTACCATCCTTGCGCGTGACCACCTTCTCCGACGCGGATGCCGCGTCCACGATCCGGTATTCGGTCGCCGGCGCAATCGCCACGATCACGTTGAACCGGCCCGGATCGGCCAACGCGCAGAACAGTCAACTCATCGACGAGCTCGACGCCGCCTTCGACCGGGCCGAGGCCGACGACGACGTCCGGGTCGTGGTGCTCGCGGCGGAGGGCAAGCACTTCTCCGCCGGCCACGACCTCAAAGAGCTCCTCGCCGGCGAAGAGGAATGGTCGGCGCTCCGGTCCACGCCCGAGGGCAAGCTCCGCCACGAGCAGGTCATGTACTACGACAAGCTCACCAAGATCCGCGACCTGCGCAAGGTGACCATCGCCGCGGTCCAGGGAACCTGTTCCGCCGCGGGACTGATGCTCGCGTGCATGTGCGATCTCATCGTCGCCGCCGACGACGCGCGCTTCTCCAACCCCGTGCTGCGCATGTCGGGGGTGGGGGTGGAGCTCCTTGTCGAGCCGTGGGAGCTTGGGCCCCGCAAGGCGAAGGAGTTCCTGTTCTGCGCGCAAGTCTTCGGCGCCGAGGAGGCCGAGCGCTACGGCCTCGTCAACCGGGTGGTGCCACGCGCCGACCTCGAGAAGATCGCACACGAGATGGCCGAGCAGGTCGCGCTCGTTCCCCGGCTCACTGCGGAAGCCGTAAAGGCATCGATCAACAACATGGTCGACGGCATGGGTCAGCGCGAGTCGTGGCGTTACCACTTCATGCTGCACCAGTTCGTCTCGAACACGCCGACTGCGCTCGCGAAGGTCGAAGCGCGCAAGGCCGGCGGGATGGACGCGGTCAAGAAGGAACAGGGCCGTTCGTGAGCGGCGCGCTCGAGGGCATTCGCGTCCTCGACTTGGGCACCCGGATCGCGGCGCCGTTCTGCGCGGGTCTGCTCGGCGAGCAGGGCGCGGAGGTCATCAAGATCGAACAGCCTCGCGGCGGCGACTTCATGCGCGAGATCGGCCCGTTCGTCGACGGCTACTCGTTGTTCTGGGCGGTCGAGGGTCGGGGCCGCAAGAGCGTGACGATCGATCTCCGTACGCCCGACGGGCAGGCACTCTTCCGCGACCTCGCGGCGACGGCCGACGTGGTGGTCGAGAACTTCCGTCCGGGGACCCTCGAGGGCTGGACCATCAGTCCCGACCGACTTACGGAACGTCTGATCACGATCCGCATCTCGATGTTCGGCCAGGACGGGCCGTACACGTTGCGGTCCGGGCTCGATCGGGTCGGCATCGGCTACGGCGGGCTCTTAAACCTGACCGGCTACCCGGATCGCCCGCCCGTACGCGTCGGCGTCACCATCTCCGACTACCTCACCGGCGTGTTCGCCGCGCACGCAGCCGTGGCCGCGTTGTACGCACGCGACGCACGCGGCGCCGGTGGCGCAGTCATCGATGCCGCGCTCTACGGCTCGGTGCTCCGGATCCTCGAATGGACGTTGCCGGCGTACGACCGGCTCGGCACCGTGCGCAACCGGGAAGGCAACCGCCTCGCGAACTCGGCGCCGCTCGACAACTATCCGAGCGCCGACGGCAAGTACGTGTGCATCGTGGCGGGTTCCGACACCAACTTCGGCCGGTTGTGCAAGGCGATGGACCGGGTCGACCTGCTCGAGGATCCCCGCTTCGCCAAGCTGTCGGATCGAGCCGCGCACGGCGACACGATCAACGGGATCGTCGCCGAGTGGACTTCGACTCTCGAGGCGAAGGTGGTCGAGGAACGGTGCGTCGAGCACGACGTTCCCGTCGCCACCGCGTACACGGCGGCCGACATCTTCGCCGACCCACATTTCGACGCCCGCCACGATCTCGTCACGGTCGACGATCCCGTCGTCGGACCGCTCCGCCAGCAGGCCCCGTACCCGCGCCGGGTCGGAGAGACTCCGGTTGCGCCGACGGGTGCACCCCGGCTCGGGGAGCACACCGACGAGGTGTTGGCGAGCCTGCTCGACATGAAGCAGAACGACATCGACGCACTCCGCACGAAAGGTGTCGTGTGAGCACACGCGCCATCCAAGCGGGACTGTTCGAGATCGCCGCCGACGGATCCATCACGTTGATAGGCGGCTACTCGCCTACGAGCGCGAAGTACCACTTCCCTCTGCTCGACACCTGTCCGTACTCCGGCGCCATCGACGTGCAACGGGTGGTGCTCTCGACGGTGGCCACACTGTGGGCATGGACAGCGGTCACATCCGCGCCGCCCGGATACACGGGTCCGGTCCCGTACGGGTTCGGCGTGGTGGAGCTCGTGCGCGAGAAGCTGCGTGTCATCACCCGGCTGCGCGAAACCGACCCCGATCGCCTCGAGTACGGCCAATCGATGACCCTCGTCGCCGACGAGCTTCCCGACGAGGTGGTGACGTGGGCGTTCGCATAGCCGGCGTAGGCATCCACCCGTTCGGACGTTTCGAAGGTAAGACGACGACCGACATGGGTGTGTACGCAGTGCGGGAAGCGCTCGCGGAAGCAGGCAACCCGGCGTTCCAGGCCGCGTTCTGCGGCACCGCGTACGGCGGTGTCGCGTCGGGTCACAAGGTGCTCGGCGCGCTCGCGCTCACCGGTATGCCGATCGTCGACGTGGAAGCCGGTTGCGCGAGCGGCGGCGCCGCCTTGCAGCTCGCGGCCGGGGCCATCCGTGCCGGCCAGTACGACTGCGCCCTCGTCTTCGGCGTCGAGAAGATGCCGAAGGGCATCATCCGCTCGTCGTTCTTCGAGCCCTGGCGCGAAGAGGGCGGGCTCGCGGCGACTCCCGCGTACTTCGCGTTGCGCGCGCAGCGCCTGCTCCGCGAAGCCGGACTCGACCAACGCCATCTCGCCGAGGTCGTCGTCAAGAACCGTCGTAACGGCGTGAACAACCCGAACGCGATGTTCCGCAAGGCCGTCACCGTCGAAGAGGTGCTGGCGTCGCGGCTCGTCTGTTCGCCGTTACATCTATGGATGCTGTGCTCGCCCAACGAGGGTGCGGCCGCGCTCGTGTTGCAGAAGGGCGACGGCGGAGTGCAACTCTCGGCCGCGCGGCTGCGGTCGCATCTTCCGGGCAGTGTGCTCGGCGAAGCCACGCCGCTCTCCGGCATCGACGACACCGATATCACTCCCCCGTCGGCGCTTGCCGCGCACGACGCGTACGCGGAAGCGGGCATAGCCGCCGCCGACGTCGACGTCGTCGAGTGCCAGGACACCGATGCGGCCCGCGAGCTCCTCGCGTACCAGGAGCTCGACCTCTGCGCGCCCGGCGGTCAGGCCAAGTTCCTCGCCGAGCCGACCGTGGTCGTCAACCCGAGCGGCGGGCTGTTGTCGAAGGGCGAACCCCTCGGCGCGTCGGCCCTCGGTCAGGTCGTCGAGCTCGTGCACCAGGTACGGGGCGAGGCCGGCGCCCGGCAGGTCGACGGAGCACGCGTCGGCCTGGCGCACACCGTCGGCCGTGGCGCCAACGCCGCGTGCGTCATCGTCACCCGCTAACCCACCAACAGTTGTCGGAGATTCCGGCACATAGTGCGGAAAACTCGACCAACTGTTGGTGACGTTGTCGGGACATCGTGCGGAGCACTCTGACAACTGTTGGTGGGGTAATGGTGGCGCGACTCAGCGGGCGCGGAGGAACCAGCCGCGCGGATCCCAGCGGCGCAGCGCACCGACCTCGTCGGCCGTCGGCGCCTCCAGCACGGGGAACTCGCCGCGCGGCTCCTCGAGCTCCCACCCGCACAGCGCCTGCACCTCGGCGAACGTGACGCCGGGCGCGAGCGCGCTGACCTGCAACACACCGTCGCGCTTCTCGAACAACGCGAGATCGGTGACGAGCGCTTGGACCGAGGTGCCCGGCGAGGTCACGTAGTCGCAGTCGGCGACCGTTCGCTGCGCGGTCAGCGTCGCGACGATCACGTTCTCGGCCGCGGTGCTCGCGACGTCGTTTCCGCCGCCCGAGCCGACCAGGAACGGTCGAGGTGTGATCGAAGTCGAGTTGATGTTGGCGAACCGATCGACCTGCGCGCCGCCCAGGCACCCGATCGTCGTCGTGCCCGGCCCACCGACGAGGGCACCGAGCACACCCTGCGCGTCGGTCAGCATCGTGGCCGTCGGGAAGTTGCGGTGGTTCAGCACGAACGGGTCGCCCGGCGTGGCGTCGTAATCCCACAGTCCGATCTCGGCCGTGAGCTTCACGTCATAACCCGCGTCCCGCGCGATCTGCACGCCGAGCCAGGCCGCGAGATTCGCCACGCCGGCCCCGGCGAGCACCGCGTGGGCGCCCGTCTCGGCCACCCGCGCCGCCAGATGACGCGCGCCCCACACTGCAGCCCGTTCCCATCCGTTGACTGCCGCGTCGAGATCGGGCGGATACGCGGCCACGTCGGCGCGCCACGAATCCGGATCGGCCTTCGCTCGCAACGCCGCGACGCGCTCGGCGCCGACCTGCTCGATCCACTGCTCCTGCGTCTCGACCTCGAGCACCCAGTGCCGGATCCAGGCGTCGTACTCCTCGTCGCCGGCGCGGGTGGCGGCGCGGGCCTCGACCCAGAAGTCGTAGTCCTCGCCGTAGCCGTCGACCGGGACCGCGCCGGTGTACAGCCCCCCGGGATGCGCACCCATCGGGCACTCCACCACGGCCAGCACGAGATGAGCCGGGATTCGCACGAGATCCGACCACGGCCGCACGTCGTCGACGATCTTCTCGACCGTGACGATCGCGCCGCGCCGCGCCGCGAGCGCGCCCCAGATCCCTTCGAGCAACGGCGGGTGCACGACTACGTTGCCGGCGCGATCGGCAACAAGCGCGTGCATCAGGGTCACGTCGGGCACGAGGGGTGCGAGGAGCCCGACCTCGCCGAAGGGCGTGTCGGCACGGGCGAACGCGGCGTTGGCTTCCATCGACGAGCCCGCGATCGATCGGGTCACGATGGCCGGCAGGCCCCGCGCCGCGGCTTCGAGGCGCTGGGAGAAGGCCAGGAACGACCAGTGCTCGACCTCGACCTCACCCCGCTCGTACGCTCGCGCGAACCACGGGTTGGGGGTGAAGTTGGGAAAGGTGTCACCTGAGTAACCGGTGATGACCTTCCGGACGAGTTGCCCGCGGAAGAAGAGTGCGCCCAAGCTCGAGAGCGAGAGCATTGCAAGGGTGAAGCCGGGGTCGCGACCCCACCATTGCCGGACCACCTCACGGGTCGCCGCGGTCCAGCGGGTGTGGCCGACGACGGGATGGATGACGTCGCCCGCGTGCACGTGTTCTGCCACGGCATCGGCCAACGTCGCGGTTTTGTCCGGCATCCACAAAAGTTATCGACCCCAACGTGCCGATAGCCTTTTCTCGTGGTCGCGCACGCCCTCTCCCCCGTCCCCGCCTCGGAGTCGCTCGACGATTCCCTCGCGCCGCCCGCCCCCGGCCGCCGTTACCGCGGGCTTTCGGCCGACGAGCGCCGGGCCGACCAGCGCCGCCGGCTCGTACGCGCCGCGATCGACGAGTTCGCGACGCGCGGTTATCACCGCACCTCGGTGGAGGACATCGTGCGCAGCGCCCGCACGAGCCGGACCGCGTTCTACACATTCTTCGACAATCGCGAAGACGCCATGTACGGCGCGTTGCAGACGTGCCTGCGCTCGTTGCTCGACACCGTGCGGGGCAAGCTCGACAACCCGGTGTCGGGCCGGACGATGACCGAGATCGGCGTCGGCGCCTACGTCGACTTCCTCGTCGCCGACCCCGCCGCCGCTCGCGTGATCCTGCTCGAGGGCGTCGGCACGTCGCCCGAGGTCAACGCGCTGCGGAGCCGCATCCGGCGCGAGCTCGCGGAGCTGATCCGCGGCCTCTGGTCGCGCACCGATCCCGAAGCCGCCGAGAGCCCGCAGGCGGCCGTGATGGCGGTCGGCGTGTTCGGGATCCTGTACGAGTCGATGGTGCACCTCGCCGAGACCAACCGGCTGACCGACGCGCCCGCGCACGTACCGGTGCTGGTGACGGCGATCGATCGCGTCCTGGCGTAGCTTCCCCTGGGTGAAGCTCGGCATCGTCACTCCCGGCCTGACCCTCCTGCCCCGCGCCCATGCACAGTGGGAAGAGGACGCGGCGTTCGCCGACGTCGTCGGCATCGTGCAGGAGGCCGAGCGCCTCGGCTACCACCACTGCACGTGCAGTGAACACGTCGCGGTTCCGGTCGAGATCGCCGAGGTACGGGGTGGTCGTTACTACGACCCGCTCGCGACGTTCGGAGCATTGGGCGCGCTCACGACCACGATCCGGTTCGAAGCGCACGTAGTGGTGCTCGGCTACCACCACCCGCTCGCGATCGCCAAGCGCTACGGCACGCTCGACGTGGTGACCGGCGGACGGGTCGTTCTCGGCGTCGGCGTCGGCTCGCTCGAGGAAGAGTTCGAGCTGCTCGGCGCGCCGTTCGCCGACCGGGGCGCGCGAGCCGACGACGCCATGCGCGCGCTGCGCGCGTCACTGTCGAAATCGGAGCCGGAGTACCACGGCGCGTTCTACGACTTCGAGGGTTTCCTCGTCGAGCCGTGCGCGGTCCAGGCGCGGATGCCGATGTGGGTCGGCGGCCACACCTACCGATCACTCCGGCGTGCGGTCGAGCTCGGCGACGGTTGGGCGCCGTTCGGGTTGCGGACGGCCGAAGTCGCGGAGATGATCGCAAAGGCGCGCGCGACGAGCGCGTGGTCGGAGCGGGACGCGCCCGTCGACATCATCGTGCAGAACGAGCGCCCGCTCGATCCGATGACCGAGCCCGAGCGCGTGCGCGAGCAGTTGGTCCGGTTCGCCGAGATCGGTGCGACCGGCGTCAACGTCCGCTTCGTGCACCACTCCCCCGCCCACTATCGCGAGCAGCTTGCCGCCCTGGTTGCAGTCACCCCCTAAATAACTCCACCAACAGTTGTCGGACTCTTCGGCACATAGTGCGGATATCTCCGACAACTGTTGGTAGCTAGTCTCGGCTGATGCGTATCGCCGTACTGGTGAAGCAGATTCCCAAGTTCGATGAGATGGAGCTCGGCGCCGACGGGCGGCTCAACCGCAACGGCATCGAGCTGGAGCTCAATCCGTACTGCCGGCGCGCGGTGAGTCAGGCGGTCGAGCTCGCGGCCGCGCGTGCGGGTTCCCACGTCACCGTCATCACGCTCGGGCCGCCGAGCGCGGAGGACTCGTTGCGGGAATCGATCGCGTGGGGCACCGAGCACGGCGTCGATGTCGACGGCGTGCTGGTCACCGACCCCGCCTTCGCCGGTTCCGACACGCTGGCCACGGCGAAGGCCTTGGCCGGTGCGCTCGCACACGTCGGACCCTTCGATCTCGTGCTCACCGGACTGAACTCGGTGGACGCCGACACCGGCCAGGTCGGTCCGGAGCTCGCGCACCTGTGCGACATGGCGTTTCTCGCCGGAGTTCGTCATCTCTCCGTCGACGACATGCTGGTCTCCGCTCGCTGCGAGCACGACGACGGCTGGCTCCAAGCGGAGGTGCGGCTGCCCGCGATCCTCTCGTGTGCGGAGCGCCTGATCGATCCGGCGAAAGTGCACCAAGACGGTCGCGACGCGGTCGCGCCCGGGCGCATCCGCCGACTCTCGGCCGCCGATCTCGGCCCGGGCCCCTGGGGTCAGGCGGCGTCGCCGACTTCGGTAGGGGCGATCAAGGTGATGGCCGTCTCCCGCGCCCGGATGGTGCAGCCCGACGCCTCGGTCACCGATCAGACGCGCGACGCGGTCCGGCTCCTGTACGAGCGGGGTGCGTTCGCGCGCTCGTACAGGACTCCCGCCGGCACCAGCGTCGTGGCGGCGAGTCGACCCGGCGAACGACTCGCGATCGTCGTCGCCGAACCTGACCGCGCGCACGACACCCGCGAGCTCCTCGGCGCCGCGGCCGCACTCACGGGCAACGTGCTCGTCGTCACGGTCGAGGCGCCCGACGCGACCCAGTTGAGTTCTTGGGGCGCCGACGCGGTCGCGCATTTCGCGGGCGCCAACATCGAAGAGGACGTCGCCGCGGAGCTCGCGCGCCTCGCCGCATCGACGCAACCGTGGGCGATCCTCACCGGGTCGACCGCGTGGGGACGCGAGGTTGCGTCGCGGGTCGCAGCCGAGATCGGTGCGGGCCTCACCGGCGACGCGGTCGAGCTCGAACGAGTCGACGACCGGCTCGTCGCATGGAAGCCCGCGTTCGGCGGCCAGCTCGTCGCCGCGATCCACTGCGCCTCCGACGTGCAGATGGTCACGGTGCGGGCGGGCGTGCTGCCGATGCTCGTACCGCGCCCGGCCGGGTCGACGACGACGATCGCGACGAGCGGGACACCCGGTCGGGGCCGAGTCAACATCCTCGCTCGCACGCGCGACGACAACCTCGACGTGCTCGCGGAAGCGCACACCGTCGTCGGGCTCGGCCAGGGCGTACCGCCCGACGCGTACGACGACCTGCACGAGCTCTGCGCGCTGCTCGACGCCCAGCTCGGCGCGACCCGTAAGGTCACCGACAAGGGCTGGTTACCGCGGTCGCGTCAGATCGGGATCACGGGCCGCTCGATCGCGCCACGCCTCTTCGTGAGCATCGGCGCGAGCGGCAAGTTCAACCACTCCGTAGGTCTGCGCGCCGCCGGCACCGTGCTGGCGATCAACAACAACCCCGAGGCGCCGATCTTCGAGGCCGCCGACATCGGCATCGTGGGCGACTGGCGCGAGATACTCCCGCTGCTCTGCCAACAGTTGCGCCGGACTCCCGCGAACGACGTCCGCGCTTAGCCGTCCACGGCCTTCGGCGCCGGCGGCCGCCAGAAGGTGACCAGCGTGGCGGTCGCACCGCCGACACCGACGATCAACGCGATCGCGAGTCCCGTCCAGTGGTGCGGCGTGTAATCGATGGCGTTGTCGAGCGACCACTGACCCGGGCCGACACACGAGACCGCGAACAACGCGGCGACGAGATTCAGGATGTACTCCCAGCCCTCGGTCGGGCGCCGGAACACGAAGAACCCGGCCTTACGGTGGTTCGTGACGAACGCGACGAGGAGGGTGCCCATCAGCGCGCCCGCCGCGAACGGTGTGAGCAGTCCGAACGCGAGCGCGGCCCCGGCCGCGAGCTCGGTGATGCTGGCGAGCCAGGCGTGGAAGATCCCGGGCTTCATGCCGAGGCTCGCGAACCACCCCGCGGTGCCCTTGATCTTGCCGCCGCGGTAGATGTGGTTGTAGCCGTGAGCGAACATCGTGACGCCCAGGGCGACACGCACCACCAACAACCCGAGGTTCACCTGGTCGAGAGCCATGGGCGCGCACAGTAGTACGGTCGGCGCATGGCTACTCCGGATCTCGACGACGGCCCCGGCGACGATTACGACGCGTTCCAGGAGTTCAACCGCAGCGCCGGAATGGGCGTCGTCGACAACCCGTATCCGATGTTCTCGTTGGTCCGGCCCGACCATCCGATGAAGCGCGAGGACATCGACGAAGCGCTCCTCGATCCTTCGGGGTCGCAGACCGAGATGGAGATCGTGAAGGTCGACCACGGCATCGGCGTTTTCACGGCGTACAGCTACAACGCGGTGCAGCAGGTCCTGAAGGACGGCGACACGTTCTCGTCGCAGGGTTACGCGGAGATCATGGGCAAGGTCCTCGGGCACTCGATCCTGGAGATGGACGAGCCCGAGCACCACCTCTACCGCGGCCTCGTGCAGCAGGCGTTCAGCCGCAAGGCAATGGAGACGTGGGAGCGCGAGCTCGTCCGCGACGTCGTCGACGAGTACATCGACGCGTTCATCGATCGTCCGGTCAAGGCGGCCGACTTCGTTCGCGAGCTGACGTTCCCGTTCCCGGTCCTGGTAATCGCGCGCATGCTCGGTCTGCCGCGCGAAGACCTCCCGATGTTCCACCGCCGCGCGGTCGAGGTGATCAGCGCCGGCTTCGAGATCGAACGGGCCGAGAGCGCGTCGCAGGCACTGTTCGAGTACTTCTGCGGCATCATCCAACAGCGGCGCGCGCGCCCGGCCGACGACGTGATCTCGGTGCTCGTCGCGGCCGAGCTCGAAGGCGTGCGACTGAACGACGAGGAGATCTGCTCGTTCCTACGTCTGTTGCTGCCCGCGGGCGCGGAGACGACGTACCGGTCGTCGTCGAACCTGTTGGTCGGTCTCTTGACGAACCCCGATCAGCTCGACCGTTTGCGCGCCGATCGCACGTTGATGCCGCAGGCCATCGAAGAGGGATTGCGTTGGGAAGCGCCGCTCATTGGAATCCTGCGCACTGCGGTGAAGGACGCGGTGGTCGAGGGAGTCGACGTACCGGCGGGCTCGATCGTCGCGGTCAACATCGGATCTGCGAACCACGACGAGAAGGTCTGGGACCGGCCGGAGGAGTTCGACATGTTCCGGCCCGCGAAGCAGCACCTCGCGTTCGCGTGGGGCCCGCACATGTGTCTCGGCCTGCACCTCGCTCGCATGGAAACGCGGGTCGTCCTCACCCAGCTGCTCGACCGCCTCCCCAACCTGCGGCCCGACCCCGACGCCGAGCCCGCCGCGATCTCCGGAGCGATCTTCCGGGCGCCCGCGTCGCTGCCCGTCGTCTGGGACTGACCGGCGGTTTGGCGATGGCGCGCAACGTGCTCGGCTCCGAGCTCGAGCCCTGCAGCTTCGATCCCCTGACCGGCTTCATGCGCGACGGGTGTTGCGATTCCCACGGCGGCGATGTTGGCGTCCATCTGGTGTGCGCGGAGATGACCGACGAGTTCTTGGCCTTCTCCGCCGCGGCCGGCAACGACCTCTCCACGCCGATGCCCGAATACGGGTTCGCCGGCCTGAAGGCAGGCGACCACTGGTGCCTGTGCGCGCCCCGGTGGCAAGAGGCGTTCGAGGCGGGCGCCGCGCCGCGGGTGTACCTCGAAGCCACGCACGTAGGGGCCATCGAATGGTGCTCGCTCGATGCGCTCAAGGCTCACGCCGTTCAAGCGTGACGGCGGCCGCCTCCCGGTCGTACACTGACGCCGACGTCAGGTTCGGTTCCTAGGGGGAAGCATGCAGCTCGAAGACCTCGTCCTGGTCAGTGTCGACGATCACGTGGTCGAGCCGCCCGATCTGTTCGAGGGCCGCCTCCCGCACAAGTACGCCGACGTCGCGCCCAAGCTCGTCCGCAAGGACAGCGGGATCGACGTGTGGCAGTTCCAGGGCCAGGAGTTGCCGAACATCGGGTTGAACGCGGTGGCGGGCCGTCCGCCCGAGGAGTACGCGATGGACCCGCAGTCGTTCGACGACATGCGGACCGGTTGCTACGACATCCACGACCGCATCAAGGACATGAACGCGAACGGTCTGCTCGGTTCGATGTGCTTCCCGAGCTTCCCGCAATTTTGCGGCCAGCTGTTCGCACGCGCCGCGAAGAAGGACGAGCCTTTGGCCGTCGCGCTGGTGCAGGCCTACAACGACTGGCACATCGACGCGTGGTGCGGCGCGTACCCGGGTCGCTTCATTCCGCTCGCGCTCCCGATGATGTGGGACGTCGAGAAGATGTCGGCCGAAGTGCACCGCGTCGCCGACAAGGGTTGCCACGCGGTGACGTTCTCGGAGAACCCGGTGCACCTCGGCTACCCGAGCATCCACTCCGGTCACTGGGATCCGTTCTTCGCGACGTGCGAGGAAGTCGGCACCGTCGTGAACGTGCACATCGGTTCGTCGTCGAAGATGGTCATCACTGCCGACGACGCTCCCATGAGCGTGCTCATCACGCTTTCGCCGATCAACATCGTGCAGGCCGCGGCCGACTTCGTGTGGTCGGCGTCGGCGCAGAAGTACCCGAAGCTCAAGTACGCGTTGAGCGAAGGGGGCATCGGCTGGATCCCCTACTTCCGCGAGCGCATCGACTACACGTTCGACCGGCACCGCTACTGGACCGGGCAGGACATGGGCGACCGCTTGCCGAGCCAGGTGTTCGACGAGCAGGTCATCTGCTGCTGGATCGACGACCCGGTCGGCATCGACATGCGGCACAAGATGAACATCGACAAGATCTGCTGGGAGTGCGACTATCCGCACTCCGACTCGACGTGGCCGCAGTCACCCGAGCAGTTCATGAAGCAGATGCAGGCTTCGAACTGCTCCGACGCCGACATCGACAAGATTTCGCACGCCAACGCGATGAACCTCTACAACTACGACCCGTTCTCCACGCTCGGCCGGGAGAACTGCACGGTTGCAGCCCTGCGGCATCAGGCGGAGGGCTGGGACACCAGCATCGTCGCCCGGGGAATCAAGGCAACGGGCACGGGCGCAGCCGACCTGGCGAAGTTCGCGAAGGCGAATCTCGACAAGTAAGTCCTAGTCGAGGACGCCGGCTTCGACGAGGGCGGCACGGGCACCGTCGACGCCGCGCACGTGCCGGGCTTCGAAACCGGCGTCGATCGCGCCGTTGACGTTGATCACGTTGTCGTCGAGGAACAGCACGCGCGCCGGCGGCGCCGGGAGCAACGTTGCGATGTTGTCGAACAGCTCCCGATCGGGCTTCACGATCCCGAGCTCGTACGACAGGAACCGGTAGTCGAACGCCTCGACGATCGGCCACGTTCCGAAGTGGTGATCCCAGTGGAGCGCGTTGGTGTTGCTGAGATAGCCAATGGGCACCTTGGCTTTGGTGTCCGACACCAGCTTCTCCGCGCCCGCGAACATGCGGCCCGGCCACTCCCGGAACGATTCGAGGAAGACGGTGGGATCGACGGTCAGCTCCCAGTCCCCGACGATGCCCTTCGCGAACTCATCGGGCGAACACTCGCCCCGCTCGAAGGAGCGCACCCATCGGCACTCGAGCCAGCGGCGCCAAAAGGCGTCGTCGTCGTCCATGTCGGCGAGATCCATCATCGGTCCGACGCCGCCGAGGTCGACCAGCACTCCCCCGAGGTCGAACAACACCACTGCGATCGAGTCGGTCAACGGTTCATTCGACTTCGGCCTTGACCCGCTCGAGCGTGGTGCGCATGCCGTTGCGGTTCGTCTTGCCTCGCGACCAGCCGAACAAGGTCCAGTAGAGCTTCAGCGGGAGCGTGGGCGCGAGCTCGAACGACTCGGTCACGTTGGTTCCGTCGCCACTCGGTTCGAGCACGTAGCGCCACACGTTCAGCGGCTTGTCGGCTGATCCGACCCCGAATGCGAATTCCTTCCCCGGCGCGGACGCCTTCACGATGCACGTCGTCCAGTAGATCGGCCCTTTGCCGTTGCGCTTCACGTGCCCGCGGAACTTGGCACCCACCGCCGGCCCCGTCGCGCCATCGAGCCACTCGGCCTCAAAGGTCTCCGGGCTGTACTGCCCGATCTTGGTGACGTCGCTCAACAAGTCCCAGATCTTCTCGGGCGGCGCCGCCATATGAACCGTCACTGAATCACGCATCCGCCAACCCTACGCGGCGCGGGGCACCCTCATTAGTAGTGGATACCACCGGCGGTATCACGGGCGGTATCGCCGGCGGTAACACCCACTTTTCGCGTGGCTGTCTCACCGGAGCTCTACCTTGCGCGGCATGTCACAAGATCAACGCCGCGGCCTCGTGCATATCCGCATGTCGCCCCAGCTCCGCGACAGCGTGCGAGAAGCCGCTGATGCATCAGGATCCTCGGTCAACGCGTTCGTGGTGCAGCTCCTCGCGTCGGCGGTCGGTGACCCCGCTCGCTTCCGCGCGGCGGTCGCGCGGACGGTCGATGAGGAGGACGTAAAGCTCGATCGGGACGAGCTCGGGTATCCGTTGCGATCGAGGGACCGTGGCATCCACATCGCCGCCCGCACCGCGTTCATCGGTGCGATGGAAGAAACACTCGGCGCTCGGGAGATGGTGCGACTGGTCAAGCAACACGACGCCGAAGATCCCGGCTACTTCGTCGAATGGCAACGCCAACGCGCCGCCGAACGGTCGGTCAGCTGACGCGGCGGGGGTGGTGGCGGAGTTTGGGGACGAGGCCGCCGCCCTGCAACGAGCGCAGCGCCCGCTCCTCTTCCGCGTCGATGACCAACGCTTCGCCGGGCTCACGCCGGAGGATGAAGCTGACGACACAGTCGTCGCAGGCGGAGGTGGCGGCCATGGTGCAATCGTCGCAATCGATGGTGCGCAGGTTCATGCCGACAGCATGGCCGTCGGGTGTGACACCTACGCCGGAAGGGCTTCGACCTTGTCCCCACCCGCACTACACCAACGGCACGTGACCTGCTCGACCCGGTCCTCGAGCACCTCTTCCTCTTCGATCTCGAGGTCGCCACCGATCGTGTAGTGGTGAAAGGCCCGGGTCCGGCGCGTCGCCAACACGTCGAAACGGGTCACGTTCCCGCAGGCCTTGCAGCGATACCGAGTCGTGGTCACGGCGGCGGATCCTAGCGAGCACGAACATATGTGCGTGCGAACGCCTGTTCGGTTACGCTTCCCGACCCGTGGCCCCCACTTCCCCGCTCACCGCGGCGTTGCCCGGATTCGAACCGACGGCTCCGACCCTCGGCGCGCCCCGCCAGCAATCGCTCGCCGACCTCGGCATGCCGTTGTCGGAGACCACCTTCGTCGTGCTCGACCTCGAGACGACCGGCGGCTCCGCGAACAGCGACGCCATCACCGAGATCGGCGCACTCAAGCTGCGCGGCGGCGAGCTCCTCGGGCAGATGGAGACGCTGGTCAACCCGGGCGTGCCCATCCCGCCGATGATCACCGTGCTGACCGGCATCACCGAGTCGATGGTGCTACCCGCGCCCCGGATCGAAGAGATCCTCCCGCCGCTGCTCGAATTCCTCGGCGACGGGGTGATCGTCGGTCACAACATCCGCTTCGACTGTTCGTTCCTCGACGCCGCGCTGACCGCGCACGGCTACCCGAAGCTGTCGAACCGGCGCGTCGACACGCTCGCGCTCGCGCGCCGCCTCGTCCGCGACGAGATTCCCAACCTCCGCCTCGGCACGCTCGCCCGTCACTTCCGCACGAGCGTCGAGCCGAACCACCGCGCCTACGCCGACGCGGCCGCGACCGCCGAGGTATTGCACGCACTGCTCGAACGCGCCGCGAGCTACGGGGTGCTCGGGCTCGACGACCTGCTCGCGCTGCCGTCGATGCGCGCCCATCCGTCGGCAGCGAAGCTCGCGCTGACGGCCAAGCTGCCGCGCCGGCCCGGCGTCTACGTCTTTCGCGATCGCGATCGCCGGGTGCTCTACGTCGGCAAGGCCACGAACCTGCGCGCCCGCGTCCGCTCCTACTTCGCTTCCGACGATCGCCGGAAGGTCCCGCAGCTGCTGCGGGAGCTGACGACCATCGACCACCGCGTGTGCGCCACCGCGTTCGAAGCGGAAGTTCGGGAGCTGCGCCTCATCCAACAGCTCCAGCCCCGCTTCAACCGCCAGGGCAAGTCGAAGCGGGCGAACGCGTACCTGAAGCTCACGAGCGAGCGGTTCCCTCGCCTGACCGTCACCCGCACGCCGCCCACGGACGGACCGGTCCTCGGCCCCTTCCAATCGACCAACACCGCCCACCTCGTGCGGGAAGCGATCGAGTCGACCGTGCCCTTGCGGCGCTGCGCGACCCGGGTCGGGCGCCGGGCGACGATCGAGCCCGGTCCGCCGTGTGTCCCGGCCCAGCTGGGGGTCGCGGCGTGCCCGTGCCGGGGGCACATCGCCGAGGACACCTACGCCGAATTCGTCGGAATCGTGCGCCTCGTGCTCACCTCCGCACCCGAGGTCGCACTCGGTCCGCTCGAGTCGAGGATGCACCGGCTCGCCGAGGACGAGCGCTTCGAGGAAGCGGCCGCGACCCGCGACCGACTCACCGCCCTGGCCCGGGCGCTGCAACGCCGGCGGACAATCGGGATGTGGCAGGGAATCGAGCGCCTGACGGTGGAGTGCGACGGCCAGGCCGTCGAGATCCGCCGGGGCCGGGTCCAGTGGGCCGACGAGATCACCGGGGCCGACGCCGACCCTGCGCTTCGTGTCGGCGATTCTTCGGAAGAATCTTCGACACGGGGAAACGGAGGCGACATCGCCGAGATCCTCCTCGTCGACCGGTGGCTGGCCCGCAATGCCGCCCGGATCACGGTCGCGGCTGTCGACGGCGAGCTCGCGTCACAACTGCCCCGAATCTCGGCGGGCCGCCTGTAAGCACGACGACCTGCGGCTTTCCCTCACAGGAACGTTTCTCAAGGCCGGAGCCGGACCGGACGACTCTGCGTTATGGATTCGGAGTCCGGGGTCGAAGCGGGATGCCACTTCGCAGGGGTGAACACCTGGCTGATGATCCGCTACCTGCGCGCCCACGGAGCGCCCGGCGCCGCCGAGGATCTGCTGGTCCGGTCAGCCGATTCCCGTACCGTCGACGAGCTGTTCGACCTCGGCACCTGGAGCTCGTACGACCAGTTCCGGCACCTGTTGGAGGTGTTGTCGGAGTCATTCGGCGGCCCGGATACGCTCCGCCAGGCCGCGGGCGGTGGGCTCGCCGACCCGTCGATGCCCGATATGACGAGCATGCTGCAGTCGCTCGGGTCGCCGGAGGCGCTCCTCGAGGTCATCGCCGAATCCGGCGGCGCGAGCCTGGCGCCCGTCATCGCGTTGACCGGCCACGCGGTCGGGCCGGCCGAATGGATCGTCGACGAACACTTCGTCGACGGCTTCGAGCACTTCCCCGAGTACTGCTCGTGGGCCGCGGGCCTCTACGCCAACATCCCCACGCTCTTCGGGATGCGCCCCGAGGTCGAGCACATCGCCTGTGCGTGCGACGGCGCGCCCGCGTGCCGGTACCGCATCCGCTGGTTTCCCGAAGAAGCGGGTTCGGGCACCGAGTTCCTCGAGTCACGCATCGAGATCCTGACCGCGCGGCTCGAGTCGCTGCACCAGACCGTCGGCGATCTCGTCGCCGACGACGATCTCGAGCGCGTCCTCGCCAAGATCGTGAAGTCGGCTGCGCACGCGATGCACGCGCCGATCTTCGTGCTCGCGCTGGAATCGCTCCCGTCGGCACCCAAGCACGTGTACGCAAGCGGTGTCGACGACGAGCA
Organism: Acidimicrobiia bacterium; assembly: GCA_038239145.1. GTDB lineage: Bacteria > Actinomycetota > Acidimicrobiia > IMCC26256 > PALSA-610 > PALSA-610. The sequence continues at coordinate 24,523 of JBBSFB010000030.1, forward strand.
GGCCGCCGTGCTCGCCCAGCAGCTCCTCGCGGCCGAGGCCGACGGCGACGTTGACGACCGCCACCGCATCAACGTCGACGTGGTCTCGTCGCAACGCCGTTACGGCCGCCTGGCGGCGATCAACCCGAACGGGGTGTTCTTCCCGCAGGAACGCATCGTGCTGCAGGCCTACGCGCGTCTCGCGGCCGCCGCGCTCGACTCCGCGTCGGCGCTCGACGATGCCCGCCGCCAGGCCCGCACCGCGCGCGCGCTCCTCGACCTCTCCGACTCGCTCGCGCAACTCGTCACGACCGACGACATGGCCGCCAACATCGTCAACGCGCTCCCGGCCGTCATCGGTTGCGATCGCGCCGCGTTCGCCCTCTTCGAAGAAGACGCGCCCTACGGACGCGTGATCGCGACGTGCGGTTACTCGACCAACGACGAGGTCCGCCTCCGCTCGATGGACGTCCCCGTCCCCGCACCCCGCGCCGGCGACACCGCGGTGACCGTTTGGGACCGCGGGAGCGCCGCCCACCTCAACGTGCTGCCGATGCTCATGAGCGAGCTCGGCGCGGCCGCGGTCGCGACCATCCCGATCTTCGTGAACGACGAGCGCATCGGTCTCGTCGTCGGCGACGTCATCGACCGTCCGGACCGCATGATCGACGACCCCGAGCTCGCCAGCCGCCTGCGCGGCGTCGCGAGCCAGGCGACCATCGCGATCCGCAACGCGCGCCTCCTGGAAGGCATGCGGCACCAGGCCCTGCATGACTCGCTCACCGGCCTTCCGAACCGCACCCTCATCCTCGACCGGGTCGAGCAGATGCAGGCCCGGGCCCGGCGCAGCGGCGCGGAGACGGCCGCGCTCTTCCTCGATCTCGACGGCTTCAAACAGGTCAACGACACGCTCGGCCACGAAGCCGGCGACCAGCTGCTCAAGTCGGTCGCCGCGAGACTGCTCACGACCCTGCGCGAAGGCGACACGATCGCGCGCCTGGGCGGCGACGAGTTCGTCGTGCTGGTGGAAGGGGCGACGCCGACAGGCAGCCCCGAGCTCGTCGCCGAACGGCTCCTCGAAGTGCTGCGGGAGCCGTTCGAGATCGACGACGCCGCCCGCCCGAGCGTGCGCATCACCGCGAGCATCGGCATCGCCCGCGGCAATCGCATCTCCGCGACCGATCTCCTGCGCGACGCCGACATCGCGCTGTACGAAGCGAAAGCCGCCGGCCGCGACCGGTACGTCGCGTTCCAGCGGGAGATGCAGGCCGCGGTCGAGGACCGGCTGACGCTCGAGCTCGACCTGCGGGGCGCGCTGCAACGCAACGAGTACTACCTCGTCTACCAACCGATCTTCGACCTCGAGACGGGCACGGTCCTCGGAGTCGAAGCACTCCTGCGCTGGAGCCATCCGGAGCGCGGCATCGTCCAACCGGACGCGTTCATCCCGTTGCTCGAAGAGACGAAGATGATCATCGAGGTCGGGAGTTGGGTGATCCGGGAGGCGACCCGCCAGGCCCAGCAATGGCGGCTCGGCGAACGCAACATGTACGTGTCGGTCAACGTCTCCGCCCGTCAGCTCGACGGCGACCACCTCGTCCACGAGCTGCAGAACGCGCTGACCACCACGGGCTTGCCCCCGGCCGCACTCATCATCGAGCTCACCGAGACCGCGATCATGTACGACGCGGTGTCGACCGCCCGCCAGCTGCGCGCGATCAAAAAGATCGGTGTCGGTGTCGCCATCGACGACTTCGGGACCGGCTACTCGTCGCTCGCCTACCTGCGCCAGTTCCCGGTCGACATCCTCAAGATCGACCGCTCGTTCGTGAGCGCGATCAGCGACTCGGCCGAGTCGAACGCGCTGATCCGCACACTTGTGCAGCTGGGAAAGCAGCTCGGGCTGAAGACGCTCGCCGAGGGCATCGAACAACACGACCAGTTCTGTCAGCTCCAAGAACAGGAGTGCGACAGCGGCCAGGGGTTCATGTTCGCCCGGCCCCTGGCGGCCGACGCCGTCGAAGACTTCCTCGCCGGGTTGCCCCGGCAGGCAGTTACCGCGCCCGCGATCGGTGCGCCGCCGCACTGACGTCGCCCGACGACCGGGCCAGGCGCGCCGTGCGGGTCCGGCCCCGTAAACGCGCGAGCGCGTAGACACCGGCCTGCACGAACGCGGCCGTCGCCAACGCGACGAACGGCAGCAGGCGCGCGACCGGCCAGAAGCGCGCGGTGTTGTCGGCGAGAAACACGTCGGAGAGCTGATTCGTCGTGAACGCGCCGAACGCGCGTGCGATCAGGAACACGACGAGGAAACCGAGCGGGATCGCGACGAACCAGAGCAGGAGCCGCATCCACCACGGGACCGAGCCGAGGCGCGCGACCGGACGGCGGTCCTTCGGCGCCAGCGCGCCCAACGCCTGCTCGTCGATCGGCGGGCCGGTGCGCGGTCCTCGCACCCCGACCGGCGCCGCGGGCTCGGCCGTGAACGGCGCCGACGGGTTCGAGACCGCACTCGCGACCGGGACCGGCCGGGGACCCGGCGCGGGTGCGGGTGCGGGTGCCGGCGCGGGACCGGAACCCGGCGCCGGGTTCGGCGGGGCGGCGGCGCGTTGGCCGACGGCCTCCGGCACCTTCAACACCCGCCCACACCCGGCGCACGGGAATGCACCCTGGCTGGGGACCTGCCCGAGCGGATGCTTGGTGCCGCAATCGGGACACTGCAGGATCGGGGCCATGGATCAGCCGTTGCCCTTCTCGGCCGTCGCGGCCTCCGTGCTCACGCGGACGAGGGCGTCGAGGGCGCGGGCGGCCCGGCCGTCGTCGATGGCTTCCGCGGCCGCCTCGGTGCCGGCTGCGATGTCGGGGACGAGGCCGGCAACAACGAGCGCGGCCGCGGTGTTGAGCACGGCGATGTCGCGGTGCGATCCCTTCTCACCACTGAGCACCGCGCGGATCGCGTTGGCGTTGGAGTCGGCGTCACCGCCGGCCAGGGTGTCGGCCGACGCGCGCGGGATCCCGAAGTCGAGCGGGTCGAGCGTGTAAGTGCGCACCTCGCCGTCGATGAGCTCGTGGATCGTGGAGGTCGTCGACGTCGTGAGCTCGTCGAGCCCGTCGTCGCCGTGGAACACCATCGCCTGCTCGGTGCCGAGCACCCGAAGCGCGCCCAGCATGCGCGTCGCCATGGTCTCGTCGCTGACCCCGACCGCCTGGCGCTTCACGTGCGCGGGGTTTGCGAGCGGTCCGAGGAAGTTGAAGGTGGTGGGCACGCCCAGCTCCTTGCGGGCCGGCGCGAGGTGGCGCATCGCGGGGTGATAGCGGGGTGCGAGGCAAAAGCCAATGCCCGCTTCCGCGACGCATTGCGACACGCCGGCCGGGCCGAGCTCGATCGCGACACCCAGTGCTTCGAGCACGTCGGCGGATCCACACTTCGACGACGACGCGCGGTTGCCGTGCTTCACCACTCGCGCCCCCGCACCCGCGGCGATGATCGCGGCCATCGTCGACACGTTGACGGTGCCCGAACGATCTCCGCCCGTGCCGCACGTGTCGATCGCGCCGGCGGCAACGTCGACATTCTCGGCGTAGCGGTGCATGGTGCGCACCAGCGCCACCAGCTCCTCGACCGACTCGCCTTTCGTGCGCAGACCGACGATGAATCCCGCGACCTGCAGGTCGGCGACGCGTCCTTCGAGGATCTCGGCCAGCGCGGCTTCGATCTCCTCCGGGAGCAGTTCGGTCCCCCGCGTGATGCGGGCCAGGATCGGCGTGAGAACCTCGTTCACGCGATCAGTCCCACCAGAGATCATGGTCGAGGACGCCGCGCGCGATGAGCCCGAGCTGCACCTGCGAGGTTCCTTCGACGATCGTGAGCTGGCGCGCGTCGCGGTAGTAGAGCTCGGTCAGGTGATCCTTCATGTAACCGGCCGCCCCCAGCATCTGCAGCGCCTCGCCCGAGACCTTCACCGCGACCTCGCTCGCGTAGTACTTGGCCATCGACAAGAAGGGCACGTACTCCTTGGTGTACTTGCCCTCGTCAGCCATCATCGCAGCTCGGTACGTGAGAAGCCGCGCGGCTTCGATCTCGGTGGCGAGCTCGGCGATCTTCCACTGCATGCCCTGCATGTCGGCGATGGTGCGCCCGAACGCGGCGCGCTGCTTCACGTAGTCGACCGCGTACATGAGCGCGCCCTCGGCCAGGCCGATGCCGCGGGCCGCGACGATGGGCCGCATCGAGTTGAGCCCGAGCATCGCGAGCCGGAACCCCCCGACCTCGCCGACCATGTTCGCGGCGGGTACGCGCACGTCGTCGAGGACGAGCTCGCCGGTGTCGACGCCGCGCACGCCCATCTTGTCGTCGGTTCGTCCGACGGAGACTCCAGGCGTGGAACGCTCCACGATGAAGCACGAGATGTCGTCGTGCTTGCGGGAGTCGGCGGGGCCGGTCTTGGCGAAGACGCAATACCAGTCGGCCTGCACCACGCCCGACATCCAGCACTTGGTGCCGTTGAGCACCCAGTCGTCGCCGTCGCGCACGGCTTTGGTGCGCATGCCGACCACGTCGCTTCCGGCCTGAGGCTCCGAGAGCCCGAACCCGGCCCGCTGCTCGCCGGTGGCGATCGGGCGGATGTACTGCTGGCGCTGCTCCTCGCTCCCGGCGATGAGAACCGGGCCGGTCGGCAACCGGGTGAGGAGCAACATCAACGCGGCCGTGTTCGAGTATTTGGCGACCTCTTCGATCGCAATCGTGAGGCCCAGGATTCCGGCCCCGCCGCCGCCGTACTCCTCCGGGATCACGAGGCCGAGCAGGCCCGCGTCGCGGAAAACCTCGAAGACGTCCTGCGGGTAGGTCGCGTCGGTATCGATCTGGCGGGCCCGGGGTGCGATCTTCTCCTGCGAGAGCTTGCGCACCGTGGCCTGGAGCTCGACGTACTCGGGGTCAAGATCGAACGACATCGGTGGAGCAGCCTACTGACGGCGCACTTCGGCGGGGCTCACCTCGTGCGCGGACGAAGCGCAGCGCAACGGAGCCCGAAGGAGCCATGGTTATGGCCATCGACGGCCGGATGCGCGACCATGCGGTGGCGGGCGGTGGGAGGATCTGTGTCGACCACGGACGAGCGCGACGACGGCACGCTCAAAGTGACACGCTCGGAGGGGGCGAACGGCGACGACATCGTCGTCATCCCGACCGGGCCGCCCGACGAGACCGCGGGGCGCCGGCGCCGCGCGCTCCTGATCGCCCTGGTGGTCGTGATCGCGCTCGTCGCGATCACGATCGCGCTCGTCGCCCACAACAACGGATCGAAGTCGGTGGTCGTGCGGACGACCACACCCACGACCGTGCCGGGACCGGCGGCGGGTGCGGTCAAGCCGAAAGCCTCGCCCAAGATCACGACCCCGGCGCCGACGGTGGCCGTGATCGCACCCCGGCCCACGGCCGTGGTCACGACGCCCAGCTCTCGGCCCCGGAACACCGGCGGGACGACCAAGGTGGTGACTCCGCCGCCGACGGTGCCCGCGCCGACCCTGCCTCCCCCGCCCAAGCAGTACGGCGCGTCGGTGCTCACGTGGTCCGCACCCCGAGCGATGACCATCGCGTCGGGGACGACGGGAACGCTCGCGGTCACCGCCCACAACCCGACCGACGGGATCGTGACGCTGTCGCATCCGTTGTCGTGCGCGCCCCGGCTCGACCACAGCGAGGTCTGCTCGCAGAACGTCCAGCCGATCGGCTCGGGCCAGTCGGCGAGCGCCCGGTACACGATCGACGCGCACGGCGTCGCGGCCGGGCACTACACCATCACCATCGAAGCCGCGCTGACAGTGACCGTCGCCGTGACCTGATCCAACACGCTCCGCGCTGATCGCCCGCGGGCGTCACGATGAAGTGACGGCCGGGGCCGACGCTGGGCGCCATGGCGCCTGGCTCTCACCCTCAGAGCACGGCTGCGCGCCGGCTCCTTCTCCTCTCCATCGGGCTCGTTGCGTTCCTCGCCGCGGTCGCCGCGGTCGCGGTCGTCGCCCGGGGATCCGGGTCGACAGGAGCGGCGTCCATCACGACCCCGGGGTCGAGCGTGGCCATCGCGGCCCGCGTTCCGGTGACGACGACAACCGCGAACGCGCCCGTCGGCGCGCGACGGCCGGTTGCACCCCCGCGCGTCGCCACGCCACCGGTCTCGGTCCCCGGCTCGACGCTCGCACCCACTCCGGCACCGACGAATGTTCCCGGCACGACGCCTGCGCCGGGTACGACGATCGCACCGGAACCGACGACGACCACCACCGCCCCGTCGGTGATCTTCCTCTTGCCTGCGATCTCGGCGGTCCTGCCGCCCCCGCTCGGCGCGCACGTCCTGACGTGGACGGCGCCGGCGTCACTGACGATCGTGGCCGGCGACACCGCGACCGTGTCGGTCATCGCACACAACCCGACGAACCGCGCCGCGGCCTTGCCGCATCCGCTGTCGTGCGCGCCGCGACTCGACCGCAGTGAAGTCTGCGCTGCCATCGTGCAACTCGTCGCCCCGCACAGCTCGGCGAGCGCGATCTACACGATCGACACTGCGGGCGTGACTCCGGGAACCTACGCGCTGCGCATCGAAGGTGTGCTGACGATCGCAGTGATCGTCAGCACCCCTACGAACAACTGAACACGTCTCGGTTCAGGACAGGCGAACTTCAGGACGCGCGCCGGCGTTGACGCACGAGGCGACGACGCTCGCGCGCCGTGTATCCGCCCCAGACGCCGATCTTCTCGCGAGCCGTGATCGCGTATTCGAGGCAGGCCTCGCGCACCGCGCACGTCTCACAGATCGCCTTCGCGTCGACGCCTTCGTCCTCGTCGTCCTCGGGATAGAACACGGTCGGGTCCGCACCCTTGCACCGTCCTCGTTCCCGCCACGTCAACGTGTTCATTTCCCTTACCTTTCGTCGGCTCTACTCCGCCGCGACACCCCCACAATCGGCCAAGGCAAGGGGCGAGTTGAGCCGTCGGGACGGATGTTCTAAATCGGGCGGCCCGCCCCGGCATCCGGGCCGGACCCCCGTACGATGAGCGGATGGCCGCCGCCCGTCTGCGCCCCGCCCGGCGCTCGGGTACCGCCTTCGTCCTGGCGGGCCTGACCGCCTTCCCCGGGGTGTTCCTCCACCTGGCCGGGCTCCACCCCGAGCCTGTGACCGCGGCGGTGACCTTCGGGCTGGCCGTCGTGGCCGCCGCCTTCATGCTCGCCTGGGCCGCCGAGGCCGCGCAGGTCGACATCTCCGCCGGGCTCGCCCTCGCCCTCCTCGCCCTGGTCGCGGTGCTGCCCGAGTACGCGGTCGACTTCGTCTTCACCGCCAAGGCCGGCAAGCACCCGGCCGAGTTCGCACCGGACGCGCTCGCCAACATGACCGGCGGCAACCAACTGCTGATCGGTGCGGGGTGGTCGTTGGTCGTGCTCGTCGCTGCGTACCGCATCCGCCAGTCGCGGCGCGGACGCGAGCTGCGCAATGTGCGGGCAATTCCCGACACCACCGAGGTGCATCTCGAGCGGAGTCACAACGTCGAGATCGCGTTCTTGTTGCTCGCGACGCTGTACGGGCTCACGTTGCCGCTGCACCGGACGCTCACGCTGATCGACGCGGTCATCCTCGTCACGTTGTTCGGCGCGTACATGGTGCGGGTCGCCCGCGCCCCCGCGGGCACACCGCACCTCGTCGGCCCGGCGCTCACGATCGGGTCGATGGACACCACGCGTCGACGTACCGCGGTCATTGGGTTGTTCGTCGTCGCCGTGGTCACGATCCTCTTGTGCGCGGAGCCCTTCGCGGAATCGCTGGTCGACACCGGCCGCAAGTTCGCGATCGACGACTTCGTGCTGATCTCGTTGATCGCGCCCCTCGCGTCGGAGGCGCCGGAGCTGCTGATCGCGGGAATGTTCGCGTGGCGGCTCGAAGCCGAAGCCGGGTTCGGCGCGCTGGTGTCGTCGAAGATCAACCAATGGACACTGCTGGTCGGCACGCTGCCGATCGTGTTCGCGATCTCGTCGGGCGGGCGGCACGGGCTCCCGATCGACGCAATCCAACGCGAAGAGCTGTTCGTCACCGCGGCGCAGTCGGCCTTCGCGGTTGCGGTGCTCGCGAACCGCAAGATCAGCGTGCGAGAAGCCGGACTGCTGCTCGGCGTGTGGCTCGCGCAGCTCGTCACCAAGCTCCCGCTCTTCGAATCGATCCACGGCCAGGCCCGGATCAGCATCGGCATCCTCTACCTGGCGCTGGCCGCGGTCGTGGTGTTCCGGGAGCGGGCGAGCTTCGGACCGATGCTGCACGACGGCTTCGTCAAGCCCGTCGCCTCGCTTGCCGAGCCGACCGAACCCGCACCCGAACCCGCACCCGCGTAGGCCATCGCCGATGCACCTTGGCGCGGTCGCCCGCGTTTTCAGGGTGGATACCGCCCGTGATACCGCCCGTGATACCGCCGGCAGTATCACCACCTTTTGCGGGCACCCAACCGGCGGCGTCGGTCGGAATGATTGAATGACCTTGGTGGCGAGTCGGCCGGATGGCCGCGTGCGGACCCGCTCGTAAGAGTTGGTGATCCGTCCGAGGAACGTCCGGACTCCACAGGACAGGATGCTGGGTAACACCCAGTCGGGGCGACCCGCAGGAAAGTGCAACAGAGAACAGACCGCCGATGGCGCCGGGCAACTGACGCACAGGTAAGGCTGAAACGGTGCGGTAAGAGCGCACCAGCATCCGGGGCGACCCGGGTGGCTATGCAAACCCCATCCGGAGCAAGGCCGAGCAGGGGAAGGGTGGTCCGCTCGTTCGACCCCGGGTAGGCCGCTGGAGCCGGCGGGTAATCGCCGGCCGAGATGGATGGCCATCACCGGACCGCAAGGCCCGGTTACAGAATCCGGCGTACAGGCCGACTCGCCACCACTACCGGTCTGACCTGCGGAAACAGCGATCGGCAGCGCCGGAAACGCCAGCGTCGACACGCGTTCGCACCCGCGCACCGAAACCAGGTCACGGCTGTCGAGATGACCGGTGTATCAAACGATCGGAGACAGCCGTTGGGGTTGTTCGGAGCTGCCCTGGCTCGAGACTCTGGAGCAAATGCTGGGGGGAACTGATCGCGTCGTTATGTGCGGCATGACCGGTTGGCAGAAGCCTGGCCGCGGCCTGGACCCTGACACCAGCGTCAGGTGCGAGAGGACCTCGCGCAGATTGCCGGGAAAGACATGAGCTCGAGTCCTGCATTCAAGCGCGGTGTCAAGGGCAATCGAAGACGGGAGCCAAAGGGCATCCTCCTCGGTGATCTCCGGCAGCGTTCAGGGGTGAGCCAACAGCAGCTCGCCGACGTGCTGGGCACGACACAGCCCAGCGTCCTCAAGACCGAGCGTTCCTCAGATCCCCAGCTTTCCTCGATCCGGCACTACGTCGAAGCCTTGGGGAAGCAGCTCGGCCGCGACGCCAGAGAGGAAATCAACGCCGTCGTCGGTGATGACCGCGTCCCGCTCCGCTTCCCGCCGCCCGAAGAGCCTCAGCGCGTCGTGACGGTTTCGTCGCCGGCCGATGCGAGGACCTGCTGGCGGCTGAGGGTGTGGAACGACAAGGAGCTGGAAGAGCGGTCTTGAGCGAACGCCTAATCGGTATCAGCGACGACGAGATCGGCGATCTGACTGATTGGCCTTCGTCCGCCGAACTTCGCGCTCGCCCGCGGCGCGTTCCGTCCTTTACGAAGAAGACCGAACAGGCGATTGGTCTCTTCGTGAGTTACTGGACGGCGTTCCGTGTCGAGATGCAACCCGGCGATGTGGTCGTCGTTCCCTTGACGCGGCGGCGCGCCGCGATCGGTGTGATCGAAGGGCAATACCGATACCGCGCCGACGAAGTGAATTCGAAGATGCGCCACGTACGCGACGTGCGTTGGGTTCGCGTCGTAGACCGGTCGGAACTTGACGAGGCGGTTCGCAAAGTTGTCAACGCGCCAGGAACCATTTGCAGAATCCAAGCTCCCGGAGCTGCGCAACGACTCGTTCCGCCCTAGCACGGAATCGGGCTGCGTCATGACGACAGATCGGGCGGCTCAACTACCTGGCAAACAGGAGTGGCGTGCACTCGGGCGACCCCCGGCAATAAGAGCGGCTGGGGTTGGCGCGTGACGGAAGACCGGTATCGACTGTCGTTCACCACTGGTGGCCTGCTCGTACCCGAGGCGGGGGTTGCCGCGCCGCTCTACCGAGAGTTCGGTGACTCGGCGAAGGTTCGCGCGGCGATCGAATCGAAAACCTCCTCCAGGCGCGGACCGTTTCCTCGGGGCATCGCCTCGCTCGCGAGGTGGTGCAGCGCCTCGCCGAACTGAACTGACTGTTCTCGAGCTCGCGATTCCCTCCGGCTATTGCCGATCCATGCGGGACGAGTAGTCCCACGACGAAACCGCGAGCGTGTCGATGCGAATTGCGACCTCGTCGGAAACTCGCGCCCGAAGCCAGGTGGCGAGTGACGAACTTTGATCGGCGAGGTATCTCCTGATGAGGCGCTCGAGCAGATCACCCGCGGGCTCGGAATCGAGCGAAGCTATGCCCCTGCCCCGAACACCTCGGTAGGGCGGATCGTCGGCTGCGATCTCGAAGGCACACCGGGGTGTTTTCCGTAGACGCTTCGCGACGACCGAGTCGCGTTGTGTGCAGCACCACAACGCCCAGCCGTCATAGAGAAACCAAAGGGACTGCACCAGCGGCCACGACCTGCCCTGGGTTGCGAGGCGCATTGGGATCGCCGCGGAATCGAGGAATTCCTCTACGGCGACGAGATCCCAGGGGCCTGATTTGATCTCGACGCTCCTTGATGATTCCGCCATGCGCTCATCTTCGCAGAACGAGTCCGCGGTCGCGATCGACGGGCTTCGTCCGAACCCCGTTCCGTTCAGGATTCCGCGCCCGCGCGCATCACAGCATCCGCGGCGGCTCGCCCCGAGAGGAACGCGCCTTCGATACGCGGACCACCGATGATGTTCACAGCACCGAGCCACGGTGCTGCGGCGAGCAAGAGATCAGTTTGCAGCGCGTCGTGGTCCTCGTCCCAACGAGCAATGGCGACGTCGGCGCGGGTGTGCCGCGTGACGGCCGGAACCACCGAGATGCCCTTCGCCACGTTGTCGCCGATCCACGACCAAGTCGGGTCGTCGTCGAACTGGATTCCCCCTGGGTGAGGAATTGCCGGTGGGTTGTCGAGCGCGACCAGCAACGAGATCATCGGCTCGTAGTCCAATACGGGTAGCGTCGCCACACCGCCAACCAACGCGACCGATTGTGGAATCGGCGGAGTCAACACGACGACATCGGCCTCGATCACTCCGCCGGGGCTCGTGACGTTGCCGGCCAGCTCACGATCCAACGGGGTCCGTCGTTTCGGACCGCGTCGACGTGCACCGAGGCACGGACGTCGTAGACCGACGATCATGCGTGCAGCCAACTCCGCCATTCCGTGCGCGGCGGCGAATCGTGGATGGCCGTCGTCAGAGGAGAACCCGCGACACCACTCGTGAACCGTGCCGTCCGCGAGCCACCCGTCGACCAACGCGGCGAACTCATCGGTGCGAACCGTGAAGAACTGCGCGCCGCGGTCCGCGAGTGCGCCACCATCGAGCTGGCGACTAGCCATGCCCTCGCCGGGGCGCCGGCCTTTGTCGAGCACCGGGACCTCATGTCCGGCTGCGCCAATCAGGCGCGCCGCGGTGAGCCCCGCCATCCCGGCGCCGATCACCACCGCCCGCATCATTGATCGACTGCGTCTCGAGCGATTCCCTTGATGAGCCCGGGGAACACGAGCCCGTGGAAGGGTGCGACCAAGTACCAGTGCGCGCGCCCGAACAGCCCTCGGGGGCGAAAGCGAGCGGTCTGGACCAGGAGCGTTCCTGCAGCAACGGGTTCGACGGTCCATTGCAGCCAGGCTTTGCCGGGGAGCCGCATCTCGGCGACGACCACGAGCCGCCGGTCGGTCTCGAGATCCTCGACCCGCCAGAAGTCGACCGGCTCGCCCACCGAAAGGCGGTCGGGGTGGCGGCGACCGCGCCGAAGACCGGGACCTCCTGCGAGTTGATCCACCAGCCCGCGAAGCTTCCAGAGGAACTCACCGCCGTACCAGCCTTGTTCACCACCGACACGACACACGGTCTGCCACGTGCGATGCGGAGATCCTCGGCGATATCGGCTTGCACCACGTCGACCCGCTCAGACCAGGGTGCCGGGTCGAGTTTGCGCGGGTTCCGTACGACGCACCGCACGCGGTGCCCACGGTCGAGGAGTGCGGGTACGAGGCGTCCGCCGACGTAGCCCGACGCGCCGGTGACGAGCACGCGTACGGGGTTCGCTACGCCGTCCCGTTCGGGAGCCTCGTCGTTGTTGTCGTCGGTGCTCACAGGCTCTCATCCAAACTGTCGTATCCGGTGTGTGCCATGGTCGGGGTCAGCGACGATTGGGTGTGCTGCGCCCGGGGTGTCGGTCACGAACGGTCGAACAGCGGATGCCGCCACCGGAAGGCGACGCATCCGTCGAGCGTCGCCGGGATTCCTTCCGCCACGCTGGGATAGTGAGGGGTGAGGTCGAGCTCGGACCACAGCGCGCGCGACGTGAGCGGCAAGGAGAGGTTCCATCCCCTCACCGTGTCGGCCGACACCATGGTCGGACCGAACCGACCGAGGCGCGAACCGCCCAGCGCCGCCGCGCCGAGGGCGAGGTGGCGGGGAACTCGCAGCACCCGGACATTCGGCGCAAAGGTCGTCGGAACCCCGAAGAAATCATTCCAGGTCACCGTCTCGCCGTCCGCAACGGGTGCAGTCCCCGACCAACGTTGGATCGCCGCCGCGATCAACACTCGTGCCGCGTCTTCCACATGCATCTGCGCGAACGCGTTGTTCCCGGCGCCAGGGAAGAGCACCCGACGATGGCGCACGAGACCGAAGAGGAGGCTCTGCGGTCCGTGCACGTGCGGAAGTCGAATGCTCGCGACCGTGGGCGCACCCGCGTCGGCGATCCGTGCCAGTGCGGCCTCGGCGAACAGTTTGGCCTGCCCATAGGCCAGCTTCGGGTGCGCGATGGTGTCGTCGTCGATTGCGCTGGAACCGTCGTAGACGAACATGCTCGACCCGTAGACGATGTGTTCGACGCCGGCCTCGGCGGCAACGCGGGCGAGTTGGGTCGTGCCTTCGACGATGGTGAGATGCAGCCGCGCATACGGCTCGAAGGTGGCGCGGCCTCCCAGGTGAATCACGACCTCGACCCCTTCGACCGCACGTTCGAGTGACGGCACCGAGGCGAGATCGCCGAATACCGGTCTATGTCGAGTCCGGCCAGCAGCGGTGACCGCGACGGCCGACGGATCAGCACGCGAGCCGAATGGCCGGCAGTCGCGAGCTGGCGCGCGACTTCAGTCCCGATGAAGCCCGTCGCGCCGGTCAGAAGTACTCTCATCCTCGACAACCTCGCACGGCCTCTAAACCCGCGATGGGTCCGCGGCACAGTCGCGGACCGTCCAAACGCTCGCTTCGTGTGTCGGCTCGCCGTCATATGCGCGAGGCTCACGGTGATGGAAACCGTGTGGGTGTTCGGAGATCAACTCAATCTGGCCATCGGTGCCCTCGCCGATGCTTCGCCCTCGACGCATCGGGTGCTGCTCGTCGAGTCGCGGGCGAAGCTCGCGGGTCGGCGGTGGCACATTCAGCGCGCGCACTTCTTGGTCGCGTCGATGCGCAGATTCGCCGGTTCGCTGCGCGCGGATGGATTCGTCGTGGACTATCGCTTCGCGGCCACGTTCACCGAAGGATTCCATGCGCATGTGGCGCAGTTCTCTCCGACACGGGTGATTGCGACCGAACCGAACAGCTACGACGCGCGCGAACTGGTTGCGAGGCTCGGCGTGGTCACGGTGCGATCCGACCAGTTCCTGTGTCACTGCTTGGAATTCGGGGATTGGGCGGACACGCGCAAGTCGTTGCGCCTCGAAGACTTTTATCGACACCAACGAACGCGACTCGGGTACCTGATGGACGGTGACGAACCAGCGGGCGGGCGATGGAACTACGACGCCGAGAACCGCAAGCCACCGCCGCGTGATGGTTTCCGGCCGTGGCCGGCGCCGCCCGTGGAACTGCTCGACGATCTTGACCGAGCCGTGCTCGCCGATCTTCCCGGCAACTGTTGGGGCGAACCACCTCATGGCACCTGGGCGACCTCTCGCGAGGGTGCCGAGCTTCGCCTTTCCCACTTCGTGACCGAGATCCTGGCGATGTTCGGCCCCCATGAAGACGCGATGCTGTCCGACAATTGGCACCTCGCCCACTCGATGCTGTCGCCGTACCTCAACAATGGTCTCCTCTTGCCCGGCGAAGTGTGCGACGCCGTCGCGCGCGCCTACCGCGCCGGGCGAATACCGATCGCTTCGGCTGAAGGCTTCATCCGCCAAATCATCGGCTGGCGCGAATACGTCTGGGGCCTCTACTGGCGCTGGATGCCCGAGTACCGCGATGAAAACGCGCTCGGGGCCGAACGTGACATCCCACCAGCACTCACAACGGTCGTGTCTACATCGATGCGCTGCGTTGCCTCGTGCGTGGCCGACATCGAGCAACGAGGTTGGGCGCACCACATCCAACGGCTCATGGTGCTCGGCAACCTCGCGCTCCTTGCCGGTGTCGACCCGCGTCAGTTTACAGACTGGATGTGGGAGAGCTTCGTCGACGGTGCCGAATGGGTGATGGTGCCGAACGTGGTCGGCATGGCGCTGTATGCCGACGGCGGGCGGATGTCGACGAAGCCGTACGCCGCCGGCGGTGCCTACATCGACCGTATGAGCGATTACTGCAAGGGCTGCGCGTACGACCGCAAGCAGCGTGTCGGCGTCACTGCATGCCCGTTCACCACGCTCTACTGGGACTTCCTGTTGCGGCACACAGATCGCTTCGCGCGTAACCCGCGAATCGCTGTTCAACTGCGCGCCGCGCAGCAACTGCACGACGGCGATGCCGTCCGCGAGCGGGCACGAGAGGTTCTGCGAATGCTCGACGCGGGGACGTTGTAGCGAGCCCCGCTTATCGATGCGTTCCTTCGACATTCGATGAACTCCGGTAGCACGCACTCAGAACTGCGCGGCTGCGATGTCGGTCTCGTCGGCTTCGATTGCCGCAACGATGCGCGCGGCGACGCGATCGGCCGACAACCCTTGCGGCAGCGCCGGGCTTACGCCGGCAATCGCTCGATCGGCGAGGCCGGTCTCGGTATGCGGCGGTCGCGCATCGCACACTCGAATGTGCCGGCGTCGCAGTTCGCGCGCGAGCGCGCGGTCCGCGGCCGTCAATGCCGCTTTCGATGCCGTGTACGCGACCATGCTCGGGAGCGGCGATTCGGCGACGACCGCGCTGATGTTGACGAAGAATCCTTTCGACGTTGCGAGCACGGGCGCGACGCGCTTGATCAGCCAAAGTGGGCCGAGCACGTTCCTGAGAAACAATTCTTCGATAACCGAGTCATCGGTCTCGCCGAGCGGACCGAAGGCGACGATTCCCGCGGCGTTGATGACACCATCGAGGCTGCCGAACTCGTCGTTGGCGGTCGTGACGAGTGCATCTCCGCTGTCGGGATCGCGCAGGTCGAGCGCGATGGTGCGTGCACCTGCGATTGCGAGGTCGTCGAGGCGTTTCACATTGCGCGCCGCGAGTACGAGGCGAGTCCCGCGTTCGGCCAGACCACGTGCGATCGGCGCACCGAGCCCGCCGCTCGCGCCGACAACGGCGACAACTGCCCCGTCAAGATTCGTGGTCATTGCGCAATGCTCCGTGGGATCGGCCGCGGCACGCCGATGCGCACCTCGACTCCGGGCGACCACCGGGCGACCGGAACACCACGCGGCGCGCGTAGCCCCGCGGCGAGCACGAGCGACTCGTCGCAGTCGAGTACCTCAGCGGCGTACAGCGGCCACGGCGGGTGCGCGACGTTCGCCCACATCAGGCGCCGACCGAACGTCGTACCGAGCGCCCAGCGGGCGCTGAGGAAGTGGTCGAGTTCGCTGAGATCCGAACCGATCAGACGGGCACCGATGCGGACGACGATGTTGCTCGTCGCATTCGCGCCAGGTCGGCGGCGGTTCGACGTGTAGCGCCGAATCGCGCCGCCTTCCTCGCTCGCGATCGTCATCGATGCCCAGCGGTAGGGCAAGCGGTAGCCGACCCGTGCAACCAGCGCCGGCACGAGCCGGGTGATATCGAGGCTGAAGAACCACACGCCGCGCCGGCCCCGCGCGTCGGTGATGTAGGTGCGAACGTTGGTTTCCGGAAACGTCGAGAGCGGCCCGAACGCTGGGAGACCGGGAACTCGGATCCGCCGCATGTGAAAGGGGATGAGCCCGACCCAGGCCGAACTGTCGAAGGTGTCGACCATGAATCCGTCGGGCAACAACGCTTGCACTTCCGACGGTTCGTAGCGCCAGTGCAACGCAGTGAGGTCCCGCCAACCCTGAAGCATCACCGGACGTCGAATCTCATGCGGTGGCTCGACGCTGAGCCGTTCCGCGATCGCGTTCACGAAGCACCTGCGAATACCGAACCCGGCGCGGGGAGGGGTTGACGGAACAAGCCGTCGGGCACCGGCGCGCCCGTTCGCACGAGCGCGAGGTGCCATGACGGAGACGATCCGAGCATCCATCGAAGACCGCCGACCCCAACCCGTCCGACTGCGACCCGTCCGAGCGTGGCACCCCCGGGCGCTGCGCACGATCCGATCACGTTCCCGATTCGAGGCGCGATCGTGGCCGCGGCGGCCTCGTAAAGGATTCGGTAGCCGACCCGAATCGGAACTGGCAGCGGCGGATTGCGCAAGAACGCGCTGGCTCGCATTTGGTCGTCGGAGCGGGCGACCGCAGGGTGTTCGGCCACCCAGCGCGCCAACGCGACCGATGAAGTCGGGAGTGGCGCCGCTCCGAGCAGCGCGCCGATCCGAGCTTGCTCGACCACGAACTGGTCCGCCTCTTGCGTGCTGAGTGCGTGAGGCCCAAACGCTTGGAACGCAGCAAGGAACGAGTCGGTGAGCACGTTGTGCACCCAAGCCGCGAGCGCAGGATCATCGGCGCGATACGCCCGTGCGCGCTCGGAAACACCGGCGACGGGACGGTGGGCGCGCCGCACGCTCGCGACTGCGGCCTCGACCTCCGGTATGGCGCCATACGTCGTCTCGGTGACGTAGGCCGAAGTGCGCGTGAGTCGCCCGAGTGGATCGCTGCGATATCGGGAGTGACCTTCCACCCCGGCGACAACCTCAGGATGGGCGGTCTGAATGAGCAATGCTCGTATCCCGCCAACGAATGCGGCCGCGTCGCCGATCACCCGCCACGACACCGATTCCGGGCCGAGCAGGCCAGGGTCGGGCGCGTGATCGAGCGTGTGCGCAAGCGGCCGCGGGCCGTGCGAGAAAAGAGACGACGTCGCAGTAACAACCCGATCCTTCACGACGTCGAACACCAAGACCAGCCCCTCGCATCACGCGGATTCGTTTGCGGTTCCAGACACAACGGTTGGCGTGCGACCGCGCCTGCGGTCAAAGACACTCGGTCTACGACACCAGCCCCGAACCGGATGGTATTTAGCGCTAATAGGCGAGGGAGGTCACCGAGCGCCTGAAGAGTCGGGTCGATCGCCGACTCGGCCCAGGAACTACCCCCAACGCGCGGCCCAATATGCCATCGTCTAGGTGTCGTACGCCGGTGACGGGACGAAGACGCTCGCGAGCGTCCCGGTGCATCACAGTGATGCCCGCCGTGGGGAGCCACCCCTTACTAGACGTGGGATCGGCACGAACGTCCCATCGAGGCGACGACATCTGGAAGGTTGAGGGGTCCCCGTTGAGTGGTCGAGTTGGTTGCCGTATTGGGCTTCGCCCGCGTATGGATGATCAGCCGGCCTCCCCGAAGCGGATGGGCATCCGATCGTGCTGTGCTCATCGTGCGTCGAGGTGCGCATCGGCAGGCCGCACTGTTGCCGCATTCAGCGTTGTCGTGGCCCCGGCGGGTCGCAGCCTGCTCGGGCGCTTACCCAGTCCCACAGTTCGTTTCGCCGCGCTGGGGTGTCTGATCGCCGCGTGCCGGCTAGGCGGTGGATCGAACGGACGCGGCGGTCGAGCCAGAACCCACCGCTGGACGCCAGGGGTTCACCGTCATCGGCTGCCAGCCAGACCATCGTGTCAGCGCCGCCGCCCGCGTCGCGCAGCAGTGGTCCGACGATCTTGCGGAACGTCGGCAGTGACTCCTCGACACCGGGGGTGTCGGCCCAGCCGGGATGCATCGCGTGGAAGACGACCTTGCGCGGGTCGACATGTCGCGCCCACATCTCGTTGAGGGTCACCTGCGCGCGTTTCGCGAGCGCGTACTGCTTCGAACCGTTGTACTCCCCCGCGCTCATCTGCAAATGGTCGACGGTCAACTCGGCGGAGTACATGCCGCCGGACGACATCGTGATGACCCTGGCCGGAGCCGACTCCTTCAACCGATCGAGCAGCAGGCTCGTGAGCAGGAACGGGCCGACGACCTGGCTGGCGATCGTCGCCTCGGTCCCGTCCGGAGAATCGACGCGCCGATGGGTCAGCGCGCCCGCGTTGTGGATCAGCACATCGAGCCGATGGCGGGTGGCGAGGATCTCCTTGGCGGCTCGTCGAACCGAGGCGAGGTCTCCCATCTCGGCGATGGTCGCGGACACGTCCGGGTTGCCGGTCTCGGTGCGGATCTCGACGGCGACGCGTTCGGTCTTGTCGCGGTTCCGACCGAGCACGACCACAGTTGCTCCGTCGGAAGCTATCTGTACGGCCGCGGCTCGGCCCAGCCCCGAGGTCGCACCGGTGATCGCGACTACCCGGTCGGAGAGGTCATACGAGTCGAGGCTTCGCCAATCGAAAAGGAGGCGCCGCGCACCGAGGCCGATCCGGGTGAAGCTGGGCACGATCAGCCCTTCAAGGGCGGCGTCGATCAGCTCGGGGGCACTCGTCACGAGGCTGCCCCGTCGAGGGCGCGACGCAGACCGGCGGCGGCTCGGTCGCCGATTCGCCCGAACGCGAGTCCGAGCACAGGGTTGGCGAGCCGGAGCGCCCCTTTCAACGAGAGGTCGGCGTCGTAGGTCACCATGCAGCCCCCAGCGTCGTCGGCGAACGTCATGACGTCGACCGAGAGCAGCGTGGCGGTTTCAGCTCGGACCTCGATCCGGCGCGGTGCGTCGACCTCGACCGTTTCGTAGCGCAACCTGAGGTCTCGGCCAATACCTCCCACGGTGACGTCATACGCGGAGCCGCGGCCCGGTCCCGTACCCGCGACCTGGGTGGATCGCTTCACTCCGGGATCCCAGTCGGCGAAGTTCTCTAAATCGCTCAGATATTCGAAGGCCCGGACAGTGGACCATGGTGTTCGAACCGACGCGGTGTAGTGGGGCATGTTGTCAGCCTTTCGCGGCCAGGGTACTGGCGAAGATCTGCCAGGCCAACAGGGATTCGGCGACGGAGTTCAACACAATGTAGGTCCGCTCGCCCCGCAGGTAGTTCGCCCATTTGCCGTTCGCCCAGTACTGCTTCCACTGCACCAATGCGAAACAGTTGAAGCGGACAAACAGTGACAGCACGATGCCGTAGACGAGACCTGGTTTCCCATTGCCGGGGGGACCGTTCGGGGCGGCGAGCTTCGCCGCAAAGATGAGCCAAGGCACCGCGCCGGCCACGCAACCGAAGATGAAGGGGAGCCACTCGCCGTCGCCCGGCGTCGTGAACTTCTCCTGCAGCCACCCGAACAGGATCATTGAGTTGACCCCGAAGATCGCGACGAGCGCGCCGATCTCGCTGATGCCGTTCAGTTGGGCGATCACGATCACCATGATCGACGAGCTCAGCGAGCACTCGACCCACCGGAAGATGTTGCGGCCTCCATCAGGGATACGGCGTAGCGCGCGAAGCCCTGCGGCGAGGCCACGATGAAGTGAAGGAGGGCTGACAGCCCGAGAAACGCGGCGACCGGGTCTGGGTGAGCGCCCATCCCGATGTCATCGCGAAGATCGGCACCAAGGACGTGTTGTACGAGACACGCACGGTGGGCTGGGGTCCGACACCGATCGTTACATGACCGTCGAGGAGCTCCAAGACAGGTTTCCCGCCCGGATCGGAGCGGGCGGCCCACGCGTAGTCAAGCAGTACCGCGGCAACGGCGGGATCGGCGTACAAAAGGTCGAGCTCGTTACTCGCGGCTCGTCGGTCGCTGAGTCGATCGTGCGGGTGCAATCCGCGCGTATGCGAGACGAAACAACCGAAGACGTTCGTCTTGCCGAGTTCCTGCAACGGTGCGAGAAGTACTTCACCTACGCCGCCGGCGCTTGTGTCACTTGATCGATCAGCCGCTCCAGCCCCGCATCACTGAAGGCATGATCCGCAGCTACCTGGTCAAGAACGAGGTTGTCGGCTTCGCCCGCCGGTACCCCGCCGCACCGGCCACCGGCGAGCGCATCGGCACCGACACAAACCCCCTGAGGCGTCAGTCCCCCGAAACATCTTCGGGCGGCCATCACACAAGACCATGTCCCCACCCGACGAGCCAAGCCTCCAGACGCTGAGAAGCCGGATCGAATCCGAATGGGTGCCCCGACATGCAATCGCCGCTCTATATCCACGCGAATGCCCTCCCCGCGCTCTGGAACGCCGACTTCCTCGTGTCGTGTCGTTTCGCTCTGCTGCTTCGGCCGGGACCGGCGTTGCTGCTCACTTGGGTCGAACACTCGACCGAGTTGTTCGGGTGGTGCCTCCGACGGTGTTCGCCCGCGCTCGAGGGTCCGGCGACGCGGCGGGCGCCGGCCCAAGAGCAAGCGTTATCGTTGGGGTTCGATGCCGGAGACGCAGTACGCGCAGAGCGGCGAGTTGAGCATCGCCTACCAATGTGTGGGCGATGGTCCGCTCGACTTGCTGTTCATTCCGGGGTTCGTGTCGAACGTCGAGTTGATGTGGGAGATCCCGAAGTGGGCGGACCTCTTCCGCCGGATGTCGGCGCTCGGCCGTTTCGTGTTCTTCGACAAACGCGGCACCGGTTGTTCGGATCGCACCCTCGGCACTGGCAGCGCAGAAGACCGGATGGACGACGCACGCGCCGTCGCCGACGCCGCCGGTATCGAGCAGGCCGTGGTGATCGGTCTGTCCGAAGGCGGCCCCCTCGCCGTGTTGTTCGCGGCGGCGTTTCCCGAGCGGGTTCGATCCCTGGTGCTGTGGGGGACGTTCGCCCGTATCTTGCAGGGCCCCGACTACGAGATCGGGCAGGATTCCGAATCGACGGACGCGTTCATCGCGGGCATCCGTGATCAATGGGGGACGGGCCGTGCGCTCGAAGCATTCGTAAGTGGCGTGGGCGGCGACGATATGTTGAAAGTTCTCGCTCGTTTTGAACGCCAGACAGCGTCGCCCGGCGCCGCGGCAGAGATTCTGCATCACAACGTGAACATGGACGTCCGCTACGCACTCGGCGCCGTACGCGCACCGACCCTCGTTGTGCATCGCAGCGGCGATCCGATCGTTCCCGTACGTCACGGGCGATACCTCGCCGAGCACATCGCGGACGCACGCCTCGTCGAGATCCCGGGCGACTTCCACGTGGGCGGCCTCGCCGGTGACGACGATCCGGTCTTTGACGCGATCGGTGAGTTCGTCACCGGCGCGCCTACCGCGCGCGAAGTTGAGGTCGACCGAGTGCTCACGACGGTGCTCTTCACCGACATCGTCGGTTCAACCGCCCGCGCCGCCTCGATCGGTGATCGAGCCTGGCGCACGCTGCTCGAACAGCACGACGCCGCCGCGGGACAGGCAGTCGAACAGCACCGAGGCGTCGTGGTGAAACGCACCGGCGACGGCTTGCTCGCCACCTTCGACGGCCCCGGCCGTGGCATCCGGGCCGCGCGTGCCTTGCAGACCGCAGTCCGGCCACTCGGTATCGAAGTGCGCGCCGGTCTGCACACCGGTGAGGTCGAACGGCGAGCCGACGACGTTGCCGGAATCGGCGTACACATCGGAGCACGCGTCAGCGCGCTGGCCGGACCGGGGGAAGTGCTCGTCACGAGCACCGTCAAAGACCTTGTAATCGGCTCGGAACTCCAGTTCGACGACCGCGGCGCCCAGACACTCAGGGGCGTGCCGGGCGATTGGCACCTCTGGGCCGCGAACTGAGCCTCGACCAAGTCGGCTAAGGACACGGACAGCGCGCCGGAAGACGCCAACGCAAGCGTGATCGACCTATCGATCGGCCCCGATCGCGAAGGTCGCCGACCCGGCGTTATGAGATACCTCGATGGCTTCGCTCGAGCGTTTTGGGACGCCGCCTCAGTTCTTCTGCTCGAGCAAGACCAGCG
Source organism: Acidimicrobiia bacterium (assembly GCA_038239145.1). Lineage (GTDB taxonomy): Bacteria > Actinomycetota > Acidimicrobiia > IMCC26256 > PALSA-610 > PALSA-610. The sequence goes on from JBBSFB010000030.1 coordinate 46,886, forward strand.
GGATCTCCCGATCCGTCTTCTCTTGGTATCCGGCATAGTTCTTGTACACGGAGGTGACCTGCGGCCACAGCCGCGCCCGCTCCTGTGACGTCGCGATCCGGGCACGCATTGCCTGTTTCGGTTTGCCCTGCAAACTCACCTCGACATCGGCACAGTTCCTCAGGTTCAGGAGCCAGGCCGGATGATGATCGGCGCCGGCCCGAGACGCGACGATCACCCATGCTTCACCTTCCTGTACGGGAGACGGCAGCATCACCGAGCGCGGCAAGCCGCTCTTACGCCCGACGGTCGTCAATTCCAGCATCGGCATCCGGCGCGCGTGCCAACCAACCCGACCGCGGGTCAGCCTGAGCAACCCCCGGTGCATCGCGTTCAGCATCTTGAACGACAGATCGCTCGCCACCGACGCCACTCAGGTGTGCGCGGTCGCGCGAACGTTGTGGCCGAACGACCGGACGAGATCTTCGATCGTGTCGTCGAGTGATCGAGGAACATAGGCGAGCTCGCGCGCCGCCTTGCTCACGTCGACGACCGGATTCTCGGCGAGTGTCGACACGGAGGCCTTGGTGAACGCGTCGGATCCGAATATCCGGCCGACGCGCTCACTGAGGGGAGTGAACGGCGCAACGAGTCGCAACGGCAGCGCCCAGCGAGGCCCGCGATGACCCGTGGTCCGGGCGGTGCGGCGCGCGAGCTCGAGCGCCGTCTCCCGGTGTCCGCCGAGCAGGTAGCTCTCACCCGTGCGGCCGTACTGCGCGGCGGCCACGATCCCGAAAACGACGTCGCGCACGTCGACGAAATCGAAACCGCCACCCACGACGAAGGGAACGCGCCCGCGTGCCGCGAGTTGCAGGACGCGGTTGACGCGCGACGGGCCCACATCGATCGGGCCATAGATCGCCGTGGGATTCACGATCACGGCGTCGAGACCGGCGTCGATCACCTTCCGTACCTCGGCCTCGCCCGCGGCTTTCGACCGGTCGTAGACGGGCCGGTCGTCAGACGTAGACCGGGGGCTCTGTTCATCGAGATGACCACGGGACCGGCTCAGGTCGAACGCGTGCACCGACGAGCAATGCACCAGCCGCGGTACGCCTCGGGCAAGCGCGGCGCGCGCGACCCTTGCCGCGCCGTGGACATTCGTCTCCCAGGCCTCGGCGTTGCGGGCCAACAGCGTGATTTTCGACGCGAGGTGGAAGACGACGTCGGCGTCGGCGAATGCCGCTTCCAATACGGCCTGGTCGCGCAAGTCGGTGAGGGTGTGCTCTATGCCTTCGGCTTCAGTGCTGCCGAAGGGCCGCACGTCGACCGTTCGAACGGTGACGTCTTCGGCGCGCAGATGTCGTACGAGATTCTGCCCGACGAAGCCCGTGGCTCCTGTGACGACCGCTCGCATCCGTGGCTGCTCAGGCCCGCGCGCGGTCGAGTCGGACGGGCAGGTACTTGATCCCGTTCACGAAGTCGGACCGCATGCGCCGGGGCTCGCCGGCGGGCGCGACATCGGGATAGCGACGCAGGAACTCGCGCAGCATCACCTTGATCTGCCCCCGAGCGAGGTTGGCGCCGAGGCAGAAGTGCGCGCCACCGCCGCCGAAGGCGAGGTGCTCGTTCGGCGTGCGGCGCGGGTCGAAGACGTTCGGGGATTCGAACTGGGCAGGGTCGCGGAGCGACGGAAGTTGTGGATCGACGACCCCCAGCGCAGGAACTCCTCGGTTGCGGAGCTCCACAGCGTGTCGTCGTCGATGTTGGCAACCAGGTCGGCCTTGATGTCCGACTGCTGCAACAGCGCCAGGGTGACGAAGAACATGTTGATCTCGTGCTGCCGCAGGCGGTCGCCGTCGACCTCTGCGTTGACCAAAGCGGTCATGATGTCGTCGCGGCCGTTCTCGCGACGATCGGCCGCGATTTCCTCACAGAACCCGTAGATCTCCGCCGCGGCCATCTGGCCATCTTCCTCGGAGGTGCGGAAGTCCTCGTCCTGGATGCCGACCAGCAGTTGCTCCAGTCGAAGATCCGGTGCCGCTCGTCGTCGGGCACGCCGATCATCTCGCAGATCATCTGGAGGGGGAAGCTCGGCGGCCACCTCCTCGACGAACTCGATCGCTTCGCGCCCCTCGACGTTGGCGACGATCGCCGTGGCCCGCGCCTGCATGTTGTCGATCAGTCGGCCGATCATCCGCGGCGTGAACCCGGCGCTCACCAATCGCCGATAGCGGGAGTGCTTCGGCGGGTCCATGTTGAGGATCGTCATGCGGATCATCTCGAGCAATACACCGGCGCGTCACGCCGCAGCAGGTCGAACTGCTCGAAGGGAACGGCTCGGGCCCACGTGTCTTCGAGCAAGTCGATTTCGGCGAGCGTGGGTGTCATGGGGCAGCTCTCTCGGTGAGGTGGGCGCGCGCGCGCTCCGATCGGCGCACCGCGGGATCGAGCGAGAGCGAGCGGGCGGAAAATCGCACGGTGAGCACCGTCCCGACATCGGTGCCGCGATCGACGACCTTGCCGTAGTACACGACTTGCGCGCCGTCGTCGTCCGCCAGCTCGATACGGAGATCGGCGAGCTCCCGCACATCGGCATCGGTGTGGATGCGGGCGCCGGTCGACGACATCGCCGAGACGTAGCCGTCGTGGAAGATTCCCGAGACGGACTTGCCTTCGAGCACCGTGAAGCGAATGTCGATCTTCTCGGCGAGCTCGAGCAGCTGTGTTCGGTCCTGCGGCACCGTCAGCTCGTGGCGGCCCCCGATCGCGGCGACGCGATGCACCCGCATCGGCGCGTCGAAACCCTTGGGCCATACCTCGCGCACGCGATCGACCTGCACGAGATCCGCGACATCCTCGAACGTCGCTTGTGAGATGAGGATCTCGCCGCCGAGCGTGTACCCCTCGATGCGCGATGCCAAGTTGACCGCGCTGCCGATGGCCGTGTGCTTGGAACGCTTCTCCGACCCCACGTTGCCCACGATCACCTCTCCGGTCGCGATGCCGATTCCCATCGCGACCTGAGGATGGCCGTGGTCGCCGTTGATGCGATTGACGTCTTCGATTGCACGCTGCATCGCGACCGCGCACGCGACGGCTCGCTCGCTGTCGTCATCGCGCGTCGTGAGCGCTCCGAAGTGGGCGAGGATTGCGTCGCCGAGGAACTCGTCGACGGTGCCGTGGTAGTCGTGGATCACGTCGGACATCGTTCCGAGATACGTGTTGAGGATCGACACGATCTCCGCCGGTGTCAGCGACTCGGTCAGCCCGGTGAACCCGCGGAGGTCAGCGAGAAGGATGCTCACGCGGCGTCGCTCGCCGCTCATCTCCAGCCCTTCGTCGCTCTCGAGTAGGTTCGACACGACCTCGTCGGACAGATAGCGCCCGAACGTCTGTCGGAGAAACGAGTTGCGCAGTTCGAGCTGCCGCGCCAACGTCTCGATCTCGCGTGCAGCCGCGCGCAGCGCCAGCTGGGTGTCGATCCTCGCCGCAACCACGCCCCGGTCGAAGGGCTTGGTGACGTAGTCGTTCGCACCGCGCTCCAGTGCCGTGATCGTGTCGTCGCTCCCGGCGAGCGCCGTCGCCATGATCACGGGCAGCTCGGTGACCGATCGTGTGCGTCGAATCGCCTCCAGGGTCTCGATGCCGTCGATGTCGGGCATCATCACGTCGAGGAGGACCAGATCGAAGGCCTGTTGCTCGATCATCTGCAGCGCGGCGTGTCCGCCGGCGGCCTCGGTCACGTCGTATCCCGAGCGGACGAGCCAGCGGCGGAGCAGCTCGCGATTCGACGACTCGTCGTCGACGATCAGTACATGGCCAGCGCGATTTCCTGATGCAGTTTCGTGGCGGAGCACTTCGTTGCTCGAGGTCGCCGCGGGCGACTCGCCGACGTCCTCGGGCCGGAAGATCCCGTCGACGAGGCCGAGCACCGTCCTCGCCGCCGCGCAGATGCGTTCGAGATCGGGGAGCAGTTCGGTGAGCGCACGGTCTTGCAGCTCCTCTTGGAGCATCTCGCCATAGCCGAGGATCTGGCCGAGCGGGGTTCGCAGATCGTGTTGGAGCCTGCGCATCGTGGTGCGCGTCTCGCTCCCAACGTCGCCAGCCGCGCTCATCTCCTGCTAAGCATACGAACACGCACCCGTCCCGGGCCACGCCCGGGCGTCGAAGCGCCTGCATCGAAGCCGTTCCCGGGGGTGGGAGCCGAGTGCACGACCCGCACGACCTGGCGGTGATGACGCCCGAAGCGGTCCTGCTCCGACAGCTGATCAGCTTCAACGAGCCGGCGGCCCCGATCGCGATCCCCGCGGTACTCGCGTTGTACTGGTATTACGGCGACACCGTTCTCCTGATCCTGGCGCTGGCGATCGTGCCCACGGCCGTGATCCAGCGCTTTGCGGTGTACTACGCCAACCACAATCGTGTCGCCGAGGGAACGACCGCGCTGGCGCTGGCGATCTGGTGTCCGGTCCTCGCCATGGCGATCTTCGCCCCCGCGCTATGGCCGCTTACCGCCGTGTTCTGCATCCTGTCGGTCGTGCTCGCGCTGCCGTTCGTGACCAGCGCGCACTTGCTTCGGCTGCTGCTCGTGGCATCCGGGATCCTCGTGGTCGGCGCGACCGCCACCATGTTCGATCCGCTACTTCCGCTCGACGGCGTCTCGGACCTGCTCGTGAAGAGCCTCGCGGCCTTCGCCGCGCTCGTCGGGGCGATTCTGTGCATGTTCTCGATCCGGCAGTCGAACAACCGGCTGAGCGACACCCTCGAGGACACGCGCGCCGCGAACGAGGCGCTGCGCGAGTCGGAACAGTCGCTCGAACGCAAGGTCGCGGAACGTACAGCCGAGCTCGCGAAATCGCACCGCGAGCTTGCACAGGCCCGCGACGCCGCGCTTCAGGCCAGTCGGGCCAAGAGCGACTTCCTCGCGAACATGAGCCACGAGCTGCGTACTCCGCTGAACGCGATCATCGGCTACGGCGAGATGCTCCAAGAGGAAGTTCGTGACAACGAACACGATGAGTACCTCACCGACTTGGAGCGCATCGTCGCTTCCGGCCGACACCTGCTGGGTCTGATCAACGACGTGCTCGACCTCTCCAAGATTGAGGCCGGCAAGATGGAGGTTCACGTCGAGGCATTCGACCTCGACCAGTTCGCGCGCGACATCGAGGGCACGATCAGTCCGCTCGTGCGCAAGAATGCGAACACCCTCGAAGTCCGCTGCGGTTCGCCACTCGGATCGATGCGCTCGGACGCGACGAAGGTGCGCCAGGTGCTGTTCAACGTCTTGAGCAACGCGTCGAAGTTCACCCGTGACGGAGTGATCACGCTCGAGCTCGAACGGGAAGCGGTTCCCGGCGGGGACGACTGGATCAACTTCCGGATCCGTGACACGGGTATCGGCATGACGCCCGAGCAGCTCGGTCGCGTGTTCGAAGCCTTCAGCCAAGCCGAGGAGACGACCGCGCGCGACTACGGCGGTACGGGCCTCGGGCTCGCCATCACCCGGCAGTTCTGCGAGATCCTCGGAGGCTCGATCCGCGTTGAGAGCGAGCCGAGTGTCGGTTCGATGTTCGAGGTGCGGCTCCCCGACCACGCTCCGGTCGACGATCAGCGAGTCCCCGTCACGGCCGGCGCTGGCACGCTCGCCACCAACGGGCTCGCCGGCGACACCACAGTGCTCGTGGTCGACGACGACGCCGCCGCACGCGACCTGATCAGTCGGTTCCTGCATCGTGAGGGGTTCGCGGTTCTCACCGCGGCGAACGGCGAGCAGGCGATGCGCATGGCGCGTGAGCAGCGGCCCGACGTGATCACGCTCGACGTCATTATGCCGGGGATGGACGGCTGGGAGGTGCTGCGTGCACTCAAGGCCGCCCCCGAGCTCGAAGACATCCCGGTCATCTTGATGACGATCACGAACGAACAGAACCTCGGCTACGCACTCGGCGCGGCGGAGTACCTCACGAAGCCCGTCGACTGGGACCGGCTCGGCACCGTCCTCGACCGCATGCACGTCGGACATCGAGGGATGGCACTGGTCGTCGACGACGACCTCTCTGCTCGCGACCTAGTGTCCTGGAAGGCTGAAGCGCGGTGAAATCGCGGTGGTCATGCGCTGGTGCTTTGGTTGATGGCGGTGCAGTAGCCGGCGAGGCGTTCGAGGATCTGTTCGGCGCTCTTGTGCCATACGAACGGGGTGGGGTTTTCG
>JBBSFB010000031.1:0-50871 GCA_038239145.1 Acidimicrobiia bacterium
CTGTAGATGGTAGAGGCGGCAAGCAACAGCCGGGAGGGTGGACAGGACAGGGAATGCGCCTGGTCGCACAGCGCCTCGTCGGTCACACGTTCGCCCGACCGGCTGCTTGCCGCCGCCTAACAGCCGCGAAGCCACACACGCATCATCCCTGCCGATCGGGGCGCTCGCATTGGCACGCCGTCGGCGGCGGATTTGGCCGTCCGCAACGTATCCTACTTGGAGTAGGATAGAGATATGTCGACGGAGAAGGTGTCTCTCACTCTGGATGACGAACTCGTGGAGCAGGCGCGCCGGCACGCGGGTCAGCGTGGTCTGTCGGGCTACGTGAACCAAGCGCTGCGCCGCCAACTGCAACGCGATCGGCTCATCACGTTCCTCGAGGAAGCCGACCAGGCTGCGGGCCCGGTCGACGAGTCCATGATGGAGGAGGTCCGACACGAATGGCCCGCCGCCGCGAAACCCCGCCGGCGCCGCCGCGCCTAATCCTCGACGCCGGCGCCGTCATCGCATTGGCTCGAAACGATCCACGCGCTCGGGCGTTCATCCGGCGAGCGATCGAGCTCGATGCCGAAGTGCGCGTGCCCGTCGTCGTGCTGGCCGAGACGCTGCGCGGTAACCCGCGCGACGCCGGTGTGCACCGGGTGCTGAACGCCGTATCGGACTCGCTATCGATCGACGAGGCGGTCGGCCGACGCGCAGGTGCACTGCTCGGCCGCGCCGATCGCTCCGACACCGTGGACGCCATCGTCGTCGCGGAGGCCATCGGATCCGGCGGAGCCGGGATACTCACCGGCGATCCCGCCGATCTGACGGCTCTCGCCGACGGCGAGCGCAGCGTCACGATCCACGCGCTGTGACGCGCCGCCGGCACGCGGGCCCGGCGAACCCTGACTCGCGTGTCATGGCGCGTTCATGGCGCGCGCCCCGATTCGCCATCGTTCGCGGGCGTTCGCCTGAATACGGCTTTTTCGCTTACGGGACGCTGAGGTCCCGGGTTCGAATCCCGGCACCCCGACTCGAGACGGCGCACCTCAACGCGGGCTTGCGCGTCGCGGTTCTCACCAGCTTCCTGCCGCGGATGGCGTGTTTCACGGCGCGCCTTCGAGGATCAGCAGCCACGACGCGCTCTGTCATGACGTCGCGGATCGACGCCCAGTGATCCGCCATGAGTCGGCCGGGACGACACGCCCCCTTGTCCCGACTGGCGACAGCGTTAGCCGACTCTTCGAATCAGGCGCTTGCGTATACCTCGCGGAGCTGCACCGTCAGGGGAGTGACGCCTGGCAACGGCGGAAGCGGGTAGGACATCGCCTCCTCTGCGTGCGCCTTCGTCTCGAATACAACGACAGACATGCCAACACCATCGATCGGTTCCAGCCAGTAAGCGGCGACGAAGCCCGGCGCTCTCGGGACCAGAGTCAACCTCAGGTCGGCCAGTGCTCTGCGAGCAACATCCGCATCCTCGATGTCGACTGTCGCCACGACCGCGTGCACGGTTCGATTGTATTCAGCGCGTCGTCTGCACAGCTTGAGGCTGCGCGCCGCCCATATTGATTAGCCGACCCGCGCCGGCATCACGACTCTTCTTCGTGCATCATGCATCGGTGAGAAGAGTGGCGCTGGAACAGCGGCCAACGTCCCGACTCGTTCTGGGCTTTGTCGGAACGATCATCGTCTCCTCGGCCGCGGCGGTTTCTGTCGTCGGCTACTGCGTCGCGCAGTTTGGCTACGCGTTCGGTGACGTTTTGAGACACTTTCCGCTCCCTAGTAGATGCTCGCGTTAGTCACTGTGATGTGTTCTGATGCGTGCATGCGTCTTCCCGCGTTGGATGTGCCGGATGATGATCGGGCCGAGTTGGAGGCGTGGGTTCGGTCACGCACGATCGATCATCCGTACGCGCAACGGGCGCGTGTAGTGTTGCTCGCCGCGGATGGTGTTTCGAATCGCGACATCGGCGCCTCGGTCGACATGCATTACAACCAGGTCGCGGTGTGGCGGCGTCGCTTCGACGAGTTCGGTATCGGGGGTCTCGATGATGACCCCCGTTCGGGCCGACCCGTCGTGTACGGCCACGACGATGTGACCCGCTTGGTGAACTTCGCGACCGAGTCACCGCCGAACGCGTCGCGCTGGACGTGTGAGCTGCTCGCGGCCCGGATGCACGAACACGGGATTCCGATCTCGGCGTCGCAGGTGTGGCGGATCTGCGACGCGCTCGATCTGAAGCCGTGGCAGACCGAGTCGTGGATGACGAGTCATGACCCCGACTTCTGGGCCAAAGCAGCTGACGTGTGCGGCTTGTATCTCAACCCGCCCGACAACGCTGTGGTCTGGTCGGTCGACGAGAAAAGTCAGATCCAAGCGAAGTCGCGATCGAACCGCACCAAACCGGCAGTGCCAAGCAAGCCCGTTCGACGAGACCCGACGTATGTTCGCCATGGCACCCGCGTCCTGTTCGCCGCGCTCGACGTGCACGACGGAGGCGTCGCCGGCTGGATCACCGACTCGACCCGCTCGGACAACTTCGTCGAGTTCCTGAACGATCTCGTGCGCCACACACCCGAGGGTCTCGAGATGCGCTGCATCGTCGACAACCTCTCTGCGCACGGCTCACCTATCGTGGAGCAGTTCCTCGACGAACATCCCCACGTCTACTTGCACAACACGCCAACGCACGCGTCATGGCTGAACCAAGTCGAGTTGTTCTTCTCGATCCTGGAACGTCGCCTGTTACGCAACGGCGAGTTCACCGACACCGACGACCTCACCGGCCAGATCATCAGCTTCATCCGCGACTACAACCGCCACGCACGACCGTTCCGCTGGACCTACGACGGACGACCCCTCAAGATCGCGTAACTCACAATGACTTACGCGCGAGAGCACTAGAGCGCACATACATCACCGCCGCTACGGGCTCGCCGCAGCGACGTGCCGTCGGGGATTACGCGTCACCGGTCGCGTACAGAGCTGCCAGTGAGACTGGGTTTTGCGAGTCAGGACCGGCACGGAAGCAGCCGAGCCTGGTTGGAGCGTCCGAAGTTGTTGTTCAGTCTCCAACACGCTCCGCGACGAGTTCGAGCGCGAGTACCGCCGAGACGGACGAGCAGGAGGTCCGGCGCTCAGACCTCGTGGCGCGGCGTGTTCCAGCGGTCGGAAACGATGTTCGGGCTCGTTCGACCCGAAGCGCAGCGGGTGACCATCGTTGCGGCAATGCCGGCTGGAAGGGTTGGACTGTCACGACCTGAAAGGCAGGGGTTGTCGTAGATCTCAACCGATAGCCGCTGCACCGCCAACGTGCGAGCAACTCGGTTAGCTCAGCCACTCTTCGAGCGCCGGAACGATTGCGGCGATGTCTCGGCCATCGACCACCGCGTTCGCCGCCTGCCGCACGACGGCCGATGCGTTGAAGGCGACTGCGAAGTCGACGGCCTCGAACAATGGGAGGTCGGAACGGCTGTCGCCAACTGCCGCACAGGCACTCATCGCGAATCCGAAACGGCGGGCGATCGACCGAGCAAAGTCGAGTTTATGGAACTCGTCGAAATAGGACGCGACGCCACCGGTGTAGGTGCCCGCGTCGACTTCGAGTTGTCCCCCGCTGAGGTCGGCGAATCCGTACCGCCCACAGAGATACCTGCCGACGCAGTCCCATGCGAGAGAGGCGAGAACCGGGATGACGCCCGCAGACTGGCACCACGAAACGAGTTCCTCGACACCCGCGACGAGCGGCATCTGCCCGAGCCACTCGCGCACCTGATCTTCTGAGTGTCCCGCGAAGCCTCGAGCGTCGATCGCGGCGACCTCGTCGTTGTCGATTCGGCCGGCGGAATACGCCTCAGTGGCCGGGATGAACGTCTCGGAGTGCCCGAGGCGCTCGGACAAGTACGTCGACGAACCGCCGGGGACGAGCGTGCCGTCGATGTCCACGAAGAGTACGGCTCGTTCCCTTCCCATCGGGACAGTATGGCTGGCAGGCGAACCCGACTCAGCCGACATTCACCACCGCGAATCCGAGCCTCGTGCACCATCGGGGCCACACCAGATCCGCCCCGCCGCGCTCGCTTCGTGGCGCGCGATCGGGCATCATCGCACCCGCCTGCTCGAGACCATGGACTTCTGATCATGCGCAACCTGATCGCGTGGGCGTTCATGTACTCGCTCGACGGCCTACTCGCCGACGAGGGCACGAGAACGCACACGCGCACGTCTGGCGGTCGCTCACGCAGCTCGACTTGGTCGAAGAGTTCCGTCTGGACTTGCACCCTCACGTTGCGGGCGACGGTACGCGGCTGTTCGACGACGTTCCCGAGTTCAGCAACGGGATTCTCTCGGGCTGCAGTACCGCCGGCACCGCTAAACCGCGAGTCCTTGGGCGCGCACACGAAGTCTCGGCGGGAGAAGTCGTGTTCGCGGTCGTCACATGCTCCGAGTGCCGTCGAGCGTTTCCCGGATGATGTCGGCGTGTCCGGCGTGGCGCGCCGTTTCTTCGATCATGTGCAGTAGCACCCAACGTACGTTCTCATCGACCAGCTCGTGTCGGGCACACCGATCATCGAGCCCCATGGCGTTCACGATCTGCCGGGACAGCGCAGCCTCGTCGGAGTAGCGCGCCAGCCAGTGCTCAACGGTGTCTTCGTCGCCAACCGCAAAATCGTCCGCCTCGTCTTGGAGCTGCTCGACGGGAACCTTCCGTCCCGCGACGACGACCTGAAACCATCGTCGTTCCCACAAGGTCGAATGCTTCAGCAGCCCGAGCAACGAGAGGGAGCTGGCCGTCGGGGTTTTGCGCGCATCCGCGTCGCTCACGCCGTGGATCTTGCGCATCAACGCATCGCGCTGCTGGTCGAGGAACCCGCACAGGGCGTCCCGCTCGGTCGCGGTCGAGAACTCCACTCCCATGCCCTGACGCTATACATCGATTCGACCGCCGGGTAGGACGACCGCCTCAGGATGATCCACCCGGCCGACACCCGCGAGGAGCAGAACGGTTGCCTGCGGCGGCGAAGAGATCAGTTCGCTCTCGGTAACGAGCAGCCGGGCACGACCTGACGCGCCGCGAATCGCATCGCCGTCACGACGCGGTCACGACGCCCCCTGTTGCAGGGGGCGGCGAGGTCGCAACGCCACGCGGTGCCGCCGTCGCGGGTGGAATACCCGTATTCCACGATGTGGTGTCCGTGGACGAGCCAACCCGTGGCGACGGCTCTGTTCGTGAGCGCAGTTGAGAGATCCGTTGCGCTTCCGTCCAGCACGAGTAGATCCCCACGCTGATCGAGCACGTCGACACTCGACGTCGGAGACCTCACCCTGTGCATAAGGGGCTCTACGCACGCCGACCGCGGTGGGATCGTGAGTACCGGCAACGAAGCCGCGAACGAAATAGCTCGCGCCATTCAGAAAGGTATCGACGAGGAGATCGCTTCGGCCGTCACCGTCGAAGTCACCGATGCCGCGCGGGAGGACTTCGTCACCCCCTCGAGGCGACGTCAGGGTGAGGATGCCTTCCGGGCCCGTACGCTCGACTGACAGCCCGACGGCTTTGACCGTAGTGCCACGGCCGTCGGTCGCCGGAACGTACGTGTGTGCGGTGTAGAGGTCGATGCTCGACCCCACCGGTATGAGGCAATCCGTAATAGGAATAGCGCTCGTGCGCAGTCGGATGATGCGCGCAACGCGTCGCCCCGCAACCGGCGAGCGCGGCGACGGCGAGCACCACAGGAAGGCGACAACCCACCAGCGCATACCGCCCGATCCCGAACCCGGTGACGAGCGACCCGGACCGGCTTTACGCGGCGAGCAAGTAAACGAAGGTCTCGGTCGCTCCGGCGACGATCGAGCGAATCCGGTCACGGTCGTCAACTGTGAGGCTCCCGCGCCACCGACCGACCCGCCGGCGCGTGATCGGGGCGCGAACGATTCCGCAACATGCGCGCTTTCACGAACGGTCGGTCGAAGAGCGCGCCCGGGATGGTCCAAGTCGCCTCTCGGCGTCGTAGAGGTTGCATGAACAGTCTCGTGCTCCGGCTCCCCGACTCGAAAGCCGGTCAAACGGCCGTCGGCGGATTCCGCATCCTCGCCGTCGCACTTCTGATCCCGATCGGCCTCATCCACCTCAGCTTGGCGCCTGCGTACGGGATCGGTGCGGCCTACATCGGAGACCTGTTCTACGCGACCTTCTACGCGACGCTCGTCGCCGGAATCGGGATCGTCGTCGGCATCCGCGGCAGCTGGATCCTCGGCCTGTTGGTCGCTTCCGGCGCTCTCGTCGGCCTCGTGACGGCCGCAACCGTCGGCCTTCCCAACTTCACCGAGAGTTTCCAAGCGCCCAGGGCGATGCTTTCCATCGTGCTCGAAGGAGGTTTCGTTGCCCTTTTCGCCGTCGCGGCGTTCATCCGCCCGAGGGCCGTCTTCGGCCGGCGCGCGCACACGTCGGGCGTCTGAGCTCTCGGCCTCGGTTGCAGTCATCCGCGGATCAAGACGACCGGGTCGATTCGCCGAGCAAGCCATGAACTACCGTCGGACGCACGCCTCGACTGCCGAGCGACGCGCGATCGAATGAGCGCGTCGCGCACTGGTTCGCCGAGCAGCCTCCGTGCGGTACACGCGTCTGAGTCACGCGGGCGCGTGGTGAGCACCAACCGAGACGCGCGTCCGTTCTCCGCCACTCTCAGTTGTCGACGCGGCCCATCCCGAACGGAGACTGCCGAGGCAGATGCGCATGTCGACCTGCGTCACCCGACCCTGCGCACGTCATGCAGTCCGGCGCGCCCGACCTGTGAGAACGAGTTCGCACACGTGGAGCACGGTCTCGATGGGCCCCCGCCGGAATCGTCCGAGCCACGCCACGGCCGCGACCGCGGAAGCCGCCCAGAACGCAATCGAGGCGACGAAGAGCACGTACGGGTTCGTCAGGTACGGCTCGGCCGCGGCCCACGCGGTACCGAGGTATACGAAATGAAGAACGTAGAACGTCAGCGGAACCGCTCCCAGCGCTGCGAGCGACGCCAGAAACCGGGCTCGAAGGTGTGCCGAGGCCACGGCCCAGGCCCAGGCCCAGATGCATCCTCCGACGACCGCGAGCGCGACGGCAGTGCTCGACAATGCCCAACCTACGGAACTGCTGAACCCGTACGTCGTCCAGTGTTGTGACCACGTCATCGGCGGATCGGGCGCGAGGGCGAAGGCGCCGGTGTACGGAGCGAATGCGCGCGCACCAGCCCAACCCACGGTGTAGAGCACCGTCGACGCGACGACCGACCACCCGAACAGCCGTCGCCCGACCGCAGCCTCAGAAAGGTCGCAACGTCCGAGCGCCATGCCGACGAAGAAGAACCCCATCCAGATGACGGCCGGGTAATACGACAACACCATCCCGCGTCCGAAACCAACCGGGTCGAGCAGTGCGTGGAAGCCGATGTCGCGCTGCGAGCCAAAGCCCATGATCTCGTTGTGCCGCCGGAGCAGGGTCAGGAACAACGGTCCGCCCACAAGACAGCCGCCGCCGGCACCGCCCAGCAGCCAGCGCGGAAGCCGCGTGGCGCACGCGCCGATCAGGAAGAACAGGGCGAAGGACTGCAGGATCACACCGTCGCCGCCCAACGTCAGCGCCATTCCGAGAAGTAAGAGCATCGGTACCCGAGCGAGGATCGTCCGTCGGTTCTCGCGCCAGTGTGGGTGATCGGCAAGACTCAGACCGATGCCGGCGAGCAGCACGAACAGAGGCGCGGAACGCCCGTATACCGACCACAGCGCGTCTTTGTGTTGCAGCGCCGGATACTGCAACTCGTGTTCGAGCAGCATGCCGAGCATCGCAAGCGATCGTGCGACGTCCACGCCGCCCAGGCGGCTGCGCGGCGGTCGTTGATCGGTCGCCAAGTCCGGGGTGCGAGCGAAGTCGACCTCAGGCACGGTGATTGTCACGTCAGAGCCGCGAGATCAACCCGAGGTCCCGCGAAACACGATGGTTCCCGGGCGGGCGCCCGGCACGGATCCGTCGAACCAGAGCAGCGGATACGGATATTGCGCCGGAACCGAGAACACCAGGGTGGCGAAGGCTGTCCCGCTCGCACCGATCGGCTGAGCGAATCCCGTCGTGCTGCTCGAAAGATGACGACTCGAGCCGTAAAAGACCGTAAACGCGGTCGGTCGCAACGAAACTGGTTGCGGCGCTTCGTTCGCGATGTGGAGATGGATCGTCAGCACGCCGCCGACCCGACGAAATGCCGCGACCTCGAGTGCAACCGTCCCGAGTCCAATCTGCTGCCCGGCCTCGAAGGGACGTGGAATGGTCAAAGCAGTGGAACCTGTCGTCGTCTCGCGCCCCCCCGAGGAGCACGCGGTCAGGACGACGAGAAACGCGACGAACGGGGGCAGGCCCTTTCGGGCCCGCCCCCGCGCCGCTACGCACGTGTCGTCCGTGTGTGCGTGTCGCATTCGTAGTGACACGTCTCGACTAGAGCGGTGTCGGGTTGAGACGGCAGTAGCTGTTGGGCAGACCGGCACCGGTCCCACCGAGGGGCAACGGCACTTCACCGAAGATGCTGATGGTCGCGCTGGCAGTGTTGTTGCACACGTAGCCGGGACCACCCGCCTTCACGCCGATGAAGTCGAGCGTGGCCGAAAGCTGCGGCGACGTCGACTTGGTGACGTTGTAGACGTAGCGGGTTCCGAAGAAACGGCCCGCGGTCTCGTTGATCGTCGCGGCGGTCGGAGCGACGCCGTTGATGTTGCCCAGCGCCGAGCCATTGCGGAGGTCGATCAGGTATCCACCCTTCTGGGCGTTGTACTGCGCGACCGAGAAGAAGTAGATCGCGTTGGCCTTCTGTGCGGCCGGAATACCAGTCGCGTCATGCTCTTCCAGGAACGTCGACAAGTGCGCCGCGTTGCAGTTCTGGTCGATGGTGGCACCACCGAGCAGCTTGGAGTTCACGAACGCGTACGTGCCCGACAACGTCTGCGGCGCGTACTTGACGATCGTTCCCGTGGTACCGCCGACCTGGTTCCAGTTGGATGCGAACGGTACGCCCGTGGCCGGGTCACACGTGTAGATGTTCTTCAACTGGGCAGGTGTGAGCGACGACACCCCGTGGGTGTTCTCCGGGAACTTGATCCACGAAACCGCGTCGAGGGCGTAGGCCCAAAACGACAGGCTCGAAGGGTCGCTAACTTTGGAACCACGCGAGGAACGCGCGAAGTCGACGCAACCGTTGGTGTCGTTGACCAACGCACTGATACCCGCGCTCGAACCGTTCGGCGGCGGGTTCGATCCGTTGTACGTGGTCGCCGTCGTGCACTGGGAGTCGGCCGGAACCGTGAACGTCGGCCCCGGGAACGGAGCCGTCAGGACCGGCGGAACCTCGTACGTCTTCACCGCCGTCTGTGACGCGTTGTAGTTCGTGGAGATCCCGTTGCGGGCGTTCGGGGGCACCGTTCCCTGAACGTTGTGCGAACCCGCGTTGACCCAATACGTCGTGTCCGATCCCACTCCGGCGACAACAGGCGTCGGGGTGCCGCACGCAGCGAGCGCCGCGCTCCCTATGCCCACCACCACCAAAGTGCCAATGATTGCTTTCAATCTGAACAAGGAACCGTGCCTCCTGTTTGCGGACCGCCGGCCAGCCCGACGTGTGCGCATACATCAATAAACGGCGTAAGTGAACGGACCACCACTCAACAGGGGAGCCTCACGTGGCAATGGGGTGAACATCGGGTCGTGACCCGTTCGCACACGACAATCCACAGGTCGCGATTCACAGCGTCGCCGGCAGGAGGACAACAAGGTTCTCGAAGACCAACCACGCGGCGACGAGAACCAACGGTGTGACGAGGAGCCACGCCGCGGCGCGGGTCGTTCGCCGGAATGCGAAGACGGCGCCGGCGCCGACCAGCGCTGCGAAGAGGAGCCACACGAAGACGGTCGGCGCCACCGATGGGTCGCCCGTGAGCCCGAGATCGGCGCGACCAATCGTCGGCGCGTGGCCCGTGGCCGTGAACGCATCACTGTCGAGCTGCGCCACGGCGACGCGGTATCGGTTCGCGAGCAGCGCCGGATCTGCGGTGACGAGCGTCAGCCGACCACTGTCCGTCGGGAGCAAGGCGTGGGCGTTGCCGCGCGGGTACGTCGCCTCGGAGAAAAACGAGTAGCGCGCGGTTCCTTGTCCTGTCGTCACGCGAATTTCGTCGCCCGACTTGAGTGACGCCAAGTGCCGGAACGGGCCGCCGTAGGCGAAGCTCCGACCGAAGATCACCGAGTTGCCGAGCTGGCCCGGGAGCACCGATGCCGCCAGATGGCCGGGACCCGCCCGCGTCAGCCCGCTGGTGGTCCCTTGGACCACGATCTCGTGCACGCCGATCGCCGGGATCTCGATCAGTGCGACCGGGGCGCCGACCGGAATGGGCGCGTTGACGGGCGCCCGCGCCTCGGCCAGCTCGGCCCGGAAACGCCGGACGAGCCCGGTCTGGCTACGACCGTGCTGCAATGCCGACGGAGTCGCGAGGAACACCAAGAACGCGAGCACTGCTACCGCGAAGGTCAGCAGCCCACGGTTGACGATGACCGCGATCTCGGTGCGGCCGACCCCGCGAGGCTTGACCGGTGGCTCAACGGTGACATCGTCGGCCGGGCGCGGCCGCACCCAGGGCGCCTCGGGCGCGACCAGCACGTCCCCCGGCGAGATCGGTCGCTCCGCGTCGCCGGCGTTGCGCCATGCCGTCTCTACGTCGGTCATGTCGCGCCGCTCACCCCGGCCGGGGCCCGGGAGATCCGGAGCAATCGGCCCAGCGCTCGTCGCGGCCGCAGCAGGCGTGGCCACAGGCGCCGTATTGCGACGAGGAGCGCCGCAAGCAGCCCGCTCGCGAACAGCACCGGGAGCGCGAACGGTGCGCCCGCGGCTGCGATCACCGCGCTCGGGCCGACGACCGACGGTGTCCCCCCTTCGACGGGAATCGTCGTCGGAGCCGTTTTCGCCGACCCAGAGTTGCGCGTCACCGCGGCTGATCCCGCGGCGACTGGGTTCGCGCGTCCGCCCGACGATCCCGAGCCGACGAGCGACGATCCGACGAGCGAGGAGCTCCCGCCGGAGCCTGAGTCGGAGCAACACGACCCCGTGTCGGAAGGAAGCACGGTTGCCGGAGCGGTCGTCGTCGTGACCGGCCCGGTCGTCGTCGGACGCGCCGTGGTCGGTGTCGCGGCCACGACCGGGGTCTTGATGCCGGCGGCGACCTGCTTGGTCTGGACAACGAGTGCGGGCGGAAGCGGGACGTAGCCGGGGGGCAGACCCGTCTGTCCGGTCGTGGCTCCCCAAGTCAGGGCGTCGGTGATGTGGCGAGCGTGCGCGAGATCCGTCACCTTTGGAACCATCGCGTAGTCGACCTTCACGAGTGGGTAAGCCGCGGGATCCGTCGACGCCGGGTTCGCGACCAACGTGCCGCTAGGACCCGCGACCATCGCGTGGTAACCGGCGAGGATGCCGGCCGCGGTCGGCGCGACAGCCTTCCCGGCCCTGTTGATCAGCTTCGCGGTCGGGAGATCGAAGCGATTCGCAGCAGCCAGGTCGACGACACCGATGAACCCGGTCTGCGCAGGATCAAGCGGAGAGGTGTCTCGTGGCCGCGCGCCGTAGAACACGTGCTGCACCGTCGCGGCCTCGCCTTCCCGCGGGAGATACGCGTCGTCGAGCGCCCGGTTCTCGAAGATGTCGGTGGGATAGGAGATGCCTTTGTACGACGGGTCGACAACCACGCGATCCGGGTCGTTGCCGCGAAGGAAAGCCGCAGCGTTCGCGTCGTGCGCGATCCAGTTCGTCGTGACCCACGTATCGGCATTGGCCTCGGCCCGAATGAGCGGCGTCGATGCTCCGGTGACCGGGAACGTGTGATGCGGGTTAAGTCGGGTGAGCTCGGGATCCTGGAAGAAGGACCCGAGGTCGGTGTCCGAGATGAGGCGCGCCAGGAGCCGCGGCGAGAGGGTCAGGTCCGTGATCGGTTTGTTCGACGTTGGATCGCGCATGTTGTAGACGACGGCGACACTCGTCAGGTCGAGCGGCGCGTACGAGAACTTCGGAGCGCCGGGCACCGCCTTCAGCTCGGCCGGCGTCGCCGCGATCGAGGTCACCGCGACGTCGGTCAACCTCTGGAGGAAGCTCTGCCGGCCGGCGTCGGAGGACGTCTCGGTGTAGTCGAGTACGAAATGATTCGCACCGACGCAACGCTGTGACGCCCAGTCGTACATGACCGGCGAAGCCGACGCCTCACCCTCGGCGCGCACGTCGAGGTTCGTCACCGAAGGGCAGTCGTCGGTCGAGCGACCGAAGCTGATGGTCGCCATCGCCAAGAGCGTGGGAAGGTGGCCGGCGGCAACCACCTGGTTCTCATAGGCGAGCACCGAGCAAGGGTCGGCCTGAACGCAGCCGAGCGCAGGCAACTGGGCAGCCGGGCGGACCTCCAACTCCGCGGTACCGCTGCCGTCCGGGCGGGTGAAGCCGGTCACCACCTCAGTGCCGTTCGCGGAGCTGGGGAATGGTTGGTCGGTGAAACAGTCTGCGAGCGACGTCGGCTTCCCCTTGCACTGCACGACGATCACCTGATTGAGGCCAGACGCCGTCGTCGGCGTAAATCCCGTCCAGTTGACCTGCACCGCCTGGTTCGTCAATCCCGTCGCCGGCAACACCGCCAGCGTGCGCGCGGCCGCGGCGGCGCCCGCGCCGGGCGCCGCGATTGTGGCCACGCTGCTCGCAGCGACGAGCAACAAGATTGCGATCAGCGGCGCTGCGGCCGCCCACGGGCGCGCGACGCGAGAACGAGTAGAACCCATGACGACCGAGCCTCCTTGCGGGTAGTCGTAACACGCGCGCTTCGATGGCGAGCGACCAACGATCAATGGTCTCCACGAATTTGCGGGTCGTTCACCACCGGGCCAACCGATGGCCAGTCGCACATCGTCTACTGGTGTCTGCATGATCGACGCCGACGACGTCCCGCGCGTGATCGTGGCCGAACGCGGCCGGGGTGATCGCGTCTTTCACACCTTCAGTCGCATGGCGTCCGCGCTGGTGTTGGTGCTGATGGCGCTCATCTTCTTGTTCCTCGTCACCAGAGGATGGAACGCACTCAGCCGCGCCGGAACGGGGTTTTTCACGCACTCGCAGTGGCAACCGGAAGGCGGCACGTTCGGCATCGCCGCCGCCCTGTTCGGGACGGTGCTCATCGCAGGGATCGCGATCGTGATGGCGGTACCGGTCTCTATCGGGGCTGCGCTGTTCCTCGTCGAGTACTCGCCGCGGCGCTTCCGGCGGCCACTGAATTCGCTGATCGACCTACTCGCTGCGATCCCCAGCCTGATCTTCGGTCTCTGGGGCCGCGCAACCCTGATGCCCAGGGCGATCAATGTCGCCCGCTGGCTCACCACTCACCTCGGATTCATTCCCCTCCTGAACACAAAGACCGCGCTTTACACGACGTCGACGTTCATCGCCGGCATCGTCGTTGCCATCATGATCGTGCCCATCTGCACCGCGGTGATGCGCGAGGTGTTCTCCCAAGCGCCCGTGGGCGAGAAGGAAGGCGCGCTTGCGCTCGGCTCGACCAAGTGGGGCGTCATCCGCACTGTGGTACTGCCCTTCGGGCGGGGCGGGATGATCGGTGGATCGATGCTCGGGCTGGGGCGTGCGCTCGGCGAGACGATCGCGGTGACGCTCATCATCTCGCCGACGTTCGATCTCCACACGCTGGCACGCCCGTTGGAGAACGGTGGCAACTCGATCGCGTCGCTGATCGCGCTGAAGTGGTCCGAGTCCGGCGACTTCGGGCAGAGCGCGCTCATCGCAGCCGGTCTGGTTCTGTTCGTGATGACGCTGGCCGTGAACGCGCTGGCCTCGACGATCGTCAACCGGTCGCGCTCGGGATTGGCGACCGAAATATGAGCGACGTACCTACCGTGGGCATCATCGACCTCACCGGCGAGCCGACGACTGACGACGACGCGATCAGCGTCATTCCCGACAGGTCAGGTCCACGCGACGCCGATCCGGAAGAACCGCGGCGGTTGGTGAGCGCCTGGGACAGCGAGAACGTCATCGCGACCGGCCTTGCGGGCGCATCGTCGCTCGCGTTCACCTGGCTGGTCTACGAGCGCCTGACACCACTCTCGGGCATAGTCGGCTTCCTCCTGTCGTGGTGGGCCACGTTCGTTGTGATCAGCTTCCTGGTCGCGTGGGAACGTCGCGACGTGCTCGCAGCCCGCGATCACCTCGCCCGCACGTTGGCGGTCACGGCCGCGCTCGTCGTGCTCGTCCCGTTGATCGCGATCATGGTCGGGGTGATCGGCAAGGGCTACCACTCGCTTCGCCTGCACTTTTTGACCCAGGACCAATCGAGCGTCGGCCCGCTGGACTCGGCAACGAAGGGCGGCGCATCGCACGCCATCGTCGGCACATTGGAGCAGGTCGGAATCGCGACGCTGATCTCGGTACCCCTGGGGTTCGCGACCGCCGTGTTCCTCAACGAGATCGGCGGCCCGCTGTCGAAGCCCGTGCGGATGCTCGTCGACGCGATGAGCGCCATCCCGTCGATCGTCGCCGGTCTGTTCATCTACGCGGCGCTGATCCAGAGCGGGTACATCCGTCAGTCCGGGTTGGCGGCCGCGTTATCACTGTCGGTGCTCATGCTGCCCACCGTCACGCGCACCGCGGAGGTCGTCCTGCGCGTCGTGCCCGGCGGGCTCCGCGAGGCGTCGCTCGCGCTCGGTGCTCCGGAGTGGCGCACCACGTGGCGGGTGATCCTCCCGACCGCGCGCGCCGGACTCACGACTGCGATCATCCTCGGCGTCGCCCGCACCGTCGGAGAGACCGCGCCACTGATCCTCACCACACTCGGCAACACGGGGTTCAACGGCAACCCGTTCCACGGCGCCCAGGCCGCGCTCCCGCTCTACATCTTCCAACTGTTCCGCCAGGACCTACCAAACAGCGTGACGCGCTCGTGGAACGGCGCGCTCGTGTTGATCACGCTGGTCCTCGTCCTCTTCATCATCGCCCGCATCATCGGCGGGCGCGGACCCGGTCATATCAGTCGGTTCCGTCGTTGGCGCCTTGCTCGCAAAGGACTCGCATGACCACCACGCAAGAGGCTCCGGTCAGCCGACCTTTCACCGGAACACGCCGAGAGCCGGCCGCAGCGTTGGCTGCGCGACGCGTGAGCGCGTGGTTCGGCTCACGCAAGGTTCTGGAGCAGGTCTCCCTCGACATGCCGGCCCGGGAGGTGACTGCTCTGATCGGCCCTTCCGGTTGCGGCAAGTCAACGTTCCTGCGGATCTTGAACCGCATGCACGAGCTTGTGCCCGGCGCCGCGCTCGGCGGAGAGGTAATGCTCGACGGGCGCGACCTCTACGACCGTGGAGTCAGGCCGACCGACGTGCGGCGGCGGATCGGCATGGTGTTCCAGAAACCGAACCCGTTTCCTTCGATGACCGTCGCCGAGAACGTCGTCGCCGGGCTCCGGCTGTCGGGAATCAAGCTCAACCGCGCCGAAGGCGTGGAAACCGTCGAGCGATGCCTGCGCCAGGCCGGGCTCTGGAACGAGGTCAAGGACCGACTAGGGGAAGCCGGCGGTGCGTTGTCGGGCGGACAACAGCAGCGCTTGTGCATTGCGCGGTCGCTCGCCGTGAAGCCCCAGGTCCTCCTGATGGACGAGCCCTGCTCGGCGCTCGATCCCACCTCGACCCGCCGCATCGAGGAAACCCTCGAGGAACTGAAAGAACAGGTGACGATCGTCATCGTGACGCACAACATGCAACAGGCCCACCGCGTCTCGCAGTCGTGCGCGTTCTTCCTGGCCGGTGAGAACGAACCGGGTCGCATCGTCGAGACGGGATCCACGCAGAAGATGTTCGACAACCCCGACGACAGCCGCACTCTCGACTACGTGAGCGGGCGCTTCGGATGAGGGTCGTGCTCACCGGATGGTCAGGAGCGCGCACGCGCGTGTCGTCCCGCTTCGTGCAGGGCATCGGTGCCTTCGCACTCTTCATCGCGACGTTCGTCGTGCCGGGGATACCGGCCGCGCACGCAGCGACGTCGATCGTCGGCGCCGGGTCTACGTGGAGCCAGATCGCCGTCGACCAGTGGCGCGCCGACGTTTCGCGCCAAGGGCTCGACGTGAACTACCAAGGCGTCGGGTCGACGTCGGGCCGTGTCTTCTACTACCAGGACCAGGTCGACTTCGCGGTGTCCGAGATCCCGTTTCAGGCTCAGGTGAAAGACGACCAGGGGAACATCATCTACTACGACGAGGTATCGCGCGCCGCGCACCGGCCGTACGCATACATGCCGATCGTCGCGGGTGGCACCTCGTTCATGTACCACCTCGAGGTCAACGGAAAGCGCGTCACCAACCTGAACTTGAGCAGCGTGGCCGTCGCCGACATCTTCACTGGCGTAACGACGTTCTGGGACGATCCCGTGATCAAGGCGACGAATCCCACGATCTCGCTTCCTCACCTCGCAATCCGCCCCGTCATCCGTTCCGACGGATCGGGAACTTCCGCTCAGTTCACGGCGTACATGGCCAGTCAGACGCCGTCGATCTGGACTGCGTTCTGCGCCAAGGTCGCTATCCACCTGAACCCCTGTCCGAGCACGTCGCTGTATCCGCCGTTCCAGGGCTCGATCGCCCAGCAGTACTCCGACGGCGTGGCCGGCTACGTGGCGTCGTCGTTCGCCAACGGCGCGATCACGTACGTCGAGTACGGGTACGCGAAGCAACGCGGATTTCCGGTTGCCTATCTGCAGAACAAGTCGGGCTACTTCGCCCAACCGGTTGCAGCCGCAGTCTCACTGGCGTTGAAGGCAGCCACCTTCAACGCCGACGGCACCCAGAACCTTGTCAGTGTGTACAACAACCCGGACAAGCGCGTGTACCCGATGTCGAGCTACAGCTACATGATCGTGCCGACGACGACGGCCACGCCTTTCAACGCGGCCAAGGGCGCGACGCTCGGCCAGTTCATCCTCTATTTTGTGTGCGCGGGTCAACAGAAGGCCGAGCAACTCGGCTACGCGCCGCTACCACCAAACCTTGTGCAGGCCGCGTTCAGTGTGGAACAGAAGATCCCGGGCGCGCCCAAGCCTCCTGCAATCTCGAACTGTCACAACCCCACTATCGACGGCACATACGAGCCGCCGGCGCCGATCGCGGTCGCAGTGATACCGGTCGGCGCGGGTTCGGTTAGCGGTTCCGCAGGGACGAGTTCCGGGTCGTCGGGCCCGGCTGTTGGTTCGGCCTCGCCGGGCGGAAGCAGCCAAGCCGGCGGAGCAGGCGGCGGCGCATCCGGTACGAGCAACGTGGCCGCCGGAAACCCGGCGGCGAAGGCAAAGGCCGCGGCGAAAGCCCAAGCGTCGGGCGACCCGAACGCGCTCTCGACCGCGGCCGGCGCGGACCCGTCGAGCGAGACCGTGTCGAACCTCGCTTCGATTGCGCTCCCGAAGGGCAAGGCTCCGGTCCCGCTCCTGTTCTACATAGCCGCGGGTCTCGCCGCGCTCCTCGCAGTGTTCGGTCCGCCGATCCTGGCTCTGTGGTTACGACGGAGCTCGTCGAGACAATGAACCCGCCGGCGGTACGGCGGCGGGCGATGCTCCTCGTCCTCTCGGCCGGGTCGTTCGTCGCTCTCACCATCACGGCGATGCTCGTGTACGACGGCGGATCGATCTTCGACTCACACTCGCGCCACTATCTGTTCTTCGGAAACTTCTTCAGTGACCTCGGAACGACCGTCACCTACTCCGGGCGCACCAACACCGTCGCACGAACGCTCTTCGTCATAGCACTCGCGTCGCTCGGTCTCGCGTTTGCGTGGTCGGCACCGGCGTGGCGAGCGTGGGCTGTACACAAACGGGCGCTACCTGCCGCAGCGATCTCCCAGGTCGTGGCAGTGCTGTGCGGACTCGGATTCGTCGGAGCCGCCGTCACGCCCCAGAACTCCGAACGCGACACACATGTCTTGCTCGTGCAGGTGGCGTTCACGCTCTTGCTCGTATTCGTCGCCAACCTCGTCATCGTGCAGGCCCGGAACGGCAGCGCGAGGTCGTGGCTCGGCCTGAACATCGGCTTACTGGTTCTGCTCGCCGCCTACGTCGCCATCGTCGCCGTCGGCCCGAGCCTGACCACGCTGACGGTCCTGCGGATGCAGATCGCGGCGCAAAAGATCATCGTGTACGCCGCGATCGTGAACATGAGCCTCCAGGCGTGGGGGACGACACGTCAGGTCGCGCGCATCCCACTCTGAGCTAGATTCCCCGCCGACGCACGGCCCCGCCGCGGGGGCCCACTTGGAGCCGCCTCGATGAGCGTTATCTCCACATTGGCCAGTTCTGTACGTCGGGCCGACGGGTTGCGGTTTCGGGAGCACGAAGCCGGGTACTTGCACCACGAGCCCGAACACCCCCGCCGTCACAACGAGGAGACCATGGACGCCATTGCGCTCTTGAAGGCCGACCACAAAGCAGTGTCGAAGCTGTTTCGTGAATACAAGGCGGCCAAGCGGGCCGGCCGGGCGACCCGATCGAAGAGCATCGACAACGCGATCAAAGCGCTGTCGATCCACGCCGCCATCGAGGAGAAGGTCTTCTATCCCGCGATCCGTGAAGAGGTGCCGAAGCTCGAAGACGACATCCTGGAGAGCCTCGAGGAGCACCACGTACTCAAGTGGACGCTCGAAGAGATAATGGCGATCGACGTCGACGACGAGCGGTATGACGCCAAGGTCACCGTGATGATGGAGCAGGTCCGCCATCATGTCGAAGAAGAGGAAACCGAATGGTTTCCGAAGGTGCGCGCGGCACTCCCGCGGGCTCGGCTGAAGGAACTGGGTGAAGAGCTCCAAAAGGCCAAGCGGCGTGCCCCTCGTACCCCGGAGCCCGATCGGGTCGTTCCCCGCTGACCCGGAGCGGCCGCACCGGCGGCTGACGCCGCTGCTCCTCCCGTTTCGTCGCGCCGACCAAGATGCGTTCACGCGCATCAGTCACCGGCGCTCGCCCGCGCTCGACGCGGTGATGCCGGAACTGTCGATGGCGGCGAATCACTCACTCCTGTGGTTCGCCACCGCGGCCGTGCTGGGCGCGTTCGGCGGCCGGCGGGGCCGGCGGGCCGCGCTGCGCGGTGTGCTCGGGATCGCGGGCGCGTCCGCGGTGTCGAGCGGCATCCTCAAACGTCTGCTCCCCCGACGGCGCCCGTCGCTCGACGCGTTCCCCTTCATCGGGCTCCGGCGCCGGCCGGTGTCGTCGTCGATGCCTTCGGGCCACGCGGCCTCAGCCGCCGCCTTTGCGACCGCGGCCGCGATCGAGATGCCGGAGCTTGCCGTCCCGCTCGGCGCAATTGCCGGTGCGGTCGCCTACTCGCGGATCTACAACGGCGTGCATTTTCCGGGTGACGTGGTGTTGGGCGGTGCGATCGGCGTAGGGGTGGCCGCCGCGACGCTCAAAGTTTGGCCCCGCGCCGACTACTCCGCCGCGTCGGCGCGTCCCGTCCCCACGAAGCTCGCGCGAGTGGTCGGTGAACCGTCGTCCGACGGCGCCGGGTTGACCATCGTGATCAATCCCTCAGCCCGGTCGGGCCGGAATACTGATCCCACCGACGAGCTCCGCGCTGCGCTCCCCGCCGCGAAGATCGTGGCGCTCGAAGAAGGCGACGACCTCGTCGCGGCCCTGCACGACGCGGCGGCGGCCCTCGACACCCGAGCCATCGGTGTGGTCGGTGGCGACGGATCGATCAATGCCGGCGCGTCGGTCGCGCTCGAGCACGACTGCCCGCTGGTCGTGATACCGGGCGGCACGTTGAACCACTTCGCACGCGACCTCGGGGTGGCAACGGTGGCCGACGCGATACAGGCCGTCAGCGCCGGTCAGCTCGTGGCGATCGATGTCGGCCTGATCGACGAGCACGTGTTCCTCAACACTGCGAGCTTCGGGAGCTACTCCAAGCTCGTCGAAGCGCGCGAGAAGCTCGAAGACTCCATCGGGAAGTGGGCCGCGCTCGCAGTCGCGCTCGTGCGAGTTCTTCGCGACGAGCCGTTCGAGGTGACGATCGACGGCGAAGCCCGGAGCATCTGGATGATCTTCGTCGGTAACTGCGCGTACGACCCGCCCGGGTTCGCACCGGCGACGCGCGCCCGGCTCGACGACGGAATGTTCGATGTCCGCATCGTCGACGGCACCAATCCGTTCTCGCGGGTCCGGCTCATCGCAGCGTTGCTCGCCGGCAATCTGGCGCGCTCGACCGTGTACACACGCCGGCTCGCGGATTCCGTACCAGTACGCACGCATACGCGCGACCGCACCCTCGCGGCCGACGGCGAGGTGTTCGAGGGTCACCAGGAATTCGTGATCAAAAAGCATCCGAAGCAGGTGCTCGTGTACGCCCCCGAGTGACCTTGCGAAACAGCAGGGCTCTCCACAGCCCCTGCACAGCAACTGTCTTCACGCTCACACGACACGCGAATACGACAATCCACACGACCGAACGCGCCCCCGACCCGTAGGAACCACGGCATGAAGAAATGGATCATCGGCGTCATTGTCTTGGCCGTCGTGATCGTGGTGGGTGGGCCGTTCGTCTATTTCCAATTCATCGAGGGGAAGGCGCCGCCCAAGCTCTCGATCGACACCACCGCAACACCCACGACGGTCGCGGGCGAGAAGAGCGAGCCGCTGGCGGGAACGTGGAAGA
Source organism: Acidimicrobiia bacterium (assembly GCA_038239145.1). Classification (GTDB taxonomy): domain Bacteria; phylum Actinomycetota; class Acidimicrobiia; order IMCC26256; family PALSA-610; genus PALSA-610. The sequence goes on from JBBSFB010000031.1 coordinate 20,720, forward strand.
TCAAATCGGGTTCGATCGTCCGTTACCGCGTGAAGGAGACGCTGTTCGGCCAGAGCGCCACCGCGGTCGGATCCACGAACACCGTGACCGGGTCGATGACGATCGTCGGCACCTCGATGGACAGAGCCGCATTCACCGTCGACATGACGACGGTAAAGAGCATCCGGTCCCAGCGCGACGACCAGTTCCAGGGCCGGATCATGGACACCTCCGACTTCCCGACGGGAACGTTCACGCTCACGAGCCCGGTCTCGCTCGCACCGGTGCCGAAGGACGGCGCGACTGCGACGTACACGGCCAAGGGCAAGCTGATGCTGCACGGCAAGAGCAACGACGTGACGCTGACGCTGCAGACGAGGCGGACAGCCAACGTCATCCAGGTCGTGGGCAACACCCCGATCACCTTCGCCGACTACGGGATCGGGAACCCGAGCGGTGGGCCGGCCAGCGTCGGCGACAGCGGCACCCTCGAGTTCACCCTGCAGCTGTCGCCGAGCACCTGATCTCGCCAGGCATCCGATGAACCGGGGATTCGATTTCGGTTGACGCGGAGTCCAACGGGAGGTGTAGCGTCGCTGGTGAGAGCGTTGCTCCGGACCCCGGTGACGCATTGCGACCCGTCTGATCGAGACATCGTCCAGTGCTTCGGAGTGCGCATGGAGACCACCGCTTTCCCCGCCGTCGACACCCGGACCCGGGTCGTCGTGCCCACCCACCGCCTCTCCGTCGACACGCGCGCCGACTGCACGGTCGTCGAGCTCGGCGGCGAGCTCGACGCGGCCGCGCTGAACCGTCTCGTCGAGACGTTCGACGACGCGATCGCTCGCGACCATTCCGACGTCGTGGTCGACCTCGCGCAGGTCGAGTTCATCGGCGCAGCGTGGATCGGGACGCTCGTCCGGAGCCGGGCCCGGCTCGAAGCCCAACACCGCGAGCTGACGTTACGTTCGCCTCCCCGCGTCGTGCACCGCTTGCTCGAACTGTGCGGCCTGGCGTACCTGATCGAGCCTGACGCTCAGGTCCCCGCGGCGGCGAGGCTCTCGTCGAGGCGGCGCGCGAGATAGCGACGTTCGGTGTCGGTCGCTGCGAGAGCAAGCGCCTCGCGGTATGCGGCCGCGGCCTCGACGTGGCGGTCGAGACGCCGCAACAGATCGGCGCGCGTAGCCGACAAGAGGTGGTAACCCGCGAGCGCGCCCGACGCCGCGAGCGCGTCGACGAGCCGGAGACCGGCGTCGGGACCGTCGGCCATCCCGATTGCGACCGCGCGGTTGAGCTCGACGACCGGCGATGGGACCATGCGCGCGAGCTCGCGGTACAGCGCCGCGATCTCCACCCAGTCGGTGTGTTCGGCGGCGCGCGCGTCGGCGTGACACGCGGCGATCGCGGCTTGCACCTGATACGGGCCGGGTTGGCCGCGCCGAAGCGCTCCGTCGAGCAGTGCGAGTCCCTGTGCGATCGCGGCGGCGTCCCACCGCGCACGGTCCTGGTCTTCGAGGGGGATCAGGTCACCCGCGGCATCGAGCCGGGCCGCGCGCCGCGCGTCGGTCAACAACAGGAGCGCGAGCAGTCCGGCGACCTCGGGCTCGTCCGGCATGAGCTCGCTGAGGGTCCGCGCCAGGCGGATCGCTTCCGCGCAGAGTCCGACGCGCACGAGCTCGGCGCCGCTGGTGGCCGAATAGCCCTCGTTGAACAGGAGATAGAGCACGGCCAGTACCGACCCGGTCCGTTCCGGCAACAGATAGTCGGGCGGGATCCGGTACGGGATACCGGCGTGACGAATCTTGCGCTTCGCGCGCACGATCCGTTGCGCCATCGTCGGTTCGGGTACGAGGAACGCACGCGCGATCTCCGACGTGGTGAGGCCGGCAAGCGTGCGGAGCGTCAACGCGACCTGGGCTTCGCGTCCGAGCGCAGGGTGACAGCACGTGAAGATCAAGCGCAGGCGGTCGTCCGCGACTCCGCTGTCGTCGAGGCCGGGCTCGGCGTGCTCGTCGTCGCCGTCGTGCGCGCGCGACGTCACTGCCACCTCCTGGAGCTTCGTTGCACCGCGGGCGACGCGCCGGAGCCGGTCCAGCGCGCGGTTGCGCGCGGTCGTCGTGAGCCACGCGCCAGGATTGCGGGGGATGCCGTCGCGCGGCCAGCGTTCCAACGCCCGCGCAAAAGCATCCTGCGCACACTCCTCGGCCAAGTCCCAGTCGCCGGTCACGCGGATCAGGGTCGCGACGACGCGACCCCAATCCGAACGAAACGCGGCGTCGACCGCGGCCTCTACCGCGGCCCGGCTCAGTACTCCCAGATCGGCCTCACTTCGATCGAACCCTTGCTCGCGCCCGGGATCTTCGCCGCGATCTCGATGGCCTCGTCGAGATCCTTGGCTTCGACCGCGTAGTAGCCGGCGATCTGTTCCTTGGTCTCGGCGAAGGGGCCGTCGGAGGTCAGGACCTCGCCGTTACGAACCTGCACCGTGGTGGCGTCGCTCGTCGGACGCAGGCGCTCGCCGCCGAGGAGCACTCCCCGCTGGCCCATCTCCTCGCCGAACTTCATGTACTGCGCCATCTGGGCTTCGCCCTCGGCCGGGCTCATCGCCTGGTCCGAAGCTTCCTCGGTGCAGATCAACAGGATGTATCGCATGGTGCCTCCTCGTGGATTCCGGTATCGGATCACACGAACGACGAACGACGAAGCGCAACATCGACACCTGGAACGGATTGAACGAGAACTGCGATCGTGACCCCGGTCGTCGCTCCACCGGGCCGAACACGCACTACTGCTCGAGCAGGAGCTCCGCCATCTGGACCCCGTTGAGCGCAGCCCCCTTGCGGAGGTTGTCGCCGGTCACCCACAGGTCGAGCGAACCGGGCTCGGACGGGTCCTCCCGAATGCGGCCGACCAACACAGGGTCGATGCCGGCCGCCTCTTGCGGGGTCGGATAGCCGTCGCCGTCGTCGACGAGCAAGACCCCCGGCGCGGCGCGCAGAATGTCGACTGCCTCCGCCTTGCTCATCGGGCGATGAAAGCGAATGTTGGCACTCACCGCGTGCCCGACGTACACCGGCACTCGCACGCACGTCACCGTGCAGCGGATCTCGTCGTCGTGGAGGATCTTGCGCGACTCGCGCACCATCTTCCATTCCTCCGACGTGTACCCCTGCTCCTTCACCGAACCCGCGAGCGGGATCACGTTGCCGGCGATGGGCTTGTCCCACACTTCGCCCTGCACCAAGAAACCCGACTGAGTACCGGAACGGCGCAGCTCTTCGGCGCGACCGTCGAGCTTCGTCCACTGCGCGTTCAACTCGTCGAGCCCGACCTGGCCTGCACCCGACACCGACTGATACGTCGAGACGACCATCCGGTCGATGCGGGCGGCGCGGTGCAACGGCGCGAGCGCGGTGACCGGGATCATCGTCGTGCAGTTGGGACACGATGCGATGCCCTTGGGCATGTTGCGCATGTCCTCGGGGTTCACTTCGGCGATGACGAGCGGGACGTCGGGATCCATGCGGAACGCCGACGACTTGTCGATGACCTTCGCCCCTGCCGCCGCGGCCTGGGGCGCCCACTCGATCGAGATCGGCTCGTCGACGTCGACGATGACGAGATCGAGACCGTCGAAACACCCGGGCCGCAACACCTCGCACACGACTTCGCCGCCGCCGAACGCGAGCCTGCGCCCTTCCGATCGGGGCGACGCGTACGCACGCAACTCGCTCACCGGGAACGCACGCTCCTCGAGGATGCGCAACATTTCGCTGCCGACCATCCCGGTGGCACCCATCAAGCCGACTCGCACCGCTTACTCCTTGTCCAGACCGAACGCCGCGTGCAGCGCCTGCACCGCGCGTTCCACGTCTTCCTCGGCGAGCACGCACGAGATCCGGATCGTCGACGTGCTGATCATCTCGATGTTCACGCCCTCGACCGCGAGCGTCTCGAACATCTTCGCCGCGATGCCAGGGTGCGTCTTCATGCCCGCGCCGATGAGCGAGACCCGGCCGATGCGCTCGTCCGTCTTGAAGCCGAGAGCCTCCGTGTCGACGACGATCTTCTCCATGCACTGCGCGGTGCGGTCGACGTCGGGGCGCGGCACCGTGAACGAGATGTCGGTGTGGCCCGCGCTCGAGATGTTCTGCACGATCATGTCGACGTTGATTCCGGCTTCGGCGAGATCGCGGAAGATCGTGGCCGCGATGCCGGGACGGTCGGGCACGCGCTCGATCGTCACCTTCGCTTCACCCGTGTCGTGAGTGACTCCCGAGATGATCGCCTGTTCCATCGCCTCGACTGCGTCCATCGCCTCGTCCTCCTCGGTGATCCAGGTTCCCGGCGCCCACGTAAAGCTCGACCGGACGTGCACCCTCACGTGGTGATTGCGCGCGAACTCGACGGACCGCAGCGCGAGCACGCGTCCGCCCGTCGCCGCCATCTCGAGCATCTCGTCGAACGAGACGCGCGCGAGCTTCCGCGCGGTCGGGACGATGCGGGGATCGGCCGTGTAGACGCCTTCGACGTCGGTGTAGATCTCGCACGCGTCGGCGCCGAGGGCCGCCGCGAGCGCGACGGCGGTGGTGTCGGATCCGCCGCGGCCCAGCGTGGTGATGTCGCGCGCCGTCGACACCCCTTGGAAACCGGCGACGATCGCGACCTTGCCCTCGCTCACCGCCGCGCGGATCCGGTCGCCGCGGACTTCGATGATCTTGGCCTTGCCGTGGTCGGTGTCGGTGACGATCCCGGCCTGGCTGCCGGTGAAGCTCACCGCGGGCTGGCCCAAGTCCTCGACCGCCATCGACAGCAGCGCCATCGAGATGCGCTCCCCCGCGGTCAACAGCATGTCCATCTCACGACCACCCGGCTTGCGGGTGACGTCGTTGGCGAGGCGGACGAGGTCGTCGGTGGTCTTTCCCATCGCCGAGACGACAGCCACGACGTCGTTCCCCGCCCGACGGGTACGGACCAGATGATCGGCCACGGCCCGGATCCGATCCGGGTCGGCGACCGACGTCCCTCCGAACTTCTGCACCAGTAGACCCACGGCCGTCAAGGGTACCGGCGGCCCAGGCGAACCACGGAAGGGTTTCGTAGCCCTGTACATTCAGCGGCCGTGCCGCCCGCAGACAAACGCCAGCGCAAGAAGGAGAACGCCCGCGTCGCCCGGGAGGCGCGCGAGGCCGAGCTCAAGAAGCGCAAGCGGAATCGGACGATCCGGAACGGCGGTCTCGCGGCCGTGGTGTTCGTCATCGCTTTCGGGCTGCTGACGTTGCTGACCCACAAGGACAAGAAGAAGGTCGTCGCGAGCCCGGCCACGACTTCTACAACCACCAAACCGCTGCCCACCTCGGGTGTGACCGGAACGATCAAGACGAACCTGGGAACGATCGTCCTCGCGCTCGACACGAAGGACGACCCGAAGGGGGCCGGTCGCTTCGTTGCTCTAGCCAAGGCCGGCAAGTACAACGGCTCCAGCTGGACCCGCATCGTCAAGGACTTCGTCATCCAGGGCGGCGCACCTGGCGGCGACAAGAGCCAGTCCGTCGGAGGTGCCATTGTCGGCGAGGTTCCGAAGGACCACTATCCCGTGGGATCCGTGGCCGCCGCGAAGACCAATGCCGATCCGGCCGGCACATTCGACTCGCAGTTTTTCATCGTGACCGGCGCGGCCCAGGGAACGAGTCTTCCCAACGACTACGCGCGCTTCGGCTCCGTGAAGTCCGGGATGGACGTCGTGAAGAAGATCGAAGCGCTGCCCGTCGATGCCGGCGATGCCCCGAAATCGAAGGCATCGATCGACACCGTCACGATCAGCGGGACGTAGCCGCCGGCGCGAGCTCGATGGTTCCGCCCGGCTTCGTAGTCTTGGGCTTGGCGCCTTTGCGGTACACGGTGGCGCTGCCGGCGCCGAGGACCTCCCACGGTTCGTCGGCCGTGCGCACCAGCGCGGTCTGTTCGTCGACGCCGACCAGCACGCCCTCGCGGGCCAGCAGGTCGACCGAACGTTCACGCAAGTGGTCGGCCGCGCGGCCGTGGTACGGGAAGATCGCGATCCCCGGCACCAGCCCGAGCCCGACGGTGTACGCACCACCGCGCGGGTCGACCATCGGATCGCCGAGCACCGTCGCGCCTGCGCCCGATGCCGCGATCACGGCGCCCCGCCCGTAGGCGTAGACGAGAGCTTCGTAGAACGGGCTCCCCTTCAGCACCGACCGGAGGTGGAGCGGCGAGCCGTCGGCGATGTAGACGAATCGCGCGACCCGGATGGCGGAGACGTTGGCATCGGCTTCGGCGTCGCGGCGGTTCAGGACCGGGAGCCCGAAGGCCTTGGCGCCGAGGCCCTCGAAGTACGCAGTTGCCCGCTCCACCGCCCGTTCGGGGTGCTCGAACGCGGCTGCGGTCGGCAGCACGAGCACCTGGTCGGTGCCGGCCGCTTCGAGCAGTCGGGTGTCGAACACGGCACAGGGCTCGGTCCACTCGTCGCCGCCGACGAGGGCGACGGTTCCGGATTGCTTGCTCACGTCGCTGATTCCCCGATGACTGCGGATTGCCTACGCACGATGTGGATCCCTGCTCACGCAGTGGATCCTACGAGCGGCGCACGCGACCCCCAGCACAATGTCGAGCGCAATGGCCCACGTGCCCTACCCGCCGGTAGCCTTTTGCCCGCCGCCCGGGACGACGGGCATGGGGAGGACGAATTCATGTCGGTCAAGCGTGTGGGGATCGTCGGTTCGGGGATCATGGGCTCCGGCATCGCCGAGGTCGCGGCCAAGTCCGGGATCGAGGTCGTGCTGCGCAGCCGATCGCAGAGCACCGCCGACGCGATGGTCGCCGGGCTCGAGAAGTCGCTGGCCAAGCAAGTCGACCGGGGCAAGCTCGACGCCGCCGAACGCGACGGGGTGCTCGGCCGGGTACGGGCGGTCGCCGACCTGGGCGAACTGCGCGAGTGCGATCTCGTCATCGAGTCGATCGTCGAGGACCTCGCGGCCAAGAAGCACCTCTTCACCGAGCTCGACCGCATCTGCCCCGAGGACACCATCCTCGCGACCAACACGTCGACCCTGCCCGTCGTCGAGATGGCGATGAACACGGGCCGGCCGGAGAAGGTGTGCGGCATCCACTTCTTCAACCCGGCGCCGATGATGGCGCTCGTCGAGGTGGTGCGCGCGATCACGTCGAGCGACGAGACGATCGAACGGGCGACCACGTTTGCGACGACCTGCGGCAAGAACGCGGTCCAGGTCAAGGACCAGGCCGGGTTCATCGTCAACGCGCTGCTGTTCCCGTACCTGAACAACGCGGCCAAGCTCTACGACGCCGGCGTTGCCACGCGAGACGACATCGACGCCGCGATGAAGGGCGGCTGCAACTTCCCGATGGGGCCGCTCGAGCTGCTCGACCTGGTCGGCCTCGACACGAGCCTCGCCATCCTCGACGCCCTCTACGACGAGTTCCGCGACCCGAACTACGCGGCCGCGCCGGTGCTGCGACGCATGGTCAGCGCCGAACGGCTGGGCCGCAAGACCAAGGTGGGTTTCTACGAATACAAGCGGTGACGGGTCGCCGAACGGCGGCTCGTACCGAAGGATGAGTTTCGCGGGGTCGCAGAATCCGGGAGAATGGTGTCGATGGCCGAGCGCGACCGCCCCTGGTTGATCCGGACCTACTCCGGGCACTCCTCCGCACGCGCGTCCAACACGCTGTACCGGACGAACCTGGCGAAGGGTCAGACCGGTCTCTCGGTGGCCTTCGACCTGCCGACCCAGACCGGCTACGACCCCGACGACCCGTTGGCGCGCGGCGAGGTCGGCAAGGTCGGTGTGCCCGTGCCACACCTCGGCGAGATGCGCACCCTGTTCGACGGCATCCCGCTCGCGGAGATGAACACGTCGATGACGATCAACGCCACCGCGATGTGGTTGCTCGGTATGTACCTCGCGCTCGCCGACGAGCAAGGGGTGGCACACGCGTCGTTGGCCGGGACGACACAGAACGACATCTTGAAGGAGTACCTGTCGCGGGGGACCTACATCTTCCCGCCAGAAGCTTCGAAGCGTCTCACTGTCGACCTGGTCACCTACACGGTCAAGAACGCACCGATGTGGAACCCGATCAACGTCTGTCCGTACCACCTGCAGGAAGCCGGCGCGACGCCGGTGCAGGAGCTTGCGTACGGGCTCGCGAACGCGATCGCCGTGCTCGACGCAGTGCGCGGGTCAGGTCAGGTTCCGGAAGACGAGTTCCCGGAGGTCGTCGGGCGCATCTCGTTCTTCATCGACGCGGGTGTGCGCTTCGTCGAAGAGATGTGCAAGATGCGCGCGTTCACACGCATGTGGGATCAGATCTGCCTCGAGCGCTACGGGGTGCAGGATCCGAAGCTGCGCCGCTTCCGCTACGGCATGCAGGTCAACTCGCTCGGACTCACCGAGGAGCAGCCCGAGAACAACGTCCAACGAATCGTGCTCGAGATGCTCGGCGTCACGCTGTCGAAGGACGCGCGGGCCCGGGCCGTGCAGCTGCCGTGTTGGAACGAGGCCTTGGGGCTCCCGACTCCGTGGGACCAGCAGTGGTCGCTACGGATCCAGCAGGTGCTGGCGTACGAATCGGACCTCCTCGAGTACGGCGACCTCTTCGAGGGCTCGATCGTCGTCGAGCGCAAGGTCGCGGAATTGTGTGAGGCCGCGGAGATCGAACTGCAATGGGTGCTCGACGGTGGCGGATCCTTCGCCATGATCGACCAGATGAAAGGGCGCATTGTGCAGGCGGGCGCCGAGCGCGTGCGCCACATCGAGTCGGGCGAGCTGAAGGTGGTGGGCGTGAACTCGTTCACCGAGACCGAGCCGTCGCCGCTCGCCGCGAGCGCACTGAACGGCGGCATCATCACCATCGATCCCGCGATCGAGGCCGAGCACGTGAAAGAGATCGCGGAGTGGCGGGCGGCGCGTGACGACGCCGCGTTCTCGGCTGCGCTCGCCCGACTTCAGGCCGCCGCCCGCACGACGGAGAACCTCGTGCCCCTGACGATCGCGCTCGCCAAGGCGGGCGGGACCGTCGGAGAATGGGCCGGGGCGCTGCGTGAGGTCTTCGGCGAGTACCGGGCGCCGACCGGGGTCGGTCAGGTGGCCGTCCAGGTCGGGGCCGAGATGGAGACGGTGCGCGAGTTGGTGAAGTCGATCACGGCCGAGACAGGTCGTCCGATCCGGCTGCTGGTCGGCAAGCCCGGACTCGACGGCCACTCGAACGGCGCCGAGCAGATCGCCGTGGCCGCTCGCGACGCGGGGTTCGAAGTGATCTACCAGGGGATCCGGCTCACCCCGGCCGAAATCGCGGCGGCGGCCCGCGACGAGGATGTCGACGTGGTCGGGCTGTCGATCCTGTCCGGCTCGCACCTCGGTCTGGTGCCCGAGACGTTGCGCCTGTTGCGGGAAGCCGGCGTCGACGCGCCGGTCGTGGTCGGGGGGATCATTCCCGACGCGGACCGGGCCCAACTGGAAGCCTGGGGCGTGGCCCGGGTCTACACGCCCAAGGACTATCGACTCTCGCTGATGATGCGGGACCTCGCCGAACTGGCCCGAGTCCACCGATCGAAGCCTCAGGCCGGGGCTGCGATCGGCCGATGAGAGGACGCATGAACGACCCGCGAGTAATCGTGGCCGCCACGGGCGGTGTCGCCGCGCTCGCGGCGGGAGCGGTTGGAGTCGCGATCAATTCGCCCACTTTCGCGGTGGTTGCGGGGTCGGCCGGGGTCGTCGCCGCGATCGCGGGCGTCGCGCTGGGTGCTCGGGCACGCCAGAGCGAAGATCGGCTCGAGCAGGCCGAGGACGAGATCCGGGCGGTGCGCCGCGAGCTCGCCTCGATCAATGCGGTGCTCCAAGAGGAAGCGAGTCGCAAGGTGGCAGAAGAAGAGCTCGGTGCGAGCACGGAAGAGAGTCGGGCCCGCGGCGAGCAGGCGTTCGACGCCGCCACCGGCCTCTACGACGAGAAGTACTTCGCGGTGCTGGCCCAGCAGCAGGTCGCCGCAGCCCGCCGTTCACTTCGCCCCATCTCGGTCATCATCTTCGAGATCGACGCGATGGCCGACGCCGACCGGGCGACGCGCCTCCAAGCTTTGGGCGTGGTCGGCGATGTCGTGCGGCGCACGTTGCGGGAGAGCGATGCGGCCTGTCGCCTGGGGGACCTGATGGTCGGCGCGATCCTCGAGGACACTCCCGAAGCCGGTGCGGTATGGGCGGCCGAACGGGTCCGGGGCACGCTCCTTGCATCTCCCGTCGGGGACGCACTGACGCTTTCGGCCGGGGTCGCTTGCTATCCCACGCACGCGTTGGGCGCCGCGGAGCTGGTGCACCAGGCGAGCAAAGCGCTCGACGAAGCACGCTCGCGCGGCCGTGACCGCGTCGAGCTCGCACCCGAGCCCTCCAACTAGGCGACGGTCGGTCGCCGGACGGCGATCCGCATGATCCGGCGGCACGTGCCCGGGTTCACTCCGAAGGCGTAGGTGCTCGCCCGGTCGAAGACCAACGGGGACGCCTTCAGCCAACGCCGAACGTCACGGCGCCCCGCGCCACCGCCCGGCCGAGTAGGAGCGCCGGACGCGACGGGACCCCCGAGGTCAGGGCAGGTCGAGCTCGGAGCGGACTTCGTCGGTGTCGGCACCGAGCGCGCGACCGGCCCAGCGCATCTCCGCAGGAGTGCGGGAGAAGCGGGCGACAGGGCCTTGCATCACGATGCCGTCCACCTCGATGAACACGTCACGGGCGCGCACGTGAGGATCCGCCAGCACCTCCCGCATCGTGTACACCGGCGCGATCGCGGCTTGCGCAGCCTCGAACGCGGCGATGACCTCCCCGGACGGACGATGCCCGACCCAGGCGTTGACGGCCGCATCGAGCTCGTCACGATGAACGCCCCGGCCCTCGAACGTCGCGAAACGGTCGTCGTCCGCCAACCCCAACAACCCCAACACACGCTGGGCGACCGACTCGGCCGAGGTGGAGATCGCGACCCAACGATTGTCGGCACACCGATACGTGCCCCGAGGAACGGAGTACGGAATCCCGGAACCAAGCCGGGGCTGCTCGTACCCGAGGTGCGCGGCCGCCGACGGTAACGCCGACATCATCTGCAGCATCGACTCCAGGAGATTGACGTCGATCACTTGGCCGAGACCCGTACGGTCACGGTCCCGCAGCGCCACCATCACTGCGAACGCGCCCGCGATCGCAGTGACCTCGTCGGTCAGTGCGATCGGAGGCAAGAGCGGCGGCCCGTCCGGTTCACCGTTGATCGCGGCGAACCCGCTCATCGCCTCCGCCATCGTCGCGAAGCCCGGACGCGACGCGTACGGGCCGTCCTGGCCGAAGCCCGTGACCCTGAGCACGACGAGCCGAGGATTGCCGGCGAACAACACGTCGGGCGCGAAACCCAGGCGCTCGAGCGTGCCCGGACGGAAGTTCTCGATCAGCACGTCGGCCTCGTCGACGAGTGCGAGGAACAGCTCTCGGCCCGGGTCGGTCTTGAGATCGGCGACGACGGCCCGCTTGTTCCGGCCGAGCAGCTTCCACGTGTAGGAGTCGCCGCCACCGGGCGGGAACCAACCCATTCGCCGTACCCCGTCCCCCGCCGGGGCCTCGACCTTCACGACGTCGGCACCGAAGTCGCCGAGATGACGCGCGGCGCCCGGGCCCGCGAACACCGTTGCGAGGTCGATGACCCGTAACCCCGAGAGCGCGGCCATCCCCGCAGGCTAAGAGCCCGCGGGGATGCCGCACGACCTATGAGATCGTGATCTCCTTGATCATCCCTTCGAGCACGTGCGGCTCGTCGCCCTTGTTCGGGTCAGGGAAGAAGCAGATCATCACGTACCTGCCCGGAGTGAGCGCCATGGTCTGGTACATCGTCTGACCGGGGCCGATCCCCACAATGCCACCCGCCGCACTGAAGGGCGGCGGACCCGTCGGAGCCGGGCTACCGGGCGGCGCGAGCAGGAACGCCTTCACGTCGGCGAGCGTCTTGCCGGCCGCTTCCTGCTCGATGATCATCTCGTGAATCTGCGTTCCCGCGTTCTTGATCGCGACCGTTCCCTTACCGGTGAACGATGCGTCGGGCTGGAAGGTGAACTCGCTCAGCGACACGGTTCCCGCGTCGACCTTGGGCGCGTCCTCGACGGAGTCGGCCGTCTTCACGACCTTGACCTCACCGATCATGCCGTGCTCGGCGTGGGTCTTGCCGTCTTTCTCGTCGGGGATGAAGCACGCGACGCCGTACTCACCCTCTTCGAGGTGCACCGTCGCGGTGACCGATTGCCCGGCCTCGACGTTGTTCGGACCACCGACGAAGTCGATACCCGTGAGCGCCTTCACGTTCGTCGCGTCGGCGGCCGCCTTGAACGCGGTGAACGAGACCGAGTTCAGCTTCGCGAACGCGATCTGGTGACCGACCGTTCCCGAGTTGTGCAACGTGATGTCGACCCAACCGGCCGGGATCTGCGCCGGCAGGGTGTACCCGTATTCTTTGGCGTCGATCGTCACCTGCGGACGAGCCTTCGTCGCCGGTGTCGTCGTCGTGTCGCTACCCGACGAGCTCGTCTTGCTACTGCTTCCGCACGCGGACAGCAGCAGCAACGCCGCCATCCCCACAATCGCCACACTTCGCGCGCCCACCGAATTCTCCCTTGCAACATGTATGAACCGGACGCCGACGAACCTATCCGGCACTGCGCGCCACAGGCGGCTCGGAGAACGCTAAAAGACGGCTAAAATGCTTGCGCGAAGCAACGATCGTCGAGCGTGCCGAGTGCGTAGTCGCGATACAACCCCGCGTACATCGCGCGCGTCTTCTCGCTCCACTCCAGCGCATCGGTCGAGTCGATACGTCGCGTGAGCTGCACGTAGCCGCCCTCGTACACGCGGTACTCGGCCCACGCGCCGGGATAGTCCTTCACGCACGCGATCTCGACGATGGGAACGTTGCGCACCGACGGGAACCGCCGCGCACGCGTGCGGTGCGTGTGACCGGCGAAGTACCCGGCGATCGAATCGTTGCGGGCGATGACTCCGCACAGCGCGTCGCTGTCGTCGGGGTTCACGCCGAAGTAGGTCTCGTCACGCGTGGCCGACCCCGGGTCCCAGGGATGGTGGTGCCCGAATACGAGCACCGGCTGCGCCGAGGACGACGCAACGTCGTCGAGCCACGCGAGTTGCTCGGTCGAGATGCGACCTCGATCGGTGCCGGGACGCACCGTGTCGATCACGGCAAGGGTGACACCGGGCAGCTCCACGGTAAAGGGCCCCGTCGCCGCGATCGTCTCCGTGACCATCGCATCGTGGTTCCCCCGCACATGGTGCATGCGGTCACCGAGCCGCGTGTACGCGCGCAAAAACGCCGCGTACTCCTCCTCGGTACCGCGATCGGTCAGATCGCCCTTCACGACGACCGCGTCGGGATCGAGCCGTTCGATCGCCTCGATCGCGCCCCGGTTCATGATCTCCGGGTAGGGCTCCGCGCCGGACTCCGAAGTGAAGACGGGCCCAAGCTCCTCGGCGCCGCCGATCGCACCGCACTCCGTCTCTCCGAAGTGCACGTCGTTCGCGGTGGCGACGGTGGCGAGCAACCGGCCCGACGGCCGGGCGAGCGTCGTGATCTCCGCCGGAAGCAACCGCGACGCATCGGCCCCGGCAACCGAGACCGGAAAGCGGGTCGCAGGATCGAGGCCGACGATCCGGGCGAAGTGGATCGGTCCGCTCGTGACGACGGCACGGTCGCCGACTCGGGTCTCGACCTCGCGCGCCTCATCGGTGCGGAACGTCACGACCGCTTCGTCGGGCCCGACGGTGAACAACTCGGCGTCGTGAATCACGTCCGGGAACGACGACCGATACGGCCCGAGATCCGCCACGGGCCCCGCTGCAGGTTGGCGTTCTGGGCGGCGCGCCGGGACGCGTCGACCCACGCACTCATCTGCACCCGCGCCGGCGGCGCGTCTACCGTCGCCGCGGCGCGCCGCTGCAGCGCCACCGTGACCGCGGCCACCGCGGCGACCTCTTCCGGCGTCATCGGCGCGACCGGCGTCGTGGACGGGGGCGTCACAGCGGCGAGTTCCCGTGCTTGCGCGAAGGCAACTTCTCCCGCTTGGTCCGGAGCATGTCGAGCGAACGCACCAACATGCGCCGGGTGTCCCGGGGATCGATCACGTCGTCGACGTACCCACGCTCGGCCGCCTGGTACGGGTTGAGGAACCGGTCCTCGTACTCGGCGATGAGCTCGACCCGGCGGGTGTCGGCGTCGGGCGCGGCCTCGATCTCCTTGCGGAAGATGATGTTGACCGCGCCGTCGGCACCCATGACGGCGATCTCGGCCGACGGCCACGCGAACGCGATGTCGGCGCCGATCGACTTGGAGTTCATGACCACGTACGCGCCGCCGTAACCCTTGCGCGTGATGATCTGCACCCGCGGAACCGTGGCCTCGCAGTACGCGTAGAGCAACTTGGCGCCGTGACGGATGATCCCGCCGTACTCCTGGTCGGTACCGGGCAGGAAGCCGGGGACGTCGACGAAGGTGACGAGCGGCACGTTGAACGCGTCGCACGTGCGGACGAAGCGGGCCGCCTTCTCCGACGCGTCGATATCGAGGCAGCCGGCCAACACCTGGGGCTGATTCCCCACGATGCCGACCACGTGCCCGTCGACCCGGGCGAAGCCACAGACGATGTTCATCGCCCACAGGGGGAAGACCTCGAAGAACTCGCCGTCGTCGACGATGTCGGCGATGACCTTCTTCATGTCGTAGGCGCGGTTCGCAGTCTCGGGTATCAGACCGAGCAGCTCGTCGCAGGAACGCTCGGGATCGTCGGTGGCCTCGAAGTGCGGCGGGTCCTCGAGGTTGTTCGACGGCAGGAACGACAGCAGGTAGCGCACCTGCTCGATGCACTGCTGCTCGTCATCGGCCACGAACGTCGCGACCCCCGACTTCGTCGCGTGCGTGATCGCGCCGCCGAGCTCTTCGTGGGAGACCTCTTCGCCGGTCACCGTCTTCACCACGTCGGGGCCAGTGATGTACATGTTCGACACGCCCTTCACCATGAAGATGAAGTCGGTCATGGCCGGCGAATAGACCGCGCCGCCGGCGCACGGTCCGAGCACGACCGAGATCTGCGGGATCACGCCCGACGCCTTCACGTTGCGGTGGAAGATGCCGCCGTAGCTCGCGAGCGACACGACGCCCTCTTGGATGCGCGCGCCGCCGCCGTCGTTCAGGCCGACCAGCGGAGCGCCGGTGGACTCCGCGAGATCCATCACCTTGTGGATCTTCTCCGCGTACACCTCGCCGAGCGCGCCGCCGAAGACGGTGAAGTCCTGGCTGAACACGAAGATCTTGCGGCCGTCGACGGTCCCCCAACCGGTGACGACACCGTCGGTAAGCGGGCGGTTGTTCTCGATCCCGAAACCATGGGCCCGGTGCCGGGCCAGCATGTCGAGCTCGACGAACGAGTCGGGGTCGAGCAGCAGCTCGAGTCGCTCCCGCGCCGTCAGCTTGCCCCGCTCGTGCTGACGCCGCACCGACGCCTCGTTGCCGGGCGTGCGCGCCTCTTCCTTCAGCTTGGCGAGCTGCTCGAGGCGCTCCGTGATCGGGTGGGGAGTGTCGGACATGGCGCGCAGGCTAGTTCGCGTTCCGTCGAAACCCACCGGTCGGCCGCATCGGGCGAGCGCGCCTTTACTCGGGCTGCGCGCCGTACGACTCGTAGGCGTGCCCGGCCGCTTCCGCGGCCCGCCGGCCACACTCGAATTGGTACGGCGAGATGCCGCCCGGCTCCCATGCGGTGACCGACCCCGACACCGCCGCGAACTCCGATTTGGGAACGATACCCAGCTCGGCGCGCACCTCGGCCACGGGCCGGTCGGCGTCGGCGAACCAGTCGCGGCGCAGGAGATCGGGGCCGCCGGCGTGGGCGCCGCACAGCGCGCCCCGGCGCATGGCGTCGGCGAGGCGAACGGCCATGCCCTGGTGCGAGAGATGGCCCCGGTCGTACTGGAAGAGCCCCATACCGGTGGCCGTGTAGCCCGTCTCGAACAATCCGACGATCTGGGCGAGGAGCGAGAAGCCGCGCGGATCGTCGTTGGCGCGGGCGATGAACCCGAACACCTCGATCTCGCACTCGACGGTCGAGCCGTACTCGGCGAGCACGTGCACCCAGTCGTGCTGGGCGAGGAACGGGGGGGCGCTCCCGGGGGCGCCGGGGAACGAGAACCCACGCGCGTCGTAGAACTTGGCGACCTCACGCCCCAGGGTCCCGTCGGGCAGCGCACGCAACGACGACCAGCGCTCGGCGAGCGCGAGGTCGAAGACGCACTCCTCCCACGCGTCGGCAAGCTCCCTCGACGTGTGCAGCTCCGCTGCGTGCGTGCTGTCCCAGGTCTCCATGTAGCCGCTGCGCTGGAAGTCGATCAACGCGAGGCCGAGACTGCCGTGCGCAAAGCGCTGCGCCACCCGCAGCATCGGGTCGTCGATACCCAGCTCGGACGCGTACCCCTCGACCCGCGCAACGACCTCTTCAGGGAGCGGGTTGAGCACGAGCGAGCACAACAGCATGAACTGCACCATGCGCGCCCGGAACTGCTCGGTGCGCAGCGCGAGCGCGACTGCGAACTCGTGAGCGCCGATACGGGGAACCCGCGTGACGGGAACGACGAAGCCGGTCATCGATTCGGTCAGCGCCTCGACCATCACCCGCTGCAGGCTCGTGAGGCCGGGCCCCGGTGCGATTGCACCGGCGACCGCGCCCGCGATCAGGCGCGCTTCGGCGGCATCGGGCGGTCGTTGCAGGGCATCGGACTCGGCAGGGAACGGGACCGGCATCGCGGCCGCAAGTTACTCCTGGACGAGCTCGATCAAAGTCCCGAACGCGGTCTTCGGGTGCACGAAGGCCACCGTCGTGCCCCGGCTGCCGGGACGGGGCTGCTCGTCGATCACACGATGACCGTGAGCTTTCACCGACTCGAGCGCCCGCGCGCAGTCGTCGACCCGGTACCCGATGTGATGCAGACCTTCGCCCTTCGAGGCGAGGTACTTGGCGACCGTCGAGTCCGGGCGGGTCGGCGTCAGCAACTGCACGTACGAGTCGGCGACCTTCAGCAGCGCCTCTTCGACGCCGTCGCTCTCGACGACCTCGCGGTGCTCGACCTCGCAGCCGAACGTCTCGCGGTAGTACTGGATCGCAGCTTCGAGGTCGTTGACGGCGATCGCCACGTGGTCGATCTCGGTGAGCAACATGTCCATTTCGACGCTCCGCCTTTCAGACCGCCATACGACGGAAGAGTGTGATCTGGTCGAGGTGGCGCGCACGCGTCGCCTCGTCGGTGACGCCGAGTCCCTCCGCGGGTGCGAGACACAGCACCGAGACCTTTCCCTCGACGAGATTGTGGTGCACCTGGAGCGCGGCTTCGCCGGTCTGGTCGAGCGGGTACACCTTCGACATCGTGGGGTGGATCCGCGCGTCGCAGACCAGCCGGTTCGCCTCCCACGCCTCGCGATAGTTCGCGAAGTGACATCCCTTGAGCGTCTTGAGGTTCATCCAGAGGTAGCGGTTGTCGTACTCGATCTTGAAGCCCGACGTCGCCGCGCACGTGATGATCATCCCGCCCCGCTTGGCGACGAACACCGACGCGCCCATCGTCGAACGGCCGGGGTGCTCGAACACGATGTCGACGTCGCGCCCGACGAGACCGCGGATCTTCTTGCCGAGCCGCAACCACTCGGCCGGGTCCTGTTCGGTGTCGTCGTCGTTCCAGAACTTGTAGCCCTCGGCGCGCCGGTCGATGACGGCCTCGCAGCCCATCGCCCGCAACACCTCGGCCCGCTTCTCCGACGACACCACTCCGACGGGAGTACCACCGCCGTTGAGCACGTACTGCGTCGCGTACGCGCCGATGCCGCCCGTGGCGCCCCAGATGAGTACGGCTTGACCCTGCGTCATCTGCGAGCCGTTCTTGCTCACGATCATCCGGTAGCTGGTGGAATTACACAGCGCGTTGCACGCGGCCTCTTCCCACGTGAGGTGCGCGGGCTTCGGCATGAGCTGGTTGGCCTTGACCACCGCGATCTCGGCCAGGCCGCCGAAGTTCGTCTCGAATCCCCAGATGCGCTGATTGGTCGCCATCATCGAGTCGTCGTGCGACGACGGGTCCTGGTCGTCGACGTGGAGGCAGTGCGCGGTGACCACATCGCCCGGCTTCCAGTTCCGCACCGCGGACCCCACTCGCAACACCACGCCCGCCGCGTCGGAACCGATCACGTGGTACGGCTGATCGTGCCGCTTGCCCCAGACGCTCTCCCGTCCGAGTCGCTTCAGGAATCCGAACGTCGAGAGGGGCTCGAAGATCGACGTCCACACCGTGTTGAAGTTGATGGCCGACGCCATCACTCCCACGAAGGCCTCGTCGGGGGCCAGCTCCGGGAGCGGGAACTCCTCGACGTGGATCGACTGGCGCGGGTCCTTTTTGGAAGACTCGAGCCCTGCGAACATCTCCTGCTCGTCCGCTTTGACCAACGCGCCCCGCACCGTCGCCGGGATGGGCAGCGCCCCGATCTCCTCACCCGGCGCCCCGGCGAGGATGGCGTCACGGATGGCAGCGATCTCTGTAGTCATGAATATGGCTCCCTCGCCCAACGTGCCCTTTTGGCGCTACTCGGCCTTGTCCGCACGGAGACGCGAAACTACCGGTCAGTAGCGGAAACGAACCAGCCGTCCCTACACTGACGCCACTTCGTCGGGATTTTCAAGGAGGCACCTCATGACCGGTTCGGTGATCGTCGGGTCGGCCCGCACTCCCATCGGCAAGCTCTCCGGCGCGTTCGCCGGCATGAGCGCGGTCGAACTCGGCGGCATCGCAATCAAGGCCGCGCTCGAGCGCGCCGGCATCGGCGCCGAGCAGGTCGACTACGTCCTCATGGGACAGGTGCTCCAGGCCGGCGCCGGTCAGATCACCGCACGCCAGGCCGCCGAGGCCGCCGGCATCCCGATGACGGTGCCCGCGACGACCTTGAACAAGGTGTGCCTCTCGGGCATCAACGCCGTGTACCTCGCCGACCAGATGATCCGCAGCGGCGACGCCGAGGTCGTGGTCGCCGGCGGCATGGAGTCGATGACGAACGCGCCCTACCTCCTCCCGGGCGCGCGCGCCGGCTACCGCATGGGCAACCAGGAAGTCGTCGACTCGATGATCAACGACGGCCTGTGGTGCGCGTTCGACGCGGTGCACATGGGCGCTGGTACCGAGAACTACGTCGGCCAGGTTGGCAACATCTCGCGCGAAGCCCAGGACGAAGCCGCGGCCAAGTCGCACGAGCGCGCCGCGGCCGCCCAGAAGGAAGGGCGCTTTGCCGACGAGATCACGCCGGTGTCGATCAAGCAGCGCAAGGGCGACCCCGTCGTGATCGACACCGACGAAGGTGTGCGCCCGGGCACGACCCCCGAGTCGCTCGCCGGACTCCGCCCCGCGTTCTCAAAGGACGGGACGATCACGGCCGGCAACGCGTCGCAGATCTCCGACGGCGGCGCCGCCATCATCGTGACGAGCAAGGCCAAGGCCGAGGAGCTCGGCGTCACGCCGCTCGCGGAGCTGATCGGTTACGGCATGGTCGCCGGACCGGACACCTCACTGCTCCACCAGCCGTCGCGGGCGATCAAGCGCGCGCTCGAGGCGAACGACATGACAACGGCCGACGTCGACCTCTTCGAGCTCAACGAGGCCTTTGCGGCCGTCGGGATCGCGTCGATGAACGACCTCGGCATCAAGGACGACATCGTCAACGTGAACGGCGGCGCCATCGCCCTCGGTCACCCGGTCGGGATGTCGGGTGCCCGCGTGTTGCTGACGATCATCAACGAGTTGCGGCGCCGCGGTGGCGGCGTGGGCGCGGCCGCACTGTGCGGCGGTGGCGGTCAAGGCGACGCCGCGATCATCCGCACGTTGTAGGAGACGCGGCGGGACCACTCGCCGTGCGTAGCGTGGGTCCATGGTTCCGGAGCTACGGCCGCGCGGCATCGGAGAGATACTCGATACGGCCGTCGGGTTGTACCGCGCCCGGTTCACCCGACTCGTCGCGGTCGCCGCGTTCGTCGTCGTCCCGGTGCAGGCGATCAGCGCGATCGTGTTGCTCTCGGCCCAGCCCGACCGTTACTCGCTCAGTGTCACCGGTGCGGCAACCCCGCAGTACGACACCAGCTCGTTCGGCGTCCAGCTCGCGGCCTTCGTCGTGGTTGCGCTCGTCGGGGTGCTCTCCAGCGCGCTGGTCGTCGCCACGTGCACACGCGTCGTCGCCGACGCGTACATCGCCACGACCTCTGCCGCACCCGAGCACTCGGTGCGCGAGGCGTTCCGGTCGCTGCGGCCCCGCGTCCTGGCCGTCGTGGGGATCAGCCTGATCGTCCTCCTCGGCGAGATCGTCGGCCTCGCGCTCTGCTTCGTCGGCGTGCTCTTTCCGTTGATCTTCTTCGCGGTGGCGCTGCCCGTCCTGATACTCGAACGGGTCGGGGTCACGGCCGCAATCGGGCGGTCGGTCACCCTCACCCGGGCCCACGCCATGCACGTGTTGGGACTCGTGCTCACCGCGCAACTCCTTGGTGTCGTCGTCAACGGCGCCCTCGCCGAAGGAATCCGGCTCGTCTTCCGCAGCGGCGGCACCACGACCGCGATCGTGATCGGCCAGAGCATCACGAATGCGATCGCGGGCGTGCTCACGACACCGTTCATCGCCGCCGCGGTGGTCGCGCTCTACTTCGATCTCCGGATTCGCGACGAGGCGTACGACATCCAGCTCCTCATGCAACGCGACGACGCCCGAATCGCGGTGTGACCGACGTGCACGCCGCGCCGACGGTCGACCCCGACGCGGCTCGCCGCAACGCGGAGCAAATCTTGTCGGATCGTCGCTTCCGCTCGAGCCCGACGCCCCGGCCGTTGCGCGGACCGCTGCAATGGCTGGGCGACCGCATCACGAGCGCGCTCGACCATCTCGGAAACCTGTTCGGCACGCTGCCAATGTTGCTGTGGGTCGTCGTGCTGGCCGGCTTCGTAACCTTCGTCGGCTGGGCGATCTCGAAACGCGTGCAACACCGGAACGTGCGGGCGGCGAGTGCGCGCGAGGGTGCACCACCTCCGGTCGAAGGTCCGGAGAACGCCGACGCGCTCGAACGTGCGGCCGACACGGCCGAGCGCGACGGAGATCTCGATCAGGCGTTGCGCCTCCGGTTCCGGGCCGGGCTCCTCCGTCTCGGCGACCGTGGCGCGATCGCGTACCGGCCGTCGGTCACAACAGGAGAGGTCCGGCGCGCGCTCGGCTCGGTACGGTTCGACGACCTCGCAGGCACGTTCGAGGCCGTTGCCTACGGCGGCCGCGCGGCCGATCCGCCCGCGCTCGATTCGTCCCGGCGCGAATGGCCGCACCTGCTCGAGGAGACCGGTCGCCGTTGAGCGCCAACGGAACCACCGCGCCGCGCGCGGGCAATCGTCGGGTGCGGACGGTCGTCGTCGTCGCCGTTGTGATCATCGCGGCCAACCTCGTCGCCCAGGGTCTCGACCATGCGGTCGGCGGAAACGAGCCAGGCGGCGCCGCGGGTTCCTCGTACGCCACGGCCCCCGAAGGATTGGCCGGATTGTCGACGCTGCTCGTCCAGTACGGCCACGATGTCGAGCAGCAACGGAGCGCGATCGCCCACCACGCGCTCCCGGCCGACGCTACGGCTTTCGTGCTGGAGCCGACCGAGCTCACGACCGACGACGACTCCGCGCTCCTGCAGTTCGTCACGAACGGCGGGCACTTGGTGGTGGGCGGGGCCTCCCCGTTCTACCTGCACAACCTGAGCGACGAACCCCCGGCTTGGCAGGCGTCGGGCACGACCTCATGGACCCGGATCGACGCGTCCTTGGGCTCGGTGCGCGAGGTCGCGGCCGCGGGCGTCGGATCGTGGTCAGAATCCGGACGGGGCCAGCCCCTCGTCGGCGCCAACAACCCCGCGCTCCTGACCCGCGACACGGTCGGGCGGGGTGAGATCGACTTTCTCGCCGACCCGTCGCCGCTCGAGAACGGCTACCTCTCGCAGGCCGACAACGCTGCGTTCGCGCTCGCACTCTCGGGGGGCACCGGACGACCGGTCGTGTTCCCGGAGGGCACGCACGGCTACGGCGCGAGCCGCGGGCTGTCCGCGCTTCCCGGCCGCTGGAAGATCGCGCTCATCCTCATCGGGGTGGCTGCGCTCGCGTTCGTGTGGTCCCGGGCGCGGCGATTCGGCCCGCCCGATCGCACGGCCCGCGACCTCCCTCCCGCTCGGGCCGCGTACGTCGACGCGTTGTCGGTCAGTCTCGAGCGCGCCGGCGACCGCGCCGGCGCGCTCGCGCCCGCGCAACGTTGGGCGCGCAGCCGCGTCGCGAGCCGGGCCGGGCTGGGACCCGATGCCGACGAACTGGAGTTGGCCGCGGCGGCGCGGTCATTCGGATGTTCGGAACAGGAGATCGGGGCGCTCCTCGCCCCGGTCGTCGACGACGCGAGCACCCTCGCGCTGGGCCGGGCCGTGGCCCGGGTCGGCGCTGGGGCCGGGGCCGAGAGGACGCAATGAACGACTTACGGGATCGCATCGTGCGGGAGGTGCGCAAGGTCGTCGTCGGCCAGGATCACGTCGTCGAGGTCCTGCTCGCGGGGACGGCGGTCGGGGGTCACGTGTTGCTCGAAGGCGTACCCGGGGTCGCCAAGACTCTGCTCGCCAACGCGTTCGCACGAGCGATCGGCGTCGACTTCCGGCGGGTGCAGTTCACCCCCGACATGCTCCCGTCGGATCTCACGGGCACGATGACGCTCCGCGCCGGTGAGCTCGCGTTCCGGCCCGGCCCCATCTTCACCAACCTGGTGCTCGCGGACGAGATCAACCGCACGCCTCCGAAGACGCAATCCGCGCTCCTCGAAGCGATGCAGGAAAGGCAGGTCAGCGTCGACGGTGTCGCCCGACCTCTGCCGGAACCCTTTCTCGTCGTCGCGACCCAGAACCCGATCGAGTACGAAGGTACGTATCCGTTACCGGAAGCGCAGCTCGACCGATTCCTGGCCAAGCTGGACGTCGGCTATCCGCCCGCGGCCGACGAGGTCTCCATGCTGCGGCTCGCCCACCACGGCGTCGCCCCTGCGACACTGACCGACGTACAGACGGTGACGACAAGGGCCGAGCTGTTGGAGTTGCGCGACCTCGTCGACGCGACGACAGTCGCCGAACCCGTCATCGCGTTCGTGGTCGCGCTCGTTCGGAGGACGCGTGAGCTCCCAAGCGTCGCGCTCGGCGCGAGCCCGCGTGCCGCGGTCCACCTCCTGGCCGCAGGGAAAGCGGCGGCTCGGCTCGCCGGGCGTGAGTACGTTATTCCCGACGACGTCGTCGCAGTGGCGCCGGCGGTGCTCCGGCATCGAATCACGCTGCGCCCCGAGGCCGAGCTCGAGCACTACCGCGCCGACGACGCGGTCGCGGCCGCCATCGCGTCGGTGCCCGTCCCTCGATGACACCGACCCCGCGCGCGGCCTACGCATTGCTCGCGGTCGCGATCATCGCGCTCGCCGTCCCCGCGTTCGTATCGCTGAGCCTGGTCGCGATCATCGCGCTCGCGACCATCTTCGACATCGTCGTCGCACACCACGTGCTGCGCGTTCGGCGCACGATGCCCCGCACGCTCTCGCGCGGGGTGGCGGCGCGCCTGCTCGTCGATACCGACGCCGAGGATCCGGGCCGGATCGAGATCCGCCAGGCCCAACCGGCCGACGTGGAGATCCGGCCGTCGGTCGGCCACGGGGTGCTGGAAGCCCAGGTGATCGCGCACCGCCGGGGCGAGGCAGTACTCCCGCCGGTCAGCGCGCGCCGTCGCGGTCCGCTCGGTCTCGGTCGCTGCACGTTCTCGGGCGAAGGCGAAGCGCGTGTGCTCGTGTATCCCGATGTCGTCGCGGCCCAGCGCATCGTCGTCGCCATCCGCCGCGGTCAGTTCCGCGATCCCGGACTGCGCGCCCGTGGTCCGCTGGGTCTCGGCACCGACTTCGAGTCGATCCGGGACTACCTCCCCGACGACGACGTCCGCCAGATCAACTGGATCGCGAGCGATCGCACCGGCCGACCGATGAGCAACGTCTACCGCATCGAACAGGATCGCGACGTGGTGTGCCTCGTCGACGGGGGGCGGCTCATGACCGCGCCGCTCGACGCGCGCACCACCCGCCTCGACGCGGCCGTCGACGCGGTCACGATGGTCGCGCTCGTCGCCGACGAACTCGGCGACCGGTGCGGCGTCACGGTCTACGACCGCGAGATCCGATCGCAATTGCGGCCGCGCCGGAACGGTGGTCGGGCCGTCGTCCGCGCGATCCTCGACGCCGAGCCGACGATGGTGGACACCGACTACGACCTCGCGTTCCGAACGGTCAGTGGTGGCAAGCGGTCGCTGATCATCGTCTTCACCGATCTCGTCGACACCGCGGCAGCGCGGGCCCTGATCGCGTCGGTCCCCGTATTGACCCGACGCCACGCGGTCCTCGTGGCATCGGTGCGCGATCCCGATCTGGACGCGGCCCGCCGGCGCCTCCCGACGACGACGCACGACGTCTTCGCGTCGGCCGTCGCGATCGACGTGCTCGACGAACGCCGGCGCGTCGCCGACCGGTTGGAGCACGCAGGCGCGCGGGTCGTCGAGGCGCCGGCTGCCGCTCTCGGCGAGGCGTGTGTGCGGGCCTACCTCCGACTCAAAGCCCGAGCCCGTCTGTGAGCGGGCCGGCCGGCTGGGGTCGCTCGGGCGCGCCGCGCCACAACACGAGACCCCAGTAGATCGCGCCGAGCCCGGGCCCGACGACCAACACCGTCGTCAGTCCTTTGCCCGCCGGCGTCAGGAAACCTTCGACGAGCCCGGCCACCACCAACCACACGGCGGTGCCGAGCACGATCTCGACTGCGGCGCGCGCTTCGATGCGCAAGGCGTCGCGGCGCGAGCGGGTTCCCGGATCGACGATCGCCGACGCGATGCGAAGCCCGGCCACCCCGGCCACCGCGATACAGCTCAGCTCGAGCACGCCGTGCGCAACGACGAGCTCGAAGAACGGGCGACCGTTGCCGGCACCGATCGCGAGTCCCGCGACCCCACCGAGCAGTATCCCGTTCTGGACCAGTACGTACAGCGTGCCCACGCCCAGCAGGACACCGCCCGCGAACGCGAGGAACGTGACCTGGATGTTGTTCGTGAAGATCTCGGCCGCGAGGTCGGATTGGTCGTCGACCGAGACACCCTGATCCTGGCCGGATGGTCGGGGTTGGGTCACCGATTGGTACTTGCTGGGAACCAGGCCGCCGGCGGCGCCCGGATCCCGCCACGCCCAGTACCCCGCGAGCAACGTCGGCAACGCCAGACACGTGATGGCGACGACGACAAGGACCGGCCGCTCCCGCACCCGGCGCCAATATCCGTGCGACACGAACGCGCGCAGCGTGTGCCGCGTGCGCGTCGAGTCGTAGACGGCATGTCGGCCGCGTTGGGTCAGCCGTTCGAGCCGGCCGACGACGGGATCGGCCGGGAACCGACGGCGCGCGAACGCGAGGTCGGCCGCGACCGCCCGGTAACACGTGCCCAGGCGTAGGACACCGTCCGGCCCGAGACGCGCCGGCGCGCGGCCACCGGTGTCGACGAGACGCTCGAGCTCGGTCCAGGTCTCGGATCGGTCGCGCACGAACTCGTCTAAATTGGTCACGTGCTCCTCGATGACCGCGTGACGATCGCGACGCCGGAGGGCGTCTCGCTCGAGCTCGTGCTCGCCGGAGTGGGTTCCCGCTTCATCGCCCGCCTCCTCGACACGGTCATCCAGGTCGCGATCATCTTCGCGCTGGTGCTCGGCATCTACGGCACATCGGCGCCGGGTGCGGTGCGGGCGTTGGCTCGGGTCCTGCTCTTCCTCGTGATCTTCGCGTACGACGTCCCGTTCGAAGTGTTGAACCGGGGTCGCACCATCGGCAAGATCGCGACCGGCATACGTGTGGTCGACGAGGTCGGCGGACCGGTCCACTTCTTCACGAGTGCGATCCGGACCATCCTTCGCATCGTCGATTTCCTGCCCATCTTCTACATCGCCGGCGTCGTCTCGATCGTGGCGACCGAGAACGATCAACGGCTCGGCGACCTCGCGGCCGGAACGATCGTGGTGCGCGACCGATTCCCCGGGATCGCGGCCGCCGTGGGCGCGCCCGCAACTGTGCCGGTCGAAGCGGTGGCGACATGGGACGTGTCCGCGATCGGGCCCGACGACATCGCGACGATCCACCAGTTTCTCGATCGCCGGCTCGCGCTCCCGTTGCCCGTGCGGGCGCACTTCGCGGGACAGCTCGCGGCGCGGATCGCGCCGCTGGTCGCGGGCGCTCCGTACGCCGCGCATCCGGAGTACCTGCTCGAAGGCGTCGTCGTCGCCAAGCAGGCCCGGGCATGACGCTCCTTCCCGTGCCCGTCACTCCGGTCCGGACGCCCGTTCGGAGCGGCGGGCGCCCGGAGCAAGGGGCACGTCTCCTCGCCGGGGGGATGGTGGCGGTCGCGGCCGCGTGGCCGATCCTGCCGTTCCATCCGCCGCTCGCGTGCCCGTTGCGATCGGTCACCGGGATCCCGTGCCCCTTGTGCGGGATGACGCGCGCGGTCGTCGCCGCCGCGCACGGGCACATCGCTACGTCGCTCGCGTTCAATCCCGGCGGTATCGCAGTGTTGGTCCTCGCGCTGGTTGCGCTCGTCCGACCCGCGTGGCTGACCCGCGTGCGGCTACCGGTGTGGACCGTCTTCGCAGCGTTCGGGGCGCTCTGGGTTTGGAACATCGGGTTCAATCCGACGTTCCACCAACTCCTGCTTCGCTGACGCCGCGCTACCCGACTTCTCGACGTCCTTCGAAGGCGCGGCCGAGCGTGACCTCGTCGGCGTATTCAAGATCCCCACCGACGGGGAGACCGCTCGCGATGCGGGTCACGACGAGTCCGGCCGGCTTCAGGAGCCGGGCGAGGTACATCGCCGTGGCCTCACCCTCGATGTTCGGGTTGGTGGCGAGGATGACTTCGGTGATCTCTTCGTCCTGGATACGCGCGAGCAGTTCCTTCACGCGCAACTGTTCGGGGCCGACGCCTTCGATTGGCGAGATCGCGCCCTGTAGCACGTGATAGCGGCCGCGGAACTCTCCGGTGCGTTCGACCGCGACGATGTCGCGGGGCTCCTCGACCACACACACGACGTGCGTGTCGCGCCGCTCGTCGAGACAGAACCCGCACAACTCGCCTTCGGAGATATTGAAGCAACGCTTACACCAAAAGACGCGGTCCTTGGCGTCTTCGATAGCGTGGGCCAGGCGTTTGGCGTCGAGCGCGTCGACCTTCAGGAGATAAAACGCGATGCGCTGCGCCGACTTCGGGCCGATCCCCGGCAGCCGACCGAGCTCGTCGATCAGCGTCTGCATCACGCCTTCGTACGGATTCACGGGTTGAGTGATCCACCGAGATCGCCGAGACCCCCGAGCATCGAACCGAGATCGATTCCCCCGGTGACGGCGCCGAGCTTTTCGGCCTGCATCGCCCGCGCCTGACGTGTCGCTTCCACCACGGCCGCGACCACGAGGTCCTCGAGGGTCTCGATGTCGTCGGGGTCGACGACGCTCGCATCGATCTTGATCTCGCGCAGGTCGCCGTCGCCGGTGACGGTAGCTTTCACCACGCCCCCGCCGACGGTCGCGGAGACGGTCGCGTTGGCGAGCGCCGCCTGCGCGGCCGCCATCGACGCCTGCATCTCCTGTACCTGCTTCAACATGTCCATCGGGTTCGGGTTGGTCATGGCCGTACTCCGTCCTCAGCTCGCCGGCGTTCAGCTACGGCGACGTTCGTCGATGACCTCGGCGCCGAGCCCGTCGACGAGGCGCGAAACCGTGTCGGGGGGTACGACGTTGGGCGCGTCCGAGAGCTCGTCGAGGTCGACGACGTCGTCGTCGTCCGGTGGCTCGGGCTCGGTCGCGACCGGTTCGGCGCCCGGCGCGGCACCGGGATCCTTGTAGCCGGCCGCGGACCCGGGCCGGAACGCGTCCATCGCCTCGAAGTCGTGCGGCCGCAGCATGAAGCGGGGCACCGCGCCGAGCCGCGTCGCGAACGCCGCTTTGATCGCGGCCGCCTCCTTACGGAACCGGTCGTTGATCGCGTCGTAGCGGATCTTGGGGACGCCGAAAACGATGATCCCGTTCTCCAGCGCGATCGGTTGCGCGTCCTGGATACCGGCCCGCAGCGGCGCCTTGAGCAGTTCGAGCGTCTCCGGCCACGCCTCGATGACATCGTCCAGCGCGAACACGACCGTCTCCGCCGGTGCGACCTCATCGGGCTCGGCCGCGGTCGGTGCGCTCTCGGCGCTCACCGCCGGGGGTGCGGACTTCTCGGCCGGAGCCTTGCGCTCCCGCCGTGCGAGCATCGGGCCGCCGGGCACGGGTGCCGGACGCGCCGGTGCGGGCGCGGCCGCCGGTCGCGGCGCCCGTCCACCCGTTGGCGCGCCGAGCGCGGGTGGCCCGGATGTCGGAACGCCGCCTTCGTTGAGTCGCCGTTCGAGTTGCTCGACCCGGTCGTGCAGCGTCTCGTCGCGTGTGCGCGCTTCGCGCCGCGCGATCCGTACCACTGCGACCTCGAGCACGAGCCGGGGGTCCGCGACGGCCTGGCCCCGGATGTCGATGATCGCGTTGCCCATGATCTCGAGCGCGCGTACCACAGCGGCGTTGCCCATCTCCTTGGCCAGCACGGTCAGGCGCTCGACGTCTTCGGGCGCACCGTCGTAGGGCACCCGCCCCGACGCGTTGGCCTGCAGGAAAGCGTCCCGCAAAGTGCGGAGCAGATCATCGGCGACCCGGCGCACGTCGTGACCCGCAGCGACGAGCTCGTGTACACCGACGAGCGCACCGGCGACGTCTTCGGCGGCCGCGGCTTCGAGGAGGGCGAGCCGTTGTTCGAAGGGCGCCCCGCCGAAGGCCGACTGCACCTGGAGCGCATCCAGGGAGCCGGCGCCGACGGCAAGGGCCTGGTCGAGCAGCGACAACGCGTCGCGCGCCGATCCGCTCGCCCGCCGGGCGATGAGATCGAGCGCTTCGGGATCGGTCTCGATCCCTTCTCGGCCGAGGATGTCGGCGAGGTGGTTGGCGAGCTGGCCGTGCGACAGCAGCGTGAACTCGAAGTGCTGCGTGCGCGAGCGCAGGGTGGGAAGCACCTTTTGCGGATCGGTGGTCGCGAGCACGAACGCCACGTGCGCAGGGGGCTCCTCGAGCGTCTTCAGCAGCGTGTTCGACGCCGCCGCCGAGAGCATGTGCACCTCGTCGATGATGTACACCTTGCGCCGGCTGCTGGCCCCGACTCCGAGGTGCACACTCTGGATGAGCTCGCGCATGGCGTCGACGCCGTTGTTCGACGCCGCGTCGAGCTCGACGAGGTCGAAGAACGTTCCCGCGGCGACCGCCTCGCAGTTCTCGCAGACCCCGCACGGCTCCCCGTCCGCGCCCAGGTTCAGGCAGTTGAGGGCACGGGCGAGAATGCGCGCAGTCGTGGTTTTCCCGGTACCGCGCGGGCCGGAGAAGAGGTACGCGTGCCCGACCCGGTCTTCGCTGACGGCATGGCGCAGCCCACCGGTGACGTGTTCTTGACCGACGAGCTCCGCGAACTTCTGGGGCCGGTACTTGCGGTACAGGCTGTGCGACGACACGGCGGCAACCTTACCGATGCCCACTAGTCTGCGAAGTGGCCCGCTCGCGCCGTATCGGGTCCGGCGCGACGAGCGCCCGTGAACCGAGTCAGGTCCGGAAGGAAGCAGCTCTCAGCGGAAACGCTCGAGTGCCGCCGGGTCGCCTGATACGTGCTGCGAGCGGGCCACTAGCATCCTCTGTCCCGGGAGGGATGCGAGAGCGGCCGAATCGGCACGCTTGGAAAGCGTGTGAGGGGCAACCCTCCGTGGGTTCGAATCCCACTCCCTCCGCCACATAGCTCGGTTTTGATGTTTGAAGATTGCCTGACCCGGTCGCTCCCCGGTAGGGGTGCTACTTCGGGGCCTTGACGGTGATGACGAGGTCGTCGCTGCTGCTCGTTCCGCCCGCGCCGGTCACCGTGACCCGGC
>JBBSFB010000032.1:0-50388 GCA_038239145.1 Acidimicrobiia bacterium
ACAACTACATCCCCCCCCGCTAACACCAAAACCCCCCCCCCAACACCCACCAACGGTTGGGCGTTTTTCCCGCGCTCCGCCCCCAAAACTCGCACATCTGTCGCGCGCGGTTTTGGGGTCTAGGCGGGGGTGGAGCGGAGGATGCCCATCGCGAAGTACTGGGCCGCGCCGCCGTAGGCCTGGGCCAGCGCGGTGCGGACCCCGTCAACCTGGTGCTCGCCGGCCTGACCCCGCACCTGCAGCGCCGCTTCCGCGAAGCGCAGCATCCCCGACGCGCCGATCGGGTTCGACGACAACACGCCGCCCGACGCGTTCACCGGGAACGAACCCGTCATCTCGGTGTCGCCACTCTCGACCATCTTCCAACCTTCACCGGGTCCGGCGATGTCGTGGCCCTCGAGCCACATGGGCTCGTACCAGCTGAACGGCACGTAGATCTCGGCGACGTCGATCTCGCGGCGGGGGTCTTCGATGCGGGCCTGGCGGTACACGTCGTGCGCGCACTCGACGCCGGCCCGAGGACGGACGGGATTGCGGCCGGGGAACTGCCCGAGCTCGCTCTTCACCGCGGTCGCCGCGACCCACGCGGCGGGCTTCGCCGCCTTCTTCCCGTTGGTCTCGTTCGTCAGCACGACCGCGCACGCACCGTCGGACGACGGGCACGACTCCAGGAACCGCAGCGGGTCCCAGAGCATCGCCGACTCCTTCACCGTTTCGATCGTGATGTCGGGGAGGTGCAGGTGCGCGTAGGGGTTCTTCAGCGCGTTGAGCCGATCCTTCACCGCGACCTGCCACCCGATGTACTCGGGTGCCCCCGTCTTCTCGATGTACGCGCGGATCCAGGGCGCGAACGCGCCGCCGGCGCCGATGCCGCGGCCTCGGCCACCGGCGAGGCCCCACTGCGCGTTGCCTTCGCTCTGTTTCTCCCATGCGACCGCGAGGACGCGCTCGTGGATACGTGACTCGATGAGGTGCGCACCCACGATGAACGTGGTGCCGCCGACCGAGCCTGCGGTGTGGACCCGCAGCATGGGCTTGCCCGCGCCGCCCAACGCGTCGGCGAGGAAGAGCTCAGGCTGGACGATGCCCTCGAACGCGTCGGGCGCCTTGCCGATGACGACCGCGTCGATGTCGGCCCACGTGCACTCCGCGTCTTCCAACGCCCGTGTCGCCGCTTCCCGCAGCAGACCCGGGATCGACACGTCGGCCCGCTTCTTTTTGTGATGCGTCTGCCCGACGCCGATGACCGCGCACTGTTCGGGCATGATCAAGCACCCTCCATCAGGCATACGAGGTTGTGTTGCAGCACCTGGCCGCCGGTCGCGTGGGCGAGCCCACTGCCGGCCGAGCCCTCGACGATGCGTTGCGCGACCTCGGCGATCCGCACGAGCCCGGTCGCCATGACCGGGTTGGCCGCGAGCGCACCTCCGGACGGGTTCACGTTGGCGTCGGCATCGAGACCCAGCGCCTCTCGCAGGATCAACTCCTGCGGGCTGAACGTCGAAGAGAGCTCGACCACGTCGAGCGGTCCACCGTCGTACCCGGCTTTGCGGGCCGCGAGCGTCGTCGACGTCGACGACGTGAGGTCGCGCATGCCGGGCTGATGCACTTCGATGCGGTGATCGATGCCCCGAATCCATGCGGGACGGGAGCAGAGCGAACGGGCCTTGTCGCCCCGGGCGAGCACGACCGCGACCGCGCCGTCGGAGATGGGCGGGAAGTCGTGCGCCCGCAGTGGCGCGCGCACATAGGGCTCGGTGAGCAAATGGTCGACCGAATACTCGCCCTTCACCTGCGCGTTCGGGTTGCCCATCGCATTGGCGCGGTTGCGGACGACGACCTCGGCAAAGTCGCGTTCGGTCGCCTTGCCCGAGTCGATCAACGCGCGCGCCTGGATCCCGGCGAGCGACGCGGGATCCACCCCGAGCGGGGCGAGATAGTACGGATCGAGTTGCTGGGCCCACAGCTCGTCGGGCTTCGAGGGCGACGACTTGCCCGAGCCGAACACCAGCGCGGTGTCGATGTCGCCGTGCTGCAGCCGTACCCACGCCTCGTACAGAGCCCAGGCGCCGTCCATCTCGACATGCGATTCCGAGATCGGCGGCCACGCACCCGCGGCTTCCAGATTGGAGACGAACGCGAACGGTCCGCCCGTGAGGTAGTCGCACGAGCCCGCGCAGGTGAACCCGATCTCGCGCCGGTCGAGCCCGGCGACCGCGAGCGCCTCGGTCACGATGGGGACGAGCAGTTGCACTTCGCTCTCGCGCGCTTTGCGCACCGAGGGCGTCTGCGCGAAGCCGACGACGGCTATGTCTGTGGCAGCCATTAGAAGATGTGCTCCTCGTACACCGACCGGTCGGCATCGGGCTCACCGGTCCATTCGAACGCGTCGATCACTGAAGCCACACTCCCCCAGCCCCGGTTCGACACCCCTTCGGCACTGCGCTCGCTCTTCGGCTTCCACACCGCGCGCACGCGCATGCCCGAATGCAGTTTGTCGTGGGCCACGCCGACGATGTCTTGACCGCCGAGGTTGCCCGACGAACCGTCGAGCAACACCGACGCGTACACGAACGGCTCGGTCTCGGTCTGGCCGTAGTAGGCCACCGGCGTGATGATGGTGAAGCCGGTGACCGTGCCGTGGTCGCTGACCTGGAACTCGTCGTTGTCGGTCGTGGGGACCACGCAGATCGGGCAGTAGCCCTTTCCGGGCACATACACCCGGTCGCACTGCGAGCACTTGTGCCCGACGATGCGGCCGTCGATCAGCGCGTCGACATAGCGCTCGAGGATCGGGGTCAGCTCCTCGGAGTACGAGAGAGACACCAGGTGATTCATCACCAGGTTCTCCTTGGGTGTGCTCACGTCGGTCATGCGGGCTCCCAGCAGGCGAGGTCGTCGATCATGTTGTGGGCCTCGGCGCGCCAACGCGGTTGCACGCGCATACCCATCGACATCTTGTCGATGCTCCCCGCGTCGACCGCATGCACCATCGCGGTCGCGGCCCCGTCGGGCGTGATGAGTGCGAACGCGAACGGATGGTCCAGCGGATGTTTGGGAGTGGGCTCGTCGACCCACGTCCACGATCCAACGGTCGCCTGCGGACCGACCTCGACCAGCTCGCTCAGCTCGTCACCGGTGTTGGGGTCGTACTCCAGCGGCGGGACCATCACGGCGCCCGAAAGAGTCTTGATGCCGAGGATGCGGTGCTGCTTGAGTCCGGCCAGGAATTCACCGACGACGGGCCCGAGCGAGCGCGAATACGGAAACTCGAGAGTGCTCTCGACGATGCGCGGTTGGCTCATGACCGTGAAGCTAACCATCCTCCCCGGACGCCGCATCTTCGCCGAGCGCGCGCTTGTCGACCTTGCCGATAGAAGTCAGCGGCAGCGCGTCAACGACGACCAGACGGTCGGGTGCCTTGTAGTCGGCGAGCGCGGCCCGGGAGAAGGTCCGCAGCTCCGACAGCTCGGGTCGGGTCCCGCCCGACGCGGCCACGACGAAGGCGTACCCGATCTCGCCGAGCACCGGATCGGGCCGGCCCAGCACCGCGACCTGGGCGATCGCAGGGTGTGCCGAGAGCACGCGCTCGACCTCGGCCGGATAGACGTTGTAACCGCCGCGGATGTACATCTCGCTCCGGCGCCCGACAAGCGTCAGGTAGCCGTTGTCGTCGAGGAACCCGAGGTCGCCGGTCGTGAGCCAGCCGTCGGCGTCGATGACCTCATCCGTGCGCTCGGGATCGTGCCAATACCCACGCATGACCGCGTCGGAGCGGCACCTAACTCGGCCCACCACGCCGGTCGCGCACATGTCACCCGCGTCGTCGACGATCTCGAGCGTGACGTTCACGCGGGGCCGGCCGACCGTCTGCGAGATCACCTCCGGCGAATCGCCGGGGACGGTGCCGGTCGTGATCGCGGCCTCCGTGCTCGTGTAGCCGATCACCACCGGACAGCCGAGGCGCGAGCCCATCTCCCGCACGAGCTCGGGAGGAACCGTGGCCGCGCCCGTCCCCGCGATGCGCAGCGATCCGAGATCACTGCGATCGAAGTCCGCGTGATCCAAGACGAGTCGCCACTGGGTCGGCACGCCCTGACCAACGGTCACCCGCTCGCGCGCCATGAGGTGCAGCGCGTCGGCGGCCGTCCACGGCGTCGGGGTGATGACCGTCGTGATCAGGTTCTCGATCTCCTCCCACGGACGCGACATGAACGCGACGTGCGCGAACGGCAGCGGTGCGAGGCGCACGTCGAACCGCGCACCCATCGCGCCCGCGCCGACGGCGACCGCATGCAGGTTGCGGTGATCGAACACCGCGCCCTTCGGCATCCCGGTGGTCCCGCTCGTCCACACGATGGCGACGGGGTCGGCGGCGGTGAGCTGCGGGAGCCGTCGGGGCGCATCGTTCCCGTACGCCACCCGGACCGCGTCGAGATCGCCTCCACGAACGACGACGCGCGGTCGGGTGCGCTCGAGGATGCTCGCGATCTCGGGGGGACCGAGCCGGGTGTTGATCCCCGTCGTGATCGCGCCGAGCCGCATCGCGGCTTGATAACAGACTGCGTAGTCGATCGAGGAGGGCACCAGCAGCGCCACGACGTCGCCGGGCCGCACACCCTCTCCGGCGAACAGGCCGGCGACGCCGTCGGCGGCGCGATCCCACTGCGCGAACGTCAGCCGGCGATCGATTTCGACGAAGGCGTCCCGGTCGGGATGCTCGGTCGCGACCTTCCTCAGCAGCTCCACAGTGGTTTCCGGCGAGCTCACCGGCGTCAACGTACCCGGGCCGCCCGCGAGTACCGTTTCCGCCCGATGCCTTCCGCGAAAGAAGTGCGCGCCCGCCAGAATCGGCAGAAGGAACGAATCGCGGCGGCGCACGCCCAGCGGCGCCGCACGCAGAGGATCCGCCGCCGGGTCGGCGCGACGGTCATCATCATTCTGCTCGTCGTCGCCATCTCGGCGGGCATCATCGCCGGGATCGGCAACAGCGACAGCACGACCGTCGTCTCGCCGCCCTCGTCCGCAGCGACGACCACTCCGACGACGGTCGCGCTCAAGTCGGTCAAGGGGAAACCATGCGTTGGGTTGAAGGACCCGCGGCCGAAGGGCTCGCCCGCATTCCTCATCGGTCCCGGACCGGCGCCGACGAAGCTGGGCATCCAGGACCTCAAGGTCGGCACGGGCGCGGTCGTGCCGAAGAACTCGAAGGTGACGATCAACTACGTCGGCGTGGCCTGCTCGACCGGCAAGATCTTCGATTCGTCCTACACAGCCGGAAAGCCCTACGACGCCGACATCTCCGCCGCGGGCGGCATCATCGCGGGCTGGCAACAAGGCGTGCCCGGCATGAGGATCGGCGGCGTCCGGGTGCTGACGATCCCGTCGGCGCTTGCATACGGGACGACGGGCAATCCTCCGATCGCTCCCGACGAGGCGCTGTTCTTCCTCGTCACCGCCGTGAAGCTCGGCTGATCGAAGGTACGGGAGCAGCGAGTCGCGCGTGAACCGCGCGTCGTGGGCCCGGCAGCTGCCGACAGTTGCCGAACTACTCGTCGAGCTCGCTGAGGTCGACGAGACCGTTGGCCGCCGCGAGTGCGAACGCGCGTCGCGAGGCCTTGTCGAACGCCAACGCGAAGTAATGCTCGGCGATGGTCTCCCGGCCCGGGAGCGGAGGCGGTCCGAGTGAACGGATCATCGCCGACGGGTCGTCGGCCGGGCGCAGGCGCGTGATCTCTTCGTCGCCGGCATCCACGCCGTCCCAGAAGTCGCGGCGGGGCGCCGCCTTCTTGCGGGGAGTGGAACGCGCGCCCGACGAGCGGCGCCGGGGCGGACTCACGCGCGCACCCCCGCAGCTTCCTCTTCGGACTCGAGCAAATCCTCGGTGAGGAGTGCGTCGGGGCGGATGCCGAGCGCGAGCCGGAGTTGGTCGTGATCGAGATCGGCGAGCGAGCTCGACTTGGGCAGGACGAGATCGGCGATCCGGCGCTTGCCCGCCACGACCTCTTCGACCCGTTCGTCGACCGTGCCCGGGCAGATCAAACGGTGACAGATCACCGTGCGGGTCTGACCGATGCGCCAGGCGCGGTCACGGGCCTGGTCCTCGACTGCGGGGTTCCACCACCGGTCGTAGAGCACGACGTGGCTGGCGGCCGTGAGGTTCAAACCGGTACCGCCGGCCTTCAACGAGAGCACGAGGACGCGGGGCCCGTCGGCGTTCTGGAACTCGGCGATGATCTGATCGCGGGCCGTGCGCGACAACCCGCCGTGGTAACACGCGACGGGAGTTCCCGTGCGCTTCGTGAGATGGTCGGCGAGCTTGATACCCCACTGCGCGAAGTGCGTGAACACGAGCACGCTCTCGCCCGCGGCGAACACTGCGTCGACGATCTCCTCCAGCCGGGCGAGCTTGCCCGAACGCCCTTCGAGCGGAAGATCGTCGTCTTGGTACGCGGCGGGGTGGTTGCAGATCTGTTTGAGCGCGGTGATGGCCGCGAGGATCTGACCGTTGCGCGCCTTGCCGCCTTCGGGGAGCGCGACGCCCGTCACCAGCGTGTCGAGGAGCGCCTGGTACAGACCGATCTGCTCCGGAGTCATGGCGCAGCGGTCGAGCTCGTCGATCTGGTCCGGCAACTCTTCGGCGATCGCGGGCTCCGCCTTGGTGCGCCGGAAAACCAGAATGCCGTTGAGCGCGCGCATCGCGTCTTCGGCCTCGACGCGCGCCGCGCTCCCGTCGTTGGAAAGGCGGGCGATGAACTGCGGGCGCGGTCCGACCAGACCGGGGTTCGCGAAGTCGAGGATGGCCCAGAGGTCACCGAGACCATTCTCGATCGGCGTACCGGTGAGTGCGATCTTGGTGCGGGCCGGGATGCGCCGGAGTTGCTGGGACGTGTCGTTGGCCGGGTTCTTGATCGCCTGGGCCTCGTCGAGGATGACCTTCGACCAACTGATCTCGGAGATGGCGTCGATGTCGCGCACGGCGGTGCCGTACGTGGTGACGACGACGTCGGCGTCGGCGACGTTCGCGGCGATCTCCCCGGCGGCGGCCCGGTTCGCACCGTGGTGCACCACCACCCGTAGGCCCGGGGTGAAGCGGGCGGCTTCCGCGGTCCAGTTACCGACCACGGCCGGCGGCGCGACGACGAGGGCCGGGCCCTCGCCGGCGCCCGCCAACAGATCGGCGAGCATCGTCGGTGTCTTGCCGAGTCCCATGTCGAGCGCGAGACAACCGCCGAGACCGGCTTTGCCGAGGAAGCCCAGCCAGGCGAGCGCCTCGGCCTGGTAACTGCGCAACTCTCCGACGAAACCGGCGGGGGTCCCGGCCGGCGCCGACGTCACGTCGGCCGCCGCTTCCAGCAGCTCGGCGGCCCATCCTCCACCGACGACGGACACGCCGCCGGACAGGGCCGAACCCTCGATGCCGAGCGCGAGGCGCAGCGTTTCCGCGCCGGACAGCTGGGTGGTGTCGGCGCGTTCCGCGAGCGCCTCGGCCGCGGCCGCGAGGTCGGCCTTGTCGAGCGCGACCCAGCGGCCACCGGATCGGATCAGCGGTCGGGCTTCCCGGGCGAGCCGGGCAATGTCGGCCGCGGTCAGCTCGACGTCGTCGAACACCGCCGACCAGCGCACGTCGGCCAGCTGGTTCGCACCGACCGCCGACTCCGACGGTGCGTCGACGAACACGCGCAACGACGGCGTGGGCTTGCGCCGCGACAGCGCCGGGACGCGGACGTCGAAGCCCGCGGCCTCGAGCTGCGGACCCGTGGTGGCCATGAGATCCCACGCCTCGTCCTGGCTGAGGATCACCTCGCCGCGCCGGGTCCCGCCCGGTCGCAACAGGGCCGGGAGCATGCGCTCGAGCCGCGTCAGCTCGTCTTCGAGATGAGGACGGCCGGCGCCTGCGTTCACGATCGCCTGCTCGATCGGGAGCAGTTCACCGCGGGTACCGGTCGCGAACACTGCGAGGTGCCACACGTTCGCGTCGTCGGGCGGATCGAGGCGGACGATCAATCGACCCCGCTCCCCCGTCACCGAACGACCCCAACGTTCGATGCGGGTCGCGACGTCGCCCGCGAGACGTGTCGGCGCGTCGAACGCACTGCCGTCGAGCCGACCGAGGAATGCTTCGGCCACGTCGGTGGCGGTCCGCACGTTCGGCGGCGGGGCCGGCGTCTCGAGTTGGCGAGCTCCGTCGCGACAGATCGCGTCCACCATCCCCGTGAGCGCCGAGCGCGTCAACGCGCGTGCGTCGACGTCCTGGTCGAGCGCAAGCAGCGAACCGGGCATCGTCTCGATGAGACGGGCGAGGCGAACCGGATCGACGAGCGCCGGGGTCCAGCGCACGGAGTACGAGCCGTTGGAATCGCGCGCGCTTCCGCCCCGGCGCGTCCGTTGGCGCAGGAACGGCACCATCGCACCGCGTGCGGTCAGCTCGACCGCCCAGATCGCGACCCGTCCGAGCCAGCGGGCGCTCTCGCCGATGCCGTCGACCTGGCCGGCGCCGGCCGCGACCAGCCAGCCCAGCACGTCGCCGACGGGAATGGCCTGGGAGTCGGCGCGCGCGCCGCCGGGCAACGGCACGGGCCCGTGGCGGGTCCAACCGGTAGTCGGCGCGCCGG
Organism: Acidimicrobiia bacterium; assembly: GCA_038239145.1. Lineage (GTDB taxonomy): Bacteria > Actinomycetota > Acidimicrobiia > IMCC26256 > PALSA-610 > PALSA-610. The sequence continues at coordinate 8,616 of JBBSFB010000032.1, forward strand.
CCGTCGCGAGCATCTGCGCGAGGTCCTCGCCGCCGACCGGAGGCGCGTTGCGACCGGCCGCCCACGCGACGACCCGGCCCGGCTCCCACGATACCTGGACCTCGACAACGCCCGGTTCGAGGTCGCGCTCGTCGACGTCGTCGCGGTCGTCGCGCGCATTGCGCTTCGGCTGTTTGGCGCGCGTCGTCGACTCCGCGCGTCGCTGCCCGGTGTGCCGCGCCCATGCTTGGGCGAGCCGGCGATGCTCTGACTCCAGATCTGCGATGACCTGTTCGCGCTCTTCCCCGCGCAGCGTGCGCGCGCTCGCGAGATGTTCCTCGGCGTCGCGCAGCAACGCGAGCAAGGAGGCGCGCCACGAAACCGGGTCGGCGTGGAGCACCGCAAGTTGCTCGGGCGTCGCGTCGCCATCGATCTCCGCATCGACGTACATGTCGAACTGCCACGGCGCGAGCGTCGTCGGCGTCGGCGTTCCTGTCACAGATCTCCGCTGGATTACAAGGAGGGCGCGACGTGCGTCCCCGAAGAGTGCGGGCCCGAGAGCCCTTTGGGCCGTCGGTGGCGCCGAAGTGCGCACCGACGGCTGGAACCGGGCCCTCCGCGTGAACGGAAATGTCGATGTTGGCATCGACGGAACGAGCCGTTGCGAACACTGTAGGCCAATCGCGCGCCGCCGTAGACGATCGGCCCGGCATCGGTATCCAACCGGCAGGCGGGTGAGAACCCGGTTCTCTGAAGTAGGTGCGGTCGGCAAGGGTCCGGAGGAACGCACCGATGTGCGGGAAAGCCGGAGGGCCTGGGCTACAAACCGCCCATGACGTGGGATAATGGACTTTCTTCTCGTTGCCGGGCGGCAAGGAGACGCGACTTGACTCACGTATCGGACGCTCCCATACGCATGGCGCTCCTCGATGCGCAGACGCTCTTCCGCGAGGGCCTGCGGGCCTTGATCGGAGAGGAGCCCGACCTCGAGGTGGTGGCCCAGGCGTCGAGCCTGCGAGCCCTTTCGGACGTCGACATCGATCCGCGCGTCGTCGTCACCGACCTCGACCTGCCCGACGCCAACCGCAACGTCGTCATCGAGGGCCTGCGTGATCGCTTCCGCGATTCGGCGATCGTCGCACTCACCGCGCTCGACGACCTGGACACAGTGCAACAAGCACTCGCCGCGGGTGCCGACGGCTACGTCTTGAAGTCGGCGAGCAGGAGCGACCTCTTCGCCGGCATTCGCACAGTCGCACGGGGCGGGCTGTATCTGCAGCCGTCGATCGGCATCGCGTTCGCGTCGCGGCCGCCCGAAGAGCTCGCGCATCCTGCCGTCGGTGGACTGACGCCGAAGGAAACCGATGTGCTGCGCTTGCTCGCGCTCGGGCATACGAACGCCGAGATCGCGCAACTCCTCGGTACGAGCCTACGGACGATCGAGACCCACGGCGCACACATTCATCAGAAGCTCGACCGCCACAGCCGTGCGCAGCTCGTGCGTTTCGCGCTCGATGCCGGGCTGCTGCGGCTCGACGAAAGGGGCGCTCCCGCCCCTGACAGCCGGGTGGCCAGCCGGACCGCCGATCCGGTTCCCCGCTGAGCCGTTCGGCGAGCCATTCATCGGCCTGAGTCTCGGGCGCCGCCCACGACCAACTACCGACACCCGGCGCTTCCTACCGAGAATCGCTGGGCGGGGACGAGGCATCTTCAGCTGCGGCGACGCGCGCTGCTACGGGAGCACCGCCAACATCTGCTGAATTAGCCGATCATCGCGATGGCCCCCACCGCGACGGCGACTGCCTCGCGGTCGGAGAACGAGACACCATGGCGCGATGCGCGGTTCCGGATCGCGGCCCCGATCACGCTCGTATCGCCGATCTCCGCCATGGCCCTATCGGAGCGGGGCTGGCAATCGACGAGACGCAATGATCTCTCGAAGCGCTTCGCGCTCCGCGGCGCACCTCCAACGTCGTTCGCCGGCGGTGCAAGGCGCACCCGATCATCAGCCGCCCGGCCTCGACGGTGGGCCGGGCGGTGGCGTTTTCGAGAGGATCGTCGGTGGACGTGGCTTCTGGGTGAAGTCGAAGTCTTGCAGCAGGTTCCCCAGTTGCGAGGCGTCCTCTCGGACATCGGGCCGCGGATCAGGCCGCCCGTCGGTCTGGGGGTCGAGACGGGCCGCGCCGAGGAAATCATCCTCGATGAACTTGAGGTATGCATCGTGGCTCAAGACCTGGTGATCGACGAAACCATGTTTCGCGTAGGGCGAGATCACGATCGAGGGAACTCGAAGACCGTAGCCGTTCCCGTCGATCGTCGGTGGCGCAACGTGGTCGTAGAACCCGCCCCAGTCGTCCCACGACAAGAAGATTGCGGTCGAGCTCCAGTCCGGACTGCTCATCACCGAGTTCACGATGTTGGTCACCCACGCCTGACCTTCGCGCACACTCGCGGGCGGGTGCTCCGAGTTCACCTGGCTCGGCGTCACCCACGACACCGCCGGCAACGTGCCCGCCTTCGCCTCCGACAAGAAGCTCGCGGTCGGACGGATGTTGCCCAGCTGGTTGTCCTGCTGCACGTCGGTAAAGAGTGGAAGCGGATTCCAAATGCCCGGCGTCTTGTAGCTCTGTGCCTTCGGCGGACAAGTAGCCGCGTCGTCTTCGCAATCGGGTTGGGTACCGTTCTCGATGTAGTAGCCCCAACTGACTTTCTGCTTGTGCAGGAGATAGGTGATGTCGGTCCATGCCGCCGACACCGGCGCAGTACCCGTGGCCATCGCCTTGTTGACGAAGTGCTCCATCACCGACGGGAAGTACGTGATCCCGATGTTGTTCTGGCAGCTCGACGGGGCCGACGATCCGCAGCGCGCGGACCAGCCCGAGACGAGGTAATTGTGGGCGGGCAAGCTCCATGACGTCACCGGCTCGAACAGATGATCGTTGAGCACGTAGTCACTCGCGTACTTCCAGTAGTTGGGGATCTCGCGTGCGTCGTGATACCCCATGACGTCAGGTGTGTTCGAGTGCGAGCACGCAGGATCCTGAATCACGGTGCACGTGTTCTGACTTGCGACGGCTTGCGCGACGAATCCGTCCATCTTGCCGCCATGAATGTCCGCGACGGCCGCCTCGTGGTAATGAGCCGCGCCGCCGTTGACATCGGCGGCGTCGTGAAACGGGACGACGCAATGGTGCGTTTTCGGGTTCGGCAGGCACACGGCGAACTTCCCGTTGCGCGCCGGGATGTCGTCGGCGCCCGGATAGGTGCCGAAGTAGGTGTCGAATGAGCGGTTCTCCTGCATGATGATCACGACATGCTTGATCTTGTGGATCCCCGACTCGGTCGAGCGACCAGAGCACGCCGCAAGAGCCGCGCACGCCGTCACCACCGCGACCAACGCGACGGTGCAGCGCGTCGACGACGCCAACCTCCATCGCTCTCGTACGTCTATCCGAGTAGCTATCCCCGAGGCCGTCGCTCTTGCGGACATGCGTAACAGTCTCGACCAAAGACGCCCCCTGGCGCCAAGCTCGGCGGCGGAGCGGCCGTGGACCGGTGGCCGCCACCGGACGATCGCGCGTCCAACGTGAGTTACCACTGTGCTCAGATCACAATGACCGGACATTCACTTCCGTGGTGCGATTCGCCGGGCGAGCACCCAGGACGATACGACCTTCGTCGCCGGCGTCGATTGTCTTCGCGACCGCGCCGGGCACCTCGCCCCAATGGGAAGGGACGATCTTGCCTGAACGTAGGAGCCGTCCCCGCGATCATTCGGCTTCATCACCGAATCCTCCCGTGAGCGCATCCCTCCGACCCAAGCAACACGCCGCTACGACGCTGCGAAATGGTCATCGCACCGAAGACTGCTTCGTCACGACAGCCCTCATCCAGCTTCGCTTTGGTGGTTACCGGCGGCCGAGCCGCCCGCCCTTGCCGAACGTCGGAGGGTGTGCCTGAGCTGCCGGCGGTGGTGGATGACCGAGGAGGCAGTCCCGATCAAGAGGACCGGTTCGCACGCGGCGCGGAACCGCTGGTTGCCGTAACTCAATCCGACCGTGACGGCGACCGCCGCGAGGACCGCGAAGAGAGGAAGTGCGGTTCGTCCGTTGTTGCGAGCGATGCGAACGAGTCCGAGTACACCGAAGACCATGACCGGTAGCCAGCAGGCCCAAGCGAAGAGTTGCCACCGGTAGGACCGGGTCTCGATCGCGTCGAGTCGCGCCTGGGCGAGCGGATGGAACAGGCCGAGCACCCGCAACTCGCGGGTAGCGACGACGACCGGAACGCGACCGAGGTGACTGCGTCCGTAGTCGAGGCCCTGGCGGGTCTGACGGTGAGCCCAGGTGGCTTCGCTGAGCGGTCCGCGGGGCCCGTCGTCCGCGCAGCGCGGGTCCCAGTACCCGAGCAGCGCACCGGAATAGGTGGACGAACAGTTCGCGCCGCTGATCGTGTGTGCGGTACTCAGGGTCGCGATGGTTGCGGTCCCGACGCGCACGTCGTTGCGGACCATCCACGGAACCACGACACACCCGAGCGCTCCCAACGCGACCAAGCCCCGGGACACCCGGACCCGGCGGCGACGTGAGATCGCAAACGCGGCCGACAAAATCACCAGCACCCCGATGGCGAGCCCGTCCGCCCGAGCGAGCGTGAGTACGCCGGCGAGGAGTCCCAGCAGCGCGAAACGCCACCAGGACGGCCGGGCAACGGCGACGAGCGCCAACCCCACCATCCCCACCACTACCGGCACCGTGATCGTTTCGCTCATCAACGACCCATCGACCGCGATGAGCGCGGGATAGACAGCTGTGAGCGCGGCTGCAACCAGGCCGACCCGTGGACCGGCGACTCTGCGACCGACGTACCCGGTGAGGATCACCGTGACCGTTCCCGCGGTTGCACCAACGAGCTGAAAGGTTTCGTCATGGCCGTTGAGAACCCGCGTTACCGCGGCGAGGAACGCGGGATACAGCGGCGGATGTACCGCAGTCGCGACCGCCTGCCCGGTCTCGAAGTACTCGGCTGGATCGACGAACCCTCTCCCGTGCGCCAACGGCCCCGCCGCAAACGTGTACCACACCGCGTCATACCCGACGCGGAGATGCCGAGCGATCGCCAACACATACGCCACACGGACCGCGAATGCGACCAGAGCGATCGCACCCAACCGGAACGCGAACGCCGACGACCTCCAAGTACGCGGCGTCACATTTGGTGCCGATGATCTCACGGAAGATTTCTACACGCCACGACGCCCTCGACGCCCTCGACGCCGCGAGCATCCCATCCGTCGAACAGGCGAACGCCGACACCGAGTACCCGACCCATCGGGTCGTCCACGCCGACCTCGCGCTGCACAGCACCAAGAACGGTGGCCGCGACAGCTACGCGATGATCCGATCCGATCCGGGCCTCGCGGCAAGTCCACGGAAGACGAGGTCGGTGATCGCGCGGCTCGTGACAGCCGCGTCGAGGCCGTCGGTGGCGTTCGACGCGACCCGACTGAGGATCGGAGCCACGAGAACACTTGCGGCCAGCTCGAGGTCGACCTCTCGGCCGATGTCCCCCTGCTCGACCCCCCGGGCGAGGAGGTTCAGCAGCACTGCGCGACGCGGGGCGACGACTTCGTCGAAGTAGCGGCGGTAGAGGTGCGGGAACCGCGAGGCCTCGGCATTGAGCGCGCGCAGCATCTGCGCGGCGCGAGGATCGACGGAACGTTCGATGATCACCGACAACAACTCGCTGACGTCGTCGCGGATGCTCCGGCCCGAGAGTGCCGGTAACGGACGATTCAACGACGAAAGCACGTCGAGGTACAACGCGTCCTTCGATTTCCAACGCCGGTACAGCGAGTTGCGGGATACTCCTGCGTGCTCCGCGATCGCGACGAACGACATCCCCGACAACGTCTCGCCCGAGCTGACGAGGTCGAGCACGGCGTTCACGATCGCGCCGTCGGTGCGCTCGTCGCGCCGGCGGCCTCCGGATCGGGTCGCGACGGCGCTCGATGCGGGAGTTGCAGGGCGCGGCATCCGGTAACGATACAGGTCTGTTGCGTTTCACAAAACCCGCATCTAGGGTGCCCGCCGATACGGAGCACGCCTCTTCCGCATGCCGGACTCTGCCGGAAGGACACATTGCGATGACCGATCAGTCGACGCCGGGAGCGCCGGGCCCGGCGGCTTCCGCGGGCTGGGGCGCACCGGCCGGGCCGGCGGACCCCCGCCGTTGGATCGCGCTGGTGATCCTGTCGAGCACCTTGTTCATCATCGTGCTCGACAACACGATCCTGAACGTCGCGGTCCCCACGATCATCCGCGAGTTCCACACCCAGGTGTCGTCCATGCAGTGGGTGATCTCGGGCTACTCGCTCGTGTTCGCGTCACTCCTCATCAGCTTCGGCCGCCTCGGCGACATCGTCGGCCGGCGCAAGATGTTCTTCATCGGCGCCACGCTCTTCGCGATCGGATCGTTGATCGCGTCGTTGTCGCAATCGGTCGTGCAACTCTTCATCGGCGAGTCGCTCATCGAGGGCATCGGTGCCGCGATGATGCTGCCGGCAACGCTGTCGATCCTGTCGGCGACCTTCCGCGGCCGCGAGCGCGGGGTCGCGTTCGCAGTCTGGGGCTCGGTCGCAGGCGGCGCGGGTGCGCTCGGGCCTTGGATCGGCGGCATCCTCACCACCGACTACTCGTGGCGTTGGGCCTTCCGCGTCAACGTGGTGATCGCCCCGCTCGCCGTGCTCGCCGGCATCTTCTACGTGCACGAATCGAGGGACGAGCGGGCAAAGGGACTCGACTTCCCCGGCGTGTTCGCCATCACCTTCGGTTTGCTCGCGCTCGTATTCGGCATCATCGAAGCCGCGCGGTACGGATGGTGGACACCCATCGGCGACCAAAAGCTCGGCGGGTGGAACTGGCCGCTCGACTCGGTCTCGATCGTTCCGGTGTCGTTGTTGATCGCGATAGTGATGCTCGCGTTCTTCGTGCGCCTCGAGCTCAGGCGCGTGCGGAACGACAGACCCGTCGTGTTCGACTTCACCGACCTCGTCCACCGGGGTTTTCGCTACGGCCTCATCAACACCACAGTTCTCGCCATGGGCGAGTTCGGCGCCTTCTTCGTGTTGCCGATCTTCCTGCAGGCGGGATTGCACCTTTCCGCGATCCGAGCCGGTACGTGGTTGTTGCCGGCCGGGATAATGGCGTTCGTCGGCGGCGGGATCGGCGGGCAGATCAGCAAGCGCTACGGCCCGAAGTACGTGATCACCGTCGGGCTCACTCTCGAAGCGCTCGGCATCTGGTTGTACGTGGCGGCGTTCTCACAATCGACCACGTTCTGGTCGCTCCTGCCCGCGCTGATGCTCCACGGCATCGGGATCGGCTTCGCCACGAGCCAGCTGACCAACGTCGTGCTCAGCGACATCCCACCGCAGAAGGCCGGATCCGCAAGCGGCGCCGCAGGCATGGTACGCCAGGTCGGAACCGCGCTCGGCATCGCGCTCATCGGCGCAATCTTCGTCACGCAGGCGACGAGCCATGTACGCCACGAACTTAATCGCGCCGACAACATCCCTGCGGCGGTGAAGGAGGTCGTCATCAAGGGCGTCGGTGCCGGCATCGGTGGCGGCGCGCCTCCCGGAGCGACCACTACCCCGATCGGCCGGCAGGTTGCATCGATCGTGTCCGCCGGGGTCGCCGATGCGGCCAAGCCCGCGGTCGCATTCGCGGGCGGGGTCGTCACCATCGGCGCACTGATCTCGCTGCTCGTGCCCAACATCCCGGCCGAGCACGAGGAAGCGGTCCTCGAAGCGATCGGCGACGAGCCGGGGGCCGACACCGAACGCAAACCCGAAACCGAGTCCGAAACCACACCCGCCTGAGCGACGGTCGACGCACGAGCTCTCGGTGCGCGACCAATAGCGTTGGGGTCATGCCCGACCCGAACGACGTGAACTACGTACGACTGTGCATCGATGCGAACGATGTCGATCGCATCACCGAATTCTGGGTGGCGCTCCTCGGCTACCAGGTGCGGGAACCCGACGGCACCGACGACGACTGGCGCCACCTCGATCCGGCAGTTCTCGCGCTCCCGGCGCTCACGATTCAACCCGTTCCCGAAGACAAGAGCATCAAGAACCGGCTCCACCTCGACCTGTTCGTGGCCGAGCCCGAACCCTGGATCCGGCGCGGGCTCGAGCTCGGGGCCAAGAAGCTCTTGCTGAGCGAAGACCCGGACGACTGGTTCCAGGTGATGGCCGACCCCGAAGGCAACGAGTACTGCATCTGCCTCGCCGGACCGCCGGGTTCCTGATTCACACGGTGCGTTTCGATCGCGCGGCCGGCTGAGCGACATGACGTGGCGTGAGCGGCGCGCCCGGAAGGACCTCGAGCCAATGCGACCTTACGACCTGATCGACATCCAATCGTTCTTGTCGATCCGGGGCTCGGACGAATATCTCTGATATCGACACGCTCGAAGACGTCGTTGGCTATCCGATGTTCGCGGCGCTGGTCGTCCGTGTGCGCGCCGCGCGCCACTCCCGGAGTGGCAAACGCCTATCGGGGCGGGAGGCCTGCCGCGCCGTTACGCTGGCCGCGATGGCATCACCGGTCGGACTTCGCGCGGCCAGGGCGTGGCACGCGGCAACCTTCGCCGCGATTTGTGTCGGGTTGATCTGGCAACTCGTGCTGATCTTCCAGGGCGTCAATGTGCTGGTTCAGCCGAACGGAGGATTGCCCTCGATTGCCACGCGCACGCTCCGTTTCTTCAGCTACTTCACCGTGCAATCGAACATCCTCGTCGCGGCAACGGCCGCGATACTCGTGCTGCGTCCGTTTTCCGACGGTCGCCTCTGGCGCGTGATTCGGCTCCAGGCCTTGTTCGGGATCACGGTGACCGGAGTGGTGTACAGCACGCTGCTGCGCGGAGTCGTCGATCTCCACGGTGCCGCCGCGGTGACGAACGCCCTCGTCCACTACGTCGCCCCGGTGATGGCCGTCATCGGATGGCTCCTGTTCGGTCCCCGGCCCCGCATCGACGAGAACACGCTTGCGGCGTCACTGCTCTGGCCCGCGCTATACGTCGTGTACACGCTCGCCCACGGCGCCGCGTCCGATTGGTATCCGTATCCTTTCGTCGACGTCGCGACGCACGGCTACGTCACCGTTCTCCGCAACGGCGTCGGACTCAACGTGCTGCTCGTCGGCGTCGGCGCCCTCTTCATGTGGGCCGACCACCGGCTTCCACCGAGCCCGACGTCCCCAACCGCGGCAAGGACCCCGTAGATGCACGTGTCCGGTACCTGGCCCGGATCGTGAGTGCGACGAGCGCACCGACGAAGCGATGGTTACTCCACCAGAACGTGGTCGTGAGCGCGAATATCACATCGAAGAAGTCGACCGCGCGACCGAACTCGACCTCGTCCCGCTCGAATCTCCGACTCGTAGGGTCACCATCGACGCCTGCGATCTCGGTGGGTTTGGTCGCGTTCGCCATGCGCCACTTCTCGCCGGTTGCGACCGCCGGGCTCGGCAATGGGTTCGAGTGAGTGACACACCGCCGTCGTTATGGTGCCGCGATGGGCAAGAAGAGACGCGCTCGGCACACCAACGAACATCGATTCTCGACCGAGGACCTGGTCCGTGGCTTCTTCGACGTCGCGCTCGCCGGAGCCGGCCACTATCGCCGGGCCGATCTCGACGACGCCGTCTCGCGGCTGGGCTTGCTCGAACCTTCTTTGGTGAACCGCGAAGCGCAAGGGCGGGCGTTGGCCGCCATCGGCCGCGCGTGGAACGGAGGTTGGCAACCGACGGAGTTGGCCCGACAGTTCCGCCGCACGACCGACTCGCTGACCGCCGGGCTGGCGCTGGACGCGATCGCCGCCGATAACGCACAGCGCGCCGCGTCGACGTTCCACCCACGATGGGCGGCCCAGTTGACCGACCTCGATCTCCCAGCCGTGCGCGTGACCGGACCCTGGCTCGGGGACTGGGCGCGACGCGAAGAGGTGTCCCGACCGGAACAGATCCGGGCGGTGATCTCGTTGCTCCGGAGCCTGGCCGGTCTCGGCCCGCTCCCGATCCTGATCCCACCCCCGGGTGCCGCGCCGGGCCGAATCCCGGGCGCGGCCGGAACGCCGACCTCGATGCGAAGACCGGCGACCCCATCCTCACCCGGGTCCGCGCGCTCCTCGCCCAGGCCGAATCAACCAGCTACGAGGCCGAAGCCGAGACCTTCACGGCCAAGGCCCATCAACTCATAGCCCGCCACGCGATCGACACGGCCATGCTCGCCGCCGGGACCGGGCACCCGGCGCGTACGGAGTCCATCCGCATCGCGATCGACGAGCCGTACCTCCGCGCGAAATCGCTCCTGCTCCACGTCGTCGCCGAGAGTTCGCGGTGTCGCTCGGTATTCCTTACCGCGTTTGCGATGTCGTCGGTCACGGGCTTCGCCGACGACCTCGACGCAACCGAAACCCTGTTCACCTCGCTGCTCGTCCAGGCTTAAGTCGCCATGCGAGCGTGGTGCGCACCGTCGCACCCACGCTCTTCACGGTGCGGCGACGTCGGCACCGGCGGGCACCCGTACCCGCAGCCGGTCGTTTCGTTCCGCATTCCTCACGGCCTACGCCCAGCGGGTCGACGAGCGGCTCGACGAGATCAATCGCCAGGTCGTCGCCGACGCAGAAGCCGAGACGGGCGATCCGTACTCCCTGTGCTCGCGGCGCGATCCTCGGTTGTCGAGGCCGCGGCCGCGGCGATGTTCGACAGCCTCCGCTCCGCTCCCGTTCGGCGCGACTTCGATCGCGAGGGTTGGGAAAGCGGAACCCGCGCGGCCGATCGTGCTCGGTTGCGCGCCGGCCGCCTCGACCCCGGCGTCCCGGTCCCGAATCCACGCGCGATCGGCGCCCGATCGGCGCCCGATCGGCGTCCGCGATTACTCCGAGTCGGGTTGGTGAGGATCGTCGAGAGTGAGACCGAGCTCGTCGAGCTCGGTCTGATCGAGGTCGAGAACCTCGTCGAGGGTCAGCTCACCGTCGCTCTCCTCCGCGTCCTCGGTGTCGGGGTCGACGAGCGCGCGCAGGTCGTCCCGACCCTCGCTGCGCTCTTCGCGGAGCAGCTCCTGCTGTTCCTCCGGACCAGGCTCGTCTTTCCGCTTCGCACTCACGACCGATTCCTCATGGCTGCGAGGGTACTGGTCTTCAAGGAAAAGTGGTCCACGCGTCGATACCCGTCGGATGCCGACCGAGCGTTACAGCCTCGCCCTGTTCCCGAGACTCCGTCGGGGCGCCGACCTCCTCCCGGAGCCGATGTATTTCGACAACCTCGGTGATGCTGTCGACGAACGCAGGCGTCACCCGGATTGCGCGTTCGAGATCCGAGACCACGACGACGATCTGCGGATCGTCGACCAGGGCTATTAGGTCCCACGCACCGGGTCGCCGCGGGAGCGGAAGCCGGGGTAGAGAACAGGGGTGACGGCCACCGATCCCTTCGATCTCGAACGCTTCCTCGTCGCTCAGGACGAGGATGACACGTTCGCCCGTGTGCTCGACGAGCTCGGGTGGGGACGCAAGGCGTCGCACTGGATGTGGTTCGTGTTCCCGCAGATCGCGGGCCTCGGTCGGAGCGAGACGTCGCGGCGGTTCGCGATCTCGTCGCTCGCCGAAGCGACGGCATTCCTCCGCCATCCCGTGCTCGGGCCCCGACTCGTCGAGTGCGTCGATCTCGTCGCGAGCTCGGCCGCGGGATCCGCCGAACAGATCTTCGGCGCGATCGACGCGATGAAGCTGCACTCTTCGATGACGCTGTTCATGCGCGCCGCGCCCAATGATTTCCGCTTCCGCCGAGTGCTCGACCGATACTTCGGCGGCTTCACCGATCGGACGACGGACGATCTCCTCGCGACCAGGTAATGCCTTGGTAAAGATCCGGGGCCCCGCCCTACGGCCGTCGTTCCGATTACCGCATGATGAGGTGTGAGCACTCGGGCGGTTGAACCCAACGTCGCCGGGAACGCGCGCATCACGGGAACGCTCGGTGCGGCGATCTTCGTCCTGCTCGCGATCGAAGGTGTCACGATCGTTCGGGTCGAGCGGCTGATGTGGCTGCACGTGTTCGTCGGCGTTTCGCTCACCGCGTTCGTCATCGCCAAGATCGCCAGCACCGGCTATCGGTTCTTCCGGTACTACACCGGACAACCCCGGTACGTCGAGAAGGGAGCGCCCCCGCTCGTGCTCCGCGCGCTCGGGCCCGTCATCGTCTTGTTGACGATCGCGGTGCTCGGCACCGGATTCGGGGCTCTGCTTCTCCGAGGCCAGTCGTGGATCGGCTTCGCGCACAAGGCAACCTTCGTCGCTTGGTTCGTTGTCACGACGCTCCACGTCTTGGGTCATACGCTCGAGACGCCTGCGCTGGCCTTCGCCGACTGGCGCCGAGCCGAGCGCAATGCCGTCAAGGGTTCGTCTGCGCGCCGCTCCCTTCTTGCCCTCGTCGTGGTCGCCGGCGTCGGGTTCGCGGTGCTGGCGCTCCCGTGGGTAGACCACTGGCGCCGTCTCCACGGTTTGTAAACACTTCGACCCGGTCCGCCCTAACCTTCGTAGCAGTCCGACGTCTGTCGCCGAGAGCGCCGCGGGTCGCCGCACCCATGCCAAACGCACCAGAAACTCCGATACGGATCCTGCTGATCGAAGACGACGCGTCGATCGCGACACCGCTCGCAGAGGGCCTCACCCGAGCCGGCTTCGTCGTCACGACCGCTCGGAGCGGAAGCGACGGATTGGCGGCCGTCGACGGCGCAAACCTCGTGCTGCTCGACCTCGGACTCCCCGATGTGGACGGCGCCGACGTCTGCCGGCTCCTTCTCGAGCGATCGTCCGCACCGATCATCGTCCTGACCGCACGGGGCGACGAGCACGACCGGGTGCGGCTCCTCGAGCTGGGCGCGGACGATTACGTCGTGAAGCCCTTCGGCTTCCGCGAGCTCGTCGCCCGAATCGGCGCGGTCCTCCGGCGCTCGAAGTCAGGGCTCGTCGGTACGAGCGGCGCCGACCTCGAGCTGCAGGATTTTGGCCGACTGCGCATCGATCATCGCTCCCGCCGCGTCGAGGTCGACGACCGCGAGATCGTGCTGAGCAGAAAAGAGTTCGATCTTCTCGCCCGCCTGGCCGAGACTCCGGGTGCAGTGGTGCGCCGTGAACGGATCATCGAAGAGGTCTGGGACGAGCATTGGTGGGGTTCGACGAAGACGCTCGACGTGCACGTCGCGTCGTTGCGCAAGAAGCTCGGTGAACCGGCGTTCATCGCGACGATCAGGGGCGTCGGATACCGGTTGGACGCCGGAGAATGACGCGACGGCTCGTCCTCGCCTACGTGACCTTGACTGCGCTCGCGCTCGCTCTCCTGGCCACGCCGCTCGGTATCACGTTCGCGCACCGCGAGCACGATCGACTCTTGTTCGATGCCGTGCGCGGAGCGGACACGATCGCGACGATGGTCGACGATCCGCTCGAGTCGCACACCGCGCTGCCCACCGACGCCCTCATTGCAGCCGCCCACCGGCTGGGAGTCGTCGTCGTAGTAGTCGACGACCGGGCCACGATTCTCCTCGACTCCGCGCACCCCGACCGGATCGGCACTTCCCTCGCGACTGGGGGCGACATCCGAACTGCCCTGAAGGGCAAGCGGACGACCGGGCGAGCTGAGCTGGAGCCCGGCGACGCCAAGGTCTCGTACGCAACGGTGCCGAGCACCGGAGCGGGGGTGGTGGACGGCGCGATCCGAATCACGTACCCCACGACGACTCTCGACGATCGCGTGCGCGACGTCTGGCAGCAGATCGTGCTGCTGTGCCTCGCGGTACTCGTCGCGGTCGTGATCGTGGGCGCGCTGATCGCCCGGGGCGTGACCCGACCGCTGCGCCGGCTCGAACGGGCGACGGATCAGCTGGGTCGAGGCGAGCTCACGATCCGTCTCGATGAGTCACAAGGGCCCGCCGAACTCCGGCGCGTCGCGAGCACCTTCAACCGGATGGCCGCGCAGTTGAGCGATCTCATCGCGTCCCAGACCCAGTTCGTCGGGAACGCGTCGCACCAACTGCGTTCACCGCTCACCGCCCTTCGGCTTCGGCTCGAGAATCTCGAGGCCGAGGCCGAAGCCGACGAGTCGGATCGGGTCGCCATCCAGGCTGCGTCGGACGAGGTAGTGCGAATGAGTCGACTCGTCGACGGTCTGCTCCTGCTCGCAAACGACGTCGCGCACCGCGATCAGGCGGAACCGGTCGACGTGGCGGCCATCGCGCGCGATCGGGTCGGAGGCTGGGTCGACGTCGCCCGGGACCAGGGCGTCGAGATGATCCTCGACGCGCCACCGACTGCATTCGCACAGACGCTCCCGAGTGCGCCGGAACAGATCCTGGACAACTTGATCGACAATGCGTTGAACGCGGCACCACGTGACACGACGATCACAGTCGCGGTGACGCGGCACAACTCGACCGTCGAGATCTCCGTGCTCGACCAAGGTCCGGGACTGGACGCCAGCGCGCGGAGTCGGGCGTTCGATCGCTTCTGGCGGGCCCCGAACGCGTACGCGGGCGGTACCGGCCTCGGGCTCGCCATCGTCCGACAGCTCGTCGAAGCCTCTGGAGGCGCCGTCCGCCTCGACGCGCGACCGGGAGGCGGGCTCGCGGCCGAGGTGACACTCCGATCAGCGCAGGCTCCGGGGTGACGCATACCCGGCTTTTTTTCCTCCCGCTTACCTTCGACTCAGCCCGGCCACAGCGGCGACAACGATCCTCGGTCATCGGTAGAACCCCCGACCCTCTCGTATGACGGCTGCCACGATCTCACCCTCCTCCCCGCCCGCCTCCCGGCGCGCGCTACGACCGAAGGCGGGTGACCGCGCCCGGACCGTCGGGGTCGCGATAGCGGTCGGCGCGGCCGTGACCCTCGGCCTCTGGTTCCGCCACGGGGGCCCTGGGGCCGCGACGGGCCCCGGTGGCTTCGCAACCGGCGCAGGTCAGGTCACGGCGCTGCTCGGAACGTACGCGATCCTCGTGCAGATCCTCTTCATGTCGCGGATCGCATGGCTCGAGCGGGCGATCGGCCTCGACCACCTCGCGGTCTGGCACCGTTGGCTCGGGTTCGCGACGCTGTGGCTGATCACGGGCCACGTCGTGTTCACGACCGCAGGGTATGCCGCGAGCTCCCGGGTCTCCCTGTGGGCGCAGACGCGCGACTTCGTCTGGCACTACCCCGACGTGCTGATGGCGTGGATCGGCTTTCTCCTCTTCGTCACCGTCGCCGTTGCCTCGGTACGGGCGGCCCGGCGAAACCTGCGCCGGGAGACGTGGTACTTCATCCACCTGTACGCATACCTGGCTGTCGCGCTGTCGTTCGCGCACCAGATCGCGGTCGGCACCGACTTCGACAATGATCGCGCGGCTCGGGTGTGGTGGATCGCCGTGTACGCATTGGTCCTCGGCGCGATCATCTGGTGGCGGATACTCGTACCCGTACGCCTGAACGGGCGTCATCGCCTTCGGGTACATCGCGTCAAGCGGGAAGCTCCGGGCGTCGTATCGATCGTCCTCTCCGGACGTCGACTCGACCGGATGGGCGCGCAACCGGGTCAGTTCTTCCTCTGGCGATTCGTCACCGCGGACACATGGTGGAAGACGCACCCGTTCTCGTTGTCGGCGGTGCCGACTCGCGACTTTGTCCGGATCACCGTCAAAGACCTCGGCGACGACACCAAACTCCTACAGCGGGTCCGTCCCGGAACCCGGGTGCTCGCCGAAGGACCGTACGGCACCTTCACCGGCGCGCTTCGGACGCGCGCCCGGGTGCTGCTGATCGCAGGCGGAATCGGGATCACGCCGTTGCGCGCCATGCTCGACGGTTTCGGGCGGGACGACGACGTCGTCCTCCTGTATCGGGTCGCGCGGCCGGAGGACGCGGTGTTCGTCGACGAGCTGCGCGCATTCGCGCAACGACCGAACGCAAGCCTTCACGTCATCCCCGGCACCTGGGTGGGCGACGACCAGACCGATCTGCTCTCGGTGCCGGCGCTCCGACAGGGCGTCCCCGACATCGCGGCACGCGACTGCTTCGTGTGCGGACCGCCGGGGTTGCTGTCGGCGATGCGGCGCCGGCTGAACAGCCTCGGCGTTCCGCGCAAGCAAGTCCACTTCGAACGCTTCGAGCTCTAGGACGCCACGATGAACCGGGCCATCCCTGCGGTAGTGATCACAGTGATCGGCCTGGGCGCGCTCGCGTCGTTCAGGTCGACCACCGGCGTACCGACTCGATCCACGTCGGCCGTCGTCGTTCCGCGCTCGACCTCCCCCGCGGCAGCCGCGCCTCCAACGAGTGGCACGTCGCCCACGACCACTGCTCCACGATCCCCGGCGTCGTCCGGGAGCACACCGACAACGGCCTCACAGAACCGCACGTTCACAGGCGACCCGATCGACAACCCTTACGGGACCGTACAGGTGCAGGTCTCACTGAGCGGCGGTCGCATCACCAACATCGTCGCGTTACAGATGCCCAACAGCCATCAGCGGTCGATCGAGATCAGCCAAGGGGCCGAGCCGATACTTCGTCAGGAAGCGCTGCAGGCGCAGAGTGCGCAGATCGATGTCGTCTCCGGCGCGACATTCACGAGTGACGCCTATTCGCAGTCGCTTCAGGCCGCGCTCGACCGCGCGCACGGCTGACGGGTCGGGCAGTGCGCGGCACCCGCCGGGTCGAGGAACAATGGGGAACGGTCATCACGCTCGACGTGCGCGATGCCGTCGACGATGCCGTGGTCGACGCGTGTTTCGTCTGGTTCCGTCGGGTCGACGACCTCTTCAGTACCTGGCGTCCCGACACCGAGATCATGCAGATCGGCCGAGGCGACCTCGACCCCGAGCACGCCGCGCCCGAGGTGCGCGAGGTCCTCGCGCTCTGCGAACGCGTCCGCCTCGAGTCGGCTGGGGCGTTCGACATCGCCGCCGGTGCGCATCCCGACGTCCCGTCGCGGCCCGGGCTCGCACCTCTCGATCCATCCGGGCTCGTGAAGGGCTGGGCCGTCGCCCGGGCCGGCACGATGCTGCGAGACGCCGGCGCAACCTGTTTCTTCGTCAGCGCCGGTGGCGATCTCGTCGCGCGCGGCCGTCCGGAGCACTCCCCGGCCGGCTGGCGGGTCGGCGTGCAGCACCCTTGGGAACGTGACCACCTCGCGGCGGTGCTGACGATCGACGATGACGCCGTCGCGACGTCAGGACGTTACGAGCGCGGGAATCACATCGTCGACCCGAGTACCGGTCGATCCGCGCACGGGCTCGCGTCAGTCACGGTCGTCGGACCGGATCTCGCGCTCGCCGACGCGTACGCGACCGCGGCCCTCGTGCTCGGACCGGTCGACGGAATGCGGTGGCTCGCCGGACGAGGCGGTTACGACGCGATCGGCATCGGTGACGATCGCACGGTCTTCACTACCGAGAACTTCGGCCGCTACCGGGTTCGATCGACGATCTGAGCCCGGCGTAGCCGGCGACGCGGCGTCGCGGGATGCAACGGCGCTATGCCCACTGTTGACGTTCGCCTGCTTGTTTGCGCGGCGCATTCACATCGTGGCCGTACCGAATACGTAGCGAGGCGGGACCGCATCGCGTTTCGAGACATCACCAACAGGGGTACCTACCGACCACCTCAAGAAAGGTATTCATGTACATCGGTATCGGAACGCTGGTATTCATCCTCATCGTCGTGTTGATCATCTACTTGGTGCGGCGCGCATGAGGACCGCTCCTCAGGACTGACCTCGACGTCGTAGGTGCGTTCCTCTCGGTCGCCTTCTGGGCGAGCTGGGGCGACGTTCGCCGACGGACCTAAGCGAACCCCGCGCCCCGGGGACGAGGACAGAAAAAACGTTGTGCGCTGAACTCGAAACGAGTCGTGTCACTGAGAGTCCCCGCCGCTTCCCGGCGGGGACTCTCAGTTTTCACATCCATTGCACGGATCACGAAGACTGTGTGCGCCCGTCGTACTGCGCGCCCTGCTTTCAGAAAAATCTCAACAGTCGAAGTGACCGCCTCACGGCTGCCCCGACTTCCGACATCTGACGCGCTTCGGACATGTCGCGCCCCGAACGAACACGCACCGTCACAGCCGAGGCACTCGCGGCGTTGAGCACGCGGCACGACGAGCCACGGCGGCGGCCAGTCGCGCGTATGGCGCCGCACGCCCCTGGGTAACCGTCGGTGCACGACGAACGGCGAAGAGCCAGGCGGGACGCCGTATCAACGTGGGCAGACGCACTCAGTGGAAGCACCGGAGCCGGGTGCTGATCGTTCTGTTCGTCATGCTCGGCGGCAACTCGCTGCTACTCGGGATGCGAAGCGCCGGTGCAAACCAGCTATGCCTGGGGAGCAACGGCGAGTTTGGGCCGTGCGCGACCGCGCCCAGCCCGGCGGCGACCACCTCGCCGATCACGAGCCCGGCCGAGCCCACCGCGCACCCAGCGGTGCACGTTTCGTCGAACGGCATCGACCTGGTGGCCATCCTCACTGCGATCGGCTGGATCGTCGTGGCGGTGGGACTCGTCGGACTCGTCGTCTCCTTGTTCCGCGACGAAGGCGCGCCTCTCGGCAACATTCGCGATCACGCCGCGAACGTGTTCAGATTTGTACCCCCGGACAACGGCGCCACCGATCGTCCTGCTCCACGAAGCCGGCCCGGGGCTGGGTCGCGCGTTACGACCGAGGCCAGACCGGAACAACACAAGAAAGCGAGCACATGAACGCACCCAGGAATCGCGAGCACGGACGGCGCGACGCAAGGCGAAACGGCGCACTGAGCGCGCCTCGTGCGGTCGGCGGGGCCGTGTTGACGGCGCTGATATTCGCGCTCACGGCCGCGCCCGCCTCGGCCGCGCCCGCACCGGCGACAACCGCCGCGTGGCTCCGCTTCGCGCACTTCGCAGTGGGAACCGGACCGGTCGCGGTCCGACTCGACGGCGCGGTGATCGATGCGCATGCGATCTTCGAAGCGGTGACGCCGTACCGATCGGTAGCCGCCGGGCGCCACCAGCTCACCGTTACCGACTCCGCGTCGCATGCACTCGTCAACACATCGGTCTCCGTAGCCGCGGGCAAGGCCGTCACAGTCACGGCGGTCAAGGGACGGACCGGCCTCGACGTGCAGTGGTTCGGCGACGACCTCTCGTCCGGACCGGCGGGCCAAGCCAAGGTACGGGTCATCGACACCGAGCCTTCGCAGCCGACCGTCTTCGTCAACTTCCGCCCCGAGGCGCGCGAAGCCGTCGCGAGTACCGGGGATCCGGCCGCGCCCGTCAAGAACTTCAACACTGCCTCGGTTCCCTACGGCGCCGCATCGCCGTACATCAACCTGCCCGCAGGCCGATACAACGTGCAGGTCACAGGGGCGGGCGGTAAGGCCCTGGTCTCGGGAAGGAACTGGCCCGTCTCGGCGGGAACAGTTGCGTCCCTCGCGGTGGTCCAGTCGAACGGCGGCGCGACCCTCGAGGTCATCGCGGACGCGGCCGGCCCCACGCAGACACCAACCGGCGCAATGGCGACGGGCTTCGGCGGCGCGGCCGCACTGCTGAACCCGCGCTCGTCCGGACACACCTCGCTGCTCGTTCTCGAGATGCTGGGCATCGGACTCGTGCTGGCAGCCATCTGGTTCTCCACGCGCCGGGCGGGCCGGGCGTGGCCCCGGTTCGCGCTGGCGACCGTCGGACTCGCGGGGGTGGGAATCACCGGGGCCACGCTCCGCACGAGCAGTACTCGCGTGAAGGCGCCCGTCGCGCAGGGCGCCACCGTACGACCGGTCGTCGGTATCCGATCGACGGCGGGACCGGAGACCATCGACCTCGCGTCCGCGCCCACGGGTGCTCCGCGGCCTACCGCGACGCCGACGAGATTGAGCATCCCGGCCATCGGCGTCGACTCTTCGATCGGAACGCTCGGGTTGAACCTCGACGGCTCGGCTCAGGTACCGGCGAACACGACCACTGTGGGCTGGTTGACGACCGGCCCCACGCCTGGTCAACCGGGACCCGCCGTGATCCTCGGCCACGTCGACTCTCGGAGCGGCCCCGGCGTGTTCTTCCGCCTGGGTCAGCTCATCGCCGGTCAGAAGATCGACGTCACCGTCGGCTCGGTCGTACACACCTTCGCCGTGCAACACGTCGAGAGCTACCCCAAGAACGCGTTCCCCACGGAGACAGTGTTCGGTCCGGTGCCCGACCGCGCGCTGCGCCTGGTCACGTGCGGAGGGCCGTTCGACACCTCGATCGGCCACTACAAGGACAACGTCGTCGTGTTTGCAACGGAGATCAGCACGCGTCCGCGCTGAACCGGTTCGCGTAGTTCGGAAACGACATGTCGGCATCAACCGGGCTGGGCGGCGGTCGCGAGGTGCGCGAGCCGGAGCCGGACGAGCGCGACCGCGCCCGAAAGCGCAGGGAGAACTGTCCCGAGCGCGCGGAAAGCGAGCACTCCCGCGAGCGCGGTCGCGAGCGGGACGCCGGCGTGGTGCAGGAGCGCGGGGACGACGGTCTCGACGACCCCGAGACCGTTCGGCAGTAGTGGGACGAGCGCCGTGATCATCCCGACCGCGTAAGCGAAGAGGAACAGCGCGGGCGAGAGATGCACTCCGACGGCGACGACCGAACAGTGGAAACACGCCCCGTCCGCGAGGCACGAGATCGCGGCGAGGCTGACGATTGCGCCGCGCGAGGTTCGAGAGCCGAGCACCTCGTAGATCTCGGCGTGCCACGTCGCGCCCTGGGCGCGCCGATCGACGGATGGATCCGACCCGCGCCGGAACTGCAACTTGGCGACCACGATCGCGACGAGCTCTATGGTCTGGCGCCGGCTCGCGAGCCAGGCTGTACTCGCGAGCACCGCGAGGATCGCGATCGCGGCGGCGACGATCGCGACCCGTCCCGGCGCCTCGTCGGTGTAACGGCGGCTCGTCGCGGCGACGACGACGAGGGCATCGAGAGCAGCGATCGCGAAGAGGACCCGGACCCAGTACCACTGCATGAGTCCGAGCGCGATCCAGGTGCGGTGCGGATGCACCCCTCGGCGTCGCAGCTCGATACCCGCCATCGTCACTCCCTCCGCGGGCGCGGCCGGAAGGATGTTCCCGAGGCCGGACACGACGAGCCCGAGACGGATGGCGGTGCGGCGATCGATCCGTTCCCCGACCAGGCGCCGAAGCAGTAAACCGAGCGTGATGTAGCTGACGCCCTCGGACAGTGCGCCCGCGACGAGCCACGCCGGGTCGGCTGCCGTCAGGGCGTGAAACGAGTCGCCGAATCCGCCCGCCGACGAGACCACCGCGTAGACCGCGCCGCCTCCAATGAGGAGACCGAACACGAGCCGGAGCCGCCGATTCGGCGCGGAAGGAACCGGCGGGCCGTTCTCTGCGAAAGGGATCGGGGACGGGTCCGTCGGCATCGACGTCACACCTGCCTCGCCCGACCGCGACCCGGGGGATGATTCAGACGCTCATTCTGCGGGATCGAAGCCGAGTGCACTGACGAGCCCCTCGAGGTCGGCGACGGTCACGGTCAAGGCCGAGTGACCGCTCCGCCGGAGCGGCGACGGCACCTTTTCGGCGAAGTGGACGCACACGCCGGCGTCGCGGTTCGTGCCGAAGGTGAGGCCGTCGTCGGCCATCGAGGCGCGGGCCCCGACAGCCGTCCACCATCGATAGTTCCGCGTGATGTGCGCCCCGGTGACGTTGGCCACGGTCGTCCGGAGGGCGACGAACCCGAACGTCGCCACG
The DNA here is from genome assembly GCA_038239145.1 of Acidimicrobiia bacterium. Taxonomy (GTDB): domain Bacteria; phylum Actinomycetota; class Acidimicrobiia; order IMCC26256; family PALSA-610; genus PALSA-610. Next base: position 30,412 of record JBBSFB010000032.1, read on the forward strand.
AAGCTGCCGTCGTCCGCGAGCGTGACCGCATCCTTCGTACCCCGGACGCCGAACGGAACGAGCAGCGGAAGATAGCGCTTGTCGATCGCGTAGTCGAAGCGTTGCGTCATACCCACCTAGTCTCGCAGGCCCGGACCGCGCTCCGATCACCGGCCGCGCGAGTACGACACGTCTCTACGAGCCCGGCGTCAGATCGGCCCACGGGGCCAGCCAACACGCGGTCCGCCTTTGTAGAACTCGACCGAGACGATCGGGCCACATCGACTTGCCGGCTTCGGAGGTCGTGACGATGACCGATCCCGTGCCGTAGATGCACCGCGACGCGTGAGGGCTCGACCTCACGACCTGGCCCCGATCGCCGAGCCGAACGCGATGCTCGCGTCCTGCGCGGTCACCAACGTGCAGGCGCTGCCACCACCGGCCTTCACCCCGGCGGACGGCGAGTGATCAGCGCGTGTCCTCCGTGAATGTGCGGGCCGCGCCCCAGACGTGGATCACCGAGAGCGGCGCGCGCTCCGGTTCGGGCGGGAGCTCATCGCCGAAGATCTCGGCGAGCAGGGTGTGCACAACGGGATGGAGCCGCTCCTCGGAGAAGCGGTCACACTCCTCTTTCGACTCCCACACGTCGATGTAGCGCAGACCGCCTTCGGGACGTTCGATTGCGAGATGCACGATCAGGCCGGGCGCCGGCTCCGGGCCGAGGCCGGCAGTGACCCGCTCGTAGAAAGCGTGGTCGATCGGGACGTCTTGAGTGAACGCGTACACCGGCTCGTCTCCCTACCACAATGACTCCGAATGATATTTCATCCGAATATCTTTCGGATTAAACTACTGCGCATGGCGAAACCCGTCAAGCGCCGCACCTACGACACGTCGGGGCGCGAGGCCCAGTCGGCGGAGACGAGACAACGAATCGTCGACGCGGGGCGCACACTGATGCTCGAGCGCGGATATCGGGCAACCACGATCGCGGCAGTCGCGGCCAAAGCCGAAGTGAACGTCGACACTGTTTACGCGCTCGTAGGGCGCAAACCGACGCTACTGCGCGAGCTCATCGAGCAGGCGGTCTCCGGGGCCGACCGCCCCGTCGTCGCCGAGCAGCGCGAGCACATCATTGCAATCCGGGCCGAACGTGATCCGGTCGTCAAGCTCACGCTCTACGCAAAGGCGGTGCGAGAGACCCACGCACGCGTCGCTCCTCTGTTTCTCGCGCTGCGGGATGCATCGTCCACCGAACCCGAGGCCCAGGCGGTGTGGCAGGAGATCAGCGACCGGCGGGCGACGAACATGCGGAAATTGGTCGGCGAGATCCGAGCATCGGGTCGGCTCCGAGGCGGGCTCACCGTCAACGAGGCGGCCGACACGGTCTGGGTGACGAACAGTCCCGAGGTGTACATCCTCCTCACCGCCGATCGGGGCTGGTCGCCCCGGCGCTATGAGCGCTGGCTCGCCGACAGCTGGTGCCGACTACTGCTGGACTGAGGACGCGCCCGGACCGAGGAGCGCAGCTGGGCCGCAATCCGGCGCAGACCTAGATTGGTGGCGTGCTCACCACCGAAACCAAGCTCATCTCCGTCGACGATCACGTGATCGAACCGCCCGGCGTGTTCGTCGATCACATCGCACCGCGGTACCGCGACCAGGCCCCTCGCATCGTCGAGCCGGAACCTGGTGTGCAGGGCTGGGAGTGGGAGGGCCGCTTCTATCCGCTCCTGTTCCAGGGAAACATCCACACCCGCCGGTTCCGCAACGGTGAAGACGGCACCGGTGACGATCTGTTCGCCCGCCAGTACGAGGACATGATCCCCGCCGCGTACGACGTGCACGAGCGCGTGCGCACGATGGACGAAGACGGCGTGTGGGCCGAGCTCCTGTTCCCGACGTTCCCGCGCTTCGGCGGCAACCGTTTCCTCGAAGCCGTCGACAAGGATCTCGCGCTGGCCTGTCTGCAGGCGTGGAACGACTGGATGCTCGACGAGTGGTGCGCCGCGTATCCGGATCGATTCATCCCGCAGACCCTGATCCCGCTGTGGGACACCGCGCTCGCCACCCGCGAGATCGAACGGTGCGCGGCGAAGGGCGCGAAGGGAATCATCTTCGTCGAGAACCCGTACCCGATCGGGCTGCCGTCGTTTCCGACCGGTCACTGGGACCCGGTATTCGCGGCCGCGGCCGACACGGGTCTGCCGCTGTCGATGCACATCGGCACCTCGTCGGGGTTGCTGTCGCCCTCGCCCGACTCGACGCCGTCGGTCGGCATCGCATTGTGCGGCGTGAACTCCATGAGCGCGCTGGGCGATCTCATCTTCTCGGGCGCGCTCGAGAACTATCCCAACTGCAAGATCGCGCTGTCGGAGGGTGGCGCCGGTTGGGTGCCGTACGCCCTCGAACGCCTCGACTACACGTGGCAACGCAGCCGGTACGAGGGTGTCAACTGCAGCCGGTTGCCGTCCGAGGTGTTCGCGCAACACTTCTGGGTCTGCATGGTCGCCGACCGCTACGCGATCATCAACCGCGACCTCATCGGGCTCGACAAGCTCATGTGGGAGTGCGACTTCCCGCACAACGACTCGAACTGGCCGGACAGCCGCAAGGTCCTCGCCGACGCCGTGCACGACGTTCCCGACGACGAGTGCCGTCAGATCGGCGAGCTCAACGCCCGGCGCCTCTACGACTTCTGGTAGTCGGGAGCCACGAATCATGGTCCCGCACGCCCGGCATTTGTTGCAGGCCAAGGATCTGGCGGACTCCCGATACTTCGAGCCGCTCTCGGTCGCAGATCTCGCGCGCGCGGCCGGGCTCTCGACCGCCCACTTCAGCCGGGAGTTCCGGCGCACGTACGGCGAACCGCCGCACCAGTACCTACTCACCCGCCGGCTCGAACGCGCCGCCGCGCTCCTGCGCAACACCGATCGTCCCATCACCGACGTCTGCTTCGCGGTCGGGCTCGGAAGCCTCGGTTCGTTCACCACGAGCTTTCGCCGCGTCTACGGCGCGGCGCCGAGCGCGTACCGCGCCGGCTTCCCGCCCGCTCGACGTCACATCCGCATTCCGGCGTGCGTCGCCCGTGCCTACGGCCGCCCGCAGAACCGCACGTTTCGAGAAGTCGAGCGCTCCTCCCGCCCGTAGCGTTGTTGCCAGTCGACACGAGGAGGACCGATGATCACCATCGCCAACGCGCAATTCTGGGTACACGACCAAAAGGCGGCACTCGCCTTCTACACCCGCACGCTCGGCTGGGAAGTGCGCTCCGACGTGACGATGGACGAGTGGAAGTTCCGGTGGTTGGTCGTTGGGCCGGTCGGCCAGGACGATGTGGGGCTCGTCCTCATGCCCGTCCCGACGCCGCCGATGCTCGACGCTGCCGCCAGCGCGCAACTCGGCGAGCTCGTCGCCAAGGGTGCGGCCGGAACCCTGTTCCTCGAAACCGACGATTGCCAGGCCGCCTACGACGAGCTCTCCGCGCGGGGCGTGGTCTTCAACGATCCGCCGACGCCGCAGCCCTACGGCATCGACACGTCGTTTCGCGATCCGTCCGGCAACAACATCCGCCTGACCCAGGTGCTCGAGTTCTCGACCGACCGCCACTGACTCTCGGCGCGGCGACGTGGTCTGGATGGCCGCCGTCGAACACGACCACCACAAGACGATCAGACGGTACAAGAAGACGAGCAGACGGCCGAGCCCGACGGGCGGTCTGGCGCCCGTGGTCGCTATGGTCCGGACGTGACATCGAAACGCGCTCCGGTCTTCGCGCCGACAACGACACGAGGGCGGCAACGTCGAGCGGCGCGGAACGTCACGGAACCGACGTGGTCGAAGAGCGTGAGCGAGTACCAGCGCACGATGGCCGCGCTGAGGGCCGCGAGCGCGGCGTCCACCCGAACGTAGGGTTCGAGATCAGCGGGGGAGGTAGCGCTCGCGGAGCGCCGCGATAGTCGCGCGCGGGAGAGCGTCGGACGCGAGCACCTGTTCGATGGTCATCACCGTAAAGGTCGAATCGTCGCACAGGAGATCGCGGTAGCGGGCGCACGCGTCGGCGCGGTCCGAGTTGCCGGCGGGATGGACTACGACGAGGCGTCCCCAGCCCCAAGACCCGCTCGCCTGCTGGAGCATCGACAGCACGAGCAGGTGCTCGAGCCACATGACCGCGAGATCGCTCCGCTTCCCGAGCGCGTCGATCGCGCCGGGAGCGAACACGCGCGACCTCTCGGCGACCTCGACGTACCTGCGGAGGTTGTTCGGCCTCGGCGTTTCCGGTTTGTTCTGCTCGTGATACTCGACGTCGACGGCGAGGATCCCTTGCGTACCGCCGTCGAGGTCGAGGATGAACGCGGTGTCGAACTCGCGCAGGCTGTTCAGATAGGTGGGGTCCAGCCAGCCCGGTGAGTGCACGAATCTGACCCCCGACACGGTCCCGGGTGCGTCCGGCCACCAGGTGTGCACGGCCCGGTCGGCGCGCGCGAGATCCGCCGCGAGCTCGCCAAAGAGATTGAACGCCAAAGCCGGCGACCAGAGCATGTCGGACCACAGGCGCTGATGATCGAAGCTCTGGTGCGGTTCGATCATCGACGTTCGCGCCCTGACCGCGTCGAGCGCGGCGGCGGTGACGAAGTTCGCGCCGGTCTCGCGCGCGTACGCAAGCGGGAGACGGCTCCCGACCGGGCGGGACGACCTTCCGGCACGGGGAAAGATGGGTTGCGAGCCCGCGGGATGGCCGTGCGCCGCGCGCCATTGGGACTGGAGGTAGCGCACCCGGCGTCGGAACGCGGTCATCTCGGGTCGTCCGGGAACACGGTCGCCGGCTTCCCAACAGTGCGCCGCCTCGAGCTCGTCCTGCGTCGGGGCCTCGGCCACGACGTCAGTGGCTTCCGAGGAAGTCGAGCACGCGCCTCGTCAGCAACGCGGTCGCGACGGCGTCGTACGACGGCAGGCTGGAGTCGGCGAAATAGTGCTCCGAGCCGGAGTACAGGAACAGCTCGGCGCGCTCGGTGGAATCGACGATCGAGCGCGCGGCATCCACGTCACCTTCGCCGACGAAGTACGGGTCGGCGTCCATCCCATGAATCTGCACCGGAACGTCGACCGGCCACGACGTCCCGAACTCCGACATTGGCACGCATGCGTAGAACAGCAGTGCGCCGCGCGCGCCGGCGCGAGTCTGGGCCAGCTTCTGGGCCGGGAGCACGCCGAGCGAGAAACCGGCGTACACGATCGCCTCGGGCAGCCCGTACGCACTCTGCACTCCGCGCTCGATGATCTCACCGAAGCCGGTCGCTTGGACGTAGCCCAGGCCCGCGTCGATGGTGTCGAACGTGCGCCCCTCGAACAGGTCGGGCGTGTGCACGGTGTGGTCGGCTCGCCGCAGCTCGTCGGCGAAGGCTTCGAACCCGGCCGTCCGTCCGAGTGCGTGGTGGAAGAGCAGTACCTCGGACACGTCGGCTCCTCATGATCCGTATTCTCCGATCGATCCGGAAGTGTAGATTGATCCACTGGTGTCGATCAAACCCCAGGTTCCCGACTACGAGCTCGCCGACCGGGCCGTGATCACCACGCCGGCTCAGCTCCGCGCGATCGCCGACCCGCTCCGCGTCACGATCCTGGATCTGCTGCTCGAACGGGCCGCGACCGTGGCCGAGCTTGCCGCCTCGGTGGCACGACCGAGGAGCACGATCGCGCACCACGTGAACGTCCTGCTCGAAGTCGGGATGTTGCGGGTAGTGCGCACCCGGCGGGTGCGCGCGATCGACGAGCGATACTACGGACGTACCGCCCGCACGTTCGCAGTGGGTGTCGTGAACCACCCCGGCGACGACGAGACAACGGTGCACGCCAACGCGTTGTCGGTCGCGGCCGCCGAATCGGTCCCGGCCCACGAGGCCGACCAACTCCGCACGATTCTGCGCCACGTACGCATCCCGGGCGGGCGCGCGGCAGAGTTCTGGGAACGGGTCGACGCATTGATGCAGGAGTTCACGCAACTCCCCCGTTCCGGCGACACGGTCTACGGCTTCGCGGCCGGCCTCTACCCGACCGAGCACCCCACGCTGCCGAGCACCGACGACTGATCGAGGATCCGATATCAGTCGGCGTGGTTGGCGTAACGGCTCGGGGTGCCGTCGAGGATCACCGTCTTGGTCTCGAGGAACGGCTGCAGTCCTTCGACACCGCCCTCGCGGCCGATCCCCGACTGCTTGAACCCGCCGAACGCGATCCCGAAATCGGTGCGGAACGCGTTGTGGCCGACCGTCCCCGAACGCAACTGACCGGCGACGTCGCGTGCCCGGTCGACGTCGTTGGTGAACACCGAAGCGTTGAGTCCGTAGATCGTGTCGTTGGCGATATCGATCGCCTGTTGTTCGTTGTCGGCGGGGATGACGCTCAGCACCGGCCCGAAGATCTCTTCTTGGGCAATGGTCGACGAGTTGTCGACGTCGGCGAACACCGTGGGCTCGACGAACCAACCTCGGTCGAGGTGCTTCGGGCGGCCTCCACCACTGGCGAGCGTGGCGCCTTCGGCGATGCCCTTGGCGATGTATCCCTCGACCCGATCACGCTGACGACTCATCGCAAGCGGTCCCATCTGGGTCTGCGGATCGAAGGGATCCCCGACGCGGACCTGGGAGAAGGTGCCGGCGAGCGCCTCGACCAGTTCGTCGTGACGCGAGCGCGTCACCACGATGCGCGTCAGCGACGCGCACACCTGCCCCGTCATCAGGCACTCGGCGCCGGAAATCGAGCGGGCAACCGCGCCGAGGTCGGCGTCGTCGAGGATGACTGCGGCCGACTTTCCGCCGAGCTCGAGCGTGCAACGGGCGATGCGTTCGCCACAGAGTGACGCGATGCGCCGACCGGCCGCCGTCGAGCCGGTGAACGTGATCTTGTCGACACGCGGATCGGTCACGAGCAGCTCGGACACGGCGCGGTCGGCGGTCACGACGTTGAGAACACCCGGGGGCAGCCCGATGGCTTCCGCGGTCTCGGCCACGAGGTAGCCCTCACCCGGCGCCTCCGGCGACGACTTCAACACCACGGTGCATCCCGCGAGAAGGGCCGGACCGATCTTGTGGGAGATGAGGCTCAGCGGAGCGTTCCACGGAATGATCGCGCCCACGACCCCGACCGGCTCGCGTACGAGCAGCCCGAAGGCGCCTCCCAACGTGGGCTGCGCACGCTCCTCGAACGCGAAGGTGTCGGCGAGCGCGGCGTAGGAGTCGAACGCAGCGGCGGCACCCATCCCGGCGTACATCGCGATGGAGTGAAGGACACCCGACTCGCGCGGCCAGATCTGTGCGAGGTCTTCCGCGCGCGCCTGCAGACCCGCGCCGAGGGCACGCAGGTATCCGGCCCGTTCGGCGTGACTGAGCTTCGGCCACGGACCGGTGTCGAACGCCGCGCGCGCGGCGGTGACCGCCCGATCCATGTCGGCCGCGTTCGCCTCCGCGACGCGGAGGTACAGCTCCTCGGACCCGGAGTCGAACACGTCGATCGTCGCGTCGGACGAAGGCTTCGCCCACTCACCACCGATGAAGAAGCGGTCTGCGTGCTGCAGTACTGCGGTCCCGTTCGCCGAGCTCATCGCCTGTCTCCGATCCGCGTTCGCGCGCGCCGTCGAGTATTTCGGCCCGTTCCGGACCGGCGATCGCAGCGTAGTCAGACTTGGGCGAGACCGTCACCTGTCCCGTGCGCGAGGCGGGCATAGCGGGTCCCGAACTGCGATTGCTTCTCGCGCCAATCGACTGCTCACCCGATGTAGAGGTGCTTGATCTCCTGATACTCGCGGAAGCCGTGTACGCCCATCTCCCGGCCGACGCCGCTCTGCTTGTATCCACCGAACGGTGCCGATCCACTCGGCGCGGCCGAGTTCACCCACACCGTGCCGGAACGGATCCGTTGTGCAACGCGCGTCGCGCGATCCGTATCGCCGAACACCATGCCCGCGAGACCGAAGATCGAGTCGTTGGCGATGCGCACGGCATCATCGACGTCGTCGTAGCCGATGACCGAGGCCACCGGTCCGAAGATCTCGTCCTGGGCGGCAGGATTCGAGTTGTCCGGGAGATCGAGCAACGTCGGCTCGAAGAAGTGTCCCTTGTCGAGATGAGCGGGTCGCTTGCCGCCGGTCACGACAGTCGCGCCCTTGTCGACCGCAGCGGTGACGTAGTGCTCCGACTTGGCGACTTGCGCCTCGGTGATCAGCGGTCCCATGACGATGCTCGGATCGCTCGGGTCGCCGATCGGCAACTGGCACGCAAACTCCGCGGCGCGCTCCATGATCTCAGCCTTGCGATCCTGGGGCACCAGGATGCGCGTCGTGAGCGCGCACCCCTGACCCTGGTGCGACATGAACACGCCCAGGCACATCTGCCACGCGTTCTCGGCCGCTTCGGGCAGGTAGATCGCGGCCGACTTCCCGCCCAACTCGAGGTGCACCTTCTTCACGGTCCCGGCGGCCTGCGCCATGATCTCGCGACCGACCTGCGTCGATCCGGTGAAGGTGACCATGTCGACGGCGGGATGCGTCGTGATCAGCTTGCCCCCCTCGATCTGCTGGTCGATCACGACGTTCAGCACGCCGGGCGGCAACCCCGCCGCATCCGCGGCTTCACCGAACAACATCGCAGACAGCGGCGTCAACGGGCTCGGCCGCAGGACGATGGAACAACCGGCCATCAACGCCGGCAGCGTCTTCCACACGTTGAGGTAAAAGGGAAAGTTGTACGCCGAGATCGCGCTGACGACACCGACGGGCTCATACACGTTCATGCTCACAGCGACCTTGCCCGACGGCGTGTGCCCGGTGGGCGGCAGCGGGTTGTACTCCTGCTGCGCCAAGGTCAGGTACAGATCCGGGATGAGATTCGCGTGCTCGAGCGCGGCGCCCACCTGAATCGTCGTCGCGTTCTCGTAGGGCGCGCCGGCTTCCGCAATCAGGGTCGAGACGAGAATGTCGCGTCGATCGGTCAGGTACTCCGCCATGCGACGCACCACAACCGCGCGCTGCGGGGCCGGCATGTCCGCCCAGACGCCGTCGTCGAAGGTCCGGCGGGCCGCGCCGATCGCCCGCTCGATCTGTTCGATCGACGCCGACTCGACCTCAGCGATCGTCGCCTCGGTGGCCGGGTTCTCGACCGCGAGGATCGGGCCGTCACCAGTCACGTACTTCCCGTCGATGAACGACTGCCGGCCTTCGACCAATGCATCCACGCGCGCCCACTTTCAGGATCGTCGGGACCGAGCGACAAGTCAGCTCTATCGACCACTCGGCCGCCGAAACTTACCGGGCAATCGGTCGGCGACGGTACTCCGACTCGTACCCACGGGAAGGGCGACTCGCGTCAGTGCGAGTGCTCGTTGGCTCGCCGTAGTCGCTCGTCCATGATGGCCACGACCCGCAACGCGAACGTCGGGTACTCCTGCACCAGGTACGTGAACTCGTCATGGCCGACGCGAACTACTCGTGCCGTGGTGAGCGCCTGCGCGGTCGCGCTCCGATCGGCCGAACCGATCAACGCCATCTCCCCGAAGATTCCCGCCGGCGCCGACATTCTCGATGATCGACCCGTTCCGGAGAATGCCACGCTGCCTTCGACCACTGCGAACATGACGTCGCCCCCGTCGCCTTCACGAAAGACAGTCTCGCCCGCCTGCAAGGTGATCGTGTCGACGGCATGTTGGAAGATGTTGATTTCGACCATGGCTCCGAGCCTGGCGCGGCGGCGCCCCGTCCGGCGCCGACCGACACCATGTGTTCACCCGTTCGTCAACTGCCGCACCGGTGAAGGTGTTCACCCGTTCGTCAACTGCCGCACCGGTGAAGCCTTCAGCCCCGGCGTGGCCGCGACTCCGACGACGGGGCCGAATTCGACGACCTCCTGCAGCATGCGGAGATCGCCATGTACTCGGCGAAACACGACAACCTCGGCGTCATGAGCTACACCGCCGGGCTCGACGCGCCCGACCCCGATCGCCTGAGCCTGCTTGCAGACCTGCGCCAAGCGGTCGAGCATGACGACGAGATCGTCGTCTACTACCAGCCCCAGGCCGACCTGGCCACCGGTCGCATCACCGGAGTGAAGCACTCGTGCGGTGGCAGCATCCGACGCGCGGCCTGATCGGCGAACGAATTCATCCCTTTGGCGGAGCACACCGGCATCATCCGGCCGTTGACGTGGCGCATTCTCCGGCTCGCGTTGGAACAGAGCCGGGCCTGGTGCGACGGCGGTCTGCGCTTCCAGGTCTCGGTGAACATCTCCGCCCGCAGCCTCCTTGACGCGGGCTTCGCAAAAAGGGTCGCGCGACTCCTCGCCGAGACCAGGGTTCCGGCCGAGCGCCTCGTGCTGGAACTCACCGAGACCGCGATCATGACCGACCGGGATCGCGCGCTCTGCATCCTCCGCGACCTGGCCTCGCGCGGCATCCGTCTGTCGATCGACGACTTCGGCACCGCCTACTCCTCGATGGCGTACCTCAAGAACCTGCCGGTGCAGGAGCGCAAGATGGACCAGGCCTTCATCACGAATATGGACACCGACGCGAGCGACGCGGCCATCGTGCGCACCACGTTGGAGCTGGCCCGCAACCTTCACCTCACCGTTGCCGCCGAGGGCGTGGAGACCGCCGAAGTCGGGCGGCAACTCGCCCGTCTCGGCTGCGCGACCATGCAGGGCTACTTCCTGTCGAGACCGCTCCCGCCCGACCCGTTCGCCGGATGGCTCGCCGACCACGAGACCGTCGATCGTCATCCCGTGACGACCTGAACGTCACCCGAACTGAATATCGAACTCGCTCGGACGCCGCTCGGGCGTCGCGTAACCTCGGGCAATGTCGACGGGTCGACCCACAACCCGGGTATCTCTCTACTCCGCCTCGGCGAGACGATCGAACGAGACCAACGAGCATGAGCGCCGCCACCAGCCCCCGGTCCCATCATCCGGACATCCGCGACGAGCGGGACGGCCGCGTCGCGACGGTCACCCTCGACCGGCCGCAATCGAAGAACGCGTGCACGAGCGACATGTGGGTCGCGCTCGGCGCGACCTTCCGTGAGTTGAGCTTCTCGGGTGCACGCGCCGTGGTGGTCACCGGTGCGAACGGCGACTTCTGCACGGGCGCGGATCTCGGTGGCGCTGCCGACGGCAATAGCGTCGACGGCGGGTCGTTCGGCACGATGACCGACGCGCTGCGCGTGCTCGACAACGCGTCAATGGTCTCGCTCGCCCAGGCGCTCGAGTTCGAGGCCCTCGCGCAGAGCGTCAACGTACAGACCGAAGACCTGCGCGAGGCGCTGCTCGCCTACATGGACCGTCGCCCGCCGACGTTCGAGGGACGCTGAACTCGTGGCCGAGAACGACACCTCCGAAGGATGGAATGACATCCTCGACGACCTCGCGCGCCGGCGGGAGAGCTCGCGGGCGATGGGCGGCGACGAGCGACTGCGCAAGCACAATGACGGCGGCACGCTGGACGCCCGGGCACGCATCGCGTATCTGCTCGACCAGGGATCGTTCCTCGAGCTCGGTACGCTCGTCGGTGGTTCCGACGCGCCGGCCGACGCGCTCGTCATGGGATCCGGGCGCATCGACGGCCGCCCGGTCATGGTCGCGGCCGAGGACTTCACGGTGAAAGCGGGCACGATCAGCTCGGCCGCGAATGCGAAGCGGCACCGCGTCGCAGAGATCGCGGCGACCGATCGCGTGCCATTGATCATGATGTTGGAGGGCGCCGGGTTCCGCGCCGACGGCAAGTCTCCGGGCGCCCCCACGCCGACCGACATGCTCGCCCAGGCCCGGTGTTCGGGTCGGGTCCCGATGGTGACCGCAGTACTCGGCCCGTCCGCCGGACACGGCGCCCTGGTTGCGCCCGTCTCCGACTTCGCGGTGATGAGCGCGCACGGGTCGATCTTCACCGCCGGCCCGCCGGTCGTCCTCGAGTCGATGGGTGAGAAGATCACCAAGGAAGATCTCGGCGGACCGGCGATCGCGCTCAAGAGCGGGCTGATCCACAACGGCGCCGACGACGACGAACGGGCGCTCGATCTCGTGCGTGCGTATCTCCGGTACTTCCCGACGTCGGCGTGGTCGTACCCGCCGGACACCGCCGGCGGCGACGACGGTCCGCGGGCGGTCCCCGAGATCCTCGACATCGTCCCCCGCAACGGCCGACGCGTCTACGACATGCACAAAGTGCTCGACGTCGTGTTCGACGCCGGTTCCTGTTTCGAGGTCCAACCCGGGTTCGGCCGTCCGGTCATCACCGCGCTCTGTCGGTTGGGCGGCCATCCGGTCGCGGTCGTCGCGAACCAGCCGCTGGCGGTCGCGGGATCGATCGACGCCGACGGCGCGGACAAGGCCGCGCGCTTCATCATGGTGGCCGACTCATTCCATCTGCCGCTCATGTTCTTGTCCGACAACCCGGGCGTGCTGCCCGGCAGCAAGTCGGAGCAGCAGGCGATCCTCCGGAAGGGCGCGCGCATGTACGTGGCGCAGACGCTCGCGACCTCGCCGAAGTTCGAGGTCACGCTGCGCAAGGCCTACGGCTTTGGCTCCATGGTGATGGGCATGATCCCTTTCGACGGGCAATCGGCCGTGTTCGCCTTTCCCGGCGCGACCATGGGCGCGATGGGCGCGGCGGCAATGAGCAAGTCGAGGGGCTCGGACGACGACGAAACGGCGATGCTCCTCGACCACGAGCTCCAAGCTTCGTACCGGACCGCGAAAGGGTTCGGCATCGACGAGCTCATCGACCCGCGCGAGATCCGCAACGTGCTCTTGCACTCGCTCGAACGCGCGCTCAGCCGCCGCCAGGCTCCGGCCGAGCCCGTCGCCCGCATCGGTATCGCGCCCTAGTTTCTCCACAGTTCGGCGCAGCTCAGTCGGGATCGCCCACCGCGAACGACGCCGCCAGGCCCGACCGGTCTTTCACGGGCGAGAATCCTGTTCTGGGGCGAGTAGCTCCCGCACCTTCCCGAGGTCCGTGACGCTCGCCACCTTGCCGTCGAGCCGACGCGCGCCGTTTCGGCCGTACGGCGACGTTTCGAGCGCGATCACACGGGACTGAACGCGACCGGCATCGCTTCCGGTCCGGAGATGAAGTTCGAGGCGCGGCGCGGCAACGGCTCCCCCGCAAGGTGTAGGTCGGGCAGTCGGCGCAAGAGCTCCGAGAACATCACCTGGAGCTCGAGCCGCGCGAGCGACGCGCCCATGCAGAAATGCGGGCCGAACCCGAACGCGAGATGTGAGTTCGGTGCGCGCCGTACGTCGAACCGATCGGGATCGTCGAACGCTTCCGCATCGCGGTTGGCCGACGGGTACATGAGGATCAGCTGGTCGCCTTCGTGCAACCTGCGGCCGTGCATCTCCACGTCGCGGGTGACGGTGCGCGACATGTTCTTGATCGGCGAGACCCACCGGAGCAACTCTTCGACCCCGATCTCCATCGCCGACGGATCGCCGCGCAGGATCTCCATCTGGTCCGGGTGCTCGAGGAGCGCCAGCATGCCGTCGGTCATGACGTGGCGGCTCGTCTCGTCGCCCCCGATGAGAATCAGGAGGCTCTCCTGGATGATCGACTCGTCATCGAGGCGCTCGCCGTCGATCTCGGAGTGACACAGGATGCTGACGAGGTCGTCCTGCGGCGGCTTCGACCGGCGATCGGCAATCACACCGAGCTGGAACTCACGAAACTCGAGCATCGCTTCCAGCGCGGCCTGGGTCACGTCGGGCGGAGAGTCGGCCGTCGTACCGCGGATGAGGTCGTCGGACCAGAGCAGCAGGTCGTCATAGGAGGAGCTCGGGAAGCCGAGCATGTCGGCGATGAGCAGCAGCGGCAGCGGCGCCGCGATGTCCCAGACGAAGTCGCACGCACCCTTCGGTACGACGCGATCGATGATTTCGGTGCAGATGCGGCGGATCGTCGCCTCGTGGTCGCGCACGCGCCGCGGTGTAAAACCGCGGCTGACGAGCTTGCGGCGGTGCGTGTGCTCCCTGGCGTCCATCGAGATCATCATCGGCAGGTGCATCCCGTGTGGCCGGGGCGCGCGATAGCTCGAGAACGTCACGGCGTCCTTCTCGACCGCGAGGACGTCGTCGTATCGCGTGAGCGCCCAGACCTCGTTCCTCGCGTCCCAGTACACGGGCGCGTGCTCGCGCATCCAGGCCCAGTCGGCGAACGGCCGGCTCGCGTACCAACCGCCGTCCAGCAGATCGAATTCGCGACTCACGTCAGCCCCTGTCCTCGTGAACTTCGTTCCCGCGTGACGCGTCAGACGCCGTCGCGCTGGAGCAGCAGTACTCCCGACGGCGTTCCGCCGCCCGATGTCACGACCGCCGTGCGGGCGTCGCGGACCTGACGGGCGTCGGCGTCGTGACGTAGCTGCATGATCGCCTCGTAAAGAAATCCGTAGCCGTGGGTCCGCCCCTCCGAGACCTGGCCGCCGTGCGGGTTGACCGGCAAGTCGCCGTCGAGGGCGATGCGAGCTCCGTCGCCGATCCAGTCCTGGGCGCCGCCGAACTCGCAGAAGCCGAGACCCTCGAGCCACGAGATCGCGTTGAAGGAGAAGCCGTCGTACACGAGGGCAACGTCGACGTCGTCGGGGCGCAGACCCGTGCGCGTCCACAGGTGGGCCGATTGCCCGAGCACCTGCGGTTCGTGCGTGAGCGTGTCCTGGTCCCACGACACCCGCTCGACGATCTGGGTACCGACCGCCTCGATACGTATCGCCGGCTTCGGCAGGTCGCCGGCGACGGACGCGTCGGAGACGATGACTGCGATCGACGCATCACACGGGACGTCGCAGTCGTAGAGCCCGAACGGCGTCGTGATCGGGCGCGCGTTGAGATAGTCGTCCATCGTCATCGGATCGCGATAAATCGCCGCGGGATTGCGCGCCGCGTTGGCACGGTCGTTCAACGCGATCCGGCCGAAGAGCTCGCGCGACGCGCCGTAGCGATGCAAGTACTGGCTCGCGTTCACCGCGAGCCAGTTCGACGCCGACAACGCCCCGAACGGTGCGCGCCACTCGACCATCGGTCCCGAGACGCGCCCCCCGCCGCCACCGATGGCGCGGCCGAGGCCAAGCGTCGCGTAGGTCGACTCCCACACCGTGCGGAAGCAGAGGACATGGCGGCACAGACCGCTCGCCACCGCCATCATCGCCGCGATCACCGAGCCGCCCGGACCGGGCAGGTCGCCGCCGCCGTTGATCCACGTCGGATGGAAGCGCAAGGCCTCTTCGACCGCGGTGACGCCGCCTTCGCTCATGCCCATCCCGCTCGCGCCGGGATACGTCGACAGACCGTCGATATCGTCGAGCGTGAGCCCGGCATCGGCGACCGCGGCCAGGCACGCGTCGATCGTGAGCGAGAGCGGGTCGACCATGAGCCGACGACCGAGCGCGGAACGGCCCACGCCCGACAGCACCGACCGATGCTCGAATCGATCAGCGCTCACCGGTGAACGAGGCGCGGGCTGGCGCGGCTCGCCGACCCGGTCGACGGCGTCGACGGCACCGGTCCGCTCGAACATCGGCAGCCACACGTCCTCGAACTGTTCGAATCGCACCGCGACCTCGTCGCCGATCCGAGCCTCCAACGCGTCGTCGCCGACGACGTTCGTCGTCAGCCGAACCCCGGGAACGTCGGCGAGCGCGACGATCGCAACGACGTACGGCGGTGGGAACTCCGGGTGCCATTGGTGCTGGTTGACCGTCAAGCCGACGATCGTCGCCCGACCCGACACGACCGCGTGCTCCCGACTCGTGCTGCGACAGTCCGGACACACCGGCACCGGCGGGTGGACGTAGGTCTGACACTTCGTGCACCGCTGGATCCGCAGTGCTCCGTCAGCACCCGACGTCCAGAACCACTCGTTCGCGACTGTCAGCTCGGGAAGAGGCCGCACGGTCCTCCGGTCGGGGTTCACGCGGGGTTCGGGACTTCGAGTTCGGTACTTCGGGGGAAGTGTCTACAACGGATCGACGCGCAACCGCTCCAGACGGGAGCGACCGATGCGCCACATCCCATGCTCGCGAACGTACTCCTCGCAGTAGTGGCCGTAGCCGTGAAACCCGACGCGCGCGCCGGGCGCAGGCGCGGGCCACTCGACGTAGTCGAACATCGCCCAAGTACCGCGTGCGCCGTCGGCGCCCGTGAGCTCGATCTCGGGCATGTGACCGTGGTGCACGGTGCGCGCCCCTTCGAGCGCGCCGCTCACGAACGCCACGATCTCGTCCCGCCCGGTGCACGTCGTGTCGGCTTCGGGAACCTCGAGCACCGCTCGGCGCGCGAACACGTTGCCGAACCCGTCCCAGTCCCTCGTGTCGAGCGTCCGGAAGTAGCGCGCCTTCAACTGTTTGATCTCCTCGATGTCGACGAGCCGCCGAAGCAGGGTTTCCGGATCGTCTGCGTCATTGCCGGTCATGCGCGGCTCCGTCGGTCAGGCCCACTGCTCGCGGAGCCTAAACACATGGCGGTTTCTTCACCGAGCACAACCGCTACGGGCCCTCGGTCCCGACGACCCAGACCGGTCCGTCGACCGCGAGCGTCACCTCCGCGCCCTCCTCGGGAACGGCATCGGCGCCGAGACGGGCGCTGACGGTGACGGGTCCGTCCGCGGCAGGGATCAGCACCTCCACGCGCGAACCGTGCCCGAAATACTCGGTCCGAAGCACTCTCCCGCTGACCCCGGTACCGACCCCGCCGACACCGGGCGGCGACTGCACACGCACCTGATCGGGCCGGACGACGGCCAGACCCCGACCGACGCGGACCGGACTGTCCGGAACGACGGCGACGTCGCCCAGTCGCGTACGGACCCTGTCGCCGTCGACGGTCGCTTCGAGCAGCGTGGCGTCGGAGACGAAGCGCGCGATGTACCGGTCTGCGGGCTGGAGGTAGAGCTCGCGCGGACCCGCGACCTGCGCGATGCGGCCGTCCCGCATCACCGCGACGTTGTCGGCCAACGACAGCGCTTCGGCCCGGTCGTGAGTGACGAGCATCGCGGTCACGCCGGCGACGCGCAGCACCCCGCGTATGTCGTTGCGAATGCGTTCCCGCAACGACGCGTCGAGCGCGGCAAACGGTTCGTCGAGCAGCACGATGTCGGGATCGATGGCCAGCGCCCGGGCCACGGCGGCCCGCTGTTGCTGGCCACCCGAGATCTGGTGCGGATAGCGATCATGGAGCTCGCCAAGTCCGACGAGCTGGAGCAGCTCGTCGACCCGCGCGCGGCGGCCCGCCCGTTCGGAACGCAGGCCGAACGCGACGTTGGCGCCGATCGTGAGATGGGGAAACAGCGCGCCCTCCTGCGGGACGTAACCGACGCGGCGCCGCTCCGGCGCGAGCCGGGTCCGGCCGTCGTCGAGAACCCGATCCCCGACGCGGACACTCCCCGAACGCGCCGGTTCGAAGCCGGCAACCACCCGAAGCAGCGTCGTCTTGCCGCACCCGGACTCACCGAGGACGCACGTCAGCGAACCGCTCTCGACGTGCAGAGTCGTGTCGCGCAGAACCGTCGTCTTCCCGTACCCGGCGGTCAGGTCCTCGATGTCGATCGCGCTCACGAGGTCGAGTTCGCGGCGCGGCCGGCGTTCGGCGATCGCGCCATTCTCGCGAGCAGGAGCACGGGAAGCACCGACACGCCGATCATGATCGCCGCGTACGGTGCGGCCGCGCCATACGCCAATGCAGTGGTGTACAGCCAGAACTGCGTCGCCAGCGTGCGGAGTCCCGTCGGCCGGAGTAGGAGCGTTGCCGTCAGCTCGGTCGTGGCCGACAGCCAGACGAGGGTGGCCGCCGCGGCCAGCCCGGGCGCGACCAGCGGGATGGTGATGCGGCGAAGGACCGCGAACGGATTCGATCCGAGCGAGCGCGCAACTTCGTCGAGCTCCGGCGGCACGCGCGCGACCGCCGCTCGCACTGCGACGAGTGCGAGGGGAAAGAACAACAGCACGTACGCGAATTCGAGCAGCCCCTGGGTCTGGTACAGCGGGCGTGCGTGATGCACCGCGATCGTGACCAGGCTCAGCCCGATCGCGATCCCGGGCAGCGCGCGATCGAGAAAGGCACTGCGCTCGACGGTCGACGCGAGCCGACCCGAATGCCGGACCGAGAGGATCGCGACGGGAAGCGCGAGCACCGTCGACACGATTGCGGCGATCGCGCCGAGCACGAGTGTGCGCGCAGTGATCCCGAGCACCGACGCGGACGGCAGCGTCGTCGAGGTTCCGCGGATCATCCAGTGGATCACCGCTCCGACCGGCACACCGACTGCGGCCCCGCACAACCCCAAGACCGCGACGAGTGCCACGGGGCGCGCAACTCCCAAGCGAGCCCGAGTGGGCGGGCGCGACGACACCCGTCCCGGATGCGACGCGCGACCGACCCGAGATTCGCCCGCGAGGAAGATCACTCCGATCAAACAGAGCACGAGCGTGAGGATCGACGCCGCCTGCGAATCGAAGCCGAGCGAATACTGGTTGTAGATAGCAGTTGCAAACGTGCGATAGCGCAGGATCGCGAACGCGCCGTACTCCGCCAGGAGGTAGAGCCCAACGAGCAGCATCCCGCCGACGAGCGGCCGGGTCAACGACGGAAGTGTGATGCGCACGAACCGGCGAACGGGCCCGACGCCGAGGCTACGCGCGACCTCGTCGACCGCAGGGTCGCTGCGGCGAAGGGTGGCGGAGACGGGGAGGTACACCAGCGGGAACAGCGACAACGTCATGACGAGCGACGCGCCCAGCAGTCCGTGGATCGCGGGCGCGATCGACACCCACGCGTACCCCGCGACGAACTCGGGCACGGCCAGCGGCAACAGCAACAGCACCCCGAACACCCGACGAAAGGGAAGATCGGTGCGCTCCACGAGCCAGGCCGCGCCGAGGCCGACGACGCCACACGCGGTCGAGACGATCGTCGTCAGCCAGAGCGTGTGCTCGAGCAGAGTCGGGAGCAGGTGCCCCGAGATCGTTCGGTGAATGGTCGTCCAGCCTGCGCTCAGGGCCTGGACGACGACCGCGACGAGCGGAACCGCGAGCGCGACGCCAACCAGCGCAGTGGTGGCAACGAGCCACCATGCTGTCCGTGAACCTGTCCGTGCTCCCGATGTGCTCGTCATGGATGGTGAGGCGCTAGTCGAGCAACCCGTCGTCCTGCATGAGCTGGATCGCCTGCTTGCCGTCGCCGAGGTCGGCGATCGTGATCGGGGGCGGCCCCAGCTCCGCGAAGGTACGGAGGACCTTCGTGGTCTGCACACCGGAGCCCAGCGGATATTCGTAGCTCTGACTGTTCGCGATCACGTTCTGGCCCGTCGCGCTCACCAGAAAGGCAAGGAAGGCCTGCGAGCTCTTCGGATGCTTGCTGCTCACCATCTGGCCCGCGCCGGACACGTCGACGAGCGCACCGGCATCGCCGGCCGCGAAGTAGTGCAACGCGGAATGGACCGAGTTCGCGCCGACCTCGTCGCGGAGCCGGTACCAGTAGTAATGGTCGAGGATGCCGGTTTCGACATCACCCTTGTCGACCGCGGCGACAAGAGCCTCGTTGTCGTCGTAGATCTTGGCGTTCGCCTTCAGGCCCTTGAGCCACGCCTTGGTCGCGTCGACGCCGTTCTGTTTCA
Source organism: Acidimicrobiia bacterium (assembly GCA_038239145.1). Taxonomy (GTDB): domain Bacteria; phylum Actinomycetota; class Acidimicrobiia; order IMCC26256; family PALSA-610; genus PALSA-610. Next base: position 50,029 of record JBBSFB010000032.1, read on the forward strand.
CCATCGCGGTCACGACCGGCTGAAAGTCGGTCTCGGTGGGAGCGAACCCGACCTCGCCCTTCCACTGGGGCTGCGCGAAGTCGGCGATCTTCGTGGGCAGCGCCGATTCCCGGACTTTGTCGGTGCTGTATGCGAGTGCGACCGAACGGGCGGACACTCCGACCCAGTCCCCCGACGTCGGGCTGTACGCGGCGCCGACCATGGCCAAGGTCGGCGCGGCAGTCTTCGCCAAGCGGTGGTTGTCGTCGAGAACGGTCAGGGCCGGCGGGTTCTCCCCGACGAATACGTCGGCGGGCGAGGCGGAACCCTCCTGCAGCAGTTGGTTCGCCAGCGTCGCCTCGTCGTCGGAGCGGACACTGA
>JBBSFB010000033.1:0-49480 GCA_038239145.1 Acidimicrobiia bacterium
CGCACGTCCCGGGAAGGAGACCGTGACCGAGGAAGCTGTTAGCGCAGCACCTCGAGTCGCCCTCCGGAACGGGGCGTGTCGTTACCCCGATGAGCCCAAAGCATCGCAGTCCGCCACCAACCAATCGCGGACCCCGACATGGACAACCCCAGTCTCACTGGGCAATCTGGGCGCGTCGTTGAGACCGGCAGCATGGTGTCGGCCAGGCCCGCCGGTGCGCTCTTGCTGAGCTTCCCGGCTTGACGGGATCGAATCCGCTGTGAGGAGGTTGCTTGTGCGCCGGTACGTGGCAAAGGTGTTCGACAGCAGCCGCTGGGACGGCTTCGCGGTCCGCTCTGGCGACATCATCATCAGTACCCCGCCGAAGTGCGGGACGACGTGGACGCAGATGATCTGCGCGCTGCTCGTCTTGCAGGAGTCGGAGCTTCCGCTGCCGTTGGACACGCTGTCGCCGTGGATCGACATGGTGACTCGCGCCCGTACGGAGGTGTTCGCCGACCTGGAGCACCAGACGCACCGTCGGTTCATTAAGACGCATACGCCGCTCGACGGGATCCCCAGCGATTCGAGAGTCACGTACATCTGCGTCGGGCGCGACCCGCGCGACGTGGCGCTGTCCATGGACCGCCACATTGACAACATGGACATCGGCGCGTTCGTCAAGGCCCGCGAGCGGGCGGCAGCGATCGACGGCATCGAGCTCGACCCGTTGCAGCCACCGCGGCGGCGCCCCGACGGCGAGCGGGACCGCTTCTGGCAGTGGGTTGAGGATGAGACCCCTTCGACGCACGCTGGTTCGTCGCTGCGGTTCACCATCGAGCACCTGCAGACGTTCTGGCACGCGACCGACGATCTCGACATCGTGTTCTTGCACTACGACGAGCTGCAGGCCGATCTGGAGGGACAGATGCGGCAGCTAGCCGCGCACCTCGACATCGAAGTCGACGAGGACCACTGGCCGCGACTCGTCGAGGCGGCGACCTGGCAGTCGATGCGGGCCAGGGTCGACACGACCGTGGCCGCTGGTCGCGGGCACTGGATCAACCCCGCGGCTTTCTTCAGCCGCGGAACGAGCGGCCAGTGGCGCGACCTCCTCGACGACGCCGACTTGGCCCGGTACACGGCACGGGTCCGGGTGCTCGCGTCCGACGACGACCTCATCAGGTGGTTGCACCGCGAGTCGATCGACTGAATCCCCATTCGGCGGTTCAGGCTCGCGGTACTGGTTCGCACCGGGTGAGCGGTTTGGCGGCGCACCAGACGGCGGCTTATGCCGATTCCGTGATGGCTCCGTAGCGCTGCTGTACAGCTTGGGCAGAGATGCCCAGTTCACTACCGATGCGCTTCCACGACATTCCCGCGCGGCGCGCCGACTCGACGGCTTCGGCGATTTGGCGTTCACTTCGGGCCCGAGCGAGGGCGGCGCGCCGGAGGAGATGCTCTGCAACTCCGACCTCGTCATTGGGTGGCGGCTCATAGCTCTCGAACCGCGCGGCGAGTTCGTCGGCGTGGTCGAGGATGTCCTGCATCGATCGGGGCATGACGGTCACCTCAGGAACTTGGTGCGGGCAGGCATGGCATGACGATGAACTCCACACCCTCCGCGCTCGCGAGGCCGACCTCGAGAAGTTGGCCGGCCCGGTCGGCGCCGATCAGCATCGTGAGGTCGTGAACGCGAACACGCGGATCGGGTTGCGGTATGCGTGCAGCATGTCGTCGTCGACGAAACCGTGCTGCGAGCGCTCGTCAGGATGACGGGATCCACCGGCATCAATATATCTTGACGGGAGCGCCTACTCGACCGGAGGCCGAGACGGCCCGTCGGTGACTGGTGACAGTGTCGGTCTCGCGAGCTGGTGTTCGGGGGTTCGGCGGCCGCGATCGCAGTGCTGCCGATTCGGTATCGGTTGAGCGTCGTGCGCGGATGGTCGTCTGTGCGAACGTCTGTACCGACCGCGATGAACATCTGAACGCAGGTTGTCGGTCGTCGATCTCGAGCGCGCCATCCATCAACTCATCGAAGACGCGTCGCGGTGACGGCGACATCGGGTGACTCTCTCCGCGGCCGACGCGGCGTCGGTTTGCTCTTGAATTGCAAATGCAAGTTCCTGCAGCATTTCGGGGCTCTTCCGGAGACGTGCCGACCGCGTCAGGGTTCGTCGGTCGCTACTGAATCCTGTCTACGATGCGCGGGTGGCTGCGGAGAAGGTGCGGCTGAGGATCGGCAACCTCGCCAAGGCGGTACTGGTCACCGGCCAGGCGTATCAGGATCCCAAGGATGCGTTGCACGAGTTCGTCTCGAACGCCGCTGACGAGTACGCTCAGGCCGGGTTCGCCGGAGCACGAATCCGGATCGTGTTGCGCCGACGCGGTCGTTACCCGGTGATCGCGATCGACGATTGTGGTCGGGGGATGAGCCCTGATCGTTTACGGGCGGTGGCGCGGAATTTGTTCGAATCGTCGAAGGTCGGCGACGATCGGACGCTCGGCGAAAAGGCGATCGGGATGCTCGCGTTTCAGCAGCTCGGCGGGCGATGTGACATCGTTTCTCGCGCGAGCGATTCTGCGGAGACGTGGGTGCTGCGGCTGGCGCGCGGTTCGGCGACCGCGCAGCTGGAACGCGAGCGCCGGCGCGCGCGGGCCGAGCCGGGAACCACCGTGTATCTGGCGGATCTCGATCCCGATGTGCTGCGACTCCTGACGACTCGCAAACTCGTCGACTACCTGCGCACACGACGATCGGCCGCCTTGGCACGCGGCGACTATGTGATCGAGGTCGTCGAAGGTCGTTCGGGTGAGCTCGTCACGCCCGACAAGCCCGATGGCATCAAGCTCGACATTCCTGCGCACCCGACGTTGTGGGGTCGCATCGAGTTCGGGCTGTACGTCGCACCACACGACGGTCGGCGTCGCCGCGTTGCGGTCGTCGGCAGAGGCGGAACGAACATCATCGACGACCTCGCCGAGCTCGACGAGTTCTCCGTGCTGCCTTGGGCGTCGGATCAAGTGTCGGGACAGATCGTCTTCGAGGCGCTGCAACAGTCGGCGGGCCGCCGTGCGATTCTGCGTGACCGCGACGCGTTTCCTGTGTTTCTCGACGCGCTCCGGGCGATCGAACCCGCCGTCACGCGCACAATCGAGCGTGTCGCGAAAGAGGTCGACGAGCAGACCGCGGATCGACTCGCGGACGCGGTGCGGCGCATCTTCGGGCGGGTGCTACGCGAGCTCGCCGACCTCGACAACCCGATGCGCACCTCGCTCGGAGACCAGCCGGGAACCGGTGGTCTGTTGGAGTCCATCGGTGCCGGACCCGAAGGCGGCGGCTCCAACCCGCAGTCGGGTCGTCAGTCATCGCGGTCCGATGCGGCGCCGACGGTCGATGATCTCGTCGGGCCCCCGCGGGAGCCGATCGGCCCAGCGTCGGACGTTTCAGCTGCGCCCGACCGGCGACGTTCGACCGCGCTGCCGAGCGTCGAACCCGACCCGAACCCCACCGACGCGCGCAGCCGTTTCGACGTCGAGAACGGTGTCGTGCTCTACAACGATCGTCATCCCGATTACCTTCTGGTCAAGGACGATGAGGGCTCCTTGCTCGACTACCTGGCGATCCTCGTCGCCAAGGAGTACGTCTTCTACAACAACTCGCGGTCGGCGCCCGACGAGTTCGCGGAAGAACTCGTCCGCATGCTCGTGCGCGTCCGCCGCCACATGCCGCGCCGCCGCTGACGCACTCGTTTTGCTAACGCCTTGCTAACGCGCGGTGGTGAAACGCGCGGATGCCAGCCGATCGGCCGGACGACGTCCGCGCGGAATGCCTGATCAGAGGGTATTGCATGGATGGAGTGAATCGGCCTGGACCCTCCGATCGCGGCTTAAACCCGCCGGCCCGTCGGGGCGTGGGGGTTCGAGTCCCTCCCCGGGCACCGTTCGCCGCGCAAACGCGGCGCAAACGAGCGGTGTCGGAGGCGCGAATTCCACGCGATCGGGCGGATGACACTTCCCGGTCCAGCCCGTCCGCCGAGCACTCCGCGCAATGCCCGTCTACAGTTCGTGTATGGGCGCGACACCGATTTCCCGCCGTCGTCTCTTGCAGGGCATGGCCGTCGGCACGGGCGCGGTGCTCGCTGCGGGTTGCACCCCGCGACTGCTGATCCCTCCGCCGGGGCACCGCGGTCGACCGATCCGGCCGCCCGGGAGTCGCCCTGATCCGCGCAAGCCCGAAGGCGCCGACCTCCTCCCGAAGGTCGAGCACATCGTCATCTACATGCAGGAGAACCACTCCTACGACAACTATCTCGGCATGCTCCGTCGCGGTGACGGCCTGCGTCTCGGTCGTCACGGAACGCCGACGAACACGAACCCCGATTTGCAGGGCAACCCGGTCGCCATGTTCCATCTCGACAGCACCTGCGACACCACTCCCGGCGCCAGCCAGTCGTGGAACGACAGTCACATCTCGTTCGACGGAGGCCGTATGGACGGCTTCGTCCGTGCGGCGGACGGGGCGACCGGGAGCATGGGCTATTACGACGAGCACGACATCCCCTTCTACTACGGGCTCGCGCGCACGTTTCCGATCTGCGACCGATGGTTCTGTTCCGCCCTCGCACAGACGTTCCCGAACCGCCGTTACCTACAGGCGGCCACGTCGGTCGGCATCGTCTCGACGAATGTCCAGGAAGTGCTCGACACTCCGACCGCCCCCAACGGACTGATCTGGGATCGGCTCAACGCGCACGGCATCAGCTGGAACGACTATGCGATCGACCTCTCCGACATCTTTCTCTTCCCGACCTTCGCCGCGTCGAACTCCAGCCACGTCAAGACCTTCAACGACTTCCTCGGCGACTGTGCCAAGGGGACGCTGCCGCAGGTCAGCATCATCAGTCCCGGCGACACGAAATACACGGAGGAGTCGCCCGCCGACATCGAGAACGGCGAGGCCTACAGTTCTGCGATCGTCAATGCGGTGATGCACTCGCCCGCGTGGCCGAACACTGTGATGTTCTTCATGTACGACGAGCACGGCGGCTACTACGACCACGTCCCGCCGCCGGCCGCGATCGCGCCCGACAACATCGCGCCGCGCATACACGTCCCACCCGACCAGCCGGGCGCGTTCGACCGGTACGGCATGCGGGTACCCGCGTTCGTCATCTCGCCGTTCGCGAAGAAGAATTACGTGTCGCACGTGGTGCACGACCACACGTCGGTCCTGAAGTTCATCGAGACCAAGTGGAACCTCGGCGCGCTCACGTACCGGGACGCGAACGCCGACAACCTGCTCGACTCGCTGGACTTCCGGAAACCGGCGTTTCTCGAGCCCCCCGTGCTTCCCCGACCGGCACTGCCGGCGACGGGAAGCGTCTGCCAGCCGCTCCCGGTTCCGCCCACCGGTGTGAGTCCGATCATCGGGACGACGACCACTTTTCGTCTTGCGGCCGATACCGGCGCGCCGTTGACCGTCGCAGGAGTGGCGGCGCTGCTCGCCCAGCGGGAGACCCGAAAGGACGAGGCGCGCGCCGCGCGCGCCCGGGTCGACGCGGCGACGCTCACGGCGTAGCGCCCGGCCCTTTCGACGCTCAGACGCCGTTCGGCACGGACAGCAGTTCCGATCTGCGCATATATCACTGTGAGCGCGAGCGGGTTTTACCGATCGGAGGGGGAACCACTCCTCCGACGTCGGGTCGCTCATGCGCCGCCACTTTCCCGCTCTCGCCCTTGTCGCCCTCAGCGTGCTCGTTATCGGCGTGATCTCGCTCGAGACGACCAACGGCGAGTTCAACGGACCGCTCAACATCAGCGCGACCACTCCTGCGCCCCCGACCACGACCCCGCCGCCCACGACGCCGCCGGTGCGGTTCGTGCCGGTCAGTCCGAGCATCGACGCCACCGGCCAGACGGATGTCTCCGTCCGGATGGCGGCCTTCTTCGCATCGGTCCGGGACGGATCCGTCGTCCAATTCCCGGCGACGGCGAAGTACCGCATGGACCAGACCCTGGTGCTCGCCGGCCGGCACAACCTGGCCATCCTGGCCAACGGCGCACAGTTCTTCGCGGTCAGCACCGGCACGTCCAACCGCTCGGCGGTTCGTATCCAGAACAGTTCCGGCATCTTGTTCAGCAACCTGCTCGTCCGTGGCCCGAATCCGAATGCCGGACTGCTCAATGCCGCTTACGTTCCGGCACTCGAGCATCAGCACGGCTTCGAGATGCTCAGCGCGACCAACGTCGTACTGAGCAACGTGACAGCGACCGACGTGTACGGCGACTTCGTCTATATCGGGAAGATGCCGAACGGTGTGTGGTCCAGTGGGGTCTCGGTGCTCGACAGCCACTTCGCCCGGAACGGCCGGCAGGGTGTCAGCATCACGGCGGGCCGCAACGTCACCATCGCCCGCAACACGATGACCGACGTTCGGGCTACGGCCTTCGATTTCGAGCCGCCGCCGGCCGATGGCGTCGACGGTGTGACAGTTGCCGACAACACGATCGGGGCGACCCGGGCGTTGTTCGTCGCCGCCAACGGTCACGGCCCGGTCAACAACATCACGGTCTCGACCAATCACCTCAACGGACCGGCGCTCTCGGTCTGGGCCGAAAGCACGACGCCCGGTCTGCGAAACGGTTGGAAGGTCTTCGCCAACACGTCGAACGCGAACTTCGGGACCCCGACCGGCAATCTGATGCGGTTCACGGGCGCGAACGGCGTTACGGTCCACGACAACCGGGTGACGTTCCAACCGGGGCGCAACATGGTCGTCGCCTCGGTCACCAACTCGTGCAACGTTGTCGTCGCCGGAAACGTGCGCCCTGGGTCGGTTGGCGAGGACCGGGTTGCCGGCCACTGCTGAGCACCCGATGCGTAGCTGAGGCAAATCGCTCGACCGGCCTCGTCCAGGCGGGCACCATTGCCGCCATGCAAGTCGACTCCGTAGGCCTTCCCGTGCTGTCCGGCCGGTTCGTCCGGTTGGAGCCCCTCGCCCTCGGACACATCGAGGGTCTCGTGGCGGCGTCGAGTGAGAATCGGGAGACGTACTCGTTCACGACCGTTCCGTCGGGACCAGAGCAGGTCGGCCAATACGTGCGCGAGCTGCTGCGGGCGAGAGGCGACAGCGAGACGATCCCGTTCGTGCAGGTTCGCGTCACCGACGACAGGGCCGTCGGTGTGACCCGGTTTCTCTCCTTTCGCCGCCGTTCGGGTGCACGAGTCCCGTATGCGGTCGAGATCGGAGGGACGTGGCTCGCGTCGTCGGCACAGCGCACGGGCGTCAACGTCGAGGCCAAGCTCTTGCTGATGACCTACGCCTTCGACGACTGGGGAGTGGGCCGGGTCGATTTCAAGACGGACGCGCGCAACGCGAAGTCGCGCGCCGCGATCGCGGGGCTCGGTGCTGCGTTCGAAGCGGTCCTGCGCAGCTGGCAACCCTCACACGCGGCGGGCGAGGACGGATTGCTCCGCGATTCCGCGATGTACGCGGTCGTGGCCTCCGACTGGCCGAGCGTGCGCGCGCGCCTACGGGCCCGGATCGAGGCGGCGCGACCGGGCTAGGGCCGCCAACTGCGGATCTGGTGACATTCGAAACGGACGCTCTGGGTCCCGGCCGCGTTGGTGCGGGTGGTCGAAGTGGAGCGTGAGCCGTGAGAGAACGGGCCGCCCATCCACGCGAGAATGCCCAACACGATCGCGACGATCGCGAACCAGATCTTGGCGGACTGGAAGCGCCGACGACGACGGGCCCGGCGCTCGGGGCCGGTTTCCGAATACCAGTGCAACCGATCGGACAAGCCCCCACCTCCCGAACCCGTTCACAAAGACTTCTATAAGTGCCCGGCGCCCGCTGCACGAGCGAACCCACGACTCAGACGAGATCCGAGCGGGTCGGTTTTGGGGTCCAGGCGTCGGACGTCGGCCCGCCGACTTCGTCCGAGTCGGCGACGAATGAGAGGGTCTCCTCCGCGATCAGCGCCTTCACCAACGTGTCGGGTCGCACTGCGTCCGGGGACTGAGCTATCCGTCGTCGGCGCCGGCGCGGCCGCGCTTCCAGTAGCCGCGCACGGTCGTTTGGCTGCGCTGCATGTTGCGCTCGTCGAACAGATAGCGCCGGATCCGCTGCATCGCCGCCGCTTCGCCCGCAGCCCAGACACGCACGCCGGGCGGGAGATCGACCGCGCGCACCGCGGCGACGAGCGCGTCGCCGGGCGGCGCGCCCGAAGGCAGGTCGCTCCACTCGACGGTGACGCGCGGGTGGGCCGGAAGCGGTACCCGGCCGTCGGCGTCGGCCACCTCGATGCGCACATGTACCGCGCTCGAGTGCGGGAGCGCCTCCAGTAGCTGACTGATGGCGGGGATAGCCGACTCATCTCCGGCCAACAGGAACGCCGGAGTCTCGGTGTCGATCGTGTAGCCCCGGCCCGGCCCCGAGAGCGCCGCGGCCGCGCCCGGAGTGACCCCGCCCGCCCACTGCGACGCGGGCCCGACGCCGTGCAGCACCGCGTCGATGTCGAGCTCCGGCGCGTCGGGATCGAGACGCCGAGGAGTGAAGGTGCGGATCGTCGGGCGGCTGCCGTCGGCGCGCAGGAATTCGTTGCCGTTCCAAACCGGCATGACGAGCGTGGCGCCCGGCGCATCGGGAAGCAGCAGGCGCACGCTCGCCGCGGGCTCGTCGACGGTCAGTCCTTCGAGCTCCGCGCCGCCGAGGGTGACGCGGACCAGCCGAGGGCCCAGCCGTTCGACCCGCTGCACCGCGACCGAGCGGAACCGGGGTGGCTCTCGCCGTATGCGCGCGGACTCGCCCGGCTGGGACCTGCTCATGGGTCCAGCCTTGCACCTCTCGACGGTGCGCGAGGATGGCCGCCGTGCCTGTCGACGAGGTCCCCCTCCCCGAGACCGATCGCCTCGCAGCGCGCGTGTTCCTGCTCGATGGCGACGGCGCGGTGTTGCTGTTGCGGGGCTGTGACTCCGCGCGGCCCGACGCGGGGACGTGGTGGTTCACTCCCGGCGGCGGGATCGACCCCGGCGAGACGCCTGCGGACGCAGCGCGACGAGAGGTTCGGGAGGAGACGGGTCTCGAAGTGGACGGGCTCGGCGACGTCGTGTTCCGCCGGACCGCGCGATTCGAGTTCGAGGGCGTCCACTACCTCCAGCGCGAGGAATTTTTCTGCGTGCGCTGTGAGCGGTTTACCGTGGACGACGCCGGGTGGAGCGATGTGGAGCGGCGCACGATGATCGACCACCGCTGGTGGACGTACGAAGAGCTGGTCGCGACCGACGAGACGGTCTTTCCCGAACAGATCGCCGAGATCGTGCGCAGTCTCAGCTGATCGACGGGACCGGCTGCGGCGGCGGGGGGCCGACGTAGGAGGCGCTGGGGCGGATCAGCCGATTGTCGGCCGCCTGCTCCAACACGTGTGCGCACCAGCCGATGACGCGGCTCGCGGCGAATGTCGGTGTGAAGAGCTCACGGGGGATCCCGCACCGGTCCATCACGATGCCCGCGTAGAACTCGACGTTCGTGTACAGCCGGCGTCCGGGCTTCAGGTCGTCGAGCACCTTCACCGCAGTCGCCTCGATGTGGCGCGCAAGATCCATCTTGTCGCCGCCGAGCGAGTCGGCAACCTCGCGCAGCATCAGCGACCGGGGGTCGTCGGTCTTGTAGACCCGGTGGCCGAAGCCCATGAGCCGGTCGCCGCGTTCGACTGCGCTGCGCAGCCATGGTTCTGCGCGCTCCGGCGTGCCGATCTCGTCGAGCATCTGCAGGGCGCGACTCGGCGCGCCCCCGTGCAGTGGGCCGGACAACGCCCCGATCGCACCGACGACGGCCGCGCCCAGGTCGGCCCCGGTCGACGTGATGACCCGAGCCGTGAACGTGGACGCATTGAAGCCGTGGTCGACGGTAGAGATGAGGTACTTCTCGACCGCGGCCGCGTGTTCGGGCGTGGGACCCTCGCCCTGCATCATGTAGAGATAGTTGGCCGCGTACGCGAGGTCGTCCCGGGGCGCGACGGGTTCGAGGCCGCGCCGGAGCCGCCAGAGTGCGCAGATCAGGCTGGGCACGACCGCGCACGTCGACATCGCGTTGTCGCGCAACGTCTCGTGGTCGATGTCGTGTGACGGCCGGAAGCCGAGCGCGGCGCCGTACTGCGAGAGCGCGGTGCGGAGCGCGTCGAGAGGAATGAACACCTCGCCGGCTCGGGCGATCTGAGGCAACACGTCGGTGACTTCGGCCGGGATCACGCGGCGGGGACGGATGTCGGACGCGAATGCTTCGCGTTCGTCGAGCGTGGCGGGGAGGCGGCCGTCGAACATCAACTGCCAGACGTCTTCGAGCGGACGCGACTTCGCGAGGTCGACGGCGTTGTACTCGCGGTAGTGGTAGAAGCCCTCGAGCCCGCGTACGTCGCCGATCGTGGTGTCGGCGACGACGGCGCCTTCGAGCCCTTTGGGAACGTCGTGAGCCTGCGCGTCGGCGGGTTGGATCATCGCGACACGCATCAGGTCGCGCATCGATACGATCCCGACAAGTTTGTGCCCGGCCGGGTTCGCGCCGCCCTCGACGACGGGGATGTGCCGGTAGCCCCGCTCCGCGAGGCTGGCGAACGCGGCCCGCGCCTCCACATCGGGACCGATCGTGTCGGGGTCGGCGGTCATCCACTCCGACACCTTCGCCGACGACGCGTCGGACCCGGCCGCCGCCAAACGGATCATGTCGCGCTCGGTTAGGATTCCGATCGCGCGATCGTCGTGGTCGATGACGACGACGGATCCCACCTTGTGCTCACGCATGCGTTGGGCGGTGAGGGCGACCGTCTCCGCGGGTTGCGCAGTGACGACCGGCTGACTCATGAGGTCACTCACAGTTCGTTCTGTAGCCACGTACGAATAGTAGGACCGCTGCAGAAGTTCTCGATCACGACCGCCGGTACGGTGCCCGCGGTTCACACGTTGTTTACGTCGTCGGGGCGTACGTCGTCGGGGACGGTGCCGGTTTTGTGAACCGATTCACGAGGGGCCCGGCGCAACTGTGCCGTGACGACCGGCGCCGGCCGCGAACCGTGACGCGCCATCCAGAGCCTCGCCCGAACGTAACGAGCGCAGTCCGTGCTCGAGCTCGACCTGGATCGCGTCGTCGAGACCGAGTCCCCATTGTTCGTAGCTCGACGCGCGGTCTTCGCGCATGCACGTCTGCGGGAGCGCGCTCAGCTGACTCGCGAGTTCGATCGCGCCGCGCCGGGCGTCTCCCGGATCGGTCAGTCGGTTGGCCAGGCCCATGCTCTGGGCTTCGTCGCCGGAGACGCCCCGGCCGGTGAGGATGAGGTCGAGTGCGTGCGAGTGGCCGATGAGCCGGGGGAGGCGCACGGTGCCGCCGTCGATCAGCGGCACGCCCCAGCGGCGGCAGTACACACCGAACACAGCGTCGCGGGCGGCGACCCTGAGGTCGCACCACAGTGCCAACTCGAGCCCACCGGCGACCGCGAACCCCTCGACCGCGGCGATGACGGGTTTGGAGAGGAGCATGCGGCTCGGCCCCATCGGGCCGTCGCCGTCGGCCTTCACAATGTTGCCACCGTCGGCGCCGATGGCTTTCAGGTCGGCTCCCGCACAGAAAATTCTGCCGCCTCCGGTCAACACGGCGACGTCGTGCGCCTCGTCGCGGTCGAAGGCCCGGAACGCATCGGCGAGCTCGGCCGCCGTGGTGCGGTCGACGGCGTTGCGTACCTCGGGCCGATTGATAGTCACGATCGTGACGCGGTCGACGTGTTCGATCTCGATGTTCATGGGGTATCCCTCTTTCCTTCGACGTGGGCGCGCTCGTTGAGCGACGCGACGGAACGCACTCCCGTGCGCGACGCGACCATGCGCGACAGCGACGAGTAGTGCGGCTCGAACCAGAGATGGCGATCGATGCCGAGCGCGATCGCGAACGCGACGTTGATCACACCGCCGTGGCACACCGCGACGACGCGCCGGCCCGGATACGAAGCGACGATCTGGTCGACCGTCTGCGTGATGCGCTCGCGGAACACCGCCGCGGGCTCGGCGCCGAACTCTTCCCAGCGGCCTTCGTACATCGCGACGAGATGCGGATCGTTCTTGTCGCGCAGCTCCTCCATCGGGATGTAACTGTCCGATTGGGCGTCGTACTCGATGAGCCCGGGCGTGATCTGTACGTTGAGTCCGTGGGCGAGCGCGATCGGTGCCGCCGTCTCGACGGCGCGGCGCTGCGGACTCGAGAGCACGACGTCGATCTGCTCCGGTGCGAGCCAAGACGCGAGCCGCTCGGCCTGCTCGCGCCCGCGCTCCGTCAGCGCGGGGTCGGCGGGGACGCCGGTACCCGGCGCGATGCGCTGTGGCTCTCCGTGGCGCACCCAGAGCAACTCCACGTCACGAAACCTCCGGGCCGGGGTACGCCGATCGGAGCCGGAATCCGAGGACGGTCTCGAGCTCCGCCAACGCGTCGGCGGGATCGACGACCTTGATCGTGACCATGCCCATGTCGCGGGCGGGTTTGAGGTTCATGCCGAGGTCGTCGAGGAACACCGCCTGCGACGCGAGCACGTCGAGGCGGGCGAGCGCCAATGCGTAGATGCGGGGATCGGGCTTGCGCAGACCTTCGACGGCCGACTCCACGATGACGTCGAAGAGGCCGGTCTCCCGCAGCCCGCTCGGCGACGAGGCGTTGCGTTCGTCGCTCCAGTTGTTCGTCACCGCCGCGGTCCGCAAGCCGCGGGAGCGGATCCGCCCGATGGCTGCGGTCATCTCCGGGCGGGCGCCGAGGGACGAACCGATCAGGCCCATGAGCCGGCGGGCGTCGAGTTTGAACCCGGCACCCAACGCCTCGGCTTCGAGCGCGACGACGAACTCGTCCATCGTGAGCTCGCCCCGTTCGAGCGCGGCCCACGCACCCGACTCACTGCTCTTGCGGATGAGGGCGCGCGTGGTGCCCTTCTTCATGTCGTTCCCGCGGTCGTACGCGTCGAAAGCCTCGAACGGGGACGGAAACACGACGCCGCCCAGGTCGAAGATGACCGCCCGGTACACGGTTGCAATCAGTCGAGATCAGCTTCGCGTTTGTCGACGAACGCCTGGCGGAGCTCGTCACTGTCGCCCCGGAGGTTCAACTCGAAAGTGAACCCCTGCTCGAATCGGTAGGACCGCTTCACGTCGACGGGATCGATCATGTTCAGCGACTCCTTCGCTCGCCGCATAACGATCGGGCTCTTCTTGGCGATGACCGCGGCGATCTCGAGCGCGGTGTCGAGGAGCTCGGCGCGGGTGACGACGCGCTCGATGGTGCCGAACGCGAGGAGTTGGTCAGCCGTGATCATCGAGCCGGTGAGGAACATCGCCCGGAGTTTGTGCTGCGGTACGAAGCGGGCGAGGTGCGTGGCGACGCCGAGCGCGCCCCGGTCGACCTCGGGAAGACCGAAGGTCGCGTCGTCGGAGGCGATGACGACGTCGGCGTTGCCGGCCAACCCGATGCCGCCGCCGACACAGAAGCCCTGGACCGCGGCGATGACGGGTACCTCGCAGTCGTAGACGGCACCGAACGCCTCATAGCAGCCGCGGTTCACACCGATGAGGGACTCGTTCGTGGGGTCGGCGGCGAGCTCTTTGATGTCGACCCCGGCCTGGAAGCCCTTGCCCTCGGCCCGCAGGATCACGACTCGCGTGTTCCGGTCGCGGCCGGCAGAACGCAGCGCGTCGGCGAGTTGGAACCAGCCCGCGACCGGAAGGGCGTTCACCGGTGGGTTGTCGATCGTGATGATGACGACGTGCTCGCGCGTTTCCGAGCGGATCATGCGCGGAGCATACTTCCGGTCATGTCCGACACTCCCGGTGCGAGCCTGTGGCACTCGACGCTGCCGGCCGGGGAGAACGACCCCCGGCCCGCGCTCGGCGGCGACCTCGTCGCCGACGTCGCGATCGCCGGTGGGGGTTACACCGGACTCTGGACGGCGTACGCGCTCAAGCGGGCGGAGCCGAGCCTGCGGGTCGTCGTGTGCGAGCGGGAGACGGTTGGTTTCGGCGCGTCGGGTCGCAATGGTGGTTGGTGCTCGGCCCTGTTCGCCGGGAGCCGCGCGGCGACCGCGCACGCGCACGGTCGGGACGCGGTAGTGGCCATGCAGCGCGCGATGTTCGCGACCCTCGACGAGATCGAACGGGTCGTGCGAGACGAGGGCATCGATTGTGATTGGGCCCGGGGCGGGACCATCCAGGTCGCGACGCTCCCCGCTCACCTCGCGCGGCTGTACGACGAGCTCGAAGACCACCGGTCGTGGGGATTCGGCCCCGACGACTTCCGCGAGCTCGCGCCGGACGAATCGGGCGCGATCATTGGCTGCCGGCCGAACCTCGGTGGTTTGTTCACACCGCACTGCGCCGCGATCCATCCCGCCAAGCTCGTGCGCGGCCTCGCGCGTGCAGTCGAGCGGATCGGCGTGACGATCCACGAGCACACGCCCGTGCGTTCCATCGATCCGGGCCGGTTGTGTACACCGCATGGCACGGTGCGCGCCGACGCGGTGGTGCGGGCGACGGAAGCTTTCAGCGTGCAACTCCCGGGCCTGCGGCGTTCCGTCGCACCCGTCTACTCTCTGATGATCGCGACCGAACCGCTCTCGGACGCGTTCTGGGCCGAGGCCCGACTCGACACGCGCCCGACGTTCGCCGACTTCCGCAACATGATCATCTACGGCCAGCGCACCGCCGACGGTCGCTTCGCGTTCGGGGGCCGGGGCACGCCGTACCACGCGGGCTCGCGCGTGCTCGCGGAGTTCGACCGTGATCCGCGCATCTTCGACATGTTGCACGCGACGCTGCGCTCGTTGTTCCCGAGCTTGGGCGACGCCGCGATAACGCATCGGTGGGGCGGCGCGGTAGCAGTGCCGCGCGACTGGTATCCGTCGGTCGGCTTCGATCGTGCCGACGGTGTCGCGTGGGCGGGCGGCTACGTCGGTGACGGCGTCAGCACGACGAACCTGGCCGGCCGCACGATCGCGGATCTGATCCTTGGCCGTGACACCGATCTCGTACGGCTTCCCTGGGTGGGGCACCGATCTCCTCGGTGGGAACCCGAACCGGTGCGCTGGCTCGGTGTGAACGGCTCGCGGCGCCTGGTCGAGTCGATCGACCGCGCCGAAGCGCGCGGCCGCGACCCCAAGTGGCGCGCTCGAGCGGTCAAGCGCCTCCTCGGCTGAATTTTCGCCTCCCCTGCCGCCCAGGCTCGGGGCGAGGCTGGCGGCGAGCACGGTTGTCGGCCACTATGCGTCCTCATGGACGACGACCGGGGCGCGGGGGAGATCGATCGGCGGACGCTTTTGCGACTCGGAGCGCTGGCGACGGCCGGGCTCGGGGGCGCGGGCATCCTTGCCGCCTGCGGTTCGAGCGCGGGTCGGCCGTCGTCGAGCTCGAGTGCAACGACGCGCGTGCTCCCGACGAGCGCGCCCGCGCCGTCGACGCCGACGACCGTCGTCGATCTCTCGAAACCGTGGTGGCTGCGAGGCGACTTCGCGCCCGTCGCCGCGGAGACCGAGGCGACCGAACTCAAGGTCGAAGGCACGTTGCCGCGGGAGCTGTCGGGGTTGTACGTGCGCAACGGATCGAATCCGAAGCCGGGTTGGTCGCCGCACTGGTTCCTGGGTGACGGCATGGTCCACGGAGTGATGATCGGCGACGGCAAGGCGAGCTGGTACCGGAACCGGTATGTGAAGACCACGCTCCTTGCGGCCGGTGGTGGGCTCGCGGCGAAGGCAGCACCCGGCGGCGCGGCCGGTCTGAGCAACGTCGCGATCGTGCAGCACGCGGGCAAGCTGCTCGCACTCGGGGAGATCGGATTTCCGTACGAGCTGCGCGTGGACGATCTGTCGACCGTCGGGGCGTACACGTTCGCGGGGAAGTTGAAGAGCAACATGACCGCGCATCCGAAGATCGATCCGGCCACGGGCTCGATGCACTTTTTCGGGTACGACTTCAGCGAGCCGTACCTCGTGTATCACGTCGCCGATCACACCGGCGCGCTCGTGTCGAGCCAGCCGGTCTCGGTCAAGGCCTCCACCATGATCCACGACTTCGCCATCACCGAACACGACGTCGTGTTTTGGGAGATGCCCGTCCTGTTCGACATGAATCTCGCGATCAAGATGATCAGCGAACCGCACTCGACGGTGATGCCGTACGTGTGGAAACCCGAATACGGATCGCGGCTCGGCGTCATGCCCCTCGGGGGTCCGGCGTCGGCGATTCGTTGGGTTGAGATCGACCCGTGCTACGTGTTCCACGGGATGAACGCGTGGCGCGAAGGCAACGAGGTCGTGCTCGACGTTTGTCGGATGCCGACGGTGTTCGAAGCGGGATCGGCCCTCGGCCCGCCGCCCCGCCTGCACCGCTGGCGCGTCGATACGAGCGCCGCGCACCTGACGTTCCGGGACGAGATTCGCTCCGAGCTCGACGCTGATCTCCCGTCGATCGACCGTCGCTACACGGGTCGCGCCTACCAGCACGGTTGGAGAGTGGAGACGCGACAGGCCGCGAACGACGTCGTGTTCGCCGGCGCGGTGCACATCGACGCGCGCACGGGTACGGAGACGCGGTGGGATCCGGGGCCCGCCATAGCCGCGGGCGAGATGTTGTTCGTCGCGACCGGCCCGGCCGAGGGTGAGGGCGTGGTCATGACGTACATCTACGACCGGTCGAACAACACGTCGTCACTGGTCGTGCTCGACGCGCGCGACCTGGGCGCCGGGCCGATGGCCCGTATCCGATTGCCGCAGCGTGTGCCGTACGGTTTCCACGCCACTTGGGTGTCATCGACCGAGGTCTGAACTGAGAGGTCGCTTTCAGTCGGCGTTCTCGGGCGGGATGGGCGCAGTGCACGCTTTCCCGGAGCACACGTCGCTGATCGCGCCGTCGGGGTGCCAGAATCGATCCTTCAACTGCTGGACCGCGGGGATGCTCGGCGTGTCGTCGTGGGGATCATGGCCGGAACGCGAAGGCGCGTTCTGCAGCGGCGAGCGGGGCGAACCGGTGTCCCACAGCACGTACGCGGAGCCGTTGTGGGGATAGCTCGCGATCGGCTTCAGCAACCACGTCGGATTGCTCTCGACCACGCGACCGGCGCCCGCGAGCGGCACGTGCGCGGGAACGCCCATCGTGGCGGCCTCGACCCGCAGGCTGTACTCGGTGACCTGATGGTCGCCGACCGCGCCGAGCAGCAGCACCTGGTGGACCGGCGTGTTCGGCAGAGGGTTCGCAGTGACGTGGTTCGCGTATCCGTCGGTCTCGCCGCGGTCCCAGAGCAGCTGCGCAACCGCGAGACCGATGACGCGGTCGTATCGCTTCGGATACGCGGGCTTCAACACGGCGAGGTAGTCGTCGAAGTCGACGCTGCGGTCGAGCAGCAGGTTGTAGTTCATGCCCGCTTCGCCGAGGGTCGCGCGGGTCAGGTCCTGGGACACCGCGGTGAAGGCGCCGCCGAGGATCGCGCCCTGGCTGTTGCCGTCGTAGTAAAGCTCGGCGTTGTCGAGTGCCGACTTCCCGGCGAACTGGAACGCGGGATTCGCGGCGAATCCCTTCGGGTTCTTCAATAGGCGGGCGAGGAACAGGTTGGCGAGGATGCCTTGCTGCAGCCGGTCGGGCAGCGATGGGAACACCGAGAGGTTCTTCAGCGCGGCGATCGCGTTCCCGATGTCGTCCTCCGACATGCCTGCCCAGTTGGTGGCGCAGTACGCGACGTCGTACTCGGCCGACATCTTCTTCGCGAGATCACCATTGACCTCGGTGAGGTCGCCGAGGAGACCGTGGCCGTAGATCGCCATGCGGGCCGGAGTCGTTGCCGACTTGGCCGGGAGGTTGCAGACGAACGGTGAGGAGAAGCTCCCGGGCTGACGTTCGGGTTTGCCCGTCACATCCAGCACGAGCCGGCCGCCGGGTTTGCCGCCGGCGGTGAGATAGAGCGGCGCCTGGAAGGTGCCCTCGATCCGCCGCCGCGCGAATTCGTTCGGATTTTCGGTGACCTTGGTGACCGTGAACGCGGGCGACGCGTTTCCCAGGACCGAGAAGGCGTCGTCGCGCATCGCGATCATCCGGCCGGTCAGGCTCTGGGTGCTCGCGACGGTGAAGTCCCACGCGACCTGCAGGTCGGCCCGTTGCATCCCGGCGCGGCCGAGGTCGGCGAAGGTTCGCTCCATCGAGGGGCGCCGGGCCTCGAAGGCGGTATCGGTCGTGCGCTGACCGTCGCGGTACGCGGCGAAGGCCTTGCTCGCGGCGATGACCTGTCCCGACGTGCTCACGAGACGGCGGATGCCCACAACGATGCGGTGCCCGTCGGCGAAGTTCGCGGCCGGATGGAGCATGAGCAGCGGCGCCGGGCCCGGGTCGGCACTCGCGTCGAGCTCGGCCCAGAACGGATGACGTTGGCCTGTGGTCGCGTCGAGTACCACGATCGGCGAACCGGGATCGAGTGACTGCTTGGCGTCGGCGAGTCCCGGGAGCGTCGACTTGGTCGCGTCCAGCCCGGGAATTTGCACCATCATCGTCGACCCCGGGCTCCATCCGTCGGCCCGGTTTTGGTCGGTGACGTCGATGTGCACGCCGTCGTTGTTGGCCGGCATCGAGGCGGTCGCGAGTGCGAGGCGGCGTTTCGTCGCGGTCGCGGTGTCGGCGACGGTGAAGTGGTCGTTGGGGAACGGGAGCATGCAGCTCGCGCCGATCGGATCGCAACGCGCTTCGATCGTCGTATCCACGCTGAGCGTCGCGATCGCGATCGCGGGCGCGCTCGCCTTCGGTGGCTGCGACGAGGACACGGTCGTGGTGCTGCTCTTGGAAGATCCCGAGCTGCAGCCCGAGATGAGCAACGCGGCGCACAGCGCGATCGTGATGGCACGTGACCGCGTCGATCGAACTTCGGTTGACATCGTTCCCCCCGGTGACGTGTCGACGGGTCGAACGTACCAGTGGTCGGGACGCGGACCTGCTCATCCCTACAAGGCCGGCCGGACGAGAAGCTCCGCGCGCTAGTCGAAGTCGGGCATCGGAGGGAGCTCACGCTCGGCGAGGGCGTCGAAGCGGACCCTCAGCTGGTCGGCGTAGCTCGGTTTCGTCGGAATGAGGAACTGCTCGGCCCGGATCGCGTCGAGAATGATCCCGGCGACCTCGTCCGGCGGCGCGCCCAGCGTCGTGGTGAGCTCGGTGAGTGCCTGTTCCACGAACTCGGCGTCTTCGGAGCGCGCCGCCGCAAGCGCGCCGGGCCGGTTCCGGCTCGAAGTCGCGATGCGCGTGTCGACGGCTGCGGGCACGACGGCCGAGACCCGGATCGGCGCGTCGATCGCGCGCAGGTCGTGTGCGAGGCATTCGGTCGCGGCCTGGGCCGCGAACTTCGACACGGTGTAGGGCCCGGAGAACGCGTTCGTGCACATGCCCGCCATCGAGGTGGTGTTCACGATGTGAGCCGGCGTTCCGGCCGCGAGCATCCGGGGTACGAAGGCGCGGATCGCGTTGAGGATCCCCCAGAGATTGACCCCCAATGTCCAGGAGAAATCCGCGGGTGGGCGTTCCCACATCAACCCGCCCGCGAACACGCCGGCGTTGTTGCAGAGCACGTCGGTCGATCCGAAGGTCTCGTATGCGTGCTCGGCCATGGCGTCGACATCGTCGAAGTTCGAGACGTCGGCGACGAAGCTGCTGACCCCAGTGAGACCGTCGACCGTCTCCGCGAGCGCCGTCGTCTCGATGTCGGCGGCGACCACGCGCATCGCTTGGTCCGCGAATCGCCGTACCAGGGCCCGACCGATACCACTGCCGGCGCCGGTCACGACCGCGACTTTTCCGTGAAGTTGTTCCATCGGCGCATCGTGGCAGAGGATTCCCGTCATGAGCGAGCGCATCGAGAAGCTGATCGGCGAGCTGACCCTCGATGAGAAGGCGGCCCTGGTCGGCGCAGTCGACCTCTGGCACGGGCCCGGGGTCGAACGCCTCGGCATCCCGCCGCTCAAGGTCACCGACGGCCCGAGCGGCGCCCGGGGCGAGCAATGGTCGGGACGCCCGTCGGTCAACTTCCCGTGCGGTACCGCGCTGGGGGCGACGTGGAACGTCGAGCTCGTGCACGAGGTCGGGAAGCGGCTCGGCGTCGAGGCCCGACGCAAGCAGGCGCACGCGTTGCTCGCGCCGACTGTCAACATCCACCGCCACCCCCTCGCCGGCCGCAACTTCGAGTGCTTTTCCGAAGATCCCTGGCTCTCGGCCCGGATGGCGGTGGCGTACGTCACGGGCGTGCAATCGCAGGGAGTCGCGTGCACCGTGAAGCATTTCGTCGCGAACGACTCCGAGTTCGAGCGCATGACGATCAGCTCCGAGGTCGACGAGCGAACGCTCCGGGAGATCTCGCTCGTCCCGTTCGAGGCCGCGGTCAAAGAGGCGGGCGTGTGGGCGCTCATGACTGCGTACAACCGGGTGAACGGTCCGTACTGCAGCGAGCACGCGGAGCTGATCGCGATGCTCCGGGACGAGTGGGGCTTCGACGGTCTCGTGATGTCCGACTGGTACGGGACCCACAGCACCGTTCCCGCCGCGAACGCAGGTCTCGATCTCGAGATGCCGGGTCCGCCGCAGTTCTTCGGGGAGAAGCTCGTCGCGGCCGTCGCTGCGGGCGAGGTGTCGGAGGCAAAGCTTGACGACAAGACGCATCGCCTCCTGACCCTGATCGAGCGCACCGGCCGTTTCGACGACGAGGGCGGCGACGAGGTCTGCATCGACGACCCGATCGACCGGGCCATCGTGCGCCGTGCCGCGGCGGAGAGTTTCGTGCTCCTGCAGAACGAGCGTGGTGCGCTGCCCCTCGACCCGGGGATCGCGACGCTGGCGGTCATCGGTCCGAACGCCGACGCGCTGGTCATCCAAGGCGGCGGGAGCGCTCGTGTCACCCCGCACCCCCCCGTGTCGCCACTCGTCGGACTGCGGACGCGTTTCGAAACGGCGGCGCTCGAAGTCGTGCACGAGCGCGGTTGCTACAGCTTCAAGCGCACACCGATCCTCGAGGCGCCCGTCCTGCGTGGCGCGCTCACAGTGCAGTACTTCGCGGGTCGGGAACGAGCGGGCGAGCCGGTGTACGTCGAAGACTCGGCCCGCGGCCTGTTCACGTTCATCGGACCCGTCGGTCACGGCGTACCCGGCGAGTTCTCACTTGTCGCGCGCGGAACCGTCGTAGCTCCGGAATCGGGCGAGTGGACGTTCTCGCTCGTACAGGTCGGGCGGGCCCGGCTGACCGTCGACGGTGAGGTGATCGTCGACAACTGGAACCCCAGCGGCCGCAGCGACGCGTTCATGGGATTCGGGAGCGCGGAGGTGAGCGGATCGATCACGCTGACCGCGGGCGAACCGCACACGCTCGAGGTCGACTTCGTACCGCCGCGCGGGCTCGGCGGCCTCGAGATCGGCTGCCGGCCGCCGGCTCCGCCGGATCTCCTGGACCGCGCCGTCGCGCTGGCGCGTCGCGCGGACGCCGTGGTCTGTGTGGTCGGCACCGACAACGACTGGGAGACCGAAGGCAACGACCGCGAGTCGATGGCGCTGCCGCCGCCGCAGGACGAGATCGTGCGCGCGATCGCGGCGGTGAACCCGCGGACGGTCGTCGTGATCAACGCCGCGTCGCCGGTCGAGATGCCGTGGGCCGACGAAGTGGCCGCGATCATGCAAGCGTGGTTCCCGGGCGAGGAATGGGGCAACGCGCTGGCCGACGTGCTCTCCGGTGACGTTGGACCTTCGGGCAAGCTGCCCACGACGATTCCCGTGCGGCTCGAGGACACTCCGGCCTTCACGAACTATCCGGGGGAGCGGGGTCGGGTGCGATACGGCGAAGGCGTCTTCGTCGGATACCGCTGGTACGACACGCGCGCGATCGAGCCCCGTTTCTGTTTCGGCCACGGGCTCTCGTACACGGCGTTCGCGCTCGGCGTGCCCACGTGGGACGGCGCGGCCGTGCACGTGCACGTGACGAACACCGGCACGGCGAGAGGTGCAGAGACGGTGCAGTGCTACGTGCGAGATATCGAGGCGACCGTCGCCCGGCCCCAACAGGAGTTGAAGGCGTTCGCCAAGGTGTGGCTCGATCCGGGCGAGGCGCGTGAGGTCGCGTTGCTGCTCGACGAGCGGTCATTCTCGTTCTGGGATGTCGAGGCCCACGACTGGGTGGCCGAGCCCGGCGAGTTCGAGCTTCGGATCGGTTCCTCGTCCCGTGCGATCGCGCACCGTCTCACGATCGAGCGCGCGTAGTGGCCGCCCGCCCGACGCTGACCGTCGGCCTCGCGAACTTCGGGAACACCTTTGCGCCCGGAGAATGGCGCGGGTTCACCGATCTCGGTCGCGCCGCTGAAGACGCGGGAATCGACCGGATCGTCGTGGTCGACCACGTCGTGATGGGCTCCCACA
Organism: Acidimicrobiia bacterium; assembly: GCA_038239145.1. GTDB lineage: Bacteria > Actinomycetota > Acidimicrobiia > IMCC26256 > PALSA-610 > PALSA-610. The sequence goes on from JBBSFB010000033.1 coordinate 22,424, forward strand.
CGGACAAGTACGTGTGGGGCAAGTTCCCGGTCCCGCCCGACGCACCGTGGTTCGAGCCCCTCACCATGTTGGGCGCCGTCGCCGCAGTCACGACCCGTATCCGTCTCGCGACGGGCATCCTCATCGCACCGTTGCGCCCGGCCGCGTTCCTCGCCAAGCAGGTCGCGACGCTCGACCAGATGTCGGACGGGCGCGTCGACCTCGGGGTCGGTACCGGGTGGCAGCGCGAAGAATACGAAGCGCAGGGTCTCGACTTCGACCGGCGCGGCCAATTGCTCGACGACACGTTGGCCGCGTGCCGCGTGCTATGGCGGGACACTCCGGCTGCCCTCGAGTCGCCGACGTTGTCGTTCCAAGACATCTATTGCGAACCGAAGCCCGCGCAGGCGGGTGGGGTGCCGATCTGGATCGCGGGGACGTTGCACGGGCGCAACCTGGCGCGCCTGGTGGAGCACGGCGACGGATGGATCCCGATCATGGGCGAGACGGTCGACGGCATCGCGACGGGTGTGGAACAGATACGAGAGGCCTTCGTCGGTGCCGGCCGCGATCCCGCCGCGCTGAAGGTGCAGGCCCCGATGCGCATGGTCATGGGCGACGACAAGCGCCCCGATCTGGCCGCGGGTATGGCGACGGTTCCCGATCTGATCGCCGCGGGCGCGACCGACGTGATCGTGACCCTCAAGGCGTTCGCCCGCGACGTGGCGGCCGGGCCCGACGCGATGGTGCAGATCCGGGAGCGATTCGACGCGGTCACCGGGTGACCCGGTAATCGGGTGACCGCGTCGCAGCGGAAGTAGCGTCCCGCTCGTGCTGACGCCGTTCGACGACTATCCGATCCACCAGACGCCGCTGCCGATCGCGCACCCCGCGACCGGCGACCCCAACCACTACGACCGCTTCTGGTTCAACGGCTACACCGCGGACTACTACTTCGCGGCCGGGATGGCCGTGTACCCGAACCGCGGCATCATCGACGGCGCCTTCTCCGTGGTGCACGACGGTGTGCAGCGGTCCGTCTTCGCGTCGGGCCGGATCCTGGCCGACCGCAGCGAGACTCGCATCGGTCCGTTGACGATCGAGATCGCGGAGCCGCTCCGCGTCACGCGGGTGCGTTGCGACGGCGCCGACCTGGGTATCGACGCCGACGTGACGTTCAGCGCGCGCTCGGTCGCGTTGGAGGAACCGCGCCAGACGCTCACGGCGGGCACCAAGACCGTCATGGACTCGACGCGCATGACGCAATGGGGAACGTGGTCGGGCCGGATCGTCGTCGACGGTCACGAGATCGCGCTGGACCGGGTCTACGGCACCAAGGACCGGTCGTGGGGCGTGCGCCCCATCGGCGCGCCGACACCGGCCGCGCCCGAGATGACGTTGCCGCAGATCTTCTTCCTGTGGGCGCCCATCAACTGGGACGACTGCTGCACCCACTTCCTCTGCTTCGAACGCGCGAACGGCGACCGGTGGGTCGGGAGCCAGGCCGTCCTCGACGTCATCGGCGCGGGCGACCCGACGTGGAACGCCGACGACCGCATCCATCACCTTGCCGGCGCGACGCACGAGGTGCGATGGGCGCCGGGCCTCCGCCGTTCGCAGGGCGCGACGTTGCGGCTGCTACGGCACGACCACACCGAGGAGAAGATCGAGCTGGAGCCGTTGATCACGTTCCGGATGAGGGGGCTCGGCTACACGCACCCGGAATGGGGCCACGGTCATTGGCACGGCGAGCTCGCGGTCGGTTCCGAGGCCATTCCCGTCGACGAGCTCGACAATCTCGACCCGTGGAACATCCACATCCAACAGGTCATGCGGGCCCGGTGGGGCGACAGGGTCGGGCTCGGAGTGTTGGAACAGCTTGCGTTCGGCGAGCACCACCCGAGCGGCCTCACGGGTCTTCTCGACGGCTACTCAGGAGCGTCGCGATGAACGCGTCGAATGGTCGATCCCCCAACATCCTTCTCGTGGTCTCCGATCAGGAGCGCCAGCGCAGCTGGTTGCCGCCGAGTGTCCGCCTGCCGTGGCGCGATCGGCTGCGCGCGGAAGGGCTCGAGCTGACGCAGCACTACACCCACAGCTCGCCCTGCTCACCGTCGCGCGCGTCCCTGTTCACCGGTCAGTACATCGCCCAGCACGGCGTGGTCGACAACGTGATCATGCCCGAGCACACCGAGCTCGATCCCGCAGTCCCGACGATCGGTTCGATCCTCGGTGACGCCGGCTACCGCTCGAGCTACATCGGGAAGTGGCACCTCTCTCAAGCGGTGTCGCCCGATATGACCGCGTACGGATTCGCCGACTGGGAAGGCAACGACCGCCACTTCATGGGGTGGGCCGGAACGGGAGTGCATTTCGACCCGGTGATCGCCGCCAACGCGGCGGCTTGGTTGCGCGACAACGCCGCGACCACGACCCAACCGTGGTTCCTCACCGTCGCGCTCGTGAACCCGCACGACGTGATGTGGTTCCCGATCGATCAGCCCGGCTACGACGAACGCAACCCCGAAGAGGTGCGCCGGGCCCGCAAGATCCTCGAGTGGGCGAAGTGGAAAGACGACGACGTCCTGCCCGTCTTCGATCCGACCTACGACGAGGTGTGCGAGGAGCTTCCCGCGAACTTCGCCGACGATCTGCTCGACAAGCCCGCCGCTCAGCGACAATGGCGATGGGATCAGCAACATGGTCTGTGGGGCTATATCGACCCGGGTGACACGAAGTCGTGGCTGCGCAACCTCGACTACTACGTGAAGCTCCAACAGATGGCCGATGAGTCGCTCGGTACGGTGCTCGGCGCGCTCGAGGCGTCGGGTGCCTACGACGACACCATCGTGATCTTCACCTCCGATCACGGCGACATGTGCGGGTCCCACGGGCTGCGCTCGAAGGGACCGTTCGTCTACGAAGAGATCATGCACGTGCCGTGCTACATGCGCGTGCCCGGCGTGACGAAGCCCGGATCGACCTCCGAAGCGCTCGCGACGCACGTCGATCTCGCGTCGACGATCTGCGCTCTGGGAGGTGTCGACCCCTCGACCCAGCCGTCGCTGAAAGGTGTCGATCTGGGTCCGGTGCTGGCGGAACCGACAGCAACTGTTCGGGACCACGTGCTCTTCGCCCACGACACCGCGCACACCGAAGAGATCAATCACACCCGCTATGCGATCCGCGGGTTCTTCGATGGGCAGACCAAGTACGCGCGGTACTACGGAGTCGGCGGGGGCAAGCCCGGTACCGGCCTGTGGGGCAAGGATCCCGGACACAAGCTGTTCGACGTCGACGCCGACTTCGTCGACCAGGAACACGAGTGGTACGACCATGCCGAAGACCCGCACGAGCTCGTGAACCGGGCCCGTGACGGCGGCCGGCGGAACGAGCTGCGCGCGAACTACGAGCGGCTCCTCGAGTACGAGCGCGCCGAGTTCAGCTCCTGAGCTCGCAATTCAGCTCTTGATGATGTACTCGCTCAGCGGGTAGTTGCGCATCGTCGCGGGGTCGTACAACAGCTTCGTGCTGTCGAGCATGACCCGGATGTTCTCGCCGAGCTCTTCGTTCGACGACGCGCCGAAGAACGTGTGCAGGTTGGTCATGTGCCCGATACTCGGCCAAGACTCCTCGACGATGGCCCGAAAGCGCGGCGCACCGGCGGTGACCGAACGGGTGACCGCGTTGCGTACGTAGCGGGCCCGGGGCTGCATGGCTTCCGACATCGTCGACTGGTGGCTGTACCAGTGCCCGTAGAAGGTCTCGTCGTCGACTCCCGCAGGCTTGTCGAAGATGGTCAAGGTGATGATCCCGGGTGAGCGTTGGCCGTCGGGCCAATCTCGAGCCGATGCGTGTTCGTTGTCGCCGTACTCGCGGAACATCGACTCGGTGACGAGGTAGCCGGCGACGCGGGTACCCGCCCGGCGCAGGATCGCTTCGTACGGTGCGCGTTCGTCGTGCGCGTCGAGCCAGATCGATACGCACGCGCGTACCGGGAGCTCGTCGCCGGGAACCGGGACCATCGACTGCATCTGGGCGTGCTCGTCGTCGAGATCCATCTGGAGCCGGCGCGGCCGCAGCGCGAGCAGTGCGGGTGCGACCTCGTTCAGGAATCGCTCGCGCAGGACGACCGGATCGATCGACGGCCGCTCCCAGATGAGATAAACGAGTTTCTCCATAGGCGATCGAAGCTACCCGCTACTGCGACAGACTCGCGGGGTGCGCTTCGCCGTCAATTCGCCACCGTTCGCCGACCCCAGGGCCCTCGTCGACCTGGGCGTCGCTGCGGAGCGCGCGGGTTGGGACGCGTTCTTCCTATGGGACCACATGGTCGTCAATCGCTTCGGGGTCGAGATCGTCGACCCGTGGGTGACCCTCGGGGCGATCGCCGTGGGTACCGATCGCATACGGCTGGGGACGTGTATCACGCCGTTGGCCCGTTGGCGACCGCAGAAGGTGGCGCGCGAGACCGCAACCCTCGACCGGTTGTCGGGCGGCCGACTCGTGCTGGGCGCGGGCATGGGCGTCCCCGCCGACGACTTCACGACGTTCGGCGAGTCGGCCGAACCTCGCCGCGTTGCCGCGCGTCTCGACGAAGCACTCTCAGTCGTCGCCGGGCTTTGGAGCGGCGAGCCGTTCGAGCACGCGGGCCCGGAGTTCCCGGTCGGTCGGGTGCGCTTCCTCCCGACGCCGGTGCAGCAGCCCCGCCCGCCGATCTGGATCGCGTGCGTGCTGCCGGCGCGGCGCGCGCTGGTGCGGGCGGCGCGTTGGGACGGCGTCGTGCCGATGAAGGACGGCGCCGGCGGCATCGGTTTCGTCAACCCCGACGATGTGGCGTCGATCGTCGCCGAGATCGCGTCGCGCCGGGAGTCGATGATGGGCTTCGACGTCGTGGTGAACGCCGGACCACCGCCGTACGCGTCGATCGCCGACTTCGAAGCGGCCGGCACCACCTGGTGGATGGTCTCGATGGGGGAGTTCCCGGGTTGGCTCGACGAGCTGCGCGCGGTCGTCGACGCGGGGCCGCCGCGCTGACGCGCCAGGCGGGTTCGTCGCCGAGCAGGAAGTCGAGGCCGGAACGCTCGAGCAACAGCCGGACCGATCAGGACGGATCCCGCACTGTCAGGGTCCCGCCGATCTCCTCGACCGACTGGCGCGCGATGATCAGCGCAGCGAGGCCCGACGAGTCCATGAAGTCGGCCTCGGAGAGGTCGACGATCGTCGTCAAGGCCCGATTGGTGTCGATCGTGGCCCGTAGCTCGTCGCAGTTGGTCAGGTCGACCTCGCCGAAGACCCGGATCACGACCTGGCCGACGCTCAGTTCGACGACGCGTCAGAAGGGTTCGTCCACGGGCGAGAAGCCTTCTGTCTCTGCGCAGTGACGGTGACGGCCGGATCGCGTACAGTCCCCGCGCATGACCACGGAGAATTTGGAACGCGCCTTCGCCAGCACCCGAGCCGTCCTCGCCGGCGTCAGCGCCGACGACCTTTCCCTCCCGACACCGTGTCAGTCGTGGCAGGTGCGGGAGCTGGTGAATCATGTCGTCGGTGGGAGCTTCTGGTTCGCGGAGTCGGTGAACGCCGGAGTCGCGCCGGCACCGCCGGAGACCGACTTCACCGGCGGCGACATGGTCGCGACGTACAACGAGGGCATCGCGTTGTCGGTCGACGCGTTCAATCGGCCCGGCGCGATCGAAAAGACGCTCACACTCCCGTTCGGCGTGATTCCCGCGGCGTTGTACCTCGGCATCGTGACGACCGACGCGTTCGCGCACGGCTGGGATCTCGCGCGGGCGACGGGACAGTCGACCGATCTCGATCCCGACCTCGCCGCCGATCTCCTCGAAGGGGCGCGGCTGTTCATCCAACCGGCGTTCCGCGGCGATGACGGTGTGAGCCCGTTCGGCCCGGAGCAACCGACTCCCCCGAACGCGACCAAGGCCGACGTCCTCGCCGCGTTCCTCGGCCGCTGCGTTTGAGCTTCGATCCTCGCGTCGATGCGTACCTCCTGGCGCTACTGACGGGCCCGAGAACGAAGCCGGCGCGCTATTGGGCGACGAGGTCGCGCACTGCCGACGACATCGGGACGTCGCCCCGGGTTGCGTAGGCTTCGGCCCGCTCGGGGATGTGCTCGGCCTCGTACAAGTAGTTGGCCATGATGCCGAAGGAGCGGTCGCGGCCCGTCGGCGAAGGGTCGGCCATCCAATCGATGCTCTCGACGCTGGCTCCGTTCGAGAGGTGGAAGTTCGCCACCGGATCGGGTGAACGGCCTTCGGGGGCAGTTGTGAGATAGCGGGCGCACAGCGCGAGCAGCGCGGGCCGGATCGCTTCGTCCGCATCCCACTCCGCTGTCGACAAGCGCGCAAGCACGCGACCGGGCCCGGCGGGGAGCAGCTCACGTTCGCCGGCGCGCAGCGTGGCACCGGCGCCTTCGAGCTCGCCACCGATCCACGCCCGAAAGCCCGGGATCGGTGAGAGCGTCACGAACCGGCGCAGCTGAGGCAGGTCCAGCCGGAGCGCTTCCACGACCTGCTTGATGAGCGCAGTCCCGAGGTTGACTCCTGCGAGCCCCGGTTGACAGTTCGAGATCGAGTAGAAAACGGCGGTGTCGGCCCGGTCCAAGTCGAGCTCGGGCGCGCGGGCATCGAGCAGGGGCGGCAACTGCGTCGCGATACCGGCGGTCAGTGCGATCTCCACGAAGACGAGGGGCTCGTCGGGCATCGCCGGATGGAAGAACGCGAAGCACCGGCGATCGGAATCGAGCCGGTTCTTCAGGTCGTCCCACGACCGGATCGCGTGCACCGCTTCGTACGCGATGAGCTTCTCGAGCAGCACGGCCGGCGCGTCCCACGTGATGCGCCGCAGCTCGAGCAGCCCGACGTCGAACAGGGTCGCGAGCTGCCCCTTGAGCTCGCGATCGAGATCGGCGAGCTCGGGATCATCGTTCGCGACGCGCAACACGTCGGCGCGCAGGTCGACGAGGAACTTCACCCCACCCTCCAGCCCGCTGAGAAGGCGCAGCAACCGGCTCGCGGGCGGTACGAGCACGTCGCGCAGGCGGCGCTCGGTCGCGCGCCGGTTGCCGCCGCTCCGGAGCGCGTCGACGGCCGTATCGACGGCGGCCGTATCGGTCCAGAAATCAAATGCCAGCAAGCGGAGAAAATTGCGGCGCCCGTCGTCGGAGAGCGCGACGTACGCGTCGGCGACCGCGGCCGCCTCGGCCCGCTGGGTCATCGTGTCGTGCAGGCCCAACAGTTCCGTGATCACGTCGCGCAGACGGGCGGCGTCCCGCTCGGGGAGGCCGGGCGCGACATCGAGGGCCGGGCGCTTGGGCGCACCGCGCAGCCCGCCTCGACGCAAACGGTCGAAGAACCTCCGTGACGCCATCGAGCGGCCGGTTCAGTTGTTCGACGCGCCGCCCGGCACGGTAACTGTTTCCGTGTCGCGTCCGGAGCGCAGGAGGGTGCCCGGGCGGGCGTCCGTGAACGTTCCGTGATCGACGATCTCTGTGCCGTTCACGATCACGTGGTCGATGCCGTCGGCCCCGCCGTACAGCCGGGGCGCGCCGGTCGGCAGGTCGAAGCGCATGCGCACCTCCTGGGCCCCGACCGTCTCCGGATCGATGACGACCACGTCGGCGTGCCAACCCTCTTGGAGCTGGCCACGTTCGGTCAGCCCGTACAAGCGCGCGGGGACGTCGGTGAGGAGACGGATCGCCTCTTCCATCGCCATGAGGCCTCGTTCGCGCACCGGACCGCCGAGCATGACCGTCGAGTAGTTGAACGACGCGAGGAAGTCGAGGTGGGCGCCGGCGTCACTCGCACCCACGACCGCGCGGTCGTCGCGCCACACCTTCATCCGGATCTGCCAGGTCTCGTCGTCGTCGGGCCGGCTCGGGAAGCCGAATCCGGTCATGAGGTCGTCGGCCACGACGATGTCGCACAGCGCATCGAACTCGTCGACGCCCCGCTCCTTTGCGATCTCCGCGACCGACTTGCCCTCCCACTGCTTGTTCTCGGGTACGAACGTCTCGTTGATCACGTAGATGCCCCACGTCGACACCTTGAAACCGGTGGTGGGTTGCAACGCCGCGTCGCGCAACACGGCGCGACCGTCGACCGATGCGAGCATTGCCTTCTTCTCGTCGTGGGGAAGCGCCATCGGTTTTTGCCAGTCGGGGATCGTGTCGAGCAGGAACCCGCTGTCGAAGCACATGCGGGGCGAGGGCGAGAACGGCACCGTCAACGCGATCACGCGCGCACCGCGCTCGGTCGCGTAGTCGGACGCCGAGAGATTGTGCTCGGTGATGGCTTCGCTGCCCTTCCCCACGAAGAGCACGTTCCAGTTCACGGGCCGGTTCGCCGCGAGCGACATCCGCGTGAGCAGGTCGGGGGCGAACTCCTCGAACATCCCGACGCTCGGGATGAACTCGAGTGTGGTTCCGGGGTGATTCCGTACGACGGAGCAAAGCGCGATGATCTCGTCTTCCGTCGCGTAACGCGACGGCACCATGTCGCCGGCGGCGTCGTTGTGGGTCCGGGCCCAACTCGACGAGAAGCCAAGCGCACCCGACGCGAGGCTCGCGTCGAGCAGGCCGCGCATCGCGTCGAGGTCTTCCGCGCTGGCTTCGCCCTGCGTCGCGCGCTCACCCATGGCGACGCGCCGGATGGTCGAGTGCCCGACGAGGAAGCCTGCGTTGGGCGCGAGCGTCCCGTCGATGCGATCGAGGTACTCGCCGAACGTGCGCCAGTCCCACGGCACGCCCTCGGCGAGCGCGGTCAGCGGCATGCCCTCGACGCGCGCCAGCATCCGCATCAGGTAGTCACCGTGCTCGGGCTCGAGCGGGGCGATGGTGAAGCCGCAGTTCCCGCCGATCACGGTGGTAACACCGTGCAGCGGTGACGGCGAGAGTGTGGTGTCCCAGAACACCTGTGCGTCGTAGTGGGTGTGGATGTCGACGAAGCCGGGCGCCACGACCTTGCCCGTGGCATCGATCGTGCGGGGCGCCCGCTCCGACTCGTCGATGGTGCCGATCTTCGTGATCCGGCCGTTGCTGATGCCTACGTCGGCGATGCGGCCGGGCGTCCCCGTACCGTCGACGACAGTTCCACCACGGATGATCATGTCCAGCATGACCACCACTATTGTCCAGCGACCATGGGTGATGCACTTGCCGGCCGGGTCGCGCTCGTCACGGGGGCTTCTCGCGGGATCGGAGCCGCCATCGCGAAGCGGTTCGGCGCGCAAGGCGCGGCGGTCGCAATCGTGGCCCGGAGCCTCGAACCCGGCTCGGGTGGTCACCTCGCGGGCTCGTTGCAGGAGACCGCCGACGTGATCGCCGCGGCCGGCGGAGTGGCATTCCCGATCGTTGCCGACCTCTCAGACGCCGAGTGCGATCGGACCGCGATCGTCGCGCAGACTGTCGACGTGCTCGGTCCGATCGACGTGCTGGTCAACAACGCGGCTGCGTGCTTCTACCTGAGTATCGACGAGACCTCGGAACGACGCCTGCGCGTCGCGTACGAAGTCAACGTCATCACCCCGTATCTGTTGACGAAGGCCGTCGTGCCCGGCATGCGCGAACGGGGCGCGGGATGGATCGTCAACATCACGAGCGCGATCGTCGACACGAATCAGCTCGACAGTCCTCAGCAGGCGCGCTCATCGACGTACGCCCCGAGCAAAGCCGCGCTCGACCGGCTGACGGTCTCGTTCGCGACCGAGTTGCGGGGAACGGGCATCGCCGTGAACGCGCTCGCCCCGGAGCGGGCGGTGGCCACCGAAGGCGCGACGGCGGTGATGGATCTCCCGCCGGAATGGTGCGAGCCGGTCGAGGTCATGGCCGACGCGGCCGTCGCGCTGGCAACGTGCGATCCTGCGCTCGAGAGCGGGCTCGTCGTGCGGTCCGGGTCGTACCTGCGAGCGAAGGGGTCGAAGTGACACGGGTCGCGTTGGTGACGGGGGGCGGAAGTGGCATCGGCCAGGCGACCGCGCACCTCCTGGCCGAGCGCGGCACCAGGGTCGTGGTGGCCGACGTGAACGGCGATACCGCGGCCACGACCGCGAGCGCCATCGGAAACACCGCAGCCGCGTTCACCCTGGATGTCGCCGACGCGGCTTCGGTCCAAGCGATGGTGGCGTTCGCCGTCGAAACGTTCGGCGGGCTCGATTGGGCGTGCAACATCGCCGGCATCGCCCCGGACCCGAAACCGTTCGTCGAGCATTCCTACGACGACTGGCAGCGCACCATCGACGTCGACCTCAGTGGTGTCTTCTTCTGCATGCAGTGCGAGCTGCGCCAGATGCTGGCGCAGGGGCGCGGGGGCGCGATCGTCAACATGTCGTCAGGCGCGGGCGTCGTGCCCGCGCCCGGGCAGCCGCAGTACACGGCGGCCAAGCACGGGGTCCTCGGGCTGACCAAGCAGGCGGCCCAGGAGTATGCGGGCGCAGGCATCCGCGTGAACGCCGTGTTGCCCGGGCAGACCGAGACCGGGCCGATGCGGGCGTACCTCGATGCGATGCCCGACGGCGGCGAGCGGATGCTGCGTCGTCTGCCGATGAAGCGGATGGCGACGCCCCTCGAGATCGCGCAGGCGGTCGTGTGGCTCTGTTCCGACGAATCCAGTTACGTCAGCGGCGATTCCCTCGTGGTCGACGGCGGCCTCATCACCCGGTGACAGACTGAGGCCGTGTCGTCTCACGTCGCACTCGCGACCTTTCTCGCGCTCGCGACGGCGCTGTTCTACGCGATCAGCAATGTCCTCGAGCTCATCGAGGCGGAGAAGATCCCGGACGAGTACGCGATGCGACCAGGGCTCGTGCTGCGCCTCATGAAAGAACCCCGCTGGCTGCTCGGCCTGCTCTCCGACTTCGGGGGCTACATCTGTCACGCCGCCGCGCTCGGGCTCGCAACCGTCGTGTTCGTAGAGCCGATCCTCGCCACCGGGATCCTCATGTCGTTGTTCATCGGGTCGCGGTTCGTGCATCGCCCGGTGGTGCGGGGCGACTGGGTCGCGGCAGGCATCTTGTCGGCCGGCCTCGCGCTCTTCCTGTACGAGGTGTCACCCACGGGTGGGCGGCAGATCGCGCGCGCTCGGGAATGGCTGATCGCAGGACCGAGCGCGGTCGTCGTCGTCGGTATCTGCATGGCGTTCGGGAGGGCGACGAGAGGACGTCCCCGGGCCGCGTTCCTCGGGGTCGCGGCCGGCATCGCGTTCGGCGTCTCCGCGTTGTTGACGAAGGCCTTGGTGCACTATCTGGGCCAGGGGATCTTCGCGTTCGTCCCGCATTGGGAGCCATACGCACTCGCGGTTGCGGCGATCGGCGGAGTCATCGTCGCCCAGAGCGCACTGCAGACGGGTGCGCTCGGCACCGCGGTGGGCTCCATCGAGTCGATGAGCGTCATCTCGGGCTCGTTGTTCGGCCTCTTTCTCCTCGACGAACGCGTCGGTGCTCACACGCCGTTCGAGATATTCGCGGTCGTCGTCTCGGTCGCGGCGATCCTCGGCGGCATCTTGAAGCTGGCGCATTCCGAGGGGCGCATGCTCGGGACCGCACCGAGCCTGCCGCCCGCGGGTGTGGTGTAGACGTCAGGTGTGACGTAGGCACCAACGGGCCCAGAACAGGCCGAAGCCCGTGAGTGCCACCTGGCCCGCTCCGTACAACGGTGTGCGGACGACCGTGTAGGTGACGATCGAGATCACCGACGCGATCACGTACACGACGACCAGTGTCAGCCGGCCCTCGGGAGCGAACAGCAACCAGCGCGCGCGATCGGCCACCGGCGGAGATTACTCCCGGCCCGCGGGGCGGGCGGCCTCCGGGACCCAGGCGGGCGGCCGCTTCTCGATGAACGCCTGGAACCCTTCGATGACCTCGTCGCCGTGGACCGATTCGTCGAATGTGATGCGGTCGATCACGCCGTAGCGCGCGTTCATCAGACGCTTGAGCGCGACACGCGCGCGGGGCGCGGCGTACATGAGCTCGCGTACGACCTCTTCGGTCGTCTGTACCAGTTGCTCGTGCGGCACGACGCGGGCCACGAGCCCGTGCCGCTCGGCTTCGTGCGCGGTGAGTCGGCGCCCGGTGAAGAGCATGTCGCGCGCGAGTGCGATACCGACGTGCTCGGGAAGTATCGCGGCGTGGTAGGCGTCGGCGACCCCGCGCCGGAGCTCGGGGGCGCCGAACACCGCGCGCTCGCTCGCGATGGCGATGTCGGAAAGCATCGTGATGAGCAGACCGCCACCCATACACAGACCGTTCACGACGGCGATGACCGGCTTGCGGGAGTCGCGGATCGAGTCGAACGGGACGGCCCCGGTCCCGAGCAGCTCGCCGATGTTGATGTCGCCGTCGTCGTGCCGGCCCCCGAGCTCGCCGCCGGGGGCGAACACGTCGCCGGTACCGGTGACCACAAGCGCGTGGAGCGAGCGGGATGCGTTGACCCGGTCGACCGCCCGCCGGATCCCGAAATACATGTTCGATGTCAGTGCGTTGCGCCGCTCGGGACGATCGATCGTCACCCATGCGGTCGCGCCCCGTTCCTCCCAGCGCAGGAATCGGGATCCGAGGTCAACAGGCGTGGTCATCCCCTTGGTTAGCCTGCGCGGGTGGTCCGGTTCAACCCGTACAGCTACGAGTTCCACGACGATCCCTTCTCGGTGTACCGGCAGTTGCGCGACGACGCGCCTGCATATCACGACGAGGAGCTGGGCTTCTGGGCGCTCTCGCGCTACGACGACGTCGTGCGGGCCCTGCATGATCCCGACACCTTTTGCTCGCGTTTCGGCATCACCCTCGAGGAGGGCAACCCGCTCCCGATGATGCTGACGACCGATCCGCCCGACCACACGGCCCTCCGGCGGCTGGTGAGCAGGGCGTTCACACCCCGCCGGGTCGCCGACCTGGAACCGGCGATCCGGGCGCTTTCGACGAGCTATCTCGACGGCTTCGGCGAGCGCGAGGCAAACGATCTGATCGTCGACTACGCGGCGCCGCTCCCCATGGACGTCATCTCGAGGTTGCTCGGTGTGCCCGACGGAGACCGAGAGCAACTGCGGAAGTGGAGCGATGCGTTGCTGCACCGCGAAGAGGGTGAGATGGACGTTACTCCCGCCGGTATCGACGCCGCGTATCAGCTCTACAAATACTTCTCCGCGTTCGTGGCCGAGCGCCGGGTCGGACCCGGGCTCCGCAACGACGGTTCCGACGACCTCGCGGCCGCGCTCGTCGCGGCGGAGGCCGACGGCGAGCACCTCCGCGACGATCAGGTGGTTGGTTTCCTCTTCTTGTTGATCATCGCCGGCAACGAGACCACGACGAAGTTGCTCGGCAACTGTCTCATGGCGATGCAACGATTCCCGAGGGAGCGGGCGAAGGTGCTCGGAGATGCGGCCCGCATCCCCGACGCGATCGAGGAGATACTCCGATATGAAGGCTCGACCCAGGTGATGGCGCGTACGTTGACCCACGCCGTCGAGATGCACGGTCAGGTCCTGCCCGAGGGCGACAAGGTGCTGCTGTTGTTGGGGTCGGGGAATCGCGACGAACGGGTCTGGGACCGACCCGACGAGTACGACATCGATCGCGCCTGGCCGACCCATCACCTCGCCTTCGGCCACGGCATCCACGTGTGTCTCGGAGCCGCGCTTGCCCGCTTGGAGATGCGCGTGAGCCTGGAGGAATTCCTCGCCCGTCATCCCGGCTACGAGATCGACGAAAGTGGGCTCGAGCGCGTGCATTCGGGCAACGTGCGCGGGTACTCGCGGATGCCAATCCAACTGTGAACGACGGACCATGAACGACGTCGACGAGATCACGGCGCTCATCCACGACTACGCGTTCCGGCTCGACGCCGGCGACCTCGACGGCGTCGCGGCATTGTTCGCCGATGCCGAGTTGCGGTCGACGCGGCACGATTGGGTGCGGCGCGGCGCCGCCGAGGCCCGCACGCTGTACGACGGCGTGATCCTGTACGACGATGGCACGCCGCGCACGATGCACCAGCTGACCAACGTCACGGTTCGGGTCGAAGGTGCAACTGCGACGGCCCGCTGCTACTTCGCGGTGCTGCAGGTCACCGGCCTCGGCCTGCACCCGGTACTCGTCGGCGAGTACCGCGACCGGTTCGCGCGCCTCGAAGGTAAGTGGAGTTTCACGGAGCGGGTCTTCGATCCGAGGCTCTTCGGCGACCTCGACACCCATATGCGCGCTTGAACACAAGCGAACGGCACCCGGCGGATCTCCTCCGCCGCGGCATCGGAGTATGTGTCTTCGGAGCGGGCATCTCCGCAGCCCGCATGGCGCCGAGCGCGTTCGAGATCGACGCGTTCCGATTCGTGAACGATCTCCCCGACGCGTTTCGCATCCCGTTCGAGACGGTGATGCAGCGGGGTCGTCCACTCGACCTCGTGGCCCATGTCGCGGTGCGCGGCCCGCGTATTACCGGCTACGGCTATCCGTCCGGGCACGCCACTGTCGCGGCCGCTCTGGTTGCGGTCGTCGTGCCGTACCTCCCTCGGTCGGCGCGGCGCACGGGATGGGTCCTTGTCGGGCTGGTCGCGATCGCCCTCGGCGCGGCGATCGGCGCGTTGGTCAACCTGGTGCTCGGAACCCCGACCCGTCAGCTCGACGAGAGCGTCGTCCGTAGGGCGCTTGCGAGTGGTCACTACCCCGTGGGTCCGCTGACCCGGGTGGGCAAGCACGGTAACGACGCGACGCCGTACCTGGCCACCGCCGACGACGGAGCGCCGGTCTTCGTCAAGGCGATCGACCGCGACCGTCGTGATGCCGACGCGCGCGCCGCCGTCGGTCGTTATCTTGCGTTCCGCCATCTCGAAGACGAGACCCCGCGCGCGACTGCGAAGCAACGGGTCGAGCACGAGGCGCTTCTGGCCTGGCTCGCCGCGACCGCGGGCGCACATGCGGCCCGGCCGATCACGATCGCGTCCGGGCAGTCCGGCGCGAGCGTGCTCGTGTTCGAGAAGATCGACGGCCGCGCGCTCGACGAAGACGGTGAGACCGCGCTCGACGATGCAACCGTCGCGGCGTTGTGGAATGAGCTCGCGCATCTCCGCGCCGCGCGCATCGCTCATCGTCATCTCGGGCTCACCAACGTGATGCTCGATGCCGGCAGACAACCGTGGATTGTCGACTTCGGATACGCCGAGGTCGGGGCGAGTGATCGCGCGTTGGCGCAAGACGTCGCCGAGCTCCTCGCTTCGCTGGCGCTCGTGGTCGGCGCGCGGGCAGTCGATCCCGCCGTTGCCGCCCTGGGCAAGCCTGCGATCGTTGCCGCGTTACCGCTCATCCAACCGCTCGCGTTGACCACCCGGACCCGGCACGCGCTGCACGGCCACCACGGCCTGCTCGACGACGTGCGCAACCACGCGGCCGACGCGGTCGGCTCGCCACACGTGAAGGTCGAGCCGCTGACGCGCGTACGGCTGCGTTCGGTGTTGACCCTCGCGTGCCTGCTCGCGGCGACGTACATCCTGCTTCCGCAGTTCGGGGAATTCCATCGAACGCTCGCCGCGGCGCAGCACGCGGCGCCCGGCTGGCTGGTGCTCGCGCTCATCACCTCGGCGTGCACGTCCTGGGTGCGGCGATGTCGCTGTCGGGCGCGGTGCTCGTACCCCGCGCGTACGGCCGCACGCTCGTGACTCAGTTGGCGAGCAGCTTCAGCAACAAGATCACGGCCGCCGAGCTCGGGGGGCTCTGTGTGAACGTCAGATATCTCGAGCGAGCGGTGTGTCGAAAGGCGACACGGTAGGAGCCGTGGCCCTCAACGGCACCGTCGGATTCGTCGTGCACGTGGTCGCGCTCGTGCTGAGCGCCGTGCTCCCGGGCCACACCGGCCTGCCGAGCGTCCGGCTGCCGAGCGGCTGGGCACTCCTCGTCCTGATCGCGGTGCTCTCGTCCGTGGTCGGCGTCGTCGTCGAGACGTCGTTTGGCCGCAAGCACATCCTGTTGCCTACCGAGCGGACGGCGCGCGACCTGGTCGCGGTCGTCCGCCGACCGGGCAAGGCGGTGCAGATGTTCGGCGGAGCGATCGGGGTGCTCGCGCCGTACGTGATCGCGCTCGAGTTCGCGCTCACGGCGTTCCATGCGCACGCCTCCTGGCTCGACGTGACCACCGTCTACCCGGGGGGTAGTGCGGTCGCCTCCGCCTCGCCGACCCCCGGCAAGGTGGGCGCGGTCGAAGCCGCGCCGATCGCAGGCCTGACCCGGGTCGGCATCGCGACCGGGCCGGCGGTGGCGGGGGTTCTCGCCTTCCGGCTCGCGTCGTTCTGGCTGCCGATCATTCCCGGTTACCTTGCCTTCCGTAGCCTGACGAAGCGGGATCTGTTGTGAGCCGGAGGAGTGACGCATGAGCAGTCAACCGACACTGGTGGTACTCGGCGCTTCGGGTGACCTCGCCGCCCGCCTGCTGTTCCCCGCGCTGCTGTCTCTGGAGTACCGGGAACGGCTCGAGGACCTGAAGATCATCGGCTACGCCCGCCAGGAGTGGACGACCGAGCAGTTCCACGAGAACCTGCGCGCCGCCATCGACATGAGTGGCGTCGACGTCGGGAAGAAGTACTTCGAGCGTTTCATCGACCGCATCGAATTCCACGGCGGCGACATTTCGGTTGCGTCGCTCCGGGGCTTGAAGTCGTCCCTCGACGGCCCCGCGATTTTCTACCTCGCGCTCCCTCCCGGCGTCTTCGCCGACGCGGCCGAGAAGATCGCGAAAGCGGGCCTGGCCGAGGAGACCAAGGGTTTCCGCCGGCTTGTGATCGAGAAGCCCTTCGGCACCGACCTCGAGTCGGCGCTCCAGCTGAACGAGAAGCTGCACGCCTCGTGGCGAGAAGACCAGATCTTCCGGATCGACCACTTCCTCGGCAAGGAGACGGTGCAGAACATGCTCGTGTTCCGGTTCGCGAACCGGTTCATCGAGCCGGTGCTGAATTCGAACCACGTCGACGAGATCCAGATCACGGTCGCGGAGACGCTCGGCGTCGAAGGCCGTTCGCGCTACTACGACGGTATCGGCGCGCTGCGCGACATGGTGCAGAACCACCTCATCCAGATGTTGACGTTCGCGACGATGGAACCGCCCGCGTTGTGGGACGCGGAGATGATCCGCGACCACAAGGTCGAAGTGCTCAAGTCGATCCATTCCATGAACCCGGATGTCGACGCGGTGCGGGGTCAGTACACGGCCGGGCTCGTCGACGGCGAACCGCGCGTGGGGTACCGGGCCGAGCCCGGGGTCGATCCCGCCTCGCATACCGACACGTTCGCGGCGGTGCGGCTTCACGTCGACACGTGGCGCTGGGAGGGGGTTCCCGTGCTGCTGCGCTCGGGCAAGCGCCTGGCGGCCAAAGCGCACGAGGTCGTCTTCCGGTTCCGGGAACCGCCGAGCCGGTTGTTCCGGCACACGCCGCTCGAGCACGCGGAGCCGAACTGGCTCGTTTTCCGCATGAGCCCGTCGGAGGCGACCGAGCTCGTCGTGCGGACGAAGCAGCCCGGGCTCGAGCTCGAGTCGCGTGAGTCGGTGCTCCGCGCCGACTACGCGTCGAAGGACGATCACGAGGCCAGCGCCTACGAGTCGCTCCTGCTCGACGTGCTCGAGGGCGATCACACCCCGTTCCTGCGTTTCGACGAGGTGGAGTGGTCGTGGCGGATCGTCGACCCGGTCATGAAGACGTGGGAGCACGGGGCGCCCGAGGATTACGTCGCCGGCAGCGACGGGCCTGCGGGTCAACACCGTTTCCTGGGCCCCGGCCACTACTGGCGGCCGCTGCAGAATCCCAGCGTCTGACGCGCATT
This sequence comes from Acidimicrobiia bacterium, assembly GCA_038239145.1. GTDB lineage: Bacteria > Actinomycetota > Acidimicrobiia > IMCC26256 > PALSA-610 > PALSA-610. The sequence goes on from JBBSFB010000033.1 coordinate 40,217, forward strand.
TTCGGTGGAAATCGTCCTCCTGATCGGGAACGATTATGTTCGCAAGCTCCGTGGCTAGGAGCGGCGACGTCTCGCCATCAGGAGGTGGCCGTGCAGGTTCAGGAACGTGCCGTCACGTATTCGAAAGCATCGCCGCGGTTCGGCCTGGCCGCCGCGATCGCCGGATTCCTCGGCACCGACATCCCCATCCCGATCGAGTGTTACGACGGGAGCCGGCTCGGCCCCGACCGCGCTTGCACCCGGATCGTGGTGCGATCTCCGAAGGCTTTGCGGTACGTGCTGACGGGCCCGGGGGAGATCGGCTTCGCGCGGGCGTATGTGGCCGGTGAGCTCGACGTCGAAGGCGACATCTTCGAGGCACTCGCACTGCGCGACAACCTGCCCAACGTGAAGGTGACGCCGCGCGAGTGGTTGCTCCTCGCCCGCACCGCCGGCGCGGAGGGCCTGCGCCCGTTGCCGCTGCCACCGGAGGAGATCCGCCAGCGCGGACGCCGCCACAGCAAGGAGCGTGACGCGGCCGCGATCTCCTATCACTACGACGTCTCGAACGACTTCTACCGGATGATCCTCGGTTCGTCGATGACGTACTCGTGCGCCGCGTTCTCCGGACCGGGCACCACGCTCGAAGCCGCGCAGGCGACGAAGTACGAGCTCGTGAGCCGCAAGCTTGGGCTGCGGCCGGGCATGCGCCTACTCGACGTCGGTTGCGGATGGGGCGGCATGGTGATGCACGCGGCTCGCGAGCACGGAGTCTCCGCCGTCGGTGTCACGCTCTCGACCCGCCAAGCGGAATGGGCCCGGGCCGCGGTGAGTGACGCGGGCCTCGACGATCGCGTCGAGATCCGGGTGCAGGACTACCGTGACGTCGTCGACGGCCCGTTCGACGCGATCAGCTCGATCGGCATGTTCGAGCACGTCGGCGCGGCCAAGCTCGACGAGTACTTCACCCGTCTGTACGGACTGCTACAGCCGGGTGGGCGACTGTTGAACCACGGCATCGCCCGCCGGCCGGGATCCAGCCCCGCGTTCGCGCGCCGTGGATTCATCGACAAGTACGTCTTCCCGGACGGCGAGTTGCACGAGGTCGGTTCGGTCGTGTCTCGCATCCAGACGGCGGGGTTCGAGGCCCGCAACGTCGAAGGCCTGCGCGAGCACTACGCACGGACGCTGCGGCACTGGGTCGCGAACCTGGAGTCGAACTGGGACGACGCGGTGGCTCAGGTCGGGGTGGGACGGGCTCGGGTGTGGCGCCTCTACATGGCCGCGTCGGCGATCAACTTCGACGCGCAGCGCGCCCACATCTTCCAGGTGCTCGCGGTCAAGGACGACAACGGCCGCAGCGGAATGCCCTGGCGGCCCGACTGGTGATCAGGGTTTTTTCTCGTCGTGGCCGCCGAACTGCTTGCGCATCGCCGAGAGCATCTTGTTCGTGTAGTCGGCGGCGCCCTGGGAGATGAAGCGGTCCATCAACGCGGTCGCGATGACGGGTGCGGGAACGCCTTCGTCGATGGCCGCCATGAGGGTCCAACGCCCTTCGCCGGAGTCGCTGACCCGGCCGCTGAAGTCGGCGAGGTCGGGCGACTCGTGCAGCGCGTTGGCGGTGAGGTCGAGGAGCCACGAAGCGATGACGCTGCCGCGCCGCCACACCTCGGACACGGCCGGGATGTCGAGGTCGTACTGGTAGAGCTCCGGGTGGGCGAGGGGAGCCGTCTCGGCGTCGGCGTCGCGGGTGAGCGCGCCGACATTGGCGTGGTGCAGGATCGTGAGACCCTCTGCGTACGCGGCCATCAGCGCGTACTCGATGCCGTTGTGCACCATCTTCACGAAGTGACCTGCGCCTGCGGGCCCGCAGTGCAGATAGCCCATTTCCTCGGTTCGGGGATCGCCGGTACGGCCGAACGTGCGGTCGATCGTCCCGACCCCTGGCGCGAGCGCACGGAAGATGGGGTCGAGTCGCTGGACCGCGCCGTCGGGGCCGCCGATCATCAAGCAGAAGCCGCGCTCGAGCCCGAACACTCCGCCGCTCGTCCCGCAATCGATGAAGTCGATGCCGAGCGGGGCGAGCTTGTTCGAGCGGGCGATGTCGTCGACGTAGTGCGAGTTCCCGCCGTCGATGATCACATCGCCGGCGCTCAGGTGCGTGGCGGTGTCGTCCATCACGAGCCCGGTGACCGCCGCCGGCACCATCAGCCAGATGGCCCGAGGTGCTTCGAGCTTGGTGGCCATGTCGGCCGCCGACGTCGCGCCGACCGCGCCCGCCGCCACCAGCGCCGCGACGGCCGCCGCATCGTGGTCGTAGACGACGCACTCGTGGCCGGCGGCCATCGCCCGCCGCACGAGGTTGTTCCCCATACGGCCGAGCCCGATCATTCCGAGCTGCATCTCGACTCCTGTCGCTACGTGTGGACCGCGTTTACGTCGTGACCCCGGGAACGTGTTCGGAGGCCGCGAGCGCCGCCCCGACGATGCCGGCGAGGTTCCCGAGCTCGGCGATGCGCACCTCGCAGCCGGGGTCGACCCGATCGAGGAACTTGTCGGCGTGCTTGACGATGCCGCCGCCGATGACGATGAGCTCGGGCCACAAGATCCCGTGCAGGTGCACGAGGTATTGCTCCAACCGTTGCGTCCACTTCTTCCACGAGAGCTCTTCGGACTCGCGCGTCGCATCCGAGACCCACGTATCGACGAGGTGATCGTTCACGAAGATGTGGCCGAGCTCGCTGTTCGTAATCAGTTTTCCGTCGTTCATGAGCGCAGTCCCGATGCCCGTCCCGACAGTGACCATCACGACGAGCCCACGGTGGGAGCGGGCGGCACCGAAACGCGCCTCCGCGAGCCCGGCCGCGTCGGCATCGTTGAGCACGACGCACGCACGGTCGGCCGCACGCGAGATCACGGTCGCGGCATGGGCGCCGATCCACGACTTGTCGATGTTGGTCGCGGTGCGCACCACTCCGTTCTCGACCACCGCCGGCATCGTGCAGCCGATGGTTCCCGTTCCCGGGAGCTGATGCACCAAGCCGGCGACCGCGGCCGCGATCGCGTCGGGGGTCGGCGGTTGGGGAGTGGGAACCCGGATCCGTCCGCTCGCCTGCCCCGTGTGCAGGTCGACGACGGCGGCTTTGACGCCGGAGCCGCCCACGTCGACGCCTATCAGCTCGTTCGCACCGGTCGTGATTGTCATCTGTGACGAACCTACTTCCTCGACGGGTAGTTTTTCGGTAGTGCCGCGGCTCGAGGATTATGCGCTCTTGGGCGATCGGCGCACGGCGGCGCTCGTGTCGCGGTCCGGATCGGTCGACTGGTGGTGCACGCCGCGCTTCGATGCGCCCGCGTGCTTCGCGGCTCTCGTCGGAACGCCGGATCACGGAAGGTTCTGCATCACGCCGTGCGATCCCCCCTACTCCGGACCTGACGGTGGAGACAGCGGCGCCGAGATCGACACGGTCCGCCGGTACCGCCCGGGAACGATGGTGCTGGAGACGGAGTACACGACCCCCGCCGGACGTGTCCGCGTCGTCGACTGTCTCGCGCTGGGCCACTCCCGGCCGCTGCTCGTCCGGCTGGTCGAGGGCATCGAGGGATCCGTCGACATGCAGGTCGAACTGGTGGTGCGGTTCGACTACGGCGCGATCATCCCGTGGGTCCGCCGCGTCGACGATCGCTGGCGCGCGATCGCGGGACCCGACGGCGTCGAGCTGTTCACCCCGGTGCATCTGCACGGGCACGGCATAACCTCGAGCGCCACGTTCTCCGTCGCCGCGGGCGAACAGGTCCCGTTCGTGCTCGGCTGGTTTCCGTCGCAGGAACCGCGTCGGGTGCCCGACGACGCGGCCGCGCTCGTTGACGACACCACCGCGCACTGGCGCCGGTGGTCGGCGCGCTGCGAGTACACGGGCGAATGGCGCGAGCAGGTGCTGCGCTCACTCCTCACGCTCGAAGCGCTCACCTTCGAGCCGACGGGCGGCATCGTGGCCGCGCCGACGACATCGCTGCCGGAGACACTCGGCGGCACGCGCAACTGGGACTACCGGTACTGCTGGGTGCGCGACGCGACCCTCACGCTCGAGGCGTTGCTGATCGGCGGGTTCCAACACGAAGCGCTCCGCTGGCGCCAATGGATCCTGCGCGCCGCCGCCGGCGATCCGGAGAGCTTGCAGACGATGTACGGCGTCGGCGGGGAGCGCCGTCTCACCGAGCTCGAGCTCGACTGGCTGCCGGGATACGAGGGCTCCAGTCCGGTGCGGACGGGGAACGGCGCCCATTCGCAGCTGCAGCTCGACGTGTACGGCGAGCTGTTGGACGTGCTCTGGCAGGCGGCCCGGGCCGGCACGCCGCCGAGCGAGAACTCGTGGGCGCTCGCGCTACTGCTGCTCGAGGTGGTGGAACGCCGTTGGAGCGAGCCCGACGAAGGGATATGGGAGGTGCGCGGTCCCCGCCGGCACTTCACCCACTCCAAAGTGCTGTGCTGGGTGGCCTTCGACCGGGCGATCGCGATGGTCGAGCAGGCCGGCTACGACGGTCCGGTCGAGCACTGGCGTGAGATCCGGGCCAAGATCCACGCCGAGATCTGCACACAGGGATACAGCCAGGAGCTGGGTGCGTTCACGCAGTGCTTCGGCTCGACCGACCTCGACGCGTCGGTGCTCATGATCCCACTGGTCGGGTTCCTTCCGGGCGACGACCCCCGGGTGCAATCGACCATCGCCGCTATCCGCCGCGACCTGACGCGTGACGGTCTTGTGCAGCGGTACGTGCCCACGAGCGACCACGTCGACGGGATCGGCGAACCCGAAGGGGTCTTCCTTCCGTGCAGCTTCTGGATGGTCGAGGCGCTCGCGCTCGCGGGCCAACCCGACGAGGCCCGGGAGCTGTTCGAACGCCTGCTCGGTATTGCGAACGATCTCGGGTTGTTCGCCGAGGAGTACGACCCCGATGCGAAGCGCATGCTCGGCAACTTCCCGCAGGCGTTCACCCATCTCGCGCTGGTTGCCGCCGCGCACACGCTCGAGCCGGATCGTTCGCCGAGCCGCCTCCGCCGGCGCGACTCCAACCTGGAGCCCCCGCCGGAGTCGTGATCCGGTGATGTAACTGGGGCGCGAAAGCGCTGACGTAATCTGCGGCCATGGCGTTGGTCACGAACACAGTAAAGGGCTCGTCCGCGCAGCGTCTGTTGCTGCTCGTCCACGGCTACGGCGCCGACGAGCAGGATCTCGGTGGATTGCTGGCGTATCTCGACCCCGACGGGCTCTTCGCGGCGGTGATGCCCCGTGCGCCGATCTCGGCGCCGGGCACGCCCGGATACATGTGGTACGACATGACCGGCGGCGGCGAAGCCGATCTGACCGACCAGTTCGTCACCGCGCTCGAAGAGCTCGACGCCCTCGTCGACGAGCAGTGCGAGCTGTTGGGGTTCCCTCGTTCCGAGGCGATCTTCGCCGGCTTCTCCCAGGGCGGGGGCCTCGCGCTTTCGCTCGGCCTGTTCTCGGCGCCCGATGGTCGCCCGCGCGTCTATCCCTCAGGGGTACTTGCGATGAGCCCGGCTGCGATGACCGGGCCGGTCGACGAAGCCGCACGCGCGGTCCCGGTGCTCGTGCAGCACGGCACCGACGACCCGCTGATCCCGGTCAAGCGTTCCCGCGACCTCGCCCGCGATCTGCGCGATTTCGGGATCGCCACCGTCTACCGCGAGTACCCAATGGCGCACCAGGTCGCGATCGAAGGGCTCGGTGACGCGCGGGACTGGCTCGCCGAGGTCACCGCCGGCGCTCGACCCGACGAGCCGGTCCCCGACGATCCCATCGAGCTGGTGCCGTCGGTCACGACGGCACAATGGGAGAGCGAGGTGCTCCGCAGTGAGCTACCGGTGATCGTCGACTTCTGGGCCCCGTGGTGTCAGCCCTGCCGCCAGGTCTCGCCGATCGTGGAGACCATCGCCGCGATGCGCACGTCGTCGTACAAGGTCGTGAAGGTCAACATCGACGACGAGCCCGCCCTGGCGCAGCAGTACGACGTGCAGAGCATCCCGCTCATCGGGCTGTTCCGGAACGGGCGGCTCGAACGCAAGTCGCTGGGCCTCAAGGCCCGGCCTCAGCTCGAAGCCGAGCTCGGCATGCTCGTCATCCCCTGAGCCGAGGTTCAGTGCCGTTTGCCGTTTGCCGTTCAGTGCCGTTCAGTGCCGTTTGATCGCGTCGGAGACGTCGCGCAGAGTCGCCGCAATCGCGTCGGTGATCGACGTACCGGCCGTCTTCAGCTCGTCTCGCATGGCCGGGTCGCGCAACGTGTCGCCGATCGTCGTGAAACCGGCGTCGAGTGCGTCACCGAGCTGGCGCAAGGCCGCGTTGACCTTCTCCCGCTCGGCCGACCCGAACCCGGCGTTGACGTCGAAACGTTCCTTCAGCTGGTGTCCGAGCCGGCTGAAACGGTCGCCGACCTCGTCCCACTTGTCTTTGGCCTCGGCCATTGGTCCTCCTCGGGCTCGCGCCGGAACGGACGTTACGGCCGGGAGCCGGTGGAGACCAGGTCGGGCCTGAAGATGCTCGAGTAGCGGACGAAGGCGCCGGTGTGCGGTGCCTCGATCATGGTGCCGCCACCGATGTAGAGCCCGACGTGGTGATTCGAGGAACCCGAGGGGCCGAAGAACACCAGGTCGCCCGGTTGCAGTTGCGAGATGGGCACCTTCGGGAACGACGCCCATTGCGACTGCGAGCCGTGGGACATGCCGACCCCGCCCTGCGCCCACGCCATCATCGTGAGGCCCGAACAGTCGAAGGATCCGGGGCCGTCACCGGCATAGACGTAGGGCTTGCCGACCTGGGCCCGCGCGTACGCGATGGCCGAGGAGGCGCCTCCGCTCGGTGCGGGCAGGTTGGCGGGAGCGATGCCCGTATCGGCGACGCCGAGCGAACCGCTCGAATGCCCGCCGCGGTTCGACGACCCGCCGGCGTTCGACGAAATGCGCGCGGCTGCGGCTGCGGCCTGTGCTGCTTGGGCCTGGATGCGCGCCTTCTCGGCTCGGGCGACGGCGGCGGCTCGCTCCTGTTGGATCTTCGCCGCGAGGTCCAAGATGTCGGACTTGGTCGAGCTCAAAAGGTTCTGCAGCTTGTTGTTCGCCTGCTCGACCTGACCGCGGGCCGCGGTGGCTTCGTCCTGGCGCTTCTGCGCGTCGGCCTTTTGCTTTTGGAGGTCGCGGGTCTGGATCTGCAGTTGCTCGTCGAGGACGGTGAGCTGACCGATCATGCGGTCGTCGGTCTCGGCCGCGGCCGCGCCGTACTTGGCGCGTGAACCGAGCTCCTGGACGCTGGTGGCGTTCATGCCCAGGGGGTCACTGCTGCCGGCGCCCATGTACAACAAGGCGGCGCGGCCGCCGAGGCGCGCCCGCAGCGTGGACTCCTGGCTCCGGGCCGACGAGATGCCGACCTCCGCGGAGACGATCTGGTGGTTGGCCGTCGCGACCGCGTTCTGCGCCTGGAGGTATTGCTCGTCGAGGACGTCGGCACGGTTGCTGTTCGCGTCGATCTCGGCCGCGAGGTGTTTGGCCTGCGCGGTCTTCGAGGCGAGGTCGTTTTGGGGGCTGGCACCCGCCGGCGCGGCGATTGCCGTCGTTCCGAGAGCCAAACCGAGCACGAGGCCCAGCGTCGTGAGGTGGCGGCCCTGAAGGATCCGTCCACCGCGGGTGGGGCTCAAGCTCCGCCGCGACATGGGCCACGACCCTAGTCAAACACTCACCCCAACCGTCACATCCGCACCATTTGCGCTGGTCACGGAGTCGTGACGTAGCGGTATGGCGGCAGCTCAGCTCGCGATCGGCCACCCGGGCGTGGGCCGCGGATCGCCCTTTCCGGAGACGATCGGGGAGGTCCAGTGCTCGTGGCGGGCGAGGTCGTCGGCGACCTTCTGCCACTCGCTCGGGCTCCAGCCCTGGGCCGCGGCCACGAGCGACGTGTCCTGGCGCAGGTGGACGAAGGCAGGCAGTCGTTCGAGGCCGAGACTCTCCACGAACGCCCGCTCGGGATCGCACCAGACGAGCCAGTTGTCGACGTCGTCGCCGAGGATTCGCTTGGCGATGGCAGGCGTGGTGGGGATGCACACGATCGTGCGCACGTCGCTGTCACCGAACGTTCCGAAGATGCGTTCGACGATCCCGAGGTAGTCGGCGCCCTCGGGACGATCGGGGAGCACGAGGATCGCGAGGTTGAACACGGTCGCCCAATCGTCGAGCGTGCGGGTCCTGCCCGCGTAGCTCGTGATCGCCAACATCGGATCCGGGTTCTTCGCCACGGTCAATTCCCTCTCGCCCACACGGCCGAGAAGATACTCGCGGGTCGCCTCCGGCCCGGGAACGTCGCCGCGTATGCTCCGCGGCCATGGGATCAACCGTGCGCTTCACCAGTAACGGCGACACCGCCGACGGCTACCTGGCGGTTCCGGAATCCGGCTCCGGCCCGGGCGTGATGGTCGTCCAGGAGTGGTGGGGCGTGGTCCCGCAGATCCAACGCGTGTGCGACCGCCTCGCCGCAGAAGGTTTCGTCGCGCTCGTGCCGGACCTCTACCACGGCGACATCGCCGAGCACACCGAGATGGACCGGGCCGGCGAACTCTCGACGCGGTTGACGACGGAACAGGCGGCCCGCGATCTCCGGGGCGCCATCGACTTCCTGCTCGCGCACGACGCAGTACAGGGCGAAACGGTCGGCGTGCTCGGCTTCTGTATGGGCGGCATGGTGGCGCTGCTCGTGGGCGCGCGCGAGGGCGACACGATCGGCGCTGTGAGCGCGTGGTACGGAGCACCGCTCGGCGACAACGGGCCCGACTGGTCCGGGCTGAGCGCGCCGGTGCGAGGCCACTTCGCCGGGAACGACGATTTCTTCCCGCCCGACGCGGTCAAAGCGCTCGAGGCGCAGCTCCAAGGTCTGGGCAAGGACGTCGTGTTCGAAGTGCATCAGGGCGCGGGCCACGCGTTCGGCAACGAAGACGACGCCCTGGGCACCTACGACAAGGATCTGACCGCAACCGCGTGGGCCGCGACGGTGGCGTTCCTGCACGAGCAACTGGGCTGAGCGCCCGCGCGGCCGGCGGCGCCCGAGAGCTCGCTACGCGCCGAGCGCCCGCAACATCGTGGGTGGGATCTCGTCGCGACCCGCGGCGAGGAGCTGGGCCCGTTCGATGTTGATCGCGTCGCGCGGCACGCGCTCGGGCCAGCCGTCCCAGGGACCTGGTGGGATCGCGCCGGCGACGCAATAGCGCAGGTACTGCTGGAGCTCA
>JBBSFB010000034.1:0-48232 GCA_038239145.1 Acidimicrobiia bacterium
CGGTACGGTGCTCGCGAACGAAGAGGTCACGGGCGACGGGCGGAGTGAGCGCGGCAACTTCCCCGTCTACCGGCGCCCGCTGAAGCAGTGGATGCTGCGGATCACCGCGTACGCCGACCGTCTGCTCGACGATCTCGGGTCGCTCGACTGGACCGACTCGATCAAGCTCATGCAACGGAACTGGATCGGCCGCTCGACCGGCGCGTCGGTGCGGTTTCCCGTGGAGGGAAGCGAGGACCTCGAGATCGAGGTGTTCACGACCCGTCCCGACACCTTGTTCGGCGCCACGTACATGGTGTTGGCGCCCGAGCACCCGTTGATCGACGTCATCACGCCGAACCAATGGCCCAACGACGAGCTCAGCAACGACTTCGCGAGCAACGAGCTCGACGTGTGGAAGGGCGTGTTCGGTGCGACCGACCCGCCGCCCGACGCGGTCACGCGCTATCGCGATTTCGCCGCGGCCAAGACCGACCTCGAGCGCCAGACGGAAACGAAGGAGAAGACCGGCGTCTTCATCGGCGCCTACGCGATCAACCCGACGAACAACGCGCGCATCCCGATCTTCGTCGCGGACTACGTGCTGATGGGCTACGGCACCGGCGCGATCATGGCGGTACCCGCGCACGACGAGCGCGACTTTGCGTTCGCGCGCGAGTTCGAGCTCCCGATCGTGCCGGTCATCCGCCCGAGCGATGAGTGGCTCGCCGAGCACGGCGTCGCCGCCGACGACGCGACGGGTTGGGTCGCGGCGTACGTGGGGGATGGTGTCGCCCAGAGCTCCGTGAACGACGAGGTCGCGCTCGACGGCCTGCCCGTGGACGAGGCCAAGGGTGTCGTCACCGAGTGGCTCGAGCGTTCCGGTTTCGGCAAGCCGACCGTGACTTACAAGTTGCGCGACTGGTTGTTCAGTCGGCAGCGCTATTGGGGTGAACCGTTCCCCATCGTCTACGACGACGAAGGGCCGATCGCGCTGCCCGACTCGATGCTGCCGGTCGTGTTGCCCGACGTGACCGACTTCGAGCCGGTGACATCGGACGATCCCGACGCGCTCCCCGAGCCGCCGCTGGCGCGCGCGGTCGACTGGGTCGAGGTCGAGCTCGACCTCGCGGGCCCGGAATGGGCCGGCTACGGAGAAGGTCCCCGGACCTATCTGCGGGAGACGAACACGATGCCGCAATGGGCGGGCTCGTGTTGGTACTACCTGCGCTACCTCGACCCCACAAACGAAGACGCGATGGTCGATCACGAGGTCGAGCAGTCGTGGGCGCAAGGAGTTCGTGGCGACGGTACGCCCAAGGTCGGACTCGTCGATCTCTACGTCGGTGGGGTGGAGCACGCGGTGCTGCACCTGTTGTACGCCCGCTTCTGGCACAAGGTGCTGTTCGACCTCGGTCACGTCTCCGAGATCGAGCCGTTCCAACGCCTTGTCAACCAGGGATACATCCTCGCGGCCGCGTTCCTCGACGAACGCGGCGCGTATGTCGACGCGGATCAGGTCGCCGACCACAACGGGCGGTACTCCTTCGAGGGTCGGGCCGTCACGCGCGAGTTCGGGAAGATGGGCAAGAGCCTGCGCAACGCGATCGCGCCCGACGACATCTACCGTGACTACGGCGCCGACACGTTGCGCCTCTACGAGATGTTCATGGGCCCGCTCGACAAGGAACGGCCGTGGAGCATGGCCGACATCGTCGGTGTCCACCGGTTCCTGCAACGGCTGTGGCGCAACTTCGTCGACGAGAACACCGGAGCGACACGGGTCACCGACGCGCCCGCCGACGACGCGACCCGGCGCCTGCTCAACCGGACGATCGATTCCGTGCGCAACGACATGGCGGGCCTCAGCTTCAACACCGCGATCGCGCGGCTCTTCGAGTTGAACAACCACCTGACGGCGCTGGTGCAGGACGGCGGCGAGCTGCCGCGAGAGGTTGCGGTTCCCATGACCCTGATGGTCGCCCCGCTCGCCCCGCACATCGCCGAAGAGCTGTGGTCGCGCCTCGGTCACGACGACACGCTCACCTACGAGTCGTTCCCCGAGCCGGATGCACAGTGGCTTGTCGAGGACCGAGTCGAGGTGCCGGTCCAGATCAACAGCAAGGTCCGGGCCCGGGTCGAGGTCGCGATCGGTGCCGACGCCGCCGCCCACGAAGCGGCCGCACGCGCGGAGCCGCGCATCGCCGAGCTGCTCGCGGCGGCCACAGTCCGCCAGGTCAAGGTGGTTCCCGGCAAGATCGTGAACTTCGTCCTCGCCTGACGGCGCCCACCTGCCGGACGGGCTACTCGGCGGCCGGCATTCTCGGCTGGCGACCGGCGCGCTAGCGTACGTGTCTTCCCCGCTCTTCCTCCGGCTGGTCCTCGCGCGCTCGGAGGTAGTTGTGGCGGAAGAAGTTCCGCGTCCGTGGGAAGTACCGCCGCGTCCGGTGTGGGCGCAGCGGTGGCAACAGTGGCGAGGCGACCCTCGTATCGCGGCGGCGTTGCTCGCATGTCTCGCTGTCGCCGCACTCGTTGCGTGGTTCCGGGCGGGCTCGGGGTCGTCGTCGGTGTCGGCGAAGCCTGCACCGACGACGTTCTCCTCCGACTCGTCGCCCGCGCCCGCGAGCACGACGAAGCCGGCGATCGCGCTCGTGGTGGACGTGGTGGGAGCAGTCGTACGCACCGGCGTGGTGCGGTTGCCCGGAGGCGCGCGCGTGATCGACGCGATCAACGCGGCCGGCGGTGCAACGCCTCGAGCCGACCTCACCCGGCTGAACCTCGCGGCTGCGCTCACCGACGGCGCGCGGGTAGCGGTCCCGCTCGAGGGCGCACCTGCTCCCGGTGTAGATCCCGCGGCCGTGAGCGGGAGCTCGGGTTCGGGCGGCGATGGGCCGGTTGACCGTGGCGCAACCGGCGGTGCGCCGACGGCCGACGCACCGGTGAACCTCAATACCGCCAACGCGGCCCAGCTCGACGGGTTGCCGGGCGTCGGCCCGGCCACCGCGGCCGCGATCATCAGCGACCGCGAAGAACACGGGCCGTTCCGATCGGTCAACGATCTCGGACGCGTGCGGGGCATCGGTGACGCCAAGCTCGAGCAATTGCGCAAGCTGGTGACGGTATGACGGGGATCTCGGCGGAGGTGGATCTCGGTCCCGTCGCAGTCGTCGGCGCGCTGATCGTCGGGTTGCTTGCTGGGGAGCGGTCGGGAGTGGCGGTCGCCGACGCGGCGCTCGTCATCGGGGCAGGCGCGCTGGGTGCTTCTTGGTTCACGCGCTCGGCGCGCCGCGGCGCGCTGGCCGTCGTTGCGTGCTCGCTCTTCGGTTGTGCCGCGATGGCGCGCGCGCTCGATGGTCAGGCGCGCTCGCCGATGCGAGCCGCAATCGAACGCCGGGAGGAGGCCACCGTCGAAGGTGTCGCCTCCGAAGACCCCGGCGGCCCCGCGTACCAGGCGAGCGTGCTCGTCCGCGTCCGCGTCGGCGCCGGTGCAGGTGCCCATCGCACGCTGCTCGTGCAGGCGAGCGGCGACGAGGTGACGGCTCTCCGCGTGATCGAGGCGGGCGACCGGGTGGTGCTCCGGGGCCGGCTCGCACCGCTCGGCGCCGGCGCGTACGAGGACCGGGCGCGCTGGCGGCACGCGGTCGGCGAGCTCGGAGATGCCGAGGTCGTCAGCATGTCCGCGCCCCACGGACTCCTCGCGGTCGCGAACTCGATCCGGGCCGTGATCCTGCGCGGGACCCGCTCGCTCCCGCCTACCCCGCGTGCGCTCGTTGCGGGCTTCCTCCTCGGCGACACCCGCGGGGTACCGCCCCCGGTGATCGACCAGTACCGTGACAGCGGACTGTCACACCTGCTCGCGGTGTCGGGCGAGAACGTCGCCTTCGTCATGGCGCTGGCGGCGCCGTTGCTCCGGCGGCTGCGCCTCGGCGCGCGTACCGCAACCGCGTTGGCCATCGTGACCGTGTTCGCAGCGATGACGAGGTTCGAGCCGTCGGTGCTGCGGGCATCGGCGATGGCTGCGATCGTGCTGCTGTCCACGCTCGGGGGGCATCCCGCGTCGAGCCTGCGCGTCCTCTCGTACGCGGTCGTCGCGCTGCTCGTGATCGACCCGTTCCTCCTGCACTCGGTCGCGTTCGCGTTGTCGTGCGGCGCGAGCGCGGGGATCGCGCTCCTCGCCCGACCGGTCGGAACCCGGCTCCCCGGCCCGCGCTGGTTCCGGGAGCCGTTCGCGGTCTCGATTGCGGCACAGATCGGCGTGCTGCCCGTGCTGCTCTGGGTCTTCGGCACCTTCTCGCTGATCACACCGGTGTCGAACCTCGTCGCCGCGCCCGCCGCCGAGGTGCTCGGCGTCTACGGCTTCTTCGCGTCGGCGGTTGCAGGAGTGCTGCCCCGACTCGGGCCGTTGCTCCAGCAACCCACCGCGCTCCTGGTCGCGTGGATCACGACCGTCGCCCGGATCGGCGCGGCCGTGCCCTTCGCTGTCGACGCCCGCGGCGCCCTCGCTGTGACCTCGCTGCTGGCGGCAGGGGCATCGGTAGCCTGCCTCCGTGCCCGTCGTCGCGCCGTTCCCGACTCTCAGGTTGCGCGATAGCGCCGTAGACATCCGCCGGCGCGTCGTGGTCATGGGCATCCTGAACCGCACGCCCGACTCGTTCTACGACCGTGGCGCAACCTGGGGCTTCGACGCGTTCCTGCACCGGGCGGAACAGCTGGTGGAGGACGGCGCGGATCTGCTCGACGTCGGTGGGGTCAAGGCCGGGCCCGGGCCCGACGTCGACGAAAGTGAAGAGCTCGACCGGGTCGTCCCTGCGGTCGAGGCGCTCCGGGCCCGCTTCGACGTTCCGCTCTCGATCGACACGTGGCGCGCCTCGGTGCTCGACGCCGCGTGCGCCGTAGGTGCCGTCGTCGGCAACGACATCTCCGGCTTCGGCGACCCCGAGTATCTACGGGTCGCGGCCAAGTACGACGTGACCGTCGTCGCAACCCACATCCGGCTCCGGCCGCGCGTCGCCGACCCCGCGCCGCGCTACGACAATCTCGTCGCCGATGTCACCGCGATCCTGCTCGACCGGGCCGGGCGCGCCGAAGCCGTGGGTTTGCGGCCGGAACAGATCGTGCTCGATGCCGGTCTCGATCTCGGTAAGACCCCGGCCCAGAGTGCGGTACTCCTGCGGGAGAGCGCACAACACGCCACGCTCGGATATCCGTTCCTGCTCTCTGCGTCGAACAAGCGGTTCATCGGCGAGCTGCTCGGTCGCGAGATCGACGACCGCCGGCCGGAATCGCTCGCGGCGGTCGCGTACGGCGTCATGCACGGCTGTCGCATCGTGCGCGTGCACGACGTGCGGGGCTCGGCTCGCGTGTGTCGCATGATCGAGGCCCTGCTGTGAGTACCACGTTCGTGCAGGGCGCCGACCCCGTCTTCCGGGACCGTGAGGTACAGCGGCTGATCGACCAGTTGCTCGGTGGCGAGGACCGCTCCTTTGCCCTTGACGACCACACCTTGGCGACCAAGCGCCGGGCCGGCGAGGGCGCCGATACCGACGATGACACCGGGCCCACGTCGGAAGGTTCGACCGAGCTACCTGCGTTCACCGCCCTCGCGACCGCGCTGCAGAGCCCACCTTTCATGACCGCGGCTCGGGTCGTGGTGGTGCGCGACGTCGGGAACGCCACGACCGAGCAGGCGCAGTGGCTCGCAGGCTGGATCGCCGATCCCCTCGACGGTATCCACCTCGTCCTGGTCGGTGGCGGGGGTCGTATCCCGAGCGTGCTCGACAAGAGCATCAAGGCGAAAGCCACCGTCGTCGGTCCCGCGGCCGAACAGACCGCCGAGGTGTTGCAGCGGGAGTTGAAGGACGCGCACCTGAAGCTCGCGGCCGACGCGAGCAAGAAGATCGTCGCCCACTTCGGCGACGACGCCGGTCGGGTGCCCGAGCTGGTCGCGCTGTTGCACGCGACCTACGGCGACGACGCGTCGCTGTCGCTCGAAGAGATCGAGCAGTACCTGGGCGAGCTCGGGACCGCGGGCCGGTTCGATCTCACCAATGCCATCGACCGCGGCGACGTCGGCGGCGCGTTGGAGACACTGCACCGCATGCTGAACGCGACGAGCTCATTGAACCCGAAGCCGCTGCATCCGATGCAGATCATGGCGTCGCTCGTGTTCAACTATCAGCGGCTGGTGCGCCTCGACGACCCGTCCATCGTCACCAAGGAGCACGCGGCGACCGCGCTCGGGATGAAAAGCGCGGGCGGGGCCCGGTTCCCGCTCGAGGCGGCGAAGCGGCTCGGCCGCGACGGACTGCGAGAGGCTGTCCGCCTCCTCGCGCAAGCGGAGCTCGACCTGCGCGGCGCGAGCGGCCTCGACGACGGCACCGTCATGGACGTCCTCGTCGCGCGCCTGGCGGCGCTCAGCCGCCGTACCGCCCGCCGCTGAACCCGGAACTCGAACCGGCCTGAGGGGTCGCCATCACATGGATGCCCTGGCCACTCCGGGTGGGGAGAGCGGAAGGTCAGGCGCCGGTCTTGGCGGCGCGCTTCATGAGGCGCGAGGTGCGGCGGGCGGCCGCGTTCTTGTGGATGACGCCCTGCGACGCGGCCTTGTCGATGCGCTTTTGCGCGGCCTTGACGATCTCGACCACGCTGGCGTCGCCGTCGGTGACGGCCTGCCCCGCGACCTTGACGCGCGTCTTCAGTTCGGAGCGGACGCCCTTGTTGCGGACGCGGCGCTTCTCGTTCTGACGATTGCGCTTCTTCTGCGATGCGATGTTGGCCATGCCGAGTTGCTCCGAACCTGTTTGTGAACCGGGTGAGGCTACCAGAACCGGCAAATTGCGGGAAAAACCACCCGGGGCGGGACGGATCGATCAGGCGCCGACGAGCGTCACCACTTCGGCCGCGGACGGGAGGGCGGCGCGCGCACCCACCGCCCGGGTTGCGAGGGCCCCCGCACCGCACGCCAGCCGGAGCGCATCTTCGAGCGATCGGCCCTCGCTCAACGCCCACGCGAGCGCACCATTGAGCGCGTCGCCGGCCCCCGTCGTGTCGACCACCGTGACCGCGAAGGACGGCTGCGGCAGCGGCGCCTGCCCCGCCCGGTGCAGTAGCGCCCCCGCGCCGCCGCGAGTCACGATCACGGCAGGGGCGTGCTCGAGGAGACGATCGACACCGCCAAGATGCTCGCACTCGTGCTCGTTCGGGGTCAGGAGCGCACCCGCGGGCGCGCTCCGGGGCGGCGCCGGGTTCACGATCGGCCGGGCCCCGCATTCGAGCGCGCGCGCCACCACGGCCTCGACCGTCGCCACCGGGATCTCCAAGGAGCAGAGGACGACGTCGCCGGCGCGGACGGAGCCGACCGCTTCGGCCGCTGTGAGCAAACCGTTCGCCCCGGGCGCTACCGCGATCGAGTTCTCGCCCCGGGCGTCGTCGGCGATCAGCGCGACTCCGGTCGGCGCCGCCGCCGTCGTGAGGAGAGCAGAGCAGTCGATCCCGCGCGCCTCGAGATCGGCTCGGACCAGGGTGCCGTGTTCGTCGCCACCGACGGCACCGACGAAGTGGACCTCGGCGCCCAATGCCGCGGCCGCGGCGGCCTGGTTCGCGCCCTTGCCCCCGAGCACCCGGACGAAGTCGCCGTCGGTGACCGTCTCGCCCGGCGCCGGCAATCGATCGCCGTGCCAGACCAGATCGACATTCGCCGACCCGACCACGACGACACGGCTACCCACGCCCGAAACGTAGTGGGTGCCAGGCAGGAGGCGGGGATAAGCGACAATGGACGGATCGTGACTGCGCTCGACCGAATCCGCTGCCTCAGCATCATCGCCCACATCGACCACGGGAAGTCGACGCTCGCCGACCGGCTCTTGGAGCTGACCGGGGCCGTTGACGCCCGAGACATGCGCGCCCAGTACCTCGACACCATGGACCTCGAGCGCGAACGGGGCATCACGATCAAGGCCCAGAACGTGCGCCTCGACTGGAACGGATACGTCGTCAACCTCATCGACACGCCCGGCCACGTCGACTTCGGCTACGAGGTCAGCCGCTCGCTCGCCGCGTGCGAAGGGGTGATCCTGCTCGTCGACGCCTCGCAGGGCATAGAGGCCCAGACCCTGGCCAACTGCTACCTCGCGATGGAGAGCGACCTCACGATCGTCGCCGCGCTCAACAAGATCGACCTGCCCGCGGCCGAGCCCGACAAGCGCGCGCACGAGATCGAGCGGGTGCTCGGCATCCCCGCCGACGACGTCCTGCGGATCTCGGCCAAGACCGGAGCCGGTGTGGCCGAGTTGCTCGATGCCGTGGTCGAGCGCATCCCTCCGCCCGTCGGCGACCCCGACGCGCCGCTGCAGGCGCTGATGTTCGATTCGATCTACGACGCGTACCGCGGCGTGATCTCGTCGGTCCGGGTCTTCAACGGCGTGCTGCGCAGCGGTGCACGGCTGCGTTACGTCAACGCGCAACAGGATCACGACGCCGAGGAGATCGGCGTGCGGCGTCCGGTCCTCACTCCGGTCGCGACGCTCGGGCCGGGCGAGGTCGGGTATCTCGTCGCCGGCATCAAGGACGTGGGCGAGGCCAAGGTCGGAGAGACCGTCACCGATTCCGCCCGCCGGGCCGAGGCGTTGGCCGGGTATCGCGAGCCGAAGCCGATGGTGTTCTGCGGCCTCTACCCGGTGGAGGGCGACGAGTACGCCGATCTCCGGGAGGCGCTCGAACGGCTCCGCCTGAACGACTCGTCCTTCACCTACGAACCCGAGACCTCAGGCGCGCTGGGCTTCGGTTTTCGGTGCGGATTCCTCGGGCTGTTGCACATGGAGATCGTGCGCGAGCGACTCGAACGCGAGTACAACCTGTCCCTCGTCGCGAGCTCGCCAAACGTCGAGTACCGCTTGGAGCTCACCGACGGCAGGATCGAGATCGTCGACAACCCCTCGGCGATGCCGGAGCCGCAACAGATCGCGGCCATCGAAGAGCCGTTCGTCCGCACGACGATGCTCACCCCGACCGAGTTCGTGGGAACCCTCATGGAGCTGTCGCAGAACCGGCGCGGCGTCATGGAGAAGATGGACTACCTCTCCGAGGATCGTGTCGAGCTCGTGTACGTGTTGCCGTTGGCCGAGATCGTCCTCGACTTCTTCGACCAGATGAAGTCGCGCACGAAGGGCTACGCGAGCCTCGACTACGAGCCAGTCGGCTATCGACGCTCCGACCTCGCCAAGGTCGACGTGTTGTTGAACGCGACGCCGGTCGACGCGTTCTCGGCGATCGTGCATCGCGACAAGGCGTACGAGTACGGGAAGAAGATGACGTCGAAATTGCGCGAGCTCATCCCGCGTCAGCTCTTCGACGTGCCGATCCAGGCCGCGATCGGGGGTCGCATCATCGCCCGGGAGACGGTCAAGGCCAAGCGCAAGGACGTGCTCGCGAAGTGCTACGGCGGCGACATCTCGCGGAAGCGAAAGCTGCTCGAGCGCCAGAAGGAAGGCAAGAAGAAGATGAAGCAGATCGGTCGCGTCGAGGTGCCGCAGGAGGCCTTCGTCGCGGCTCTCCGCCTCGACGAATAGACGCTCGCCGATCCACGTTCATCCGCTCATCCGTTCGTCGTCAGGCTCGCCTGGAGTCCGGCGGCGTTGAGCCGAGCGGCGACGTCGTTCGGGATCGTCACCCGCCACCCCGAACCCTGCAGGGCGACGCGTTCGAGGCGCAGTTGCCCGCCGTTCGTTCCCTGGGCGGCGAAACGGAAGACCCACGTCGATCCCTGTCGATCACGTCCTGCATGTCGATGGTGGTGCGAGCGGCGGCGGTTCCCAGCGTGAGCGTGCCGGCGCTGCTCGTCCCGGTGACGTCGACGAGGGGAATCACGAACCACTACCAGCGGAGCCGGTCGAGTCGAATTCTGGGGGAGGGGACGGTCGGCGGATCTTCCGTGCGCGAGGTCAAGGTGACTCCTTCGCCCGGAACGCGCGTACACGCGTCCGGCGGGTCGCGAGACTTGCTCTCGAAGCGCGCCGGACGAGATCGTCTACGACGCGGATTTCAACGGGCGACGCCGACGGGTGGACCGCGCAGGCGGAGGGTTCGGCACTCCAGCAGCTCACGGGACGAGCGCCGGCGACGCATCGCCGCGTCGAAGGCGAGCGCGGCGGTGACGAGAAGGCCCGCGGGTAGGACGGCGAGTGTCGACGTGTCGCTCGTTGCGCGTGACGAGGCGGCGTGAGAGATGCGTGCGTTGATCGGGGCGAGCAGCAGGAGTGCAGCGATGCTCAGCAGAACCCACACGCGACGCACAGGCCGACGCGAGTTGAGAGATTTCGACTTTGGATCGCGATCGGAGCTGGATCGGACAAGGGTCGGCCATGCCGCCAGAATGCCGGGAACGAACCTTCCCGAACCGGAGGCTGCACCTGATGCCCACCCTGGACCCGAACAAGACCCACAGCCCGGTGGTGATGAAGCACATCGAAAGCCGCGCGTCAGATCTGCAGCTGCGTGTGGCTGACGCCATCACCGCGTTCGCGGGCTCGATGATATTCGTCTACATCCACATCGCCGCGTTCTCGATCTGGATGCTCGTGGTGGAGAAGAGCCCGTGGCCCACTCTGACGCTCGTGGTCTCGCTCGAGGCGATCTTCCTGTCGACTTTCGTGATGATCGGCCAGAACCGCCAAGCGGCGTTCCAACAGGAGAAGGCCGACCACGACTACTCCGAGGAGGAGACGCTCCTCAAGGAGAACACCGACCTCACCCGGACAATCCACGACCTGACTCGGCAGCTACACGATCAGTTGTGTACGGGGCCGACCGCCGCCGAGTGATCAGGGCGCGTACCTGTCGTTCGAACAACAGCGCGAGCGCGGCGACGAGAACGCCGACGACGCCGTCGAGCCAATAGTGATTCCCGGTCACGACGACGACGATCATCGTGACGAACGGGTGCGCGAGCGCGATCCATCGCCACCGGCGCGTCGACGCGACGACGATGCTGACGCCGATGATCGCGGCCCACGCGACGTGCACGGAGGGCATCGCCGAGAGCTGTGCGGGTCCTGACTTCCCGAACGCCGGATACACGGTCTGCCCGAACAGCGCGGGGGTGTCGGCGATGTGCAACGCCGGTACGAGGCGCGGTGGTGCGACCGGGATGAGTTGGATCGCCAGGCACCAGAGCGTCGTGAGCGCGACGACGTTGCGGATCGACGGGTAGTAGTCGCGGTGGCGGAACCACAGCCACGCAAGGAAGATCCCCATCGAGGGGATGTGCACCGTCGCGTAGAAGACGTTGCACGCCTGGATCAACGTCGAGCTCTTCAGGAACAGGTGTTGAAGCCCGTGCTCGCTCGGGAGGTGGAGCGTGCGTTCGAGGTCCCATATGTGTTGGCCGGCGGAGATCGCGTGATTGACCTTCAGTACCGAGACGGTGCCGACGACCCGCCACAACGCGTAGAGCACGAGCACGATCGCAAGCTCGGTTGCGAACGGTCCGAAGCGTGCGATCCAACGTTTGCGCGAAGCGCGCGCCGCGATGCCCGCCGTGCCGATGACGGCCCCCGCCTCGACCGCGATATTCCACGGCACCCAACCGAGGCTCACGCTTCCCGCTCCGCGTTCTCGTAGGCCCGGGTGACGTGGGCCCGGAGCAGCTCGATCGTGCGGGCGAACGCAGTGTCGGGTGCCCACGGGTCGAGCTCGACCCATCCGAACTCGGAAAGGCGGCAAACGCATGCCCCGGAGCGCTCGAGGGCGCCCGTGGGGAGGTCGCTGCGAATTGCGGCCCACGACGATCCCTCGGCGACTGCGATGGGTCTCCCACGGGGGTGATGGATCACGGGGCAACCGGCCACGAACCGGCGCCGGGTGTTTCCGATCGGTCGGGCCACGAGCGCGAGCCGGGCGACGAGACCGGGATCGCAGCGCAGCTCGGCTGCGGGTGGATCGGGCTCCCAGGCGTCGACGAGTTCGGGCTCGTCCGCGGTGAGCCAGCGGAACAGCGCGACATCGAGGCTCGTGAACTCAGGGTTCACGCGGGAGTCCCAGGACCTTTTCTCCGAGGATGTTGCGTTGCACCTCGCTCGTGCCGCCGCCGATCGTCAGCGCCCGGGCGTAGAGATACCCGTACTGCCATCCCGCGCGATCGGGCTCCCCGTACGGGCCGCGATCTGCACAGAGGCCGTAGGTCCCCGCGAGCTCCATTGCCGTCTCCATGATGTGCTGACCGTGCTCGTCCGACATCGCTTTCCGTACCGAGGCTTCCGGCCCGGGCTCGAGCCCGCGAACGCGCGCGGCGACGGTGCGCAGGCGGATCAGGCGCAGCACCTCGGCTTCTGCGTAGAGCCGAGCGAGTCGCTGGCGTAGTAGCGGATCGCTGGTTCCCCCGTGGTCGCGCACGAGCTGCAACACGTCACCCGCGGTCGGGCCGCGACCCCACAGGGCGCCTTCGCCGGACAACGACACCCGCTCGTTCCCGAGCGTGACCTTCGCCAGCCGCCAACCGTCGTGTTCCTCGCCGACGATGTTCGCGGCGGGAACGCGCACATCGGTGAAGAAGACCTCGTTGAATTCGTGGGTCCCCGTCATCTGCACGATCGGGCGGACCTCGATCCCGGGCGCGCGCATGTCGACGACGAAATACGTGATCCCGTGGTGGGCTTCGGCTTCGGGATCGGTGCGCGCCAACAGGATTCCGAAGCGGGCGACATGGGCGAGCGTCGTCCACACCTTCTGACCGTTCACGATGTACTCGTCGCCGTCGCGGGTCGCGCTCGTGGTGAGCGACGAGAGGTCGCTCCCCGCGCCCGGCTCGCTGAACAGCTGGCACCAGATCTCGGATCCGTCGAGCAGCGTAGGGAGCCAGCGCTGTTGCTGCTCCTCGGTACCGGCCACGAGCAGGGTGGGTCCGGCCCACCCGATCCCGATCGGATTGAGCGGTCGTGGGATACGGAGCTCGCGGGCCGCCTCGTCGAGCTCGAGCTGCTCGGTGGGTCCGGCCCCGAGCCCCCACGGCTCCGGCCAATGGGGCGCGACGAAGCCGTTCCGGGCGAGCTGCGAATTCCAGTCGGACGGGAACTTGCCGTCGGGAGCGAGCTCGTCGACGAGGGCGCGCAGGCGTCCGGCCGGGGAAAGCGCGTTCGGGCGGGCCACGGCTGCGAACCTATTTCAATCCACACCCCCGATCCGCCCCGAAGAACTCCTGTGAGACGCCCGGAAGCCCTCGTGTGAGAAACCCGAAAGCCCTCTGATGCGAGATAAGGCCACCATGTCGGACGCGCAACGGCGCGCGGCGAATGATGGTGACCTCGCGCTCGCAGTCGGACGCGGCGATCGCCTCGCGCTCGGCGAGCTCTACGGGCGTCACGCCGGACCGTGCTTCGGGCTCGCCCGACGGGTGCTGGCCGACCGCGTGCTCGCCGAGGAGGTCGTCCAGGAAGTATTTCTCCGACTGTGGCGTTTCCCGGAACGATTCGACACCGCACGAGGTTCGATGCGGTCTTTTTTGTTCGCCCAGGTGCACGGTCGTTCGGTCGACCTGTTGCGGGCGGAGACGGCCCGGCGGGCGCGGGAGCAGCGAGAGGCGTTCCGCAGCCCGACGATCGACGACGATCTCGAGCGCGCGGTAGCGGAGCTGAGCGAGGGCGAGACGGTGCGCCGCGCTCTCGCCGATCTCTCCGAAGGGGAACGCACCGCCATCGAACTTGCATACTTCGGCGGCCACACGTACCGAGAGGTCGCGCAGCTGCTCGAATTGCCGGAGGGGACCGTCAAGAGCCGTATCCGTTCCGGGCTCCTGCGGCTACGGGCGGCACTGATCGAGGCGGGGGTGAACGAATGAACATGCCTGCGCAGCACGGCCCGGAGCTCGACGCGCTCTTGGGCGCCTACGCGCTCGACGCGCTCGACGACGACGAACGGGCTCGTGTCGATGCATACCTCGCCCACAACGACAGCGCGCGGGCCGAGGTCGACGAGTTGCTCGAAAGCGCGGCGTCTTTGGCGTTGGCTCCTGTCGACGACGTTGCCGCCCCGCCGGGTCTCTGGGACCGGATCTCGGAGACGATCGACGGCGAGTTGGACCTCGACGCGCTCGACGCCGATGACCAACTCGCGGTTCGCCGCGCGGTGCGTTCTTCCCGGCGCGTCCGCGGGATGGCGTTGGTCGCGGCGGCGGCCATAGTCGTCGTGGCCGCGTTGGCCACCCAGGTCGTCTCGCTCCACGACCAGTTGAAGACGCGCGGAACCGGTGAGCAGGAGGCCGCCGCTGCCTTTTCCCGGGCCGAGCACGTCTCCGGCGCTCGGTCGGCCGCGTTGGCCCCGGCGAACGGGGCCGAGGTGGCGCGGGTGGTCCTGCTGCCCGACGGCAGCGGCTACTTGAAGACCGACAAGCTCGCCACGCTCGACGCGGACCACACGTACCAGCTCTGGGCCGTGACCGGGAGTCCATCTAACCCGGTCGTGATCTCGGCCGGCGTGCTCGGTGCGGACCCGAGTGCGGCCGCGTTCCGGACCGTGGGCGATGTCCACGGCTTCGCGATCACGGTCGAGCGCGCGCCCGGCGTCACGCAGTCGTCCCAAGCGGCCTTCGCCAGCGCCACCCTGTCCTGAGGGAGTCTGACCTGAGGGCGTCTGACCTGATCGTGTCCTGAACCGTCTCGTCGCGCGCGACGATGCATCATGTCGTTCGGCGTCTACGTGCACATCCCGTTCTGCGCCGCACGCTGCGACTACTGCGACTTCGCGACCTGGACCGGTCGCGATCACCTGATCGAGCGTTACGTCGATGCGTGCATCGCCGACATCGCGCGGCACCGCAAGCTCGGGCTGTCGGCCGCGACGAGCGTCTTCTTCGGCGGCGGAACCCCATCGCTCATCCCCGGCCGCCAACTGGCCCGGATCCTCGATGCCATCGAGCGCGTCCCCGGCGCCGAGGTCACGGTCGAGTGCAATCCCGACAGCGTCGACGCGGAGAAGTTCGCGGCGTACCGGCGCGCCGGGGTCGACCGGCTGAGCTTCGGTGTGCAGTCGATGGTGACGCACGTCCTGGCCGCGCTCGGACGCACGCACGATCCCGCCAACGTGTCCCGCGCAGTCAAGCTCGCCCGGGACGCCGGGTTCGAGCGGCTCAGCGTCGACCTGATCTACGGCACGCCGGGGGAGTCCGCCGACGATTGGCAGCGTTCGCTCGACGACGCGCTCGCGCTCGGCGTCGACCACGTCAGCGCGTACGCGTTGACGGTCGAACCCGCAACGGCCCTGGGTCGCCAGGTCGCGGCGGGCGCGCCCGCGCCGGACGACGACGTGCAGGCCGACGCGTACGCCCGCGCCGACACCGTGCTGGGCGCGGCCGGGCTCGAGTGGTACGAGGTGTCGAACTGGGCCCGGCCCGATCAGGAGTGCCGCCACAACGAGCTCTACTGGACCGGCGGCGACTATCTGGGTGTGGGCTGCGCGGCGCATGGTCACACCGACGGCGAGCGCTGGTGGAACGTCCGCACCCCGGAGCGCTACATCGCCGCGATCGAGGCCGACGAGCCCGCGGTCGGGGGCTCGGAGGTCCTCGATCCCGAGACGAGGGCGGAGGAGTCGTTTGCGCTGGCTTTGCGCACCCGTCGGGGAGTGGTGACGGGACCCCGCGCCGCGGCCGTCGTCGCCGACCTCGCCGATCAGGGCCTGCTCGAGGTCGCGAGTCCCGACGGTGGGGGCGGGACCGACCGGATCGTGCTCACCCGCCGGGGAAGGCTCCTCGCCTCCGACCTCACCGCCCGGCTGCTCCTGGCCGGGGCCGCAAGCTCTCCGCCCGCCGGCTCTCGGGTCGGGGCCCGAGGCGCGGCGGATTCCTGGCACTCGGTACCATTGAGTGCCAATGGCGAGGGGTAGGGAATGAGCGAGCTCGACGAACGCAAAGCGGCGGTGCTGCGCGCGATCGTCGAGCAGTACGTCGACACGGCCCAGCCCGTCGGATCCCAGACCGTGACCAGCACCACCGGTCTCGGTGTCTCCGCGGCCACCGTGCGCAACGAGATGTCGATGCTCGAACGCGAGGGCTACATCGCCCAGCCCCACCCGTCGGCCGGGCGGGTCCCGACCGACCGCGGGTACCGCTACTACGTCGACCATCTCGCGGGCGCGGGCCAGTTGCCGGCCACCGAGCGCCGGCGCATCGTCGAGTTCTTCAGCAGCGCCACGCTGGCGATGGACCAGCTCCTCGCGCAGACGAGTCAGCTGCTTGCCGGGGTCACCGCCCATGCCGCGGTCGTGGTCGGGCCCGAGGCCCAGGCCGTCGTCGTCCGCGCCGCGCATCTCGTCCTCCTTCAGCCCCGGGTGGTGCTGGCGGTCGTGGTGCTGTCGAACGGCTCGGTCGAAAAGGACGTCGTCGTATTCGACCACGACCTCGACGAGGACGACCTGGCCGAGGCCAGCGGCCACTTCGCGCGGCTGCTCGGCGACCGTCGCCTCGCCGATGTGGCCGCGCTCGGGCACGAGGACTTCGCCGCCTCCGGTAGCCCCGATCCCGTGGCCCGCATCGTCGACGCCGCGCGCGTCGCGCTCCAGACCCGGCTCGGCCAGCACCAGAGCGAGCCGCTCTACGTGGGGGGAGCGAGCCGGCTCGCCGCCGAGCGCGACGCGTTCGTCACCACGAACACGGCGCGCTTGTTCGAGTTGTTGGAACAACACGTCGTGCTCGCATCGCTGATGCGCGAGCTCCTCGGTCCCGGGCTGACGGTGAGCATCGGCTCCGAGAACACGAGCCTCGACCTGCGCGAGTGCTCGCTCGTGCTCGCGCCGTACCTCGTCGAGGGTGAGCTCGCAGGAACGGTGGGCGTGCTCGGCCCGACCCGGATGGACTACCGCAAGGCGCAGGCCGCGGTGTCGGCTGTCTCCCGACAGCTCGGACGCCAGCTCTCGCGCTGACTCGCAACGATGATGATGAACGACTCGGGCATGATGAGCCGCACATGAGCGCCAGGAACTACTACGAGGTGCTGGGCATCGAGTCCGGCGCCACCGACGACGAGATCAAGAAGGCGTTCCGCGGGCTGGCGCGCAAGTACCACCCCGACATGAATCCGGACGATCCGAGCGCGGTCGAACGTTTCAAGGAGATCAACGAGGCGTACGAGACGCTGTGTGATCCCGAACGTCGGCGGCGCTATGACACGTTCGGCCCGGAAGGTGCGAACGCGGGCGGGTTCGGCGGCGGCGGCCCGTTCGACGCCGGCTCGTTCGGGCTGAACGACCTCTTCGACGCCTTCTTCGGCGGCGGTGGCCGCGCCGGCGGAGGTCCCGCACGCGGCCAGGACGCGGAGACGGTCCTCGACCTCACACTCGAAGACGTCGTGCACGGCGCCCGCAAGCCGCTCGACCTGCAAATGCCCGTCGAGTGCGAGACGTGTACAGGAAGTGGCTGCGCGCCCGGCACCCATCCCGATCGCTGCCCGACGTGCGAGGGCAGTGGCGAGGTGCGCCAGGTCCGGCGTTCGCTCCTAGGCCAGATCGTGACCGCGGGTCCGTGCACCGCGTGTGGCGCGACCGGTCAGATCGTGCCGAACCCTTGCGAGACCTGCGGTGGATCGGGCCGGGTGAATGGCAAGAGCACGATCGAGGTCGACGTTCCCCGCGGCATCGGCGACGGCCAGCAGCTTCGGCTCTCGGGCCGCGGCCCCGCCGCGCCGCGGGGCGGTCCTGCCGGCGACCTCTACGTGTCGGTACGGATCGCGCGCCATCCCGACCTCGAACGCCGAGGCGACGAGCTCTGGTACCGGTTGCCGATCTCGATCGTGCAGGCCGCACTCGGAACCCAGCTCGACATCCAGACGCTCGACGGGCCGCGTGAGGTCGACGTCGCCGCGGGCACACAACCGGGTGCGTTGCACCGGATGCGCGGCCTGGGAGTCCCGTCGCTGCGCACGTCGCGCCGGGGAGATCTCGTCGTCGAGATACGCGTCGACGTACCGATGCGCCTCAACGACGAAGAGGCCGAGCTGCTCGCGAAGTTCGCCGAGTTGCGCGGCGAGAAAGTGAGCTCGGCCCACGAAGGTCTGCTCGGTCGCATCCGGTCCGCGTTCAAACCGTGAACGCGCGTCCGGTCCCCGGACCGGCCGGCGCCAACGCGGTCGCGCATGTGTTCGTCGCCGCGCTCGACGATCGGTGCGAGATCACCGGGGCCGACGGCCATCACCTCCAGCGCGTACGCCGGCTCGCTGCGGGCGAGATCGTGACCGCCGCCGACGGGTCCGGATCCTGGCGCACGTACGCGGTGTCCGACATCGCTCCGAGCCGGCTCACCCTCGGCGCAGTCGACGCGGCGCAGTTCCTGCCTGAGCCCAACGTCGGCGTGAACCTCGCGGTAGCACTGACCAAAGGTGGTCTCGACGACGTCGTTGCGGCCGTTACGGAGCTGGGCGTGGCGCGGGTCACACCGGTCCGAACCGAACGCGTCGTGGTGCGGTGGGACGCGGCCCGCGCCACGCGAGCGGTCACGCGGTTACGTGCGGTCGCGCGCGAAGCCGCGATGCAGAGTCGTCGGGCGCGCGTACCTCTCGTCGACGACGTCGCGCCGCTGTCTTCGCTACAGGAATGTGCCGGGCTCGTGCTCGCCGATCCCGCCGGCGACGACGCGCTCGCGCTTTCTCCCCCTCCGGCGCTTGACTCTGGGCACAAGGCGTGGACCGTTCTCGTCGGCCCGGAGGGTGGTTTCAGTCCAAACGAGCACGAACTGTTCGGAAAGGTCGCGCGGTTGCGACTCGCTCCGAACGTGCTCCGAGCCGCCACCGCGCCGATCGCCGCCGTCGCGGTGCTGGTCCAGGCGGCGGGGCGCGTGGGTCCAGAGTGATCGCAGTCAGAGTGACGGGTGTCGTGTCGTCTCCTGGGGTGGGGCCCGTGTTGACGATGTGGAGGCCCTTTGAGAAGCATGACTTTCACGGAGCGTGCTGTTAATATCTTGTGGTCGCACTCTCTGCCGTTGGTGGGGCGCGGGTAACAGGTCCGGCAGACGTCGGGTCCGGGCGAGGGAGCATCGAGTTGGCGAATACTGGGGCGCGGGTGGGGGAACGTTTGCGGGCGATCCGTCGCCAGAAGGGTCTGTCCCTCCACGACGTCGAGGCGCGTTCAAGCCTCGAATTCAAAGCGTCGGTGCTGGGCGCGTACGAACGGGGCGAGCGGGCCATCTCGGTCCCGCGACTGCTCCGCCTGGCCGAGATCTACGAGGTGCCGGCCGATCAGTTGCTCCCTCGCGAGCTCGACGGGGAAATCAGCCTGGTCGAAACTGGGGCAGTGAACGGCGTCGACACCAACGCCAAGTTCACGATCGATCTCGTGCGCCTGCACGAGATCGACGACCCCGACGCCCACATCCTCGACCGCTTCGCGACCTCGTTGCAGCGTGAGCGCCAGGATTTCAACGGCCGGATGCTGACTATTCGTCGCTCCGACCTCCGGGTGCTGGCGTCGTGCATGGGTCGCAGCCTCGAGGAGCTGGGTTCCCGGCTCGAACAGCTGGGTCTGCGCGCCGCGATCACGGCGAGCTGACCGCGACCGCTCGGACCGGCGATATCGGGGGACGGGAACGCCCTCCGCTCGACTACCCTCGCGCGCACCTTGGCCCGCTCTCACGCCATCAGCACCCCAGCTGGTCGTTCCGCGCCCCGAAGCGGTGAGCCCGGCCTGATCGAGCGCGACGCCACCGTGAAGATCCTCGTGCCCGGCAACCACCTCATGGTGGGTCTGCTGGGCCAGCGCGACGAGCTGCTCCGCCTCGTCGAAGCCGAGTTTGCGGTGCAGATCCTGGTGCGCGGGAACGAGATCAACATCACCGGTCGAGCCGACGAGGTCGAGCGCGTCGGTCGTCTCTTCGAAGAGATGGTGGTGCTGCTCGAGCAGGGTCACGAGCTCGACCGTGAGAACCTCGGGCGGTCGATCGAGATGATGAAGGCCGATCAGCGGCCGACCGACGTGTTGACCACGGAGGTCGTGCGCGGTCGCAAGACGATCCGTCCGAAGACCGCCGGCCAGAAGCGCTACGTCGACGCCGTACGCGACAACACGGTGACGTTCGCGGTCGGGCCTGCCGGTACCGGCAAGAGCTATCTCGCGGTGGCGCTCGCGGTGCAGGCGCTGCAGGCGAAGGAAGTCAACCGGATTATCCTCACGCGCCCCGCCGTCGAAGCCGGCGAGCGGCTCGGATTCCTGCCGGGCGACATGTTGCAGAAGGTCGACCCGTACCTGCGCCCGCTGTACGACGCGCTGTACGACATGGTCGAGCCCGAGGTCGTCGTCCGGCTCATGGAGCGGGGCACGATCGAAGTGGCGCCGCTCGCGTACATGCGCGGTCGTACCTTGAACGACTCGTTCATCATCCTCGACGAGGCCCAGAACACGACCCCGGAACAGATGAAGATGTTCCTCACCCGGCTCGGCTTCGGCTCCAAGGTCGTCGTCACCGGCGACGTCACTCAGATCGACCTGCCCGAAGGGCGGGGCCGCTCGGGGCTCATGCAGGTGCGGAGTGTGCTCGAGGGCATCAACGGGCTCACGTTCATCGACCTCAACTCGCGCGACGTGGTGCGGCACCGCATCGTGCAGGACATCGTCGACGCGTATGAACGGGATCAGAAATGAGCAGCACTCCGGACGGGCGCGACACGATGGAGGACTCGCCCTCCGTCTTCGGCGCGGACGAACAACACGACGTCGAGGTCGACGTACCCCGCTGGGTCCGCCTCGCCAAGCTCGTGCTCGA
Organism: Acidimicrobiia bacterium; assembly: GCA_038239145.1. Taxonomy (GTDB): domain Bacteria; phylum Actinomycetota; class Acidimicrobiia; order IMCC26256; family PALSA-610; genus PALSA-610. The sequence continues at coordinate 20,714 of JBBSFB010000034.1, forward strand.
CGGCGAGCGCGTGAACGCGCGGTACGGGACCGACGTGGAGATGTCGTTGCTGTTCGTCGACGAGCCGACGATCGCGGAGCTGAACGTCAGGTTCCTCGGCGGTGACGGCCCGACCGACGTGCTGTCGTTCCCGCTCGACGAGGAACTGCCGCCCGCCGGTCGTCAGCCCGACCAGGGTGGGCGCGGTCCGGGCGCGCCTTCGGACGCCGGCGAACCGCCCACGTTGTTGGGCGATGTCATCCTTTGCCCCACGGTTGCGGGCCGTCAGGCGATGGAAAGGGGCATCCCCGCCGACGACGAGATCGCGCTCCTCGTTGTTCACGGTGTGCTCCACCTGCTCGACTACGACCATGCCGAACCCGAGGAGACCGCGGTCATGCAGCGGCGGGAACAGGAACTCCTCGCGCGCTTCCGGGAGATCGAGCGCGAGATGTTCGGGGCATAGGTCCATGGGACGCAACGCACCCCCAGATACGGTTCGCAGTTCATGAGCGCGCCGTCGTGAACGTCGCCGCCATCATCCTCGTCGCGTTGCTCTGGATTCTCTCCGGTGTACTCGCGCTCGCGGAGACCGCGTTCACGCGCGTCAGCTCGATCCGATTGCGCGCGCTCGACGAAGAGGGCGACAAGCGCGCCCGAAGAGTGTTGCGTCTGCTCGAGCATCCCGAGCAGACGCTCAACAGCATCTTGCTGCTCGTGCTCGGGTGCCAGATGATCGGCGCGACCGTGCTGGGCACGGTGCTCGAGCCGTCGTTCGGTGCCGCCGGCATCGCGGTGAGCATCTTCATCGAGATCTTCGTGGTGTTCACGTTGTTCGAAGTCGTGCCGAAGACGTTCGCCCTTCAACACGCCGACCGCACCGCCCTCGCGATCTCACCGCTGCTCGCGTCGGTGACCCACTTCCCGCCTCTGCGCCTCCTCACGCGTGGATTCATCGGTTTCGCCAACATCGTGTTGCCGGGCAAGGGGATGCGGCTCGGTCCATTCACGACCGAAGCCGACATCCTCACCATGGCCGACGTCGCCGCGCAGGAGGACTCGATCGAGCCGGAGGAGCGCGAGCTGATCCACTCGATCTTCGACTTCGGCGACACCGTGGTGCGCGAGGTGATGGTGCCCCGTACCGACATGGTCGCGGTCGAGGCCGATGCCACGGTCGACGAAGCAATTGCTATGGCCATCGAGGCCGGCAACTCACGCTTTCCCGCGTACGAGGACACCACCGACGACATCATCGGGCTGGTCTTCGTCAAGGATCTGCTCGCCCGCGGCGCGGCCGGTCAGGGGGCGGACCCCGTGCGGGAGAACATGCGCCCGGCGCACTTCGTCCCGGAGTCGAAGCGGGTCGCGGAGTTGCTGCGGGAGATGCAGACCGAGAAGTTCCACATGGCGATCGTCGTCGACGAATACGGCGGGACCGCCGGGATCGTCACGATGGAGGACTTGCTCGAAGAGATCGTCGGGGAGATCACAGATGAGTACGACCCGCCCGAGCCGACAGTCGAACGCCTGCCGAACGGAGCGCTGCGCGCGCCCGGTCGCACGTCGATCGACGAGGTCAACGAATTGCTCGACGTCGACCTGCCGCAAGACGAGTGGGACACCGTCGGCGGCCTCGTCTTCAACACCCTCGGTCACGTGCCGACCGAGGGCGAGTGCCTGCACGTCGACGGCCTGGAGTTCTGCGCGGAACGCGTGCAGGGGCGCCGCATCGTGTCGGTGATCATTTCCCGCGTTCCCGCGCCGGTGGGCGAACAGGCATCCGCGACCGCCGACCGCGGCGAATGAGTGCACCTCCGGACACGGCCGACGAGTTCGGGTTCCGATCGGGGTTCGTGTCGCTGGTCGGCCGGCCCAACGTGGGCAAGTCGACGCTGTTGAACCAGATCATCGGACGCAAGGTGTCGATCGTCTCCGATCGTCCGCAAACGACCCGGACGCAGGTCAGGGGAGTGCGGACGACCCCCGCGAACCAGATCGTGTTCCTCGACACGCCCGGCGTGCACAAGCCCCGCACGTTGCTCGGTGAGCGCGCCAACGACCGCGCCCTCGCCACGCTTGGCGAGGTCGACGTCGTGTGCTTCCTCATCGAGGCCAACGCGCCGATCGGTCCGGGGGACCGGTTCGTCGCGGCCCGGCTCGCGGAAGTGAGAACCCCGGTGGTGCTCGCGGTGAACAAGACCGACATCGCGTCCCGCGACGACGTGTTCGAGCATCTGGCCCAGGCGTCGAGTGAGCTCGGCGACTTCGCGGCCTACGTGCCGCTCTCCGCGAGAGACGGGGTCGGGGTCGATGCCCTGCTCGGTGAGCTCGAGGACCGCCTCCCCCCCGGTCCCCACTATTACCCGGACGGCGTGGTCTCCGACCAGCCCGAGTCGTTCCTCGCGGCGGAGCTGCTGCGCGAGAAGCTGCTCGCGATGGCGCGCGAGGAACTCCCGCACTCGATTGCCGTGACCACCGACGAGGTGGAGGAACGCGAGACCGCCGACGGGCCCTTGCTCGCCATCCGGGTCATCGTGCGGGTCGAGCGGGATTCTCAGAAAGGCATCGTGATCGGCAAGGGAGGCGCGGTCCTGAAGGCGGCCGGCACCGCCGCGCGCCTGGAGCTGGAGGCATTGCTCGGTACCCGCGTCCACCTCGAGACTCGGGTCAAGGTCGATCCCGACTGGCAGCGCCGGGCCGGTTCCCTCGACCGCCTGGGTTTGTAGCGGGCAGCGGAGCCCGAGGGAGCCATGGTCAGGGTGCGGACGAAGCGCAGCGCAGCGGAGCCCGAGGGAGCCATCGTCAGGGTGCGGACGAAGCGCAGCGCAGCGGAGCCCGAGGGAGCCATAGACATTGTGATCATGCGCGTGACACGTCCGCGCGATGAGGGGGTGCCAGAGTTAGTTTCGGGGAATCGGCCGCTGTAGAGTCCGGCCGATCTCCCGCAGACCCGTCGCCGAGAGAGGCTGATGTTGGACCGCACGCACCGGTTCCGGCGCGCAGGCACGACTGCCGCCATCGCAATCGCCGCCATCACGTTGGCGAGTTGTGGTGACAGCACCGGGCCCAAGAACAAACAGAGCGCGCTTCGCCCGGCCGGGAAGTATTCCCGCCAGATCCTTCACCTGACCGAGCCCTTCTTCTGGGTCGCGGTTCTCGTCGGTATCGGCGTCATCTTCGGCACGTTCTTCGTCGCGCTCCGCTTCCGGGAGAAGCCGGGCGAAGAGCGGGCGCCGAAGCAGGTTCACGGCAACACGATTCTCGAGATCAGCTGGACCGTCATCCCCGCCGTCATCCTTGCGATCATGGCGGTCCCGACCGTCGCCACGATCTTCAGCCTGGCCAAGAAGCCCACCGGCCCGAATGTCGTGCACGTCACCGTGACCGCGCGGCAGTGGTGGTGGCAGTTCGACTACACCGACGGCGGCAACGGGGTGCAGACCGCGAACGAGCTGCACATCCCGATCGGTCAGCCGGTCGCGCTCACCTTGCAGACGCCGCTGTGCTCGCCGTCGCCGTGCTACCTGAACGGCGTGAACCACTCGTTTTGGATCCCGGAGCTGAACGGCAAGAAGGACGTCATCCCGGGGCGCACCTCGTACCTCAACCTCGAGGCCGACAAGCCCGGTGTCTACCTCGGTCAGTGCGCGGAGTACTGCGGCCTGTCCCACGCCAACATGCGCATGCGCGTGGTCGCGCAGACCCTGCCCGAGTATCGGGCCTGGGTGCAGAGCCAACAGGCGCAGAAGACGACGGAGGCGGCGCTGCTCACCGGCATTAACAACACCGCGTACGGCTGCGCGAGCTGTCACAGCTTCAAGGCCGGGGTTGCGGGCGCGGTGGCCCCGAACCTCGTCCATCTCGCCGACCGGACGGCCTTCGCCGGCGACATCTATCTCACGAACTACGACAACCTCTGGAAGTGGATCTACGACGCGCCGTCGCGTAAGCCGATGGGGAACCTGTCGCAGCACATGCCGAACTTCAGCGCCCAGGGCATGTCGACCGCGGAAGCGCAGAAGATCGCCTGTTATCTACTCGCCAATACCGCCACCAATCCGGGCCCGGCCCCGTCGGAGTGTGTAGGCAAATGACAACTGTCGAAGACGCAACCGCGTTCGTAGACGCACCGGATCGAGGGGCGCGGATCCTCCAGCGGCCGCGCACTACGACCGGACCCTTCAGCTGGGTGACCACGGTCGACCACAAGAAGATCGCGATCATGTACGGCACGCTCGCGATCTTCTTCTTCTGCGTGGGCGGCATCGAAGCGCTGTTCATTCGGCTCCAGCTGGCCCGCCCCGATGGCACGATCCTGAGCGCGGCCCGGTACAACGAGTTCTTCACGATGCACGGCACCACGATGGTGTTCCTGCTCGGCATGCCGATCGCGGCCGCGTTCGGTAACTACCTCGTCCCGCTCATGATCGGTACCCGCGACGTCGCGTTCCCGCGGCTCAACATGCTCGGGTTCTGGGTCTTCGCGTTCGGCGGGATTTTCCTTTACTCGTCGTTCGCGCTCGGTGGCGCGCCCGACGGTGGTTGGTTCGGTTACGCGCCGTTGACGAGCACGCCGCTCGCCAACGGATACCTCCCGGGCCGAGGTACCGACTTCTGGACCGTCGGCCTGATCATGTTGGGTATCGGTTCGGTCGCGACCGCGGTCAACTTCCTCGTGACCATCCTCAACATGCGCGCACCGGGCATGACGATGATGCGGATGCCGGTCTTCGTCTGGATGATGTTGGTGATCGCGTTCCTCACGCTGTTCGCCATGCCGCCGGTGACCGCGGCGCTGATCATGGTCTTCATGGACCGTAACTTCCACACGAACTTCTTCAACGCGGCCGCGGGTGGCGACCCGCTGATGTACCAGAACCTGTTCTGGATCTTCGGCCATCCCGAGGTGTACATCCTGATCCTGCCGGGCATGGGCATCGTCTCCGAGATCCTGCCGGTGTTCTCCCGGAAGCCGTTGTTCGGTTACTCGGTCGTCGTGTTCTCGGGCATCGCGATCGGCTTCCTTGGTTGGGGCGTGTGGGCGCACCACATGTTCGCGACCGGTCTCGGTCCGGTCGCGGTGTCGGCGTTCGGGCTCTCCACGATGCTCATCGCAATCCCGACCGGCGTGAAGATCTTCAACTGGCTCGCAACCGTCTGGGGCGGAGCCGTACGACTCAGAACGCCCATGCTGTTCGCGCTCGGGTTCATCGCCCAGTTCACGATCGGCGGCCTCTCGGGCGTCATGCACTCGATCGTGCCGAGCGACACGCAGCAGACCGACACGTACTTCGTCGTGGCCCATTTCCACTACGTGCTCTTCGGCGGCCTCGTGTTTGCCGTCTTTGGCGGCTTCTACTACTGGTGGCCGAAGATCTTCGGGAAGATGCTCAACGAGAAGATGGGCAAGCTCAACTTCTGGCTGATGGTGATCGGGTTCAACCTCACCTTCTTCCCGATGCACTTCCTCGGGTTCGAGGGTCAGCCCCGCCGCACCTACACGTATCCGAAGGGCATGGGCTGGGACACGCTCAACCTGCTCGCCACGATCGGTGCGTTCATCATCGCGTTGTCGGTCCTCGTCTTCTTGGTCAACGTGATCTTCACCGCCCGCCGGGGCGAGAAGGTCGGTCACGACCCGTGGGACGCGCGCACGCTCGAGTGGAGCATCCCGTCGCCGCCCCCCGAGTACAACTTTGCGGTTGTCCCCGTCGTCACGAGCCTCGACGACTACTGGCACCGTAAGTACACCGAGGACGACGAAGGTCGCCTGGTGCGGTTGCCGGCCGGTGGTTCGGGTGAGGAAGACCTCACGCCGGCCAACTTCGACCCGCACAGCATCCACATGCCGTCGCCGTCGTACTGGCCGCTGATCTTCGCGCTTTCGATGCCGATCATGGGTTACGGGTTCGTGTTCAAGAACTGGTGGCTGCTGGCGGCCGGCGTGCTCGTCGCGTTCTTCGGGCTCAACGGTTGGGCGATCGAGCCTTCCGCCGAACCGGAAACCCACGGAACCGACGTGGACAGCACGGAATTGCACGGGACGGAGGTGCACTGATGACCCAGGCAGTGGTTACCGCCGGCTCGGACGAGGTCGAGCCCGGCGCGATCATCGAGCACGGCCACGACACCAACACCGGCATCAGCAACTCGAAGCTGGCGATCTGGCTGTTCTTGTCGTCGGAGGCACTGTTCTTCGGCGCGTTCATCTCGACGTACTTCCTCTACCGCGGTCGCGACGCGCAGTTCCTGAAGGGCCCGACCCCCGACAAGCTGCTCAACATCCCGTTCACGTCGGTGACGTCGTTCGTGCTGTTGATGAGCTCGCTCACGATGGTGCTGGCGTTGGCCGCCATCCAGCGAGGCGATCACACCCGGTTGCGGATCTGGCTGCTCGCCACCTGCCTGTTCGGCGCAACGTTCGTCGGCGGTCAGGTCTACGAGTTCACCGAGTTCTACCGCAAGGGTTTGCACCTCGGTACCAACATGTTCGGCACCACCTTCTTCGTGCTCACCGGCCTGCACGGCGCGCACGTGACCATCGGCATCATCTGGCTGCTCTTGCTCTGGGGCCGTTCGATGCAGGGCCGCCTCCCCACCGAGAAGTCGGAGGCCATCGAGATCGCGGGCCTTTACTGGCACTTCGTCGACGTGGTGTGGATCTTCATCTTCACTGCGATCTATCTGATCCCGACGCACTGAGGACGCTGGTATGACCGAAGGTACCGACCTGGTCACGCTCGACCCCGACGCCACGCCGGCCGTTCCCGGCGGCGGCGCGCTCGTACCCGCGGGCGACCATCTCCCCGTCGTCGAGGGACCGCATCATCCCGGGCCGCGCCAGTACGTGTTGATCGCGGTCGTGCTCGTGATCCTCACCGGGGTCGAGGTCGCGACGTCGTACCTCGACGGTCACGTCAACTCGAACCTGCTCATCGTCGCCCTTGCGATCATGGCCTTCGTCAAGTTCTTCCTCGTCGCGGCGTGGTACATGCACATGAAGCAGGACTCGAACCTGTTCCGGCGCATGTTCGTGGGCGGCATCACGCTCGCGTGCATCGTGTACGGGATCGTGTTCCTCTTCTTCTCCAGCACCACTCTGAAGTCGTAGCGAACCGTGCTCGCCGACGTCGCCTTTCCCGGTTGGGTCCCGCACCCGGAGGTCTGGCTCCTCGTCGGCGCGATCGCGGCCGGCTACGCGGTGGCGGTGAACCGGCTCGGCCCGCGTCTCGCGCCCACCGGTACGAAGGTCGTCACCCGGTTCCAAGTCACTACCTTCTCCGCGGGACTCCTCGCGATGTGGGTTGCATCCGACTGGCCGATCCACGACATCGGCGAGCGTTACTTCTTCTGGGTCCACATGGTCCAGCACACGACGTACGCGATCATCGCGGCGCCGCTGCTGTTGATGGGTACGCCAGCCTGGCTCGCCCGCTGGCTGTTGTCACCGCGGTGGTTGCTGAAATCGGTGCGCTACATGTCGCGGCTGATCCCGGCGACGCTGCTCTTCAACTTCGTCATCATCCTCACGCACATCCCGGTAGTGGTCGACGCGTCGCTGCACCACGCGCTGTTGCACTTCAGCCTGCACGCAATCCTGCTCGTCTCGTCGCTCATCGTGTGGATGCCGCTGCTGAGCCCGCTGCCCGAGGTACCCCGACTGCAGCCGCTCGCCCGCATGCTGTTCCTGTTCCTCCAGTCGGTCGTGCCCACCGTGCCGGCGTCGTTCCTCACTTTCGGTGACCACCCGCTGTACAAGTTCTACGAGACCGTTCCCCGCCTCTGGGGTATCTCGGCGCTCGACGACATGCGCTTTGCCGGGCTGATCATGAAGATCCTCGTCGGCTTCAGCCTCTGGATCACGATCACCGTCGTGTTCTTCCGGTGGCACAATGCCGAGGAGAAGGTCTCTACCGCTCGCCGCCGCGTCTCGCGCGACCTTGACCGCGAACTGATGGAGTTGCAGAAGCAATGACCAACACCCCGACCGAACAACGCGAAGCATCGGTGGCCGACGCGGCGGAAACGCCCGCGCCGACGCCCAAGCGGGCGGTGGAGAAGGGCCCGTTCTGGCAGCGCCAGTACGTCGAGCGCTTCCTGACGCCGCTCGTTCTCCCCGTCGCGGTCGTGGTGGGGTTGGTCGCGTACATCCTCAACGTCTCCCGCATCTTCTTGTCGGGCCACGGACACATCCCGATCTTCGTCGGCTCCGTGATCACCATCATGATCCTCGTGGGGGCCACGCTGTTGTCGGCAGGCTCCAAGCGCCTGCGCAGCTCGGCGATCACGCTCATCACCGCCGCGTTCATCTTCTCCATCATGTCCAGCGGGTGGCTGGTACTCGGCCACGCGCAACCGGAGGCGACCGGTCCCACCACGCTGCCTGCCACGCTGAAGACCAAACAGACCCTCGCGGTCACGGCCGCGCCCGGGGGCGCGCTCAAGTTCTCGCCCGACGCGCTGGGCACCAAGACCGGGCTCGTGAAGATCAACGTCTCCGTCGCGGCCTCGGGCCACACGTTCAGCATGCAGGACCCCACCACGCTGTGGGAGTCGCTGGCCCTGAACGCAGCGGGTGTGACCGATAGCGGGGTCGCGTTCTTCCCGAAGGCGGGGAGCTACACCTACTTCTGCGCGATTCCGGGCCACGAGGCGGCGGGCATGAAGGGCACCATCACGGTGACCGGTCCCGCCGTCACCTTGGATGTCGCGCTCAAAGCGGCGGGCAATCCGCCCGGCGCCGCCGGTTAGGGCCGACCGGTCCGAGTCCCGTTCAGGGGACGCGTACGTTCAACGCGTCGCGCACTGCTTCCATCGTCCCAGGTAGCGGGCCGACGCGTTCGCCGTCGGCGTAGACCTCCATCGGGATCGACGGATCGAGCGACTCCAGGAACACCTTGCGGCCCCGCAGGGTCGTGACCTTCGGGTGGCCCACGTGGGTGCCCTTGAAGACCTTGGGAAAGTTGAACAGGAACTCCGGGCGCGACATGACGCCGACGATGGTGACGTCGAGCAGGCCGTCGTCGAGGCGGGCGTTCGGCGTCACGTTCATGCCGCCCGCGTACGCAGGTCCGTTGCCGACCGCGACGAGCCACGCCTTGGTCTCGACCGACTCGCCGTCGACGGTGACCCGGAACATGTGGGGTTTGTAGACGGCGAGCGTGCGGAGCACGGCGGCGACGTAGAGCGAGGTTCCCGACAGCCGCCGGACCGTGTTCGCCCAGCGATTCGCCTCCGCGTCGAAGCCCGACGCAGTGACGCACGTGTACCAACGTCCGTTGACCCGACCGAGATCGACGACGTGGTCGCGTCCGTGCGCGATCGCGTCGAAGGCGCGCAGTGGGTGTTTCGGGTCGTAGCCGAGTACCCGGGCGAAGTCGTTGCCGGCTCCGGTCGGGACGATCGCGAGCCGCTTGCCCGTGTCGGCCGCGACCCCCGCGACCTCGGTCACGAGCCCGTCACCGCCGCACGCGACGAGGTCGTTGCCCTCGTCGGCGGCGGCCTGCGCGAGCTTGGTCGGCGCCCCGGGCTCGGGCGAGACGTGCAACGCGATCCCGGCCGCGCTCGCGGCGCGTTCGAGCTCGGGAAGCAGCTTTCGGGTCCGGCCCCGACCGGCCACCGGGTTCACGATCGCCGTCCACGGCACGGCCGGAAGCTATCGGGTCGACGCGGGTAGCGTCCGGGATCGTGTCGCTGACCGGTTCCTCGCAGCTCGATCCGACACGCATTCCCGCGCACGTCGCGATCGTGATGGACGGCAACGGCCGTTGGGCCCAGCAACGGGGTCTCAAGCGGACCGAGGGTCATGCGGCCGGGGAAGAGGCGCTGTTCGACACCGTCGACGGCGCGCTCGAGCTCGGGCTGAAGTGGATGACCGTCTACGCGTTCTCGACCGAGAATTGGCGGCGCCCGCTCGACGAGGTCCGCTTCCTCATGAACTTCAACGAGCGCCTGCTCGTCGCGCGTCGCGACGACCTGAACGAACGCGGAGTGCGGGTCCGCTTCATCGGACGGCGCGGTGGGCGCGTGCCGGGGCGTGTGCGCCGCCGCATCGAGGAGAGCGAAGAGCTGACCCGCGCCAACCGCCGGCTCACGCTCACGTTCGCGTTCAACTACGGCGGCCGGGCCGAGATCGTCGACGCCGTGCGCGCGATCGCGCTGGAAGCGGCCGAGGGCAGGATCGACCCCGGGAAGATCGACGAACGGACGATCGGCCGTCACCTCTACGCGCCCGACATGCCCGACCCCGACCTGCTCGTCCGTACGAGCGGCGAGTTCCGGATCTCGAACTATCTGCTGTGGGAGCTGGCGTACTCCGAGCTCGTGTTCACCGACGTGCTCTGGCCCGACTTCCGCACTCGGCACCTCGTCGAAGCCATCGCCGAGTACCAGCGCCGCGACCGCCGCTTCGGCGCCATCTGACGCGCGTACGAGCGCAAAACACCACCAACAGAAGTGCGAGTTTTCATCGCTATGCGCTAAAAACTCGCACTTCTGTTGGTGGAGACGACCGTGAATTACACTCGTGTAATGCCGGGGCTGTATCGGGACGAGGGGGTCGTGCTCCGGACGATCAAGCTCGGCGAGGCCGATCGCATCGTCACCTTCCTCACCCTGGGCCACGGCAAGGTCCGCGCCGTCGCCAAGGGCGTGCGCAAGACGTCGAGCCGCTTCGGCGCCCGGCTCGAGCCGATGACCCGGGTCGCGCTCCAGTGCTACCGCGGGCGCGAGCTCGACGTGGTCACCCAGGCGGAGACGCTCGAGGCGAACCGGGTGTTGCGGGAGGAGTACGGATTGCTCACGCACGCGATCCCGATGCTCGAGGCCGTCGACCAGGTCGCCCAGGAGCACGAACCGAACCCCGCGCTCTACCGGATGCTGACCGGCGCGCTCCGGGCGCTCGGCGACCTGCAGAACCCGCTCGTCACCTCCGCGTTCTTCTGGAAGCTGCTCTCCCTCGAGGGCATCCATCCGTTGCTCGACGATTGCGCCCGTTGCGGTGGCGTCGGAGTTGTAAACGGTGAGGGCGACACCGACGCCGAGCTGGTCGCGTTCGATCTCGACGAGGGCGGCACGTTGTGCCGGTCGTGCTCGCGGGGCGGCGGATGGCCGTTGTCGTATCCCGCGCTCCATCTGATGCGACGCATGTTGGGCGGCGGCTTGAACGGCGTCTTCGCGCAGGAGCCCGGGCCGGAGTCCCACGAGGTCGAACAGCTCGGTATCCGCGCGGTCGAGCATCACGTCGAACGCCGTCTGCGCTCGACCGCACTGCTCTGACCGCGGATCGAGCCAGGTGATTGAGCTGGGATTCTCCGGTCGCCGACGGCCCGCCTAGGACAGGGAATCCGGAGTTCGCCGACTAGCCTGGACTGCCTATGGCAGCCCCCGGCGACCCCAAGTTGATGGATCGCGTCGTCAACCTCGCAAAGCGTCGGGGCTTGGTGTTCCCCTCGTCCGACATCTACGGCGGCTTCCGTTCCACCTGGGACTACGGGCCGCTCGGCGTGTTGTTGAAGCGCAACGTCAAAGAGGCGTGGTGGCGCTCGATGGTGCAGCTCCGCTCCGACGTCGTCGGGCTCGATTCGGCGATCCTCATGGCGCCGAAGGTCTGGGAGGCGAGCGGCCACGTCGGTACGTTCACCGACCCGCTCGTCGACTGCCGCAACTGCAACGAGCGTTTCCGGGCCGATCACCTCCCGGACTCGGGTGCGTGCCCCAACTGCGGCGCCAAGGAATCGTTTACCGAGGCCCGTAACTTCAACCTGATGTTCAAGACCCACGTCGGCCCGCTGGAGGACGACGCCTCCGTCGCCTACCTTCGGCCCGAGACCGCGCAGGGGATCTTCGTCAACTTCAAGAACGTGCAGACCACCACGCGCAAGAAGCCCCCGTTCGGCATCGCGCAGATCGGCAAGTCGTTCCGCAACGAGATCACGCCCGGCAACTTCGTTTTTCGTACGCGCGAGTTCGAGCAGATGGAGATGGAGTTTTTCGTCCCGCCCGCCGACGCTCCCAGGTGGTTCGAGTACTGGGTCGCCGAACGCTTCCGCTGGTACACCGACCTCGGTATCCCCGAAGACCAGATCCGCATCCGCCCGCACGACGCCGACGAGCTCTCGTTCTACTCGGCCGGCACCAGCGACGTCGAGTACGCGTACCCGTGGGGCTGGGGCGAGCTCGAGGGCATCGCGAACCGCACCGACTACGACCTCACGCAGCACTCGAAGTTCTCGGGTGAGGACCTTTCCTACTTCGACCAGGAGAGCAACGAGCACTACCTGCCGTATGTGATCGAGCCCGCGGCGGGGGCGGACCGGGCGACGCTCGCGTTCCTGCTCGCCGCGTACGACGAGGACGAGGCGACGAGTGGCGAAGGCAAGGTCGAAAAGCGCACGGTCCTGCGCCTCGATTCCCGGCTCGCGCCGATCAAGGTCGCGGTGCTGCCCTTGTCGAAGAAGGACACGTTGCTGCCGCTGACCGACGAGGTGGCCGACGCGCTCCGACCGCATTTCCAGATCGACGTCGACCTGGCTGGTGCGATCGGTCGCCGGTATCGCCGCCAGGACGAGATCGGCACACCGCTGTGTGTCACGATCGACTTCGACACGATCGACGACCGAGCGGTGACCGTCCGCGACCGGGATTCGATGACACAAGACAGGGTTTCGCTCGACCGGCTGGCCGGCGAGCTCCGCGATCGCTTGGGTGTGGCCTGACTGATGGATGATTACTACTCGATGCTGGGGATCGACGCCGACGCGTCGGTCGAGGACATCCGCGGTGCGTATCGAAGCCGCAAGGAGGGACTCGACACCGCGAGCGAGGCCGGACGTGACGACGCGCTCCGGCTGAACAAGGCGTGGAACGTGCTGTCCGACCCGTACCAACGGGGTCGGTACGACGAGCAGCGCGAGCTCGCGAGCGAGGCGGGCGAGCTCGACGACACGACGCCCGTCACGACCACCAACGGCAGGCGTCGCGGCGCGGCCAAGCCGCCGGCGAAGGGGATGCGGGCCCAGGCCCGGAGCTCCCGCCAGGACCGGACGAAGAGCACCCGCGAGTTGCGCGCCGAGCGGGCCGCCGCCGCGAAGGTCCCCACGATCACGCCGCCGCCGGGAACCCATTTCCCGTCGACGAAGCAGCGCATCATCGCGATGATCATCGACCTGCTCGTGTTGATCGTGCTCGTCAGCGGGAGCCAGGTTGGCGCGCAGGCGGTCGCCAAGTCGCAAAAGCCCGACGTCGTGCACAAGATCAATCAGCTGAACGACGACATCACGGCGGACAACAAGGCCAAGAGCGACGCCGACAAGGCGGTGAGCGCCGACAAGAAGGCGAACAACACATCCGCGCAGACGACGGATCAGAAAGCGTCAGACGACGCCAAGGCCAAAGGCAAGGCCGACACGAAGCTCCGCGACGACCAGTCATCGAAGCTGAACCCGTTCTTCCTGGGCGGCATCGCGATCGCGTTCCTCCTCGGCTTCCTCTATCTCGCGGTCCCGACCGCGCTCACCGGTCGCACGCTCGGGAAACGATTCCAACACCTGAAGGTGGTGCGCGAAGACGGCTCGCCGGTCGGGGCGCGCATCGCAATCACGCGGTTCGGGCTCGTGGTGCTCGTCACCTTCACGCTGTACCTGCTGCTGCAGCAGATCGCAGCGGTCATCGTGCTGTTCGGCGTCACGCTGTGGATGCGCAACGCGAACATGCAGGGCCTGCACGACCGCTTCGCCCACACGATCGTCGTCAGCGACGCCGATAGCGAGGCCGGCAAAGACGCCGCGCCGACTGAAAACTGAGAGGTCCGCCGATGCCGGAGCAAACACGCGACAAGCCTGCGCAAGCGCGAGAGAAATACGTCTACGCGTTCGAAGAAGGTGGCCGCGACCAGAAGTACCTGCTCGGCGGCAAGGGTGCGAACCTCGCCGAGATGACGAACCTCGGGCTCCCGGTGCCGGGCGGCTTCACGATCAGCACCGACGCGTGCAAGGCGTACATGGACCTCGGCGACGAGATGCCGCCCGGTCTGATGGCCGAGGTCGCGGTCGCGCGTGAGCAGCTCGAGAAGAAGACGGGCAAGCTCCTCGGCGACTCCGACGACCCGCTCCTGGTTTCGGTGCGTTCCGGTGCGCCGTTCTCGATGCCGGGAATGATGGACACCGTCTTGAACCTCGGGCTCAACGACGAGTCGGTCAAAGGCCTCGCCAAGCAGACGAAGAACGAGCGTTTCGCGTACGACAGTTACCGCCGTTTCGTGCAGATGTTCGGCAAGATCGTGCTCGACGTCTCCGGCGAGCTGTTCGAAGAGGCGCTGCTCGACCTGGTCGAGCACAAGGGTGTGAAGGTCGACACCGAGCTCTCCGCCGCCGATCTGGCTGGGCTCGTCGAGACGTTCAAGGGCATCGTCAAAGCGGAAGCGGGCGTCGATTTTCCGACCGATCCGCAAGAGCAGCTCGCGTACGCGATCGACGCGGTGTTCAAGTCGTGGAACGGCCGGCGCGCGCGCGACTACCGCCGCATGGAGAAGATCCCCGACGATCTCGGCACCGCGGTGAACGTGCAGACGATGGTGTTCGGCAACAAGGGCGACGACTCCGGTACCGGAGTTGCGTTCACCCGCAACCCTTCCACCGGTGAGCACAAGGGCTACGGCGACTTCCTCGTGAACGCGCAGGGCGAAGACGTCGTTGCCGGCATCCGCATCACCGAGCCGCTCGACGCGATGCGCAACGAGTTCCCCGAGCCCCACCAAGAGCTCATCGCGATGATGCAGCTGCTCGAGAACCACTACCGCGACATGTGCGACATCGAGTTCACCATCGAGCAGGGCAAGCTGTTCATGCTGCAGACGCGCGTCGGCAAGCGCACGGCTGCGGCGGCGTTGCGCATGGCGGTCGAGATGGTCGATGAAGGACTGATCGACCGCACCGAAGCGGTGCTGCGCGTGCAGCCCGCGCAGCTCGATCAGCTGTTGCACCCGCAGTTCGATCCCAATGCGAAGTTCACCGTGCTCGCCAAGGGTCTGAACGCATCGCCCGGTGCGGCGGTCGGCAAGGTTTACTTCACCGCCGACGACGCCGAAGCGCGCCACGAGGCGGGAGAGCACGTGATACTTGTGCGCCCCGAGACCTCGCCCGACGACCTGCACGGCATGATCGCGGCGGAGGGTATCCTGACGTCGCGCGGTGGTCTCGTCTCCCACGCGGCAGTCGTCGCCCGGGGTATGGGGAAGCCCGCGATCTGCGGCGCGGAAGCGGTGAAGATCGACCTCGCGGGGCGCACGTTTACCGCGGGTGACACGACCGTGCGCGAAGGCGAGATCATTTCGATCAACGGCACCACGGGTGAGATCGTCGTCGGCGAGGTTGCGGTCATCACGCCCGAGCCGAGCGGACCGTTCGGCATCATCCTCGGTTGGGCCGACGAGCTGCGCACGTTGAAGGTGCGCGCCAACGCCGACCTCCCCGAGGACGCCCGCAAGGCGCGTGAATTCGGCGCCGAGGGCATCGGCCTCTGCCGGACCGAGCACATGTTCCTCGGCGACCGGCTCCCGATCGTGCAGCGCATGATCCTCGCAGACACGCCCGCCGACGAAGACTCCGCGCTCGAGGAGCTCCGGGCCCAACAAGAAACCGACTTCGAGGGCATCCTCGAGGCGATGGACGGGCTGCCCGTCACCGTTCGGCTGCTCGACCCGCCGTTGCACGAGTTCCTGCCCGATCACGAAGAGCTGATCATCAAGCAGGCCAAGGGCGAGATCACCGAGCACGAGACGAAGCTGTTGAAAGCGTCGGAGTTGTGGCGGGAGTCGAACCCGATGCTCGGCACGCGCGGTTGCCGGCTCGGCATCATCAAGCCCGGCCTGTACCGCATGCAGGTACGGGCGCTCATGCAGGCCGCGGTGACCCGTCGTCGTGCGGGCGGGAACCCGATCGTCGAGATCATGATCCCGCTGATCGTCAGCGAGCCCGAGCTGAAGTTGCTCGAGACGTGGTCGCGGGAGGAGGCCGACAAGGTGCTGGCCGAAGCCGACGTCCAGATCGACTACCTCGTCGGCACCATGATCGAGACGCCGCGCGCTGCGCTCGTCGCCGACGGCATTGCCGATGTCGCCGAGTTCTTCTCCTTCGGCACGAACGACCTCACGCAGATGACGTTCGGGTTCTCCCGCGACGACATCGAGGGCCGGTTCATGAGCGAGTACCTCGAGTACAAGCTGCTGGCGGCAAACCCGTTCGAGACGCTCGACGTCGAGGGCGTGGGCCAGCTCGTGCGCATGGGCTGCGAGAAAGGCCGCGCCGCCCGTCCCGGCATCAAGCTCGGGATCTGCGGCGAGCACGGTGGCGACCCCGCCTCGGTCGCGTTCTGTCACGAGGTCGGCCTCGACTACGTGTCGTGCTCGCCGTACCGCGTGCCGATCGCCCGCCTCGCCGCCGCGCACGCCGCGTTGGGCACGGGTGGTCCGGGCGCGTCGGCCTGAGCGTGGCTGTTCCCGAAGACCTCGGTGGGACGCGGCTCAGCGCCGCCGAGGTCGGCGAGTTCCTGGGCGAGGTGTTCCCGGGGGTGCTCGACCACTTCGTGATCGAAGCGGTCCGCCCGATGCGCGCCCGGGTCCGCATGCTCTTCAGCGACTCCCGGCTCCGGCCCGGGGGAACGATCAGCGGCCCGTCGTTGATGACCCTGGCCGACACCGGGCTCTGGGTGGCGCTGCTCGCAATGATCGGCCGCGAGCCGCTCTCGGTCACCTCGCACCTCGACATCGACTTTCTGCGCAAGCCCGACCCCGCCGACGTCGTGGCGCACACCGTGCTGCACAAGATCGGCAAGCGGCTCGCAGTCGGCGACGTGCTCATGTATTCCGATGGTGAGAGCGTGCCGTGCGCGCGAGCATCCGTGACCTATGCCATTCCCACGCACCGACTCGATCCTCCGGTGGAGTAACGGCGACTACTCCGTCACCACCGATCCCGCGTGTGTCGACGTCAACGTCGCCCACGCGTTCCTTTCCACCGACTCGTACTGGGCGCTCGGTCGTACCCGTGAGCAGATGGTGCGGGCGATCGAGAAGTCGACCTGCTTCAGCGTGGTCGACGACGCGACGGGCTCGATGTTCGGGTTCGCGCGCGTGCTGACCGACGACGTCGCGTTCGGCTGGGTCGCCGACGTCTTCGTGCTCGACGGTCACCGCGGCTGTGGGGTGGGCGTTTTCCTCATGCAGTGCATCGTCGAGGCGTACGCGCACCTTCCCCGGCTCGTGCTCGGCACGCGCGACGCGCACGGCGTGTACGCGAAGGTCGGCTTCGAGCCACTGTCGAGGGTCGAGCGTTGGATGGAACGTTGGAACGAGCCGCCCAACCCTTGATACCCGGCGGCGACGTACCCGTGCGGACGAGCCGAGCCCTCGGGGCGAAGGCGAGGGAGCCATGCAAACGTTCCTGTCACACCCCGTCGGTACCCTGCGTCCATGCGGGTGGAGGAGGAAGCGGAGCGGCACCTCGTCCGGCGGGCGCATCCCGGTGTGGAGGCGCTCGTCGGACGCAGAGTGGAGCGTCGTGAGGTGCGGGAAGCCGCGCTCGACGCTGCTCTCGCGCCCGGCGCGACCCGGCCCGTCGGTCCGGGAACGCGTGCCCGCGACGAGGAACCCGATCCGTTCCGGCTCTGCTTCGAGCGCGACCTCGATCGGGTGAAGCATTCGCACCCGTGGCGGCGCCTGGCCGGGAAGTGTCAGGTGTTCATCGCCCCCGAGGACGACCATCTCCGCACGCGGCTCACGCATGCCGTCGAGGTTGCCCAGGTGGCCACAGGCATCGCCCGGGTGAGCGGGCTGTGTGTGCCGTTGACGGAGGCCATCGCGCTCGCGCACGACTGCGGGCACGGTCCGGCCGGCCATGCGTCGGAGGAGGCGTTCTCGCCCTACGTTCCCGGCGGCTACGACCACGCCGTCTACGGCGCCGACGTCACGCTCGCGCCGTTGAATCTCTGCGCGGAGACCGTGGACGGCATCCGTAATCACTCGTGGCGGCGACCGGCGCCGTCGACGCCCGAGGGCGAGGTCGTCGCCTGGTCGGATCGCATCGCGTACGTCTGCCACGACTTCGAAGACGCGGTCAGGGCCGGGATCCTGACGCCGGCCGATCTGCCCGAGACCGTCTCGGCGGTTGTCGGGACCGACGGCTCCGGCCAGGTCGGCGGGTTCGTGAACGCGGTGCTCGAAGCCATCGACCGCACCGGCCGGGTCGGGATGACCCAACCCGAGGCCGATGCGCTCGCGGCGTTCCGCGCGTTCAACTTCGACCGGATCTATCTGCGGCCTGCCGCCCGGCGTCAGGCCGACAAGGTCGTCGGGTTGCTGCGGGGCCTGGTCGACTTCTTCGTCGACGCGCCGTCCCGGCTTCCGGCCGCTGCAACCGGCGTGTACACGGATCTTCCCGCCGGATCCCTGGAAGCGGCTGCCGTTGCGGTCCGCTACGTCAGCGGGATGACCGATCGCTACGCGCTCGGCCTCGGCGTCGAGCTGCTCGGCTGGCGCCCCGAGGACCTCCCGCGGGGCGTGTGAGCCGCGTCGCGAACCCATAGCCTGCAACGCGATGGGCATTCTCGACGACGACGTCGCGCGGGTGCGGGAAGCGACCGATCTCGTCGCGTTGGTGAGTGAGCACGTCGCGCTGAAACGCGTCGGTCGCCGCTTCCAGGGACTGTGCCCGTTCCATCAGGAGAAGACGCCGTCGTTCTCCGTAAGCCCGGACAAGGGCGTGTGGCACTGCTTCGGGTGCCAAAAGAGCGGTGACGCGATCACGTTCGTGCGCGAGGTCGAGCACCTCGACTTCGTCGAGACCATGGAGCGGCTCGCCGGCCGCGCCAACATCACCCTTCGCTACGACGACGCCTCGTTCTCCGAGGAGCGCAAGCGCAAGCAGCGGCTACACGAAGCGGTACAGGCCGCGATCGCGTTCTACCACCAGCGTCTGCTCGAAGCGCCCGACGGTGGGCTCGGCCGGCGCTATCTCCGCAGCCGCGGGTTCGACGGCGACGCGGTACGCCGGTTCTCGCTCGGCTGGGCGCCCGACGGTTACGACCCGGTGAGCACGCACCTGCAGAAGGCGAAGTTCGCTCGCCAGGACGTGATTGACGCCGGGCTCGCGTTCGTGAACCGGGCGAACAAGCTGCAGGACGCGATCCGCGGTCGGCTCATGTTCCCGATCTGGGACACGAAGGGTGATCCGGTCGGGTTCGGCGGCCGCACGCTCACCGACGAGGGTCCGAAGTACAAGAACACGGCCGAGACTGCGATCTACCACAAGTCGCGATTGCTCTACGGCCTGAACTTCTCCAAGGGCGAGATCGTCGCCCAGGGTGAGGTCGTGATCTGCGAGGGCTACACCGATGTCATGGCGTTCGCGCTCGCGGGCGTGCCGATCGCGGTCGCGACATGCGGCACCGCGCTCGCCGACGAACACTTCCTGACGTTGAAGAACCTGGCCCGCAAGGTGACGCTCGCCTACGACGCGGACGCGGCCGGACAAGCGGCCGCCGAACGCTGTTATCAGTGGGAGCAGCGGTTCGAGGTGCAATTCCAGGTCGCCGATCTCCCCGCCGGTCGCGATCCCGCCGACGTGTGGAAGGACGATCCGCAAGAGCTCGTCGCCGCGGTGAAAGGCGCGCAGCCGTTCCTCGAGTTCCGGCTCGAACGTCTGCTGCGCGCGGCCGACGCGTCGACGCTCGAAGGTCGCGCCCGCACCGCGCACGAGGGCGCGGTGTTGATCGGCGAGCACCCCAACGATCTCGTGCGCGACCAGTACGTGATGAAGCTGGCGGGCCGCCTCGACATCGAACCGGATCGCGTACGCGAAGAAGTGATGCAGGTACGGTCCCGACCCCACGTCCGTGCCGCCTCCGAACCTTCACCCACGCCCCGACCCGTGGAAACGCCGGTCGATCGGCGCGAGCTCGACGCCTTGCGTTGGGCCGTGCAGGCGCCGGAGCTGATGAGCGGGCGTCTCGATGTTCACCTTTTCGTCGATCCACTCGCGCGCAGTGCGTTCGCCGGACTGACCGAACTGCCGTGGCACGAGTGCCTGGAACGAGCCACGCCCGAGGTCGCGGCCCTCTTGCAGCGGCTCGCGGTCGAGGAGCTCGACGACCGGGGGCCCAGTGAGGAGCTGGCAACGCACGTAGTGGTCAACCTCGTGGAGGCGTCAAGTCAGCGACTTCTCTCGTCGATGTTGAGGCGTGATGATCCGCGTACCTCGGAGATCAAGACGCGTCTGGACGAGCTCACGAACGCGCGCGCTTCCGAGCATTGGGAAGCGGCGGAAGCCGTCGCCGAGCAGTTGGTAACGTGGATCACCGATGACGCAGACGCCGGAGCCTGATACCGCCGGGTCCACTCACGTCGCCGATTCGGGCGGCGGACCCGTAGTTGCGAAGGAAACGAACGCGCCGGTCGAACGGTCGTCGTCGGCCGTCGACGACGTCCTTGCGTCGGTGCGCGAGCGCGGCTTCATCACCACCGGCGAGATCTTTGCCGCGTTCCCCGATCTCGAGCCCGACGCCGACGAGCTGCGGGATCTCTGGCAGATGTTCGAGTCGCGCGGCATCAAGGTACTCGACGAGATAGCAGAAGAGCTCAAGCTCGAAGACGAACGCCGCGGGGTTCCTGCTGCGCCCGTAGCGCCGACCCCGGTGCCGGCCGCGCGTCGCACCGAACACCGACCGAGCGCGGCCGCCCGCCCGAGTGCGGCGTCGCGTTCTGTCTCCTACGACGAGCCCGATCCCGATCTGGTCTCGGTGCGCGCTGCGCAACGGCCGACGCACAGCGAGAGCGGCGGCAGCTTCGACCCCGTCCGCATGTACCTCAAGGAGATCGGTAAGGTCCCGCTCCTCACGGCCGAGCAGGAAGTCACGCTGGCCAAGCGAATCGAGGCCGGCCTGCTCGCCCGGGAGAAGCTGAGCGGCGTCGACGCCGACGGTGAGCCGGTCGAGATCAGCGAGAACCAGCGCTCCAGCCTGCACGCGGTCAAGCGCGACGGCGAGCTGGCCCGGCGTCAGCTCACCGAAGCCAACCTGCGGCTCGTCGTGTCGATCGCCAAGCGCTACGTGGGGCGCGGGATGGCGCTGCTCGACCTCATCCAGGAGGGCAACCTCGGGCTCATCCGTGCGGTCGAGAAGTTCGACTACACGAAGGGCTTCAAGTTTTCGACGTACGCGACGTGGTGGATTCGCCAGGCCATCACCCGGGCGATCGCCGACCAGGCCCGCACCATCCGCATCCCGGTGCACATGGTCGAGACGATGAACAAGGTGCTGCGCATCTCCCGGCAGATGTTGCAGGAGCTCGGGCGGGAGCCAACGGTCGAGGAGATCGCGGCGAAGGTCGAGATGACCCCGGACAAGGTGCGCGAGATCCAGCGCATCGCCCAGGAGCCGGTATCCCTCGAGACGCCGGTGGGGGAGGAGGACGACAGCCTCCTCGGGGACTTCGTCGAAGACCCCAACGTCATCGCGCCCGCGACCGCGGCGGCACGGGCATTGTTGAACGAGGCGATCGAAGAGGCGTTGCAGGAACTGAACGAGCGCGAGCGTGCGGTCGTTCGGTTGCGGTTCGGTCTCGACGACGGCCAGATCCGTACCCTCGAAGAGGTCGGCAAAGAGTTCGGCGTCACGCGTGAGCGCATCCGCCAGATCGAGTCGAAGACGCTCGCCAAGTTGCGGCACCCGACTCGTTCGCAGCGCCTGCGCGACTACCTCGAAGAGTCGTAGAGCCGCACGAGTTCCGGAACGAAGCGGCGGGGCCCGGAATCCGGAGCCCCGCCGCAAGTTCGTTTGGAACGGTTGCCCGTCAGTCGAAGAGCCACCACCAGAAGTGGTCGTCGTTCACGATCTTGCCGAAGCCGAGGCCCCAGAAGCCACCCATCCGTGCGTTGTGCGGGCGTCCGAACTGCACCACGAAGACGTTGTCGTGCTCGGGGAAGTAGTCGCCGCGGATCGAGATCGACACCATCTTGGATGTCTCACCGGGTGCGAACGTCAGGGTCCCGTGCGTACGGCGGTAGTCGAGGAACGGAATCGCCTCGTGCCGGATCGGTCCGAACAGATAGATGGTCCGGTAGTCGACGGTGACAGTCGAGGTCGAAGGCTTCGACAACGTGACCGGGACATTCAGGTCGGACCAACCGTGGTTGCCCTCGGCCTGGGTCTGGGTGCCGGCTTGGACCGCCGGAAGATTGAAATATCCTGGGGGCAATCCCTGGAGGATGCCTGTTGGTGCCGGAGCAGGAGACGGCGGGGCTGCTCCCGCAACCGATGCTCCGGCTGCGGTCAGTGCCGCGGTCGCCACTATCCCGGCGATCATGAAACGAATGGCTTTCACCCGATACCTCCACCCTGGTACGTCCCCACCCGTTCCCCGTCGCACACTCTACGTCGTCGGGCGCGCACGGCGCGAGTGCTAATTGTGCGGACAATCCGTGCAGTGGCTACCTTTCCGGACACTTTCGCGGGAGAATGACGAACTGCGAGCGAGTCCTCGGCGCCCCCGAAGCCGGGCCGTTCGCCAGCTTCTCGGCCGGTTTTGCGCCCGCTGAAGAGTCGGGGAGAGACGTCGACGCGCTGCTATTGTCAGGCGCCATTCCGGGGTAGCTCAATCGGCAGAGCGGCGGACTGTTAATCCGTAGGTTGAGAGTTCGAGCCTCTCCCCCGGAGCCATCCCGTCCCCCGGTGTCACTTTCGGCCGCGGCCGGACGTCCCTCTGGTGTGACGAGGGTGGAGCGCTACGGCGCAGGCGGGAGCGGGGACCCGGTGGCACTCGAAGAACGCTGGGATCCCGGGCAAATCGGGCAATTGCGGGAGTTGTACGCCCCGTTGCGGCGGTTTGCCGCAGTCGTGGGTCGATCCGACGTCGGTCCGGACGATGTCGTCCAGAGCGCCTTCGCCAAGGTGCCGGCGAGGCCGTGCGGCGAGATCCGGAACCTCGGGCCCTATCTGCGCCAGACCGTCGTGAACCTCGCCACCGATGAACGGCGCCGATCCGCACGGGCGAACGTCGCTCGGCGTCGCATCGGCCCGGCCGCGGCGACGAGTGATGCGTGCCCGAGCGATCTCGAGGACCTCTTGCGCGTGCAGCCGCGCGTGCGGGCGCTGCTCTATCTCGTCGAGATCGAGCGGCGCCCGATCGCGGACGCGGCCGAGGTCGTCGGCATGTCGAACAGCAGCGCGCGCGTCGCGCTGATGCGAGCGCGGCGCCGGTTGCGCTCGGAGTTGACCCTGGAGGCCGAAGGTGAGTGACGAAGAGCTGCGCGCCGCGCTGAACCGACCGTCGGAACGAGGTACTCCGCGCGGCGTCGCCGGCGCCGGCCGCTCGCTTCGATGATCGCGGCCGCGGGTATCGCGGCCCTGCTCGTGGTCGGGACGCTGGTGGTGACGGCGATCGTCGGCAACCGTGGTTCGGGTTCTTCATCGCCCGAAGGCGTGGTCGAGCAACTGGCCGATGCGCTGCGGCATTCGGATCCGCTCGCGGCGGCACGAGTGCTTGCGCCGGAAGAGATCCGATCGTTGCAGGGCACGGTCGAGAGCGCAGCGAAGAAGGCGGCCGAGCTGCGGCTCGTGGAGACCGCAAGCGCGCCGCTCGCGGGCATCGACTTCGGCGTCGACGGCTTGAAACTCTCGACCGAGAATCTCGGTGCCGGGTACGCGAAGGTCACCGTCGACAGTGGTGAGTTCTCGGCGAGCACGCGCAAGGCGCAGTTCTCGCCGTTGATGCAGAAGGTGCTACGGCAGACGGATGACACCAATTCCGCGCACGCAGATCTCGCCAAGCTGGCCGCGCGCGACCTCCCCACCTTCGTGATCACGGTGAAGCGCGACGGTCGTTGGTACGTCAGTGCGGCGTACACGGTGCTCGAGTACGTGCGGGAGGTGAACAAGCTCCCGGCGGCCGACTTCGGTTCGGGAGCGCGCGCCATCGCCTCCTTGGGCGCCGTCTCGCCCGATGCGGCGGTGCAGGAGTCGGTGCGCGCGCTTGCGCAGCGGGACTGGTCAAAGCTGTTGACGATGGCGGCGCCGAACGAGATCCCGGTGTATGACTACCGCGCTGCACTCACGACCCTCGCCGCGCGCAACGTGAAGGCCGCTGGTCGCTCGAAGCCGCTCTTCACGATCGCGTCGATGAAGACGACGGATGCGGTCTCCGGGGACACGGCCAAGGTGACGTTGCACGCGTCGGGCACGACCTCCGGCGGCAAATGGTCACTCGACGGCGGCTGCTATACGTACTCGGCGACGGACAGCAACCCGGGCGACGTGGGCGTCAGCTTCCCGTGTGGTTCAGGGCCGGTGGGCCTGGAGTTGTTGACGTTGCCGGTCGGGGGCGTCAGCGGCGCTTCGACCGTCACCGCAACGAAGCAGGGCGATCGCTGGTTCGTGAGCCCGGTCGGAACCGTGCTCGACCTCGTCGACCGAACGATCCATCAGCTCGACCCCCGCACCGCCTACTCGCTGCTCAACATCCCGAACCAGATCCCGCCGGACGGCGTGCTGACACTCGGGACGGTGGTCGGCTTGCCCGGGCGGCCGATCGAGAACCTGCGCGTGTTGACGTTCGCCGGCCACGGGGGTCAGAGCCTGCTCGGGATGCCGGGTCCGACATCGTTCTCGAGTGCCGACGTGCAAACTGGCGGCGGCTCGGTCGTGGTGCGCGTCTTCGCGCCCGACGGGTCGGAGCTTCCCACTGCCGCGGGAATGCTCTACGGAACGCCGGTCGTGCTGCCGAGCGACGGGACGTACACGTTCGTCGTGGTCGGCCCGACGTCGACGACAGAGCGTGCCGGAGTTACGGTGACGATCTGGAACGCGGCGGATGCGCCGGCCGCCGCCAGGGAGCACAACCGCAGCGCGACGTGCACGTACGGCGTGCTGAGCACGAGCTGCGAGAGCTCGGGTACGTCGGGTATGTCGGGTACGTCATCATCGTCGTCGAGCGGCGGGGAGAGTTCCGTCAGCGTTTCGGTGACGACTTCGGTTCCCGGAAGTGGATGACCGTTCGCGTCTCGGGGTCGTGCTCGCCGACGCGTGCTATCTGATCGGCGGCGCCGCGCTCGTGGGTTCGGCCTTCGTGCACTGGATCGCACGAGGCGCCGGGAGTGGGCTGCGGGGGCACGCGTTGGTCGATGCGCTCGTCGCGCTGGGGAGCCACGTGCCCGCCCTGTCGGCGGGACGGCTCACGGTCGTCTGGTATCTCGTTCCGGCCGCAGGTGCCGCGAGCTGGATTGCGTGGGGAGTGATGGGCCGGGGCCGGGCGGTACGGGCCGTCGCAGTGATCGGTTTCGTCGTCGCGTTGGTTGCCGCGCTCTCGTTCCGGCAACTGGCGGGAAGTGCCCGGCTCGGTTGGGGGCCCAAGGTCGCCCTCGCCGGCGGAGTGCTGCTGCTCGCCGGCGCGTGGCTGCCCGAAGGAGTCGCGCGCTTCAGCGGCGTTCGTCGAGCGCATTGATCGCCCGGAACAAAGCCCGTCGGCCAACGCACGGGTGACCGAGTC
This sequence comes from Acidimicrobiia bacterium, assembly GCA_038239145.1. GTDB lineage: Bacteria > Actinomycetota > Acidimicrobiia > IMCC26256 > PALSA-610 > PALSA-610. The sequence goes on from JBBSFB010000034.1 coordinate 46,227, forward strand.
GGCAGCACGCCACCTCGCGTTGAAGTCCGAAGCATCGCCACCGTTGTGTAAGAGTGGAGTCACGCCCCGACGGCCCAGCCCGTAGTCGCGTGTGTGCCGGGCCCGTAGCTCAGTGGTCAGAGCAGGGGACTCATAATCCCTCGGTCGCTGGTTCGATCCCAGCCGGGCCCACGTACAATAGTACCTGGTCAGCGGCGAATTGCTTGAATGTTCAGCTCTGGTAGCACTACGTTTGCCCATCACTTCTGCCCATCAATCCGAAGGGTCGCCAGACGTGAAGGGCTATATCCGCCAACGAGGCGAAGCGTGGGCGCTCGCGGTCTACGTCGGAACGGACGACCAGCGCCGCCGGCAGTACGCGTACGAAACCGTCGCGGGCACTCGCCGTCAGGCTGAGCGGCGTCTCGCGGAGCTGGTCACGGAGGTCGACCAGGGGAGGCGGCGTGCGCCCCGCAAGACCACGGTCGCCGCGCTCGCCGACGATTGGTGGGAGACCGCCGCGCCCGCGCTGTCGCCGACGACACGGCGCGGGTACAGGAGACTTCTCGACAAACGCATTCTCCCGAGGTTCGGCGCGACGCGTGTGTCGAGTCTGACGACGCAGATGTTCGACCGGTTCTACGCCGACCTCGGACAGGGCCGCGCGGCCGGCGGCGGTCCGCTCGGACCACGATCTGTTCACCAGATCCACGCCGTCATCTCCGGCATGCTCGCGACCGCCGTGCGCTGGGAATGGATTGCATCGTCTCCCGCAGATCGTGCGCGTGTGCCGCGTATCTCCATGCGCCAAGTTCACGCGCCGGAACCGGACGTGGTGCGAGCACTGCTTGACGCGGCGGCGCAGTACCGAGCCGAGTTTGCGGCCTACCTGCGTCTCTCCGTAACGACGGGAGCTCGCCGCGGTGAGTTGTGCGCGTTGCGATGGAGCGACGTCGATCTCGACGGCTGCGAGACGGTCATTGCGCGCTCGATTGCGCCAGATGATCGCGACTCGAAGCTCGTCATCGAGAAGACGACGAAGACGCATCAGGCGCGACGCATCGCGATCGATTCCGGAACCGTCGAGTCGTTGCGTGATCACCGGCGGTTGATGCTAGAGCGCGCGCTCGCAGCCGGCGCGTCATACGCGGCAGATGCCTTCGTATTCAGCGACGACGTTGCGGGAAAGCGTCCGTGGCATCCAGACGCCGTTACGTCGACGTTCCGCAGGATCTGCAAGCGGGCCGGAGTGGCTGGTGTACGGCTGCATGATCTGCGCCACTACCACGGAACGATGCTCGCTGATCTCGGGGTCCCGCTGCCGTCCGTGCAGGAGCGTCTCGGACATCGTGATCTGCAGACGACAGGCATCTATGCACACGGTCGACGCGCGACCGACCGGGCCGCGGCAGACCTCATAGCTCGCCACCTCGACGGGCGCTGAGGAACGCTTCAGAACCGTCGAGGCCAAGCAGTTGCGCGAGTGCGTTAATCGGGATGACGATGCGTCGCCCGAGTCTCAGGTGCGGGAGTTCGCCGCTTGCTACGAGGTCGTATCCGTGCGCGCGAGAGATTCCCAGTAGCGCCGCAGCTTCCGTAACGGTGTAGACGAGTCGTTCGTCGGCGCGTGCTCTTCGAGATAGGTTCACCTCGAGCACCGTGCTGCGATGACGCGCGATCCGACGCATTGCTCAGTGACTCCACGAAGAGGAATGGCGCGTCGGACGCCCACTACGCGACAAAGCATTTCTTCGGCGCCCGCGCTTTCTCCCTCGTGTCGCGTTCGTGGCTTCAGCGCGAGCGACCGAGTCGCCATCGGTGTCAATACAGAGTCGCGGCGCCCCGCGGGGGCGGGCCGGCCGCGTACCCCCCCACCGCCCAACGCGGGGGGGCGCGGGTCGTGCTTCCCCGTCCACGACGACGCCGGCAACGAGGTGTCAGTCGACGTCGACGCGGAGGTTCAGGAGTTTCGTCGCGCGGTGAAGAACCTGCCGGGCTTCTACCGGCTCGACCAGCACGACGAGCAC
>JBBSFB010000035.1:0-46850 GCA_038239145.1 Acidimicrobiia bacterium
AGTTACTTCGCACTGTTCAGCGGGCCGTCGCCGCTCCAGCACACCTGGAGCCTGGCGATCGAAGAGCAGTTCTACGTCATCTGGCCGCCGGTCATGGTCGGGATCGTTGCGATCTGGAAGCGCTCGTTCCCCGCCGCCACGCTCGCGGTCTCGCTCGTGCTCGCTGGTGTGTCCGCTGCGTTGATGATCGCGCGCTACGAGCCCGGCGACTCGGCGCGCGTCTACTTCGGTACCGACACGCGCGCCGCTGCGATCCTGTTGGGAGTCGCACTCGCGGCATGGATTCGGATGCGCGGCCCGACCCAATCAGGCGGGCGGCGCGTCGCGCTCGAGATCCTCGGTCTGGCCGGTGTCGTCGTACTCGCGGTGGCGTGGACGCGGCTCGACGGTCAGTCATCGACGCTGTATCGGGGAGGCTTCCTCGTCTGTGGCCTGTGTGCGATCGCGGTCATCGCGGCCGCCGTCCACCCAAATCGCGGCCCGATCGCGATCGCGCTGTCGTTCCGGCCGCTCTGTTGGCTCGGCGTGATCAGCTACGGCGTGTACCTGTATCACTGGCCACTCGACGTCTTCCTCGATCGGGCGCGCGTGGGTCTCGGCGGCTGGCCGCTGTTCGGCGTCCGTACCGTGGCGACACTGGCGGTCGCGATCGCCTCCTACGCGTTCGTCGAGGGGCCGATCCGGCGCGGCGCGGTTTCCGGAGTCCGGCTGCGCGCACTCGCCCCGGCCGTCGCGGCAACGGTGATTGTCGCGGTCGTCGCGACGACCGCTGCGACCGAACCCGGCACGACAAGCGTTTCCGTCTCCGGCGTGGCCGCCGCGCCGACGTCTCCGGCGGCCCCGCTGAAGACCGCGGAGCGTGCGGTACGAGCCGGGCCCGCGCATTCCGAACGCGTCATGATCGTCGGCAACTCGGTCGCGTACCTCCTCGGGCTGGCGTTCGACCAGCTCGACACCAAACCGCAGCTGACGGTCCTCAACGGCGGGATACTCGGATGCGTCTTCCCGCCCGAAGTCCAGGTCGGGACCGTCATGATGCCGAACGGTCTCGAGTTTCACGGGACACCATGCGATCCGCCCTGGGAGAAAGACATGGTGAAAGGATTCAAACCAACCGTCGTGTTCTGGATCGACACCAACCCGATCGGCACCGGCGGGACATACCTCGGCCGCGACATCGAACCGTGCACCGCCGCATGGGACACGCTCTACGAGCAGAGCCTGACCCGTGAGATCGGAATCCTCAACTCGAGCGGCGCCACGGTCGTCATCACGACCTCCGCATACACCCGCTACATCTCCAAGCGTGCCGTCGACCGCGCCATCGACTGCGACAACCAGATACGCCGCCAGGTCGCCGCCGCGACCGGCGCGCAGCTCGTCGATCTCTTCCAGTACATCTGCCCGCACAGCCAATGCCGCGACCAAGAAGGCGGCGTCACGCTGCGACCCGACGGCATCCACTACGCGGGCGCCGGCGCCAAGATCGTGGCCCGCTGGCTGCTCGCCCAGACGCACTGAACTGCGACGTCACGGTCGGCGCCTTCGACGGAAATCCCGGTCCGGTGCCTCGAGTGGTCACCCGACGGCACGCGCAATCGCTGCGGATGCGGTGAACCGCGGTTGCGCTCTGCCGACGCGCGTTGGACTCGCCACGAAAGCGGCGCCGATGTGCCGTTCACCGTGACACAACCGCGCGAGGTTCTCTCGGCAGGATTGCGGAAGAGGAGCCATCATGGAAGCCAACAGCAAGACGCGCCGATTGAGCGGCCGTCAACTCATGATCATGTTCATCGTGAAACTCGGGCCCGGTGCACCACGAGGCGCGGCACTGCTCAAGCCCAAGCCGTAGCCACGAAACGTCGGATCGCGGCACTTCCGTTGGAACCACATTGGTCTGTCAGAGTGAGGTCTGCGGATGTGTGGTTCAACTTCCGAGGACCCAAGGTGAGGTTCGCAAAGTGAGGCCCGGTCGGGTAGGCGACGCTTGCGGACGTTCCTCAAGTGTCGGGGAGAAGGGCCCGGACCTGTCCCGCCGATTGTGCCCGCGGCTGCGGTCTGAACCCATTCCGTTTCGCAATTATTCGAGCAGCGACATCGCGTGCAGAACTCCGGCGTACCCGACCGGGAGCACGGGCCGTTGCTCGCGGCGGGCCGCGGGCGTACCGTTATGCCGGAAATGTGCCACTGGCCCCCCCGGTTAGCGGCAGGTATTCGAAGGTGCCCGGGTCGGAGCCACAAACTCCTTCCCGGGCGCTTTCGCGAGCGGGCGGAGACGTCGTCGTTTCCTCGGTGCCCACCTGGGTACTCACGGGGCCGGGAGGGGCCGGATCAGTGCTGCAGGTGACCGCGAGAAACAAGTACATCGTCGATGTCGCGCTCCTGCCCGGCCTCAATCCGTTCGATCTCGTCGTGCTCGAGGCGGTCGGACCGTGCCGGAACGTCGGGATCCTCTGTTGCGAGGATCCGTTCGGCAACCGGTTCAGCTATCTCGGCCCGGTAGCGGCGCTCGACGGTGTGCCGCTCGACCAGCCGATCGACCCCGGTCGGCTCACCGAGGCGTTTCCGCTGTATCGCCCGAGCTGGCCGTACTGACTGACGTCAGCCCCCGATGGGTTTTCCCGCTGCCCGGATGTCAACCGCCCGACGCGTGATCGACCCGCGGCGCACATCGTTCGCATGTGCCGGGAGTCATCAATTTTGACGATGTAAGGGCCAGTGACTGACTCGTACCGTCGAGACATGATGGCTGGCGTTCACACGGACGCATATCTCGAAGGGATCGGGACCGTGCGCGAGACCGCCCGAAATCGGTACGTCGTCGGCGCGCAACTTCCGGGTCTGACGATGTTCGAGCGGGTGGTCCTCGACGCGGCCGGGGAAGGCGCGCACGTCGTCATCCTGTGCTGCGAAGACGATGCGGGTCACCGGTTCAGTTACCTCGGGCCGATGTCTTCGGTCGATCGGATCGGCCCCGGCGAGCCCTTCGTCCGTGATCGCGACGGCCCCGCGTATCCCGTCTACCGCGCGAGCTGGCCCCGCTGGCCGGAGGACCGCACGAACTGATTGCGTCGCGCGACGGAAAATGCGATCCGTGATCGGCCGGCTTGGCCACGACTCCAGATGCCGCTTCGCTGCTGCGTGCACGCGCCGAGCAGCTCGGGCCTCTGCTGCTGGGGTCATGGGATCACGGGCGACGGAACCGACACGCTCAGTCACGACTCGCCCAAGGCCGCGCAGTTCGGCAGCTGGATGACGATCAGTCTCGGTGGCGAGTACCGGGTCGGGGTGCGCAATTCGAACTAGCCCGCCGAACTATCCCGTCGTCGGGGTCGCGTCGGTCGCGGTCGCGCTTTCGCTCTCGAGGAGGATCGCAGGTTCCGTGTAGCGAGCCAGCGCGAGCGACGAGCCGACGGCCAAGAAGAATCCGACCGCGGCGACGATCTCGAAATGCGGACGGGTGCGATCTCCGAGGACCGCAAGACCGACGATCGACGGGACGACGGTCTCGACACCGAACATGACCGCCGACGTCGCGGTAACCGATCCCCGTTGCAATGCGCTCGCGAACATCAGCATCCCGCACGCGCCGTAGAGCACCAGTGAGACCGCGCCGGGCTCGCCGAGCAGATGCCAGAGATGCGACGGAACGCGCACCGCGCGCGCCGCAATCGCCGTCCCGCTGAATCCGAGTCCGGCGCACGCGGCGAGCGCGATCCCAGCGCGCGGGTCGGGGAGCCGGGCCGCGTAGGCGCCGGCGAGGGCGACGATCGCGACTCCGGCGAGGAGGAACCAGCCACCGGTTCGAGTGAGGTGGGCCGCGTGCTCGCCGCGGGCAGAGATTCCGAGCAGACCGAGCCCGACGATCAGCACCGCGATCGCGCCGGTGTCGGCGGCGCGAAGGCGGAAGCCGAACACGAACACGGAGGCGAGCGCGGTCACGCCGATACTGCCGGCGATCGCGGCCTGCACCACGAACAGAGGCAGCTCGCGTAACGCGACGATCGACGCCACGAAGCCGACGAGGTCGAGGGCGAGGCCGGCGATGTATGGCAGTTGTCGACCGAGGCGTGCGAACAACATCACGTCGAGGTGATCTGACGACGTCGCCCGACGAGCGCCCGTCGCCTGCAGGATCGTGCCGAGCCCGTAACAGACGTTGGCCGCGAGCGCGCAGACCAAAGCGAGGATCATCAACACGAAGCCTACGAGTATCGAGCGGCCTGCTCTCTGCGGCGCGGTCGACGGAACCTGCGAGATCACCGCCGACGCGGTGAAAGCCGCGCGCGCGGTCGACGCTTGGGTTCGGTCCCCTACCGGACGTACGCCGTTCGACGCGGCCTGCGCTCGTCGTTCCCACACCGCCCGAGAGATGACCGCGCCCGGAGGGCCGACGATCGGCCGGTCCCGCCGGCTGAAGACGCTGCAGCGGAAACCGAACCGATCTTCAGCGAGCGCTCTGGGTCAAGTGTCGGGTTAGGGGCCAACGGTCTCGGGCCCCAGGGATCGCTGGGTCCGTTGTACTCCCGCAGGGGTGCCCGTGTCGACTGCTCGGGGTTGCGTTTCCGTTGCGATTGCTTCGCACCTGACCGGGTAGCCGAACGTCTTGGGTCGCGTCGGGCGTCGTCACTGCGGGGCTTCGGCTCGACGCGGCCCACCAGTGGTGTGCCGCTACTCGCTGAAGCTGATGCTGCGATCGATCACTGCGGTCGCGATGTCGTCGACCGAACAGCGGCTCGCAGCCGCGCGCTCGGTGATCAGTCGGCGCGCCTCCGCGAGTGTGGTGTCAGCCTGATCCGACACTTTGCGCATCGCATGCGCGAACCGAACGACGTCTGCCGCGCCCGTCTGCGTCACGTTCGTCATCGAAACGACCGTACAACGGGCCCGAGGAGTTCGCGTGTCAGGGTGATGCGGAAGTCCCGCACGCCTGCCCGATCGGTAATCGGTCCATGACCGCCCGAGTTCCGCGACCGGTCGCCTACGCGTCCTGGTCTTCGGCCAGGATCCGTTTCGCGATGACTTCGTTCATCATCTCGTCGGTGCCGCCGCCTATGCGTTGCAGCCGAGCGTCTCGGAAGGCGCGAGGGATACCCGTCTCCTCCAGGTAGCCCGCGCCGCCCCAGATCTGGACGCAGTCGTCGACCAGACGGTTCTGCACCTGGGCGCAGTACTTCTTGCACATGGAGATCTCGGCGACGGGGTAGTCGCCCTGCATCACGGTCCACGCGGTCGAGTAGAGGAGGGTACGCGCCGCGGTCAACTCGGTTGCCGCGTCCGCGAGCTTGTGCGCGATCACCTGATGCTGTGCGATCGGGCGACCGAAGGCGTGACGTTCGCGTGCGTACGCGATCGTGTCGTCGAGCGTCTGCGCGGCCTGGCCGACGCACGCGGCCGCGCCGGCGAGTCGTTCGTACTGCAACTGCCGCATGAGTTGCGCGAAGCCATGACCGGGCTCGAGACCGATGAGGTCGGTTGCCGCGACCGAGACGTCGTCCAAGACGATCTCCGCGGTATCGGACGAATGCATCCCGAGCTTCTCGAGCCGGTGCGACACGCTCACACCCGCGAGCTTGGTGTCGACGATGAACAGCGACACCCCGCGATGGCCCGCGGCGGGATCGGTCTTAGCGACGAGCGTCAAGAAGTCGGCGCGGGTTCCGTTGGTGATGAACATCTTGCGGCCGCCGATTCGCCAGGCATCACCGTCACGCGTGGCGCGGGTCCGGATCGCAGCGACGTCGGAACCGGCGTCGGGTTCGGTGATCGCAATGGCTCCGATCTTCGTTCCCGCGATTGCGGGCCGAAGCCAGCGTTCGCGTTGGTCGTCGGTACCGAACTCGGCGAGCGCGGGCGTGGCCATGTGGCTCTGAACGGAGATCGCCATCGGGATCGCGCCCGCGCCGCACCGGGCCAGCTCCTCGACGAACAGCAGACCGGAGGCGAGGTCGCCGCCGCTCCCACCCCAGCGCGCGGGGAAATGCAGCCCGAGGAAGCCCAGGTCGCCGCAGCGCCGGAAGAGGTCGTCGGGGAAGTATCCGGCGGCCTCCCACGCGTCGACGTGGGGCCTCACCTCGGTATCGACGAACCGGCGGACGGTTCCCCGTAGTTCCTCGTGCTCGGCGGTGAAGATCGGGTGGCGCATCATCGCCAACAACGCTGCCACACCTCCGGGCGCGTCGTAGACTGACGCACCCCATGGCCAAGTCACTGCTGGAGCGCCGCCTCATCGACGTGAGCGATCGCCTCAAGCGTCTGCGCGCCGAATTGGCGGTCGCCGACGAGCAGTGCACGGTCCTCGTGGGTGAAGCCGAGGACGCACGGTTGCGATCGTTGGTGTCGGAGACGCCGCTGGCCGAGGCCGAGGCTCACGAGATGCGCCGCCACGCCGATGCGCAGTCACGCCAGCGCGATGCGCTACGGCGGTCGATCGAAGAGCTCGAGCGTGACCAGGATGCGCTGCTCGATCGCATGACGAGCGAGCTGACCCTCCCGTCCTCCCAAACCCCGTCCTCATCGTCGTAGCGGATAGGTGAGAGGTTCCTGACCGGTGAGCAAACCTGTGCGCGTCGTGATCGCCGAGGACGAGGCGATCATTCGTCTGGATCTCAAGGAGATCCTCGAAGAAGAGGGCTACGAAGTGGTCGGCGAGACCGGCCGCGGCGACCACGCGATCGATCTCGTGCGCGAGCTCTCGCCCGACCTCGCCATCCTCGACATCAAGATGCCGGGCATCGACGGGCTGACGGCGGCGCGCACCATCGCCGGGGAACGGCTCGCGGCGGTCCTGATCCTGACCGCCTTCTCTCAACACGATCTCGTCGAGCAGGCCCGGGACGCGGGCGCGCTGGCGTACCTCGTCAAGCCGTTCCAGACGAGCGACCTGCTGCCCGCGATCGTCACCGCCCTCGGTCGGTTCGAACAGATCGTCGCGCTCGAACGGGAGAACGCCGATCTGGCCGAACGCCTGGAAGCGCGCAAGATGATCGACCGGGCCAAGGGCCGCCTCATGGACGAACACGGCATGACCGAGGCCGACTCGTGGCGCTTCCTGCAGAAGAACGCGATGAACTCGCGCCGCAAGATCCACGAGGTCGCCGGCGACGTCGTCGGCGGGACGATCACGCCCTGACCCGGCTCCGACCCGGCCCACCGGAGTGTCGCTCGGTCGTCATAGCATGATCCGCGATGCCCAAATTGTTACTGCTCGACGGTCATTCCCTCGCGTACCGAGCGTTCTACGCGCTCCCGACCGACCTCGCGACCAAGGCCGGAACCGTCACCAACGCCGTCTACGGATTCACGTCGATGCTGACCAAGGTCATGGCCGACGAACAGCCCGATCACATCGCGGTCGCGTTCGACGCGCCCGGCGGGAGCACGTACCGCAACGACCTCGACTCCGAGTACAAGGCCGGCCGTAAGGAAACCCCGGACCTGTTCCGGTCGCAGTTGCCGTTGATCCACGAAGTCCTGGAAGCGCTCGAGATCAAACAGCTCGAGGTCAAGGGCGTCGAGGCCGACGACGTCATCGCGACACTCGCGACCCAGGCGGCCGAAGCGGGCATGGACGTCGTGATCGTGACTGGCGACCGCGACTCGTACCAGCTCGTGCACGATCCGCACGTCAAGGTGCTCTACAACAAGCGGGGCGTCTCCGACTACGCGCTCTACGACGAGGCCGGCATCGCCGAGCGCTGTGGCGGCGTCACGCCCGTGCAGTACCTCGACTATGCGAGCCTCCGGGGCGACACCAGCGACAACTTGCCCGGCGTGCCCGGCATCGGCGAGAAGACCGCCGCCAAGTTGATCGTGAACTACGGCGGCCTCGAGGGGATCTACGAGCACCTCGACGAGCTCCCGCCGAAACAGCGCACGAACCTCGCCGAAGCCAAGGACCGCGTCTTCAAGAACCGGGAGATGTCGCGGCTCACGCGCGACGTCGACCTCGAAGGTGTGACACCCGCCGATCTTCAACAGGGCGCGTTTGATCGCGAACGGGTGCGGGTCCTGTTCAACCAGCTCGAGTTCCGGCTGTTGCTGCCGCGCATCCTCGACGCGGTCGGCGACGTCGCCGACATCCCGGACGCCGACACGCTCGACGTCGAAGTAGTCATCGCGCGCGACGCGGCGGGCGGGGCCGAGGCCGTGCGCGCCGCGGCCAAGTCCGACCGGGTCGCGATCGAGGCGCGATGGGCAGGCGCAGTCGGACGGAGCGCGATCGTCGGGCTCGCCGTCTCCACCGGCGACGACGCCACGTTCATCGACGGCGATCTGCTCACCACCAAAGCGGTGCGCGACGCGCTCGACACGCTCGACGGACCCAAAGGCCCGGCGCTCGTCGTGCACCGGGCCAAGGAGCTGATGACCGGGCTGGGTCGCGACCTCGAGATGCTCGAGCGCGACACCGCGGTCATGGCCTATCTCCTCGATCCGGGTGAGGGGAAGTACCTCCTCGAAGACCTCGCTCTGCGCTACCTCTCCTTGGAGCTGACGTCGCCCGATCAGGTCGAGGGCACGCTCGACTTCGACGGCGAGGCGAACGGTCGGGAGACGGGCCGGCGCGTCGCGGTCCTCGTCCGCCTCGCGGACGCATTGGCCGAGGCACTCGACGCGCGTGAGCTCGTCGAGCTGTACGAGAGCATCGAACGCCCGCTCGTCCCCGTACTCGCCAAGATGGAACAGGCGGGCATCCGCATCGACGTCGCCTTTCTCGAGAACCTGGGCAAGGAGCTCGGCGACGAGTGCCGCCGGCTCGAGGCCAAGATCCACGAGCACGCGGGGGAGCAGTTCAACGTCAACTCGACCCCCCAGCTCCGGCGCATCCTCTTCGATCAGCTGGGGCTCGTTCCGGTCAAGAAGACGAAGACGGGCGCGTCGACCGACGCCGACTCGTTGCAGAAGCTCGCGCTGGAGCACCCGATCGTCGAGACACTCCTGCGCTACCGCGAGGTCGAGAAGCTGCGCGGCACCTACGCCGACGCCTTGCCGCCGCTCGTGCAGGCCGACGGGCGCATCCACGCCACCTTCAACCAGCTCGCAACCACGACGGGGCGTATCTCGAGCGAGGCGCCGAACCTGCAGAACGTGCCGGTACGGACGTCGGGTGGGCGCGAGTTACGCAAGGCGTTCATCGCCGACGAAGGCTGCGGTCTGCTGACTGCCGACTACTCGCAGATCGAGTTGCGGGTGCTCGCCCATCTCGCCGAGGACCCCGGGCTGATCGAGGCGTTCGATCGCGGTGCCGACGTGCACACCACTACGGCGGCCGCGGTGTTCCACGTCGACGAGGGCAAGGTCGACGACTTCCAGCGCCGTTTCGCCAAGGTCGTGAACTATGGCCTCGCGTACGGGATGGAGGCCTACGGTCTCGGCACCCGTCTCGACATCCCGACCGACCAGGCCCGGGAGATCCTCGATGCCTACTTCGCCGCGTTCCCGAACATCGCCGCGTACATGGCCGAGACGATCCGGGAGGCGAAGTCGACCGGCTTCACGACCACGTTGTTCGGACGGCGCCGCCAGCTGCCGGAGCTGTCGTCGGACAACTTCCGCATCCGCCAGATGGGGGAGCGCATGGCGCAGAACGCGCCGGTGCAGGGGAGCGCGGCCGACATCTTCAAGCTCGCGATGGTCGATCTCGATCGTGCGTTGGCCGCGGGCGGGTTCACGAGTCGGATGGTGCTGACCGTGCACGACGAGCTCGTGCTCGAAGTCCCGCTCGGCGAGCGCGAGGCGGTGACCGAAGTCGTACGAGAGACCATGGAGCAAGTCACCGAGCTCCGGGTGCCCCTCGTCGTCGACATCGGCTTCGGTCCCACCTGGGCCGATGCCAAATAGCCGGATCCCTGCGGTCAGCGGACGAAGGCGGCGATGCCGATGACCGGCGCGCTCAGCGACCGACCGGCGAGCGACCCGAGGAACGGCGAGCTCGAGAAGTCGAACACGCCGCCGTCCGCTCCAGCGACCAGGTAGCCGTTCCCGAAGCGCACCATCCCGACGATAGGCCGGTTCAGGTGGATCCCGCCGAGTGACCCCCGGAACGGCGCGTTCCCGAACGCGAACACTCCGCCGTCCGACGCATCGAGCCAGTACCCGTTGCCCGTCGAAGTAGGGACGAGTCCGATGACGGGCTGATTCAGGTGGATCGCGCCGAGGGAGCCGTGGAACCGGGCGTCGCCGAAGGCGAAGACGCCACCGTCCGAAGCGACCATGTAGTACCCGCGGCCGGTCGCGGTCGGGACCGAATCGATGACCGGCCCGTTCAGGCGAAGGTGGCTCAGATCTCCGTAGAACCTGGCGTCGCCGAACGCGATGACCCGGCCCGAGCTGGTGAACACCCAGTAGCCGTTGCCGGTCGCGGTCGCGCTCATCGTCGTGACGAGCTCGCCCGGGAGGAGCGCGCCGACGCTGCCGTACGAGCGCGCGTCGCCGAACGCGTACACATGTCCGGAGTGGTTCACGATCCAGTAGCCGCGCGCGGTCGCCGTGGGAGTGAGGTGGGCGACGCTCGGATCCGGCGCATTGCCATAGTGCCTGGCGTTGCCGAACGAGTACACGCCTCCGTCGCCGCCCAGCATCCAGTAGCCGGGTGAGGGATTCGGGACGACGTGCGCGGTGAACGTGACGCTGCGCAGACCCAGACCGTCCGCCGGGTTCAGCGACCACGCATCGGAGAACGTCCCCAACTTGGTCGCCGAGAACCGGACGGTTTCCGTGGCGGTTCCGCCCGCGGGCAGGGTCGAGCCTTCCGACAAGATCGTGCGCGCGACGAAGCCGACGTTTTTGGCCGGAGGCTTCGAACGTACGAACAACGCCGCGAGGCCACCGGAGTTGTGCAGTACGAACGTCGAATCGATCGTCGCGCCCAACGGCACGTTCCCGAGGTTGAAGGTCGTCGGCGTGATGGTGACCCGGGCCGGCCCCGCGACGACCGCGGTTAGCTGCACGATCTGGTCGCCACCGTCGGAGTGGATCGTGAACGTGGTGGAGTAGTTGCCTTTGGGTGAACCGTCGGGCGCGGCGAAGGTGATGGTCAGGCCGACCGAGTCGCCGGATGCCAACGTCGTGCCGGAGGCCGGGACACCGGCCACGTCGAACGGCGATCCCACCGGAGGCAGATCGGTGTTGCCGATCTGCATATCGAGGCCGCCGCTGTTGGTGATCGTGACCGCGCCCGACAGCTGAATTCCGCCCGCGGTTGTGCCGCCCAGGCTCAGTTGCGTGGGGGAGACACTCAGGTCCGGGCTGTTGAGCGCCCCGCGCGCGGATATAGGTATGTCGACGTTGCCGTCCGTGGTCTGCGCGCTCAGCGTCGTCGACGCCAGGTCGGTCGCCGTCGGCGAGAACGTAAGCGGTACCGAGATGGTGTCGCCGCTGGCGAGGGAAGCCGGGAGCGACTGGCTCGCGGCGCCGGCGGTGAACGTTCCGTCGCTGGACGTGAAGCCGGTCACCGTTGTTGCCTGTCGTGCCGTGAAGACGACGGTCTCGGTATCCGATTGCCCGACGACCGTCGGCGGGAACGTGGGTGTCGCCGCCGAGAGCGGCGCGCTCACGGGCGACCAGAAGGCGAGGACGTGTCCGTCGCGCGTGCCGACGTACACGTGCGCGTTGTCGATAGCCGGCATCGAGTACTTCGACGCGGTGCCGATCGGCGCGCTCCACCGCTGGACGAAGTGGCCGTTGACCGGGACCGGATCGTACGCTCGGAGTTGCGCGTTTGTGCCACTGCCATTGGGTTCCCACACGACCCAGAGCAGGCCGCTCCCCGACGTCGTGCCATTCGATGAGATCGCGGGCGCGCCCGAGCCGTAGCCGAAGGTGTCCTGCGACGTCGCCGCGAGGCTCAGCGTGGGGTTGGCCGACCCGTCGACGCCGTACTTGTACGCGCGCAGGAACCCGGATCCACCCGCGCCCTGCAGGCCGGATCCGTTCGCGGTCACGAAGTACACGTAGCCACCGTTGCCGGGCCAGACCGCCGGGCGGCTCCAGACCCCGCCGTACGGGCCGATGCGGTCGACGACGTCGTCGCCTCCTGTCGCGCCTTGGAGGTATCCGCCGAGATGGTCGCGATCGAGCAGGTAGACGTAACCCTGTTTGCCTTCCATCACGAGCAGGTGCGGGTGCGACGTTCCCACGCCGAAGTATTGGTCGGGGAGCACGACCGGACCGCCGGAACCGAAGTCGAGGTCGTTGTTCTCCAGGTCGGGCGCGTCGTACGGCGAAAAGAAGTCGGTCGCTTTCAGGGTGCCGTTCGGTTGCACGACGACCCGGGCCACGGCTTCTGCGAGATCGTTCGGCGGTTGATTACCCGGCCTCGGACCGTTGAGGTCGAAGCCGCCATTGCCGGTGGAGAACAGGATCGACCCGTTGCCGTCGGAGACGAGCCCGGAACCGGCCTGCCAGATGCCCGCGCCCGACGTGTCGTCGCGTACGGCGGTGAACATCGTCCTGATGGAATGGGTGGTCGTCGAGAGCCCGACGATCCACCCCGCCCACGGGAAGCCGTCACAGCTCGATCCGAAGGCGGCGTAGACCACGCCGTTCATGAGAAGGAGACCCGGACGCTGAAGTTGTTGCAACGGGTTGAAGAGATGCGACGCGTTGAGGATTGCGTTGTCGGCGTAACCCTGGATCTTGATCGGCCACCCGACAACTTCGGCGCCCGTGGCGACCCTCACCGCATGGGCCATGTAGACGGGCGCGCCCGAGCTGCCGGTCGCGTACTGCTTGTCGAGGAAGTACGCGATGTTCGTTGCGGGATCGACGACCGGGGTACCCGTGATGCCGATGTGCGGCGAGAGGTCGAGGCACCCGATGTCGGAGGCGTTGAACGCGGTTCCGACGGTGCGCGTCCACTTCTGGGCGCCGGTGTGCGGGTCGAGCCCGTAGATGTGGTTGTCCTCGGTCGCGACGAGGAGCGTCCCCTGCGATACGAGCGGCTGGGCGTACACCTGCCCCGCGACGGCGTGGCTGAACAGCCGCCCGAACTGACCCCCCGTGACGGTGGCGGGCGCGAGACCGGGTTCGTCCGGGTACCAGCCGTCGCGGCCGGTGCCGTTCGAGTTGGTCAGCACGTCGGCGCGACTCGTGGCGCTGACCGCGACGAGCCCGAGCGGCGTGACGACCGTGAGCACGAGGAGCAGGAGCGCGCGGCGCGTGAAGGTCTGTTCGCGCAAAGCGTGTCTCCTGGCGTGAGTCGGCCGTGAACGACCTCGCAATCTAATGAAGCGGCGGCGCGCGCGAGACTCGCCGCTCGTGCCCGAGATGCCTGCAGTTCCTTCCGGACCCTGGTTCAACCGGATCGCAGCGCACCTGGGGCCCGCGTACTGGTCGCCGCATACCGGCCGGGTGATGTCGTTCACGACCGGCACGGTCCAAGAGATCGGGTTCCTCGTCGAGTCGATGGAGCTGACCGCCGGGATGCGCGTGCTCGACGCGGGCTGCGGTCCCGGTCGGCACGCGTTGGAGCTGGGTCGGCGCGGCATTCGCGTCGTCGGCGTGGACACCTCACCCGAGTTCGTGAGTCTGGCCCGGGCCGAGGCCGGTGATCTTCCGGTCGAGTTCCACGTCGGCGACGTGCGCGAGCTGGAGTTCCGCAATGAGTTCGACGCGGTCATCTGCTTGTGCCAGGGCGGCTTCGGGCTCCTTGGCGGCGACGACCGCGAGCTTGCCGTCGTCTCCCGTTTCTCGTCCGCACTCCGATCCGGAGGCAGGCTGGCGCTCAGCGCGTTCTCGTCGTACTTCGTCGTGCGTCACCTCGAGCCCGAAGAGAGCTTCGACGCGGACGCGGGCGTGAATCACGAAACCACCGTCATTCGCAGCCCGGACGGACGCGAGGAGAGCTTCGATCTCTGGACGACGTGTTACACGCCGCGGGAGCTGCGCCTGCTCGCGTCGAGGGCGGGCTTGACCGTGGAACACGTCTACGGGGTGCAGCCCGGGCGGTACGCGGGCGAGCCGCCGTCGATCGACTTCCCCGAGCACCTGCTTCTCGCCCGACGCCCGCTCTGACGCCCCAATTGAGAAGAGTTTCCCGAAACCCGATCGACCTGTAGCCTTGGCAGGCCGCTCTACCGGAGCGGCGATGGGCGCGCGCAGCCAGAACTCTTGGGCGCATGTACGGCGCCTTTCTTCCCGAACAAAGCAGGAATCCCAGTGTTGGATCAGGAACCGGACGCGACTACGCCGCCCGCCGGCGCAGCCGCCGAGACCACCGCCGCCGAGCCCGACGTGGGCACGGACGACACGGCGGCGGAAGACACGTCCCTCGAGGACGTGGACCAGATGGAGCAGAACATCGTCGTCGACGACCTGGGCGGCATGTCGCTCGAGGACGCGATCGACGCCACCATCGTGGCGTTCGACGACGGTGATCTCGTGCACGGCAAGGTCGTGAAGATCGACTCCGACGAGGTGTTGCTCGACATCGGATACAAGTCCGAGGGCGTCATCCCGAGCAAGGAACTGTCGATCCGCAACGACGTCGACCCGCACGAGGTCGTCTCTCTGGGTGAAGAGATCGAAGCCCTCGTCCTCCAGAAAGAGGACAAGGACGGTCGCCTGATCCTTTCCAAGAAGCGTGCACAGTACGAGCGCGCGTGGGGCACGATCGAGCAGAAGAAGGAGAACGAGGAAGTCGTCTCCGGTCCGGTCATCGAGGTCGTCAAGGGCGGTCTCATCATCGACATCGGTCTGCGCGGGTTCCTTCCCGCTTCGCTCGTCGACCTTCGCCGGGTGCGTGATCTGCACCCGTACGTGGGGCGCGTGCTCGAGTGCAAGATCATTGAGCTCGACAAGAACCGCAACAACGTCGTGTTGTCGCGTCGGGCGTATCTCGAGGAGACGCAGCGCGAGCAGCGCGATGAGTTCCTCACCAACCTGAAGCCGGGCGAAATCCGCAAGGGTGTCGTCTCGTCGGTCGTGAACTTCGGTGCGTTCGTCGACCTCGGCGGCATGGACGGTCTCGTCCATGTGTCCGAGCTGTCGTGGAAGCACGTCGATCACCCGTCGTCGGTGGTGCAGGTTGGCGACGAGGTCACCGTGCAGGTGCTCGACGTCGACTTGTCGCGTGAGCGGATCTCGCTGTCGCTGAAGGCGACGCAGCAGGACCCGTGGCAGGAGTTCGCCACCGGCCACCAGGTCGGGGAGCTCGTCTACGGCCGGGTCACCAAGCTGGTGCCGTTCGGTGCGTTCGTGCAGGTCGGCGAAGGCATCGAAGGCCTGGTGCACATCTCCGAGATGGCTGCGCACCACGTCGAGGCGCCCGAGCAGGTCGTCACCCCCGGCGAGGAGCTGTGGGTGAAGATCATCGACATCGACCTCGAACGCCGCCGCATCTCGCTGTCGATCAAACAGGCCGCCGAAGGTGGCGAGGTCGCCGCCGAGTACCGCGAGTTCTACGGCGAGCACGCTTACGACGCCCAGGGCAACTACATCGGTCCCGACTACACCGAGACCGAAGGTGCGGAAGGGGGCGAAGGTGCCGAAGCCGTCGCAGCCGACGACGCCGTGAGCGAGCCTCGGGGTGCCGAACCGCCGGTGTCCGAAGTGCCGGTGCCCGAAGTGCCCGCCGAGCCTGCGGCCGAGGTCGAAGAACCTCTCGCCTGATCGCGGTCCGAACACGCAACGCGAACGTGCCGCGCGATCTCGGTCACGCGGCATCCTCGCGTCATGGCGTGGATACCACCGGCGGTAGCACCGGCAGTAGCACCGGCAGTAGCACCGGCAGTAGCACCGGCAGTAGCCACCTGTTTCGCAGAGGCGTGCTGCCGAGGACGTTCGGGGTGGTGCCTCGACAAGGCGTTGCCGGCCCGAAGCCGTCGCGCCGGAGCGCGCGTCTCTGCGAAGGAGGGCCGGCCGCGCATTGCACGCGACCGGCCCGGCTTCGACAGCTCCTCGAGGATCAGCCTCCGAGGTCGTACGTCACGGTGCCGTTGGTCGTTCCGGCCTTGACGCCGATCGTCAACGAGTCGACGTTCCCGGTGAACGGGACCTGCCAGTTGGATCCGGCCTTGAGGTAGATCCCGCCGCCGACCGGGTTCCCGCCGCTCTGCCCGGTGATCGGGCGGATCGCCAGGTTCGGGTAGTCGGTCATCAGCTGCTGGAACGAGCACGGGCTCGCCTGCGTGCAGAGCTTCGGATTACCGCCGACGTCGCCGAGAACGGGCGTGCCGGTCTGCCACCAACCCGATGTCGCGGTGAGCGGGTTCCAGGTCTGCCAGGTCTCGCTGGTCACGGTCGCTCCGGCCGACTCGCTCGGCTCGAAGACGACCCGTCCTTGGAACGCGGTCGACGAGTCGGTGGAGTCGTAGTCGGCGTCGAACTGGAGCGTCGTCGCGTTGGTCCCCGCCGCGGCCTGATACGTCTTGTACGACAAGAAGGTCAGGTCGGAGAAGTGGGTGCCCGCGAAGACGCCCGTGCCGAGGAGCTCGCCGTCGGCTGCGCTGTTCAACTTGAGCTGGGCGCTCTCCGCGTTGTCCGAGCCGTTGGGCCCGGTGACGAACGAACCTGTTCCCGTCCCCGAGTCCTGGGCGAAGCCGAAGCCGAGGCCGGCCGCGCTCGAGGTCGTCACGGCGATGTTGCCGTCACCGGGCTCGAAGTTCGTGAACTGGGCCACGCTTCCCACCCCGACGACGAGGTTGTCGACTGCGGCCGACCCCTCGTGAGCGTTCCCGCCCACCCGGAGGAGGAGGAAACCGGCGATCTTGGCGTGGGGGTAGGCCGCGATCACCTGTGCCCACGTGCAGAACGAGGCCTGGGTGCACGTCTGCGGTTGTGCGGTGTTCCCAAGGATCGGGCTGCCCGACGAGTACCACGCGCCGCTGCCGGTCATCGTGTTCCAGGTCTGCCAGGTGCGGGGGACGTCGGGAGTGCCGCTCGCCTCCGGGACGTACACGAGCCGGCCCTGGTATGTGCTGGTCGAGTCGGTGGAGTCGTAATCGGTGTCGAACTCGAGGTTCGGCGACCCGCCGGTGGCGTTGGCCGACACCTGGTAGGTCGAGTACTGCAGCTGGCTGAGGGCCGCGATCCCGACGTTGTTGTAGCCGAGCGAGGCGATTGCCTCGCGGCCGGTGTTGTCGATCGTGAGCAGCGCACTGCCGCGTCCGGCCGGGGGGATCCCGGGGCCGTTCATGTAGACGCCGCTCGAGCCGCCGGTGAAACCATCCTTGGTGAACGCCCAGCCGTTCGTTGCCGTCGGGGTGACGACCACGTTGCACGCGGCCGTCGCGATGACGAGGGCGGCCAGCATGCCGCCGAGTTTCCACTTGCGCATCAAAGCCCTCCAAAGGAATCGGTCCCGCTTCCGAACTCTCAGGGCTAATGGCGCGACTGAGAGCGCGCAACCCGTCGCGCTGCGTCTTGTCCGCAAACGCGACGCGCCGCGCGCGCGCCGGCACCTGCGTTTACCTGCACAGATAAGGGATCTTGCCGGTGATGGTGGTGACGAACATTTCTGCTCCATCCGACGACGCGTCGACTGCACGCGGCACTCGTTCCTAGAATCCCGAACCCATGTTGATGGTCGGACTGACAGGCGGGATCGGCGCCGGGAAATCGACGGTGGCGCGGATGCTCGCAGCGCGTGGCGCGGTCGTCGTCGACGCCGACGCGATCGCGCGGGAAGTGGTCGAACCCGGTACGCACGCGCTGGTCAAGCTGGTCGAGCGGTTCGGGCCCGCCATCGTGCAGACCGACGGCTCCCTCGACCGACCCGCGCTCGCGGCCGTCGCCTTCGTTGACGACGTGACACGCAAGGAGTTGGAGGCGATCACGCATCCGGCGATCGCGGAAGAGTTCCTGCGCCGCGTCGCCGCCGCGCCACCCGAAGCGGTCGTCATCCACGACGTTCCGTTGCTCGTGGAATCGAAGCGCAGCTTCGAGTACGCGGCGGTGATCGTCGTCGAGGCGCCCATCGAGCTGCGGCTCGACCGGCTCGAGGAACGCGGCGTGCCCCGTGACGACGCCCGCCGGCGCATGGGGTTGCAGGCCTCCGACGAGGAACGCCGAAAAGTGGCCACGTGGGTGGTCGACAACGCGGGCGCGCTCGCTCGGTTGGATGAGCAGATCGGCGTGATCTGGAACGAGCTCGAGCGGCGCGCCGTCGCGGCCGCGGCCGAGTCGGCAGCCACGGCGGAGGCGGACCCGGAGGTCGATCCGGGGACGTAACTGTCTCACCCCACCGGTACTCTCGCCGGGTGCCGTTGTTCGATCTCGTCACCGACATGTCACCTGCGGGGGATCAGCCGGAAGCCATCGCCGCGCTCGGTCGCGGACTCGACAACGGCGACCGTTTCCAGACCCTTCTGGGCATCACCGGGTCGGGCAAGAGCTTCACGATCGCGAACGTCATCAACAACGCGCAGCGGCCCACGCTGGTGCTCGCGCCCAACAAGTCGCTGGCGGCCCAGCTTGCAGCCGAGTTCCGGGAGATGTTCCCGAAGAACCGGGTCGAGTACTTCGTCAGCTATTACGACTACTACCAGCCCGAGGCGTACCTCCCGACCACCGACACGTACATCGAGAAGGACAGCTCGATCAACGACGAGATCGACCGGCTGCGCCACTCGGCCACGAGCGCGCTGCTGACCCGCCGCGACGTGATCATCGTCGCCTCGGTGTCAGCGATCTACGGACTCGGCTCCCCGGAGATGTACGGCAAGCAGCTGCTGATGTTGAGCCCCGGCGATGAGCGGGATCAGCGCGACATCCTGCGGCGTCTGGTGGAGCTGCAGTACGAGCGCAACGATTTCGGGTTCACGCGCAACAAGTTCCGGGTCCGGGGCGACACGATCGAGGTCTTCCCCGCCTACGAGGAGCACGCGATTCGCATCCAGCTCTTCGGCGACGAGGTCGAGCGCATCGTCAGCGTCGACCCGCTCACCGGCGAGATCATCCAGGAGCTCGAGGGCCTCGCGCTGTTCCCGGCATCGCACTACGTCACCGACGAGGTACGGCTGGTCGAGGCGATCGACGGGATCACCGCCGAGCTCGCGGTCCGGCTCGCCGAGCTCGAGGGTCAGGGCAAACTGCTCGAGGCGCAACGTCTGCGCATGCGCACGAACTACGACCTCGAGATGTTGCGAGAGGTCGGGAGCTGCTCGGGCGTCGAGAACTATTCGATGCACCTCGACGGTCGTCAGCGTCACCAGCCGCCGTACACCTTGCTCGACTACTTCCCGGACGACTGGCTGTGCATCGTCGACGAGTCGCACGTGGCCATCCCGCAACTGCACGGGCAGTTCGAAGGCGACCGTTCCCGCAAGGACACGCTGGTCGACCACGGCTTCCGCCTGCCCTCGGCCATGGACAACCGGCCGCTGCGTTTCGAGGAGTTCACCGAGCGGGTGAACCAGGTCGTCTTCATGTCGGCGACGCCGAGCGCGTGGGAACGCGAACAGTCGACGCAGATCGTAGAGCAGGTCGTGCGGCCCACCGGTCTGATCGACCCCGAGATCATCGTGAAGCCCACCAAGGGCCAGATCGACGACCTCGTCGCCGAGATTCACGGTCGCACCGAGGTCGATGCCCGCGTGCTCGTCACAACACTCACGAAGAAGATGTCGGAGGACCTCACCGATTATCTGCTCGAGCTCGGGATCCGCGTGCGCTACCTGCACTCCGAGATCGACACGTTGGAGCGCATCGAGATCCTGCGCTCACTCCGGCTCGGTGAGTTCGACGTGCTGGTCGGCATCAACTTGTTGCGGGAAGGCCTCGATCTCCCTGAGGTTTCGTTGGTGTGCATCCTCGATGCCGACAAGGAAGGTTTCCTGCGCTCGGCGACCTCGCTCGTGCAGACGATCGGTCGGGCGGCGCGCAACGTCGACGGTCAGGTGATCATGTACGCCGACCAGATGACCGACTCGATGCGGCACGCGATCTCGGAGACGATGCGGCGCCGGCAGAAGCAGCTCGCGTACAACGAGGAACACGGCATCGACCCGCAGACCGTGCGCAAAAAGGTCACCGACATCCTCGAGATGATCCGCATGCGCGACAACGGCGACGAGGGTTCCGGGTCGTCGCGCGGGCGGGGTCGAGGCCGGGGCGGAACCCGGGCGCGGCCGGCCGTCAGCGATCGGCTCGATGTCCCCAAAGACGAGCTGGGGCGCCTGATCCAGAGCCTCACGGACGAGATGCAGGACGCATCCCGCGACCTCCGGTTCGAAGAAGCGGCGCGGCTGCGCGACGAGATCCACGAGCTGAAGCGCGAGCTCCGCGAGGTGAGTTGAGCACACGAACAGGTGTTCGCAAACCGGCGGCAACTCCGGCTAAACTGGCGTCGATGCACGACACGATCGTCGTCAGGGGCGCGCGCGAACACAATCTCCGAAACGTCGACATCGAGCTGCCGCGCGACCAGCTGATCGTCTTCACCGGCCTGTCGGGGTCGGGCAAGTCGTCGTTGGCGTTCGACACGATCTACGCCGAGGGCCAGCGCCGCTACGTCGAGTCGTTGTCGTCGTACGCCCGACAATTCCTCGGGCAGATGGACAAGCCCGACGTCGACTTCATCGAGGGCCTGTCGCCCGCGATCTCGATCGACCAGAAGTCTGCGTCCCGCAATCCGCGCTCGACGGTCGGCACCATCACCGAGGTCTACGACTACCTCCGGCTGCTGTACGCGCGCATCGGCGTGCCGCACTGCCCCAACTGCGGCCGGCTGATCACGCGCCAGACGCCGCAACAGATCGTCGACCGCGTCCTGCAACTCAAGGAGGGCACGCGCTTCCAGGTGCTCGCGCCGGTCGTGCGGGGCCGCAAGGGTGAGTACAGCGCATTGCTCGACGAGCTCTCGGGCCAGGGCTTCACCCGGGCCCGGGTCGACGGTGAGCTCGTCGATCTCCCGGCGAAGCTGCAGCTCGAACGGTACGAGCAGCACACCATCGAGATCGTGGTCGACCGGCTCGTGCGGCGCGCGGGCATCGAACGTCGGCTCACCGATTCGCTCGAGACCGCGCTCAAGCTCGCCGAGGGTGTCGCCGAGGTCGAGATCGTCCACAAGGACGAAGCGGCCGAGCCGGAGATCCTCACGTTCTCCGAGCACCTCGCGTGTACGCACTGCGGCCTCTCGTTCGAAGAGCTCGCACCCCGCAACTTCTCGTTCAACTCGCCCTACGGCGCCTGTGAGGAGTGCGACGGGCTCGGCACCCGCTTCCAAGTCGACCCCGAGCTGGTCATCTCGGACGACGACCTCTCGATCGACGAAGGCGCGATCAAACCGTGGTCGGGCTTTCGGGGTGAGTACTTCAAGCGCGTGCTCATCGCAGTGGGGCACGAGTACGGCTTCTCGACCTCCACACCGTGGAAGAAGCTGAAGGCCGCGGCCAAGAAGACCATCCTTTACGGCGCGCCCGGTAAGCAGGTCACGGTCAAGTACAAGAACCGTTACGGGCGCCAGCGTTCGTACTCCACCAAGTACGAGGGCGTGATCCCGTGGGTGGAACGCCGGCACACGGAGTCAGAGTCCGACCGGGTGCGCGAGGTGATCGAGGGCTACATGCGCCTGGTGCCGTGCCCGGTGTGCAAGGGCGCGCGGTTGCGGCCCGCATCGCTCGCGGTGACGGTCGCCGACAAGAACATCCACGAGGTCGGTGAGCTCTCCATCCGGGAGTGCACCGCGTTCTTCCGCAACGTCACCTTGAACGAGCGCGATCGGATGATCGCCGAGCGCGTGTTCAAAGAGGTGATCGAGCGGCTGCAGTTCCTGCTCGACGTGGGCCTCGACTACCTCTCGTTGAATCGCAACGCGGGGACCTTGGCCGGGGGGGAGGCGCAGCGGATCCGGCTCGCGTCGCAGATCGGGAGCGGATTGGTCGGCGTGTTGTACGTGCTCGACGAACCGTCGATCGGGTTGCACCAGCGCGATAACCAGCGGTTGATCGAGACGCTGGTGCGGCTGCGCAACCTGGGGAACACGGTCATCGTCGTCGAGCATGACGAGGAGACGATCCGGGTCGCCGATCACGTCGTCGACATCGGTCCGGGCGCGGGTGAGCACGGTGGCGAGATCATCGTGTCGGGGTCGGTCAAGGACCTGCTGAAGGCGAAAGCGTCGATCACCGGGCAGTACCTGTCGGGCAAGCGCAAGATCGAGGTGCCCAAGCTCCGGCGTGATCCGGGCGAGGCGTGGCTCGGGGTGAAGGGTGCGCGCGAGCACAACCTGCAGAACATCGACGTCGAGATCCCGCTGGGGTGCTTCGTTGCGGTGACGGGTGTGAGCGGCAGCGGGAAGAGCTCGCTGGTCGGCGACATCTTGCATCCGGCGCTGATGCAGAAGATCTACCGGTCCCGCGAGGTGCCGGGCCGGCACAAGAGGATCGAAGGCGCCGAGAACATCGACAAGGTCATCAACATCGACCAGTCGCCGATTGGGCGCACGCCCCGTTCCAACCCGGCCACGTACACGGGTGTGTTCGACAAGATCCGCACGTTGTTCGCCGCCACCCAGGAGGCGAAGATCCGCGGGTACCAGCCCGGGCGGTTCTCGTTCAACGTCAAGGGCGGCCGCTGCGAAGCCTGCCAGGGCGACGGCACGATCAAGATCGAGATGCACTTCCTGCCCGACGTGTACGTGCCGTGCGAGGTGTGCAAGGGCGCGCGGTACAACCGCGACACGCTCGACATCACGTGGAAGAACAAGAACATCGCCGACGTGTTGAACATGCCGGCCGAAGAGGCGTTGGAGTTCTTCGCGAACCAGCCGTCGATCGCCCGGCAGATGCAGACGTTGGTCGACGTCGGGCTCGGGTACGTGCGGTTGGGTCAGCCCGCACCGACGCTCTCCGGTGGCGAAGCGCAACGGGTGAAGTTGTCGACCGAGCTGGGCAAGCGGGCGACCGGTCACACGATCTACATCCTCGACGAGCCCACGACGGGGTTGCACTTCGAGGACGTGCGCCGGTTGTTGTACGTGCTGCAGCGTCTGGTCGACGCCGGGAACACGATGCTCGTGATCGAGCACAACCTCGACGTGATCAAATCGGCCGACTGGATCGTCGACCTCGGGCCGGAGGGTGGATCGGGCGGAGGCTTGATCGTGGCCGAGGGTACGCCCGAACAGGTGGCCAAGGTCCCCGAGAGCCACACCGGTCGCTACCTCGCGCCCCTACTCGGCATCACGCGCTAGGCGCTGGTCGATCCGTCGCCGATGCCCGACGACCGTGATCTCTGGGAGCGCAACGCGGGTTGGTGGCACGAGGGCTTCACCGACGGCGCCGATGCGGAGTACGAAGAGCAGATCCTGCCGTTGGCGCGAGAGTGCCTGGCCGGGGCGACGCGGGTGCTCGACGTGGGGACGGGGGAGGGGCAGATCGCCCGGCAGGTGGCGCGCGACGGTGCGGGGCTGGTCGTCGGGGTCGACCCGACGCTCGCGCAGTTGGTCGCGGCCCGGGAGCGGGGCGGGCCGATCGGCTACGCCCGCACCAACGCCGACGCGCTGCCGTTCCCCGATGGCACGTTCGACGCGGTCGTGGTGTGTCTCGTCTTCGAGCACATTGCGGCGCACGAGCCTGCGATTGCGGAGATCGCCCGCGTGTTGGAACCGGGAGGGCGGTTCGCGTTCTTCTTGAACCATCCGCTGTTGCAGGCGCCGAACAGCGGCTGGATCATCGATCACATCCTCGAGGAGCAGTATTGGCGTATCGGCCCCTATCTGGTCGAGGACGTGTCGATGGAGGAGTTGGCGCCGGGGGTGGTGCTGCCGTTCGTGCACCGTCCGTTGTCGCAGTACGTGAACGCCATGGCGCGCAACGGTCTGCTCATCGAGCGAATGGAGGAGCCGATGCCGCCCGAGGGGTTCTTGGCCCGGGCGCCCGAGTATCGCGACGCGGCGACGATTCCGCGGCTGTTGTTGATGGTGGCCCGCAAACTCGCGTGACGCGGCCCGCGATTACGTGATCGCGAGCATCCGCTCGAGCGCGGTGCGGGCCCAGCCCGCGGTGTCGGCGTCGACCACGATCTGATTCACGACTGTCCCGGCCACGAGGTTCTCGAGCACCCACGCGAGGTGCGGGCCGTCGATCCGAAACATCGTCGAACACGGGCAGACGAGCGGGTCGAGCGAGACGATGGTCTTGTCGGCGTGCTCGCGGGCGAGGCGCTGGACCATGTGGATCTCGGTGCCGATCGCGAGCGCGGCGCCGGGCGGAGCTTGGCGGACCCAGTCCTGGATGCGCTCGGTGGAGCCGACCCGGTCAGCCATCTGCACCACTTCGTGCGCACATTCGGGGTGCACGATGATCTCGATACCCGGGTGTTCCGCCCGGGCCGCCTCGACGTGTGCGGGCTTGAACCGTTGGTGCACGGAGCAGTGGCCCTTCCAAAGCAGGAGCGTCGCGTCCTTGATGTCGCGCTCCTCGAGTCCGCCGCATTCCTGGTGCGGGTTCCAGACCCGCATGTCGGCCTCGCCGTAGCCCATGGTGAAGCCGGTGTTGCGGCCGAGGTGCTGGTCGGGGAAGAAGAGGACCTTGTCGCCCTTGGCGAGGGCCCACTCGAGGACGGCTCGGGCGTTCGACGACGTGCAGACCGCGCCACCGTGACGGCCGACGAACGCCTTCAGCGCGGCGGAGGAGTTCATGTACGTGATGGGGACCACGCGGTCGATGGCCGTGATCGCCGCCATCTCCTCCCATGCTTCTTCGACCTGGTCGAGGTTGGCCATGTCGGCCATGGAGCAGCCGGCGTTGAGGTCGGGGAGGATGACGCGCTGGTGGGGACCGGTGAGGACGTCGGCGGATTCCGCCATGAAGTGGACGCCGCAGAAGACGATGTCGGTGGCGACCTGGTTCTCGGCTGCGAAGCGAGCCAGGAGGAACGAATCGCCGACCGAGTCGGCCCAGCGAATCACCTCGTCGCGCTGGTAGTGGTGACCGAGGATGATGAGCCGGTCGCCGAGCGTCGCCTTGGCCCCGGCGATGCGTTCGACGAGTTCGTCCTCGGTCGCGAGGGTGTACTCGTCAGGGAGCGGAGCCTGGAGTCGCAGCATGTGGGGCCTCCCCGTAACGGGGTAACTCCTCGTCGGCTGGCGGGTGGCAGCCCGGTCGCCAGCACCGCGGGGTTGTCGGCCTCGGAGCTTCGTGATGGAGCGCCGGATACCGGGCCGGCGTGTCGCCACCATAACACTCATGTCGAGTGGAAGGCGCGCACCGCCGCCGCCCGGCTGATTCACGAATCGCCCGCACCGCCGCCACCCGGGTGCGCTCTAAAAACGGGTTGTACTGGGGGGAGTGGCGATCGACATCCGGGCGATGGGGGGCCGGCCTGCGACCCTCCGCCTCCTGTGAGGCTTCGAACCCGCCGTCGCGCTGTACGCACTCAGCGACACACCGATCGTGGCCGTCGCCTTCCTGCCCGTCATCCCGATCGCAATCCGGATCGCCACGACCCGGGCCCACTCCGAGGGCGACCAACTGCGTGTGCACAACGTCGTTCGCAGCTTCACCGTCACCCGGGAAGAGGTCGCCGGCTTCGCAATCAAGCAATCAAGCAATCAAGCAATCAAGGACGACGGCAGGTCTCGCCACAACCGTTCGCTTCGTACGGCAAGTTCCTCTCCGCCTGGCCGCGAATCGGGAAACGCAACGAGGCGGACCAGATCTGCGGCGAACTGAACACCTGGCTGCACCCGGGCGCCTGACGGTCTCGCCCACCCGCGACAATGGGGTGTGGTTGCCCGCCCCGAGACCGGATCGATCCCCGACGCACCCGGGTCGTACCAATTCCTCGACGGTGAGGGCCGGGTCATTTACGTCGGGAAAGCAAAGAGCCTCCGCAGCCGCCTGTCGAACTACTTCGTGCAGCCCGAGCTGCTCGCGGAGCGCACCCGGCAGATGGTCACCACCGCCGAGAGTGTCGAGTGGATCCTCGCCAAGAACGAGGTCGAGGCCTTCTTCTTGGAGTTCAACCTCATCAAGCGGCACAAGCCCCGGTTCAACATCCGCCTGAAGGACGACAAGAGCTACCCGTACCTGGCTGTCACCCTCGACGAGGACTGGCCCCGGGCCATGGTGCTGCGAGGCAGCAAGCGAAAAGGCGTCCGCTACTTCGGTCCGTACGCACACGCCTACGCGATTCGGGAGACCCTCGACCTGCTCCTGCGGACGTTCCCCATCCGCACGTGCACGAAATCGAAGTTCGACCGTCACAACCGTCTGGGCCGGCCGTGCCTCTACGCCCACATCGAGAAGTGCGCGGCCCCGTGCGTCGGCGACATCGACCACGACGACTACGACAAGCTCGTCCACGATCTCCTCGACTTCCTCGACGGCGAGCACGACGCCATCATCAAGCGCCTCGAAGCGCGCATGGCCGAAGCCGCCGACCAACTCGAGTTCGAGCTCGCGGCACGGGTGCGCGACCAGCTCGCGAGCGTGCGCAAGGCCATCGAACGCCAGCAGATGGTGGCGTCCCGCGAAGAGGACTTCGACCTCATCGGTCTCGACGAGGACCTCCTCGAAGCCAGCGTGCAGGTCTTCTACGTCCGCAAGGGGAGAGTCGTCGGGCGCAAGGGGCTCGTGGTCGACAAGGTCGAGGACGTGGAGACACCTGCGCTCGTCGCCCGGATCATCGAGCAGCTCTACGCCGACGCGCCCAAAGAAGACGTGCCCCGCGAGATCCTCGTACCGGTCGAGCCCGAAGACCACGATCTTTACGAGGAGTTCCTGACGCTGAACCGCGGCTCGAAGGTGCGCGTGCGGGTGCCGCAGCGCGGCGGCAAGCGCGAGTTGCTGCAGACCGCGACGCTCAACGCGCGCGAGTCGTTCGCGCGGCACAAGCTGCGGCGAGCGTCGGATCACAACGCGCGGGCACGCACGCTGGTCGCGCTCCAAGAAGCGTTGGGCCTCCCCGAAGCCCCCCTGCGCATCGAGTGCTTCGACATCTCCAACCTGCAGGGCACGTCGATCGTCGCGTCGATGGTCGTCATGGAAGACGGCCTCCCCAAGCGTTCCGACTACCGCCGGTTCAAGGTCCGGGGGCTCACCGGCCAGGACGACTTCGCGTCGATGGAAGACGTGCTCACGAGACGCTTTCGCAATTACTTGCGCGAGCGCGACGAGGGCGCCCATACCGGCAAGCGGTTCTCGTACCCCCCGAACCTGCTCCTCATCGACGGCGGCAAGGGCCAACTCGGCGTCGCGGTCAGAGTGCTCGAAGAGCTCGGCCTGGAAGACATCGCCGTGGCCGGTCTGGCCAAGCGGTTCGAGGAGGTCTACCTGCCCGGGCAGTCGGACCCGATCCGTATCCCGAGGGATTCGCCGGCGCTGTACCTGCTCCAGCAGGCCCGGGACGAAGCCCACCGTTTCGCGATCACCTTCCACCGCCAACTCCGCGACAAGAAGATGATCGTCTCCGCCATCGACGAGATCCCCGGCCTCGGCCCCACCCGAAAGAAGCGGCTGCTCAAGGAGTTCCACTCGGTCAAGAAGATGCGCGAGCGCGAAGAACAGGACTTCCTCGACCTCCCGTGGCTTCCCGACGAGGTCGGAAAAGCCGTCTATGCAAAGCTCCACGGCCTGGAGAGGGCCGACCGCGCGACGATAGAGAAGTCATGATCTCGTTGTCGCTCGATGTCACGATCATCACGGGCATGTCCGGGGCGGGCCGGTCCGAGGCCGCCCACGTGCTCGAAGACCTCGGCTATTTCGTCATCGACAACCTGCCGCCGATGCTCATCGGCAAGGTCGCCGAGCTCGCGAACAGCACCGAGAAACCCACCGGCTACGCGCTCGTGGTCGACGTGAGAAGCGGCGACTTCCTGCACGACCTCTCCGACGCGATCGACGAGCTCCGCCGCAACGGCGCCCACACGCGCGTGCTCTTCCTCGATGCCGCCGACGAAGTGCTCGTCCGCCGCTACGAAGCCACCCGAAGACGCCACCCCCTCTCCGATACCGACCGCGTCAGCGACGGCATCCAACGCGAACGCGCGCTGCTCGAACCGCTCAAGGGCGAGTCGGATCTCATCGTCGACACGTCGAGCCTCAACGTGCACCAACTACGCGACCGGTTGAAGGAGCTGTTCTCCGAGCACGGTGCCGCCGGCGTGATGCACGTGAACGTCGTGTCGTTCGGCTACAAGCACGGCCTGCCCATCGACGTCGACCTCGTCTTCGACTGCCGCTTCCTCGCGAACCCCCACTGGGTAGAGGAGCTGCGCCCGTGCACCGGGCTCGATGAGTCGGTCCGCGACTACGTGCTCGCCCGGCCCGAGACCCGACCGTTCCTGGAACAGGTCGATAACCTGCTCGAGCTCACGCTCCCGGGCTACGAACGCGAAGGGAAGGCGTATCTGTCGATCGGCGTCGGTTGTACCGGGGGCCGGCACCGCAGCGTGGTCGTGGCCGAGCAACTCGGCGAGAACCTCCGCGCCCACGGATATCGCGTCGCGGTCCACCACCGCGACGTGGAACGCGAATCCTGACGTGCAGCCGCGGATCGTGGCGTTGGGTGGTGGGCACGGCCTGTCGGTGGCTCTGCGCGCGATTCGTGAGTACGCGGAGGAGATCACCGCGGTCGTCAGCGTCGCCGACGACGGCGGCAGCTCGGGCCGGCTCCGTCGCGACCTCGACGTCCCCGCGCCCGGCGACCTCCGCCGCTGCCTGGTCGCGCTCGCGAGCGAAGGCGGTCCGTGGCCGGCCGCGTTCGAGCACCGCTTCAGCTCGGGCGAGCTCGCCGATCACGCGCTCGGCAATCTCCTCCTCGTCGGCCTCGCGGAGACGCTTGGCGACCTCACCGCGGCGCTCGACGAATCCGGCCGCCTGCTCGGCGCGGTCGGGCGCGTCCTGCCGGCCACGCTCGGACCGGTGTCGATGAGCGCCCGGGTCGGCGACGAGCATGTGACCGGTCAGGTGGCGATCGCGGCCGCGGGCAAGCACGGCCGCATTCGCGGAGTTCGCCTGAATCCGGACGATCCTCCGGCGAGTCCCGACGCGCTCCGGGCCATTGCCGAGGCGGACCAGATCGTGCTCGCGCCGGGCTCGCTCTACACGAGCATCGTTGCGGTGCTGAGCGTCCCCGAGATCCGCGAGGCCATCCACAAGGCCCCGGGCCGGGTCGTGCAGGTCGCAAACGTGGCCATGGAAAACGAGACGACGGCGCACGACGGGACCGACCACTTACGGGCGGTGCGTGAGCACGGAGGCCGGGTCGACCAGTTCCTGTACGACGCCGACCACGGGCTGGCCGTCAACCCCGCCGCAATCGAAGAGCTCGGCGCCGATCCGGTCGCGGCGCCTATTTCCGGGCCTGGCGGAACCGGGCACGATGTGAAACAACTGGCGAAGGCGCTTTCGGCTCTGCTGTAGTCGCGTCTTCGGGGTCCTCAGAGGAGACACAGATGGCAGTACGCGTCGGCATCAACGGATTCGGTCGCATCGGGCGGTCGTTCACCCGGGCGATCCTCGCCCGCGGCGAGCAGGCGAACGTCGAGCTGGTCGCGGTCAACGACCCCTTCGGCGACGCGGAGACGATGGCGTTCCTGCTCAAGCACGACTCGGTCGGGCGCACGCTGGCCAACGAGGTCAAGCACAGCGACGCGGGTTTCTCGGTCGACGGCCGCGAGATCAAGAAGCTCGAGGAGCGCGAGCCGTCCGACATTCCGTGGGGCGACAACGGCGTCGACATCGTCATCGAGTCGACCGGTCTCTTCACCGCCCGCGAGAAGGCCGCGGCGCATCTGAAGGGTGGCGCCAAGCGGGTCATCATCTCCGCGCCGTCCGGCGACGCCGACGCGATGATCTGCATGGGTGTGAACGACGAGAAGTTCGACGCCAAGGCGCACACCGTCATTTCCAACGCGTCGTGCACCACCAACTGCCTGGCGCCGCTCGCCAAGGTGCTGAACGACACGTTTGGCATCGAAGAGGGCCTCATCACGACGGTGCACGCCTACACCAGCGACCAGCAGCTGCAGGACCAGGCCACTGCGACCCGTTCGGGCAAGCCCGACCTGCGCCGCATGCGGGCCGCCGCGCTCTCGATCATCCCGAGCTCGACCGGCGCGGCCAAGGCGATCGGCCTCGTCCTGCCCGAGCTCAAGGGCAAGCTCGACGGCACGTCGATGCGCGTGCCCACGCCGACCGGGTCGATCACCGACCTCGTCGCGCTGTTGCGCAAGGACGCGAGCGTCGACGCGATCAACGACGCGTTCCTCGCCGCGTCGCGGACCGCGAGCTACCGCGGTGTGCTCGAGTACTCCGACGAGCCGCTCGTCTCCGCCGACATCGTGCAGAACCCCTCGTCGTGCATCTTCTCGTCGGTCGACACGATGTCGATGGGCACGATGGTCAAGGTGCTGGGTTGGTACGACAACGAGTGGGGCTACTCGAACCGCCTCGTGGATCTGGTCGAATTCGTCGGCGCCAAGTAGCCCAACACCGGGGAGCGGGAAGGCGTCCGATGGTCGATCCGGTTCCGCAACTCGAAGACCTTCCGTTAGCGCGCGGCACGCGCGTGTTGTTGCGGGCCGACTTCAACGTGCCGTTGCGCGACGGCCGCATCGAGGACGATATGCGCATCACCGCCGCGCTGCCGACGATCGAGTACCTGCGCGACCGGGGCGCGGAGATCGTGTGCTGCTCGCACCTCGGGCGACCGATGGGCAAGTTCGACCCGAAGTTCTCCCTGGGACCGGTCGCCGTCCGGCTGAGCGAACTGCTCGGGACCGAGGTGGCGCTCTCACCCGAGGTCGCCGGATTCCAGTCGATGAGCCGGGCCCAGTCGCTCGGGCCCCGCGACGTCATGCTGATCGAGAACCTGCGCTTCGATCCGGGCGAGGAGATGAACGACCCCGCGTTCGCGTCGAACCTGAGCGGGCTCGGCGACGTCTACGTCGACGACGCGTTCGGGGCCGCCCACCGCTCCCACGCGTCGATCGTCGGCCCTCCGCTGGTCATGCCCGCGGCTGCCGGCCGGCTGCTCGCGAGCGAGGTCTCGGCGCTGGGCGGGTTGCTCGGCACGCCGAAGCGACCGTTCGTCGCCATCCTCGGCGGCGTGAAGGTGAGCGACAAGCTCGGTGTGCTCGACGCGTTGCTCGAACGCTGCGACACGCTGTTGATCGGCGGCGCGATGGCGTTCACCTTCCTCGCTGCCCAGGGCGCGCGCGTCGGTGACTCGCTCGTGCAGGAGGATCAGGTCGCGCACTGTCGCGCGTTGTTGAAGACGGGCCGCATCGAGATCCCGACCGACGTGGTGGCCTCGGCCGACATGACGGGCGACGCCGTGACCCGGCACGTGCGCGCCGATTCGATTCCCGACGGTTTGAAGGGCTTCGACATCGGGCCCGAGACGGCCGGCCACTACGCCGACGTGATCGCGGGCGCGGCGACGGTGCTCTGGAACGGCCCGATGGGCGTGTTCGAGCTGGAGCCGTTCGCGGCCGGCACCCGTACGGTCGCCGAAGCGGTCGCCGACTGCCGGGGCTTCACCGTCATCGGCGGAGGCGACAGCGCGTCGGCGGTGCGCCACTTCGGGCTCGTCGATCGCATAGACCATGTATCCACCGGCGGGGGCGCCTCCCTCGAGCTCATCGAGCTCGGCGACCTGCCCGGATTGCAAGCCTTACGCAAGGGGTCCCGACGATGAGCGATCGCAAACCGATGATGGCGGGCAACTGGAAGATGAACCACAACCACCTGGAGGCGATCCAGGTGGTGCAGAAGCTCGGGTTCCGGCTCGAGGCCAAGGATTTCGACAACGTCGAGGTGGTCGTGTGCCCGGCGTTCACCGCGCTCCGTTCGGTGCAGACCACGATCGACGGCGACCGGCTGAAGATCGGGCTCGGCGCCCAGAACTGTCACTGGGAGAACGCAGGCGCCTACACGGGCGAGGTCAGCGCCTTGATGTTGGCCAAGCTGAACGTGAAATACGTGATCGTCGGGCACTCGGAACGGCGCGAGATGTTCGGCGAGACCGACGAGGTCGTGTCGAAGAAGCTCCGCGCGATCCTGGGTGCCGGGATGTCACCGATCCTCTGCGTGGGCGAGACCGAAGAGGAGCGCGAGCAGGGCGCAACCGATGCCAAGGTCAAGGGCCAGATCGAAGCCGCGTTCGCGCGCCTGCCGATCGACGACGCCGCCCGTTGCGTCGTGGCCTACGAGCCCATCTGGGCCATCGGCACCGGCAAGAGCGCCACGCCCGACGAGGCCAATGCAACGATCGGGGTGATCCGGGAGCACATCCGGGTCGGGCTGGGCGACATCCTGGCCGAGGGCTTACGGATCCTCTACGGCGGGAGCATGAAGCCGGGCAACGCGGCCGAGCTGATGGCGATGCCCGAGATCGACGGCGGGCTGGTCGGCGCGGCCTGCCTCGACCCCGACGACTTCGCCCGCATCGTCCAGTTCGCGACCCGCTAGCCGGTCCGTGGCCTCCAGGCGCGTAGACTGCCCAGGTTCGAGAACGGTCGACCAGGAGACATCTGGGTGCATCTGAATGCAATCATCATCGGGGTCCACCTACTGGCCTCGATCGTGCTGATCGTTTTCATCTTGTTGCACGCCGGCCGTGGCGGTGGGTTGTCCGACATGTTCGGCGGCGGCGGCGGTGGGGCGATGGCGGGATCGACCGTCGTCGAGAAGAACCTGGACCGGCTGACGGTCGTGGTGGCGCTGGTGTTCACCTTCACCAGCATCCTGCTCTCGATGCGCCTCGACTGACCCGAGATCGGATCCGGCGCGTAGCGGGCTCAAATTCCCACGGACTGTGAATTTTCCTTGAGAATTCAACTACTGCACGCGGTCGTCTTCAATTCCCACACCTGTAACATTCGAAAAGCGGGACAAACCCCGCCGTTGGGCGTACGTTCACCTCATCTTGAGGTCAGTGCAGTCGTTTGAGGTTCCAGATCCAATGATCTGGACCGGGGAGGTCTTGTGAAGTTCAGGCGTAGCGGTTTGGTCCGCATTTCTGCCGTCGCGGTCGCTTTGGCGATCGGGCTCGCAGCGTGCGGTTCCAGCAGTAAGAGTTCGAACAGCGGGTCGGGGAGCGGGAACACCGCCGCCGAGCCCACCGGCTCCGTCGTCTTCGGCGCGGAGCAGTTCCCGGACTGCATCAACCCCATCAACCAGTGTGCGAACTCGTCCTGGTTGCAGTGGCTGGTGCCGATCCACGTCCTGCCTCGTCTGGCCGAGCTCGACGCCAAGAACAACTTCGTGGCGTCGCCGCTCCTGAAGGAGTACCCGACCCCCGACAACGGTGGCGTCAAGGGCTCCGGCTCGACCTTCACGGTCACGTACCACCTGAACCCTGACGCCAAGTGGTCGCCCGATGGCACCCCGATCACGTCAGCCGATGTCGTGTTCACGTGGCACGCCTACCTCGAGACCACCGGCAGTCTGAGCACGACCGGTTACGACCAGATCTCCAGCATCGACACGCCCGACGCGCAGACTGCGGTCGTGCACTTCAAGGAGACCTACAACGACTGGCCCGATGTCATGGGCGGCTTCTCGGGAGTGATCCTGGAGAAGGCGAAGCTCCCGGTCACCGGGACGAAGATCGACGTAGGCAAGCTGATGACGACGTCAATCCCGTTCTCGGGTGGTCCGTGGACCCTTACGTCGTTCTCGAAGGACAAGGAAGTCCTGACTGCGAACGCCAGCTACTGGGACAAGACCCGCATCCCGAAGATCAAGACGGTCACGTTCGTCCCGTTGACGGAGACGACCAAGGAAGTCCAGGCCATCAAGACCGGCCAGGTCTCTGCGATCTATCCGCAGCCGTCGACCGACAACGTGCCCCAGCTCGTCGACAGCGCAACGCTGAAGTCGACCTTCGGTGTGACTACGCAGTACGAAGCACTGTGGCTCAACCAGAAGCCGGGCAAGCCCTTCGCCGACAAGAACCTGCGCGAGGCGTTCTCGTACGCGTTCGACCGTCAGCAGCTCCTGAACGACGTCATCAAGCCGTTCGACCCGACCGTCGAACAGCTCAACTGTGCGGTCTGGGTGCCCGGAGTCGGCAAGTGGTGTGAGAACACCGCCTTCGCCAACCTCAAGCCCGATGCGGCCAAGGTCGCGAGCGCAATGGCGGCCGCCGGTTACACCAAGGACTCCAAGGGACTGTGGGCCAAGGGTGGAACCGAGCTGACCATTCACTGGATGGAGAACACCGGTAACAAGCGCCGGGAGAACATGCAGGCCGAAGAGATCCCGTTGCTGGCGAAGCAGGGCTTCAAGATCGTCGTCGACAACTCGAGTGCCGACACGATGTTCCAGAAGCGTCTGCCCGGCGGCGACTTCGACATGGCCGTCTACATCCAGGTTACGAGCCCCGACCCGTCGGTCACCTCGATCCTGTCCACCGGACAGATCCCGGGCCCGGCGAACAAGGGCCAGGGTCAGAACGACACCTGGTACAGCGACCCGGCCGCCGACGCGCTGATGAAGACCGCCGACGCGGAGCTCGATCAGAGCAAGCGTGCCGACGAAGTGCATCAGCTCGACAAGATCCTCGCGGCTGACTACGTGAACTTGCCGTTGTACGCCTTCCCGTCGATGCTGAGCGTTCGCACCGACCTGATCGGCGGACCGACGAACGACTTCATCAACAGCCCGGAGAGCAACTTCTGGAACATGTGGGCGTGGACCAAGAAGTAGCTGTACCGAGCGATGCGTTGACGTGAATCACTGAGGTTGTGGCCGGGGTCTCGAAGCCCCGGCCACAACTCGACTCAGGCGGACCAGATGTTCCGGTTCATAGTGCGGCGAGTCTTTTGGGCCCTCCCGGTGTTGATCGCGGGCAGTTTCGTGCTGTTCGTCGCCTTGCACCTCACTACCGATCCGGTGAAGGCGGCCATTCACCACAACGTCTCCACCGAGGCGTTGATCAAGTTCAAGCACGACCTCGGGCTCGACAAGCCCCTGCTCGAGCAGTACTGGGTGTTCCTGACCCACTTCTTCCGAGGCGATTTCGGGACGTCGTACACCTCGCAGGCACCCGTGTGGCCGCCGTTGCGTACCGCGCTCGTGAACTCGTTGGTGCTGGGCGCGTTCGCGGCCTTGTTCTACATCGTCGTCGGCGTCGCGGTCGGCGTGATCTCGGCGGTGAAGCAGTACTCGTGGTTCGACAACGCGGCCACCGGCCTCTCATTCTTCGGCCTGGCGATGCCGCCCTTCTTCTTCGGTCTGGTCACGATCGTGCTCGTGGGCACGTTCTACGAGACCCACTTCCATTCGAGCACTCCGTTGCTGCCGTTCATCGGCGGTATCTATTCGCCGACGACGACGGGCTTCAACCTCGTCGACCGCATGAAACATCTGATCCTGCCTGCGCTCACCTTGTCGGTACAGGAGGTCGCCGTGTACAGCCGGTACATGCGCACCGGCATGTTGGAGACGCTGAACGCCGACTACATGCGCACGGCACGGGCGAAGGGCATCTCCGAGCGGCGCGTCATCTGGCACCACGCCTTCCGCAACGCGCTGATCCCCCTCGCCACGTTCTCCGCGATCGACATCGGCGCGGTGGCCGGCGGCCTCATCATCACCGAGCAGATCTTCGGCTACCCGGGGATGGGCTTCTACTTCCTCGACGCTTTCCACAACGCCGACTACCCGTCGCTGTTGCCGTGGATGATGATCGTGATCGCGTTCGTCGTTGCGTTCAACCTCCTCGCGGACCTTTCGTACGCGTGGCTCGACCCGAGGATCCGCGTTGACTAGTACCCGAGATCCCGCTCCTGCGGCCGCCGATTCGACGCCGAGCGCATCAACGACCACCGCCGCGCTCGGTATGGGCGAGAAGCCGCTCACTCCGTCCCGGCTCGCCTGGCGCCGCTACCGCCGGCACAAGCTCGCGATGCTGAGCACTTTGGTGTTGTTGATCATCGCGTTCATGTGCGTGTTCGCGCCGCTCTTCACGAAGTATCACCCCGACACCCAGATCCGCGTGAACGGTGTGCTGCAGACGTTCCAGCACCCACAGAGCGGGCACTTGTTCGGTACCAACGACAAGGCTCGCGACATGTGGGCGAACGTTCTGTACGGTGGGCGGATATCGCTCGAGGTCGGCGTCGTCGTCGCCCTGTTGTCGACGTTCGTCGGCACGGTCGTCGGTGTGTTCGCCGGCTTCTACGGCGGTTGGCTCGACAACCTGTTGATGCGGTTCACCGACCTCTTCCTGGCGATCCCGTTCCTAATCGGCGCGATTCTCCTCAGCCAGCTCCCGACCACGCAATCGTGGGCCCGCACGATCATGGGACCGGCACAGAGCGTGCGGGCGGTGATCTTCGTGATCGGCATCTTCTTCTGGATGCCGGTGGCCCGAATAATTCGCGGGCTCGTGCTGTCGTTGAAGGAGAAGGAGTTCGTCGAGGCCGCGCGCGCCGCGGGCGCCTCCGATTTCCGGATCATGTTCCGCCACCTCGTGCCGAACTGCACCGGACAGATCATCATCAACACCACGCTCGCGGTTGCGGCCGCGATCCTCACCGAGTCGGCGCTGTCGTTCCTCGGGTTCGGGGTGGAAGCGATCTTCACGCCGACATGGGGCAACCTGCTCAGCAACTCCCAGGACCTGCTCGACTCGTATCCGTATCTCGTATGGGCGCCCGGGCTCGCGATCGTGATCACGGTGTTGTGCGTGAACTTCATTGGTGACGGTCTGCGCGACGCGCTTGACCCGAAGCAGTTGTCGGTGTGACGAGCGATCCGGTGACGAGCGACCCGGTGAATGTGGACATGGTCCCCGACGGCGCCACCCCCGACGCGCGTCCGGTCGCGGGGGAATCGGTCCTCGAGATCCGCGACCTGCACGTGACGTTCAAGACCGAAGACGGCCCGGTGTTCGCGGTGCGCGGTATCGACCTCGACGTCGCTGCGGGCGAAGTGCTCGGCATCGTCGGCGAGTCGGGTTCGGGCAAGTCGGTGACGATGCTCGCGGTGCTCGGGTTGTTGCCGAAGACGGCGACCGTGACGGGCTCGGCCAAGTTCCGGGGCGAGGAGTTGCTCGGGCGCAAGCCCAAGGATCTGCAGCGCATCCGGGGCGCGCACATCGCGATGATCTTCCAGGATCCGTTGACCGCGCTGAACCCGGTGCACAAGGTCGGCAAGCAGATCACCGAGGCGATCCGGGCCCATCGTTCCGACATGAACGAGAACGAGGCCGAGGTGCGCGCGATCGAGCTGCTCGACTTGGTGGGCATTCCGCGTCCGGAAGTGCGAGTGCGTCAGTACCCGCACGAGTTCTCGGGTGGTATGCGCCAGCGGGCGATGATCGCGATGATGATCGCGAATGACCCTGACGTGCTCATCGCGGACGAGCCGACGACGGCGCTCGACGTGACGATCCAGGCCCAGATCCTGGAGCTGTTGAAGTCGATCCAGGAGCGCACGAACACAGCCGTCGTGTTCATCACCCACGACCTGGGCGTGATCGCACGCGTGGCGGATCGCGTGCAGGTGATGTACGCGGGGCGGGTCGCCGAGAACGCGTCGGTCGACGACACGTTCCATCGTTCGCGCCATCCCTACACGGGTGGGCTGCTGGCGTCGTTGCCGTCGCTGGCCGGGCCCGGACAACGGTTGAAGCCGATCGTGGGTTCGCCGCCGTCGATGTTGTTCCCGCCGTCGGGATGCGCGTTCCATCCGCGCTGTCCGCTCGCCGAGGAGATCTGTTCCGGTGAGCAGCCTCCGTTGCGGCAGATCGACCGGCCCAAGCATGTGACCGCGTGCTACTTCGCGGAGAAGCTGGCCAAGGAGGTCGACGCGTGACGTCGGTCGACCGCGCGAGCTCGGTCCCGGTTCCCGCCTCTCCCAACGGAGAGGGCCCGACGCTCGAGGTCCGGGATCTGGTCAAGCATTTCCCCGTGCGGGGCGGCGGCGGCAAGATTGTCGTGCAGGCCGTCTCGAACGTCTCGTTCGACCTCTCGCGAGGCAAGACGCTCGGGCTGGTGGGGGAGTCGGGCTCGGGGAAGTCGACGGTGGGCCGTTGTGTGTTGCGGCTGATCGAGCCGACATCGGGGACGGTGCGGTTCGAGGGCGAGGACCTGCTCGCGCTGCCGAACCGCGAGATGCGCCGGTATCGCAAGCGCATGCAAATCGTGTTCCAGGACCCGTACGCGTCGCTCGACCCGCGCATGAACGTGGCCGCGATCATCGGTGAGCCGATGAAGATCCACGGGATCGAGGGCGACCGCAACCAGAAGGTGCGCGACCTCTTGGCGCTGGTCGGGCTGAACCCCGAGCACGGCAACCGCTACCCGCACGAGTTCTCCGGTGGTCAACGGCAGCGCGTCGGCATCGCGCGTGCGATCGCGTTGGAGCCGACGTTGCTGGTGCTCGACGAGCCCGTGTCCGCGCTCGACGTGTCGATCCAGGCCGGCGTGGTGAATCTGCTCGAAGACCTGCAAGACCGGCTCAACCTGACGTATCTGATCATCGCGCACGACCTGTCGGTGATCCGCCATATCTCGGACGAGATCGCGGTGATGTACCTCGGCAAGATCGTGGAGCACGGGCCTGCGGAGATGGTGTACGAACATCCGCAGCATCCGTACACGCAGGCGTTGCTGTCGGCGGTGCCGGTGCCGGAGCCGAACCTCGAGCGGGCCCGGTCGCGGATCATGTTGCAAGGCGACGTGCCGAGCCCGGTGTCGCCGCCGAGCGGTTGCCGGTTCCGCACCCGGTGTTGGAAGGCGCAAGACAAGTGCGCGCAAGAGGAACCGCTGCTGATCGACCGCGGCGCCGGCCATCCGGTGGCGTGCCACTTCGCGGAAGAGTCGCCCGTCGCGCTGGGTCCGATGCGCACGGAGCGGTAGTCGGAACAGCCCGTTCGCTACAATCTCATCCGCCCTCCGGGGCACCACGTCGGAGTGGCGGAATTGGCAGACGCGCTAGGTTGAGGGCCTAGTGCCCGAAAGGGCATGGGGGTTCAAGTCCCCCCTCCGACACGAACGTCAGCTACATCGCTTGGTTGAGGCCGGGACTCCAAGAGGGCCCGGCCTTCCCTGTGGTACGTGACGGTGATGCCGAGTTCCGCGTAGGCCGCAGCCTTGATGGCGGGGTCGGCGAGCGCGAGAGATCGGGTGATGTCGCGCAATCCGGCGACCATCGCCTTGACGTCGTCGACGGTGAGCTTGGTCGTCGGTTCGAGGCCGAGCAGGTTCTCGAGTCGACGTTTGTCCTGCACTGTCTCGGCCATCCATTTGCCCACCTCCGGTGCCGTCACCGGCTGCTCGCGCAGGATGGTGCGGTAAGCCTCGATCTCCTCGTCCATCTTGGCGATTCGGTCGCGCATTTCCTTCCGGCGTGCGGCTTCATCGGGATCGACCTCGGTGGCGTCGGCGAGGGCGCGACAGATGTTGTCGAGGTGGGCGTCGTCGAAGAGCTCAGCCAGCCACGCATCGACGTGAGGAAGGATCGCTTCTTCTTTGAGGTAGATCGTTGGCGGATGGCCGGCGCGATCGACGGCATCGTCGCGGTGGATCTGGCAGCGGTAGTAGGGCTTGCCGTTGTTCCAGCTTCCCTCCATGCGCCGGCCGCACGCGCCACAACGCACGAGTCCGGCAAGTACGTAGTGACGACCCGCGATCGGCGTGCGGTGCATTGCGCGCCGCTTCTTGGTGAACGCGGCTTGCGCGGCATCCCACAATTCCTGGCTGACGAGAGGCTCGTGGGTCTGCTCCTTGGAGCGGACCCAGTCGTGCTCGTCGTTCCAACGCATTCGGGTGTGATGGCCAAGCGCGACGTCGTGCACGTCGAGGAGGATCTCGTGGCGCTTCTGCCGGTTCCAGAGCTCGTAGCCGAGGTAGCGCGGGTTCTTGAGGATCGCTCGGACCGCGGTATGTCTCCACTCCGGCCCGTTCTGTTGGCGGTGAGGGTTCCGGCCCGGGTCGCTCGCGCTGGGGGACGGGATCCCTTCGACGGTGAGCATCGACGCGATCGCGTGCAAGCCTCTGCCGCGGACGAACTCACCGAAGATGCGAGGCACGACCGGGGCCGTCATCGGATCCGGTTCGAGCCGATGCAGACGGCGACCGTCGCCGGCCTTGCTCGGATTCGGGTGCGCGCCGGCGTCGGCGAGTCGGTTGCCGAACGGAGGGCGGCCGCCTTGGAACCGTCCCTGGATCACGACTTGGGCTTGCATCGCGGACTGAACACGGGTCTTGATGCGGTTGCGTTCGCCTTTGCTCATGCCGCCGTAGAGCGACATGACGATCTCGTGCGCGTCGCTGCCGGGATCGACTGCGCCGCCGACCTCGGGCACCCAGAGTTGCACCCCGTAGTGAACGAAGACCGGGAAGGTCAGGCCGAACTGGTTGCCGTAGAACGCGCGTTGCGGTTCGCCGATGACGACGGCGTCGAAACCGCGATCGGGGTCGGCGAGGGTTTTGAGGAGACGGGCGGCTTCCGGTCGTCGCGGCCACGGCAACGAGCGTGACTGACCGAGGTCGAAGAACTCGCCGACGATCTCTCCGTCGACCGGCTCGATGAGTTGGCGGCCGCGGGCGAGTTGCCAGTTGCGTGACGACGTCGGATCTTGTTGGTCCTCGGTCGAGACGCGTCCGTAGAAGGCGAAGCGCATGCTCACGACGCTACGACAGCGTCTTCGTCTGGTCCATCAGCTTTGGTCTGATCTTCGACGAGCTCTCGCAGGAGTCGCAGGAGCGCGGCTGCGGAGCTGGACGTGATTGTCGGTGGCGTATCGGCGAGCACCATGACCGGTTGGCTTCGTGCGCGTGGTTGTCCCATCGCTTCGGAATGGCGCGGTTGTGCAGACGCAACGCGACAAACAAATCGCGCCGGAGCCCGTGGTGCAGAGGTGTGGTGCAGACATCGCGTGCAGATGGTGGTTAAGTCGCATTGACGCGTCAGTGACAATTGCGCGCTGCATCGAACGGTGGCCGAGTCGTAGATACTCTCGGGTTGCGCGCTCGGCGCCGGCGCATTCGGCACCCTCGATCCCGTTGATCAGATCGAGGAGGCGTTCATTGAAGATCGACCGACTGACCGCTCAGGAGCGGCGTGTCGTGCGCGAGGCGCTCCTCGCGCTGATACGTGGTTGTTGCCGTCGCGTGGAGGGTCCGCTCGCTGGGGCGCTGCTGATGGCCCGTGTCGAGGAGGAGGCCCGTGACCTGTGCGCGGAGCTCGTGCGCGCCGCCCGGGACGAGCACCGCTTGACCTGGTCGCAGATCGGTGCGGCGTTCGGGATCACGATGCAGTCGGCGCAGTGGCGATTCGGCCGTGCTCCCCGCAAGACGAGTACTCGATTGCGTCGATGACGGATCCGATTTCCGATCCCGCTCCGACCCTTCGTCGCGACCCGATCGAGCGCGCTTGGTCGAGCCGCGCTCACCTCGACCTGCTGACCTTCGCGCTCGCGCGATCAACCAACCGCGTAGAGCTCTTCACACACGTTGCATCACGACGCCGTCCCATCGAAAAAGCCCTCGCGGAATTCCTGCACGAACTTGCATTCGACGAATCGCGAAGCGCCTGTCGGCGAATCGGCACCGTCGACCGGCGACGCTCCGCCCCGTCTTGCACAGTCCCCGGCGATCCCTTCCGCGAGTCCGTCAACCGCCTCCTCCGACCTTGACCCGGCGTCCCAAACCCCGTTTCAAGATCGGCACAGAAATGCCGCTTCCGCTAAGCGGAAGCAGCCGAGGATCTTCGAGACGCAACGGCGCGAGCTCACCAGCCAGGGCCAAGTCACCCGTTTCGAATCCGGCGCCGACACCCGACTCTCGACCGTGTTCCGCTACGCCTCAGCTCTCGGCGTCAAGGTCGACTGAACCATCACAGCCGCTCGACGACCCGCGACGCCCGCGAGCCGAACCGCGAACAGCGTCGCCGCGCCGTCGCTGGCGCTGAATCTTGGAGTTGAGACGAGCGAAGGCGCGCCGGTGGCTCGGGTCAAGTTGGTCTGTTGATCGAATGGAACGAGTGCCCGTCCGGCCCAGGTTCTGGGGTTAATGCACGCCAACCTGTATTCGTTGTAACGGTTCGTTCCTCGTCGTGCGTGTTATCCATGTGCCGATGGTGGTCGACGATCCGGACCCGACTGGGTCGTGCGAGCAGCCGGGAACCATCGACGCGTTCTCCGAGTTCTACGAGGCGCAGTATCCATCGGTCCTGCGGCTCGCAGCGGCGCTGGTCGGTCGGTGGGAGGTCGCCGAGGAGCTCGTCCAGGAGAGCTTCATGGCGTTGCATGCGCGCTGGCGCGCGTTTCTCAATACCAATCGCCGGAGATGTGGCTGCGGCGGGTGGTGATGAACCGATCGCTTTCCGCGCGGCGTCGCCGTTCGACGGAGATCCGTCTGCTGGGCCGCCTGGCCCGTCAGCGAGAACACCACGGCGAACCGCCGACGCACGACGATGAGGTGTGGCGTGCGGTCGCCGACCTTCCGAAGCGACAGGCGCAGGTGATGGTGCTGATGTTCGTCGGCGACTTCTCGGTACGCGAGATCGCGTCGGTGCTCGAGTGTGACGAGAACACGGTGCGTACGCACTACCGGCGCGCGCGCCTCACACTCGCGGCACGACTCGGCCTCGAAGAGGAGGGCGCATGACGACTCTCGACGACCGCCTGCGCGAAGCCGCCGCCGGTGTGCGGCGAGTCGAACCGTCGGTTCCGACGTTCGCACAGGTCCGCCACCGCATACGCCGGCGCCGCGCGC
This sequence comes from Acidimicrobiia bacterium, assembly GCA_038239145.1. Classification (GTDB taxonomy): domain Bacteria; phylum Actinomycetota; class Acidimicrobiia; order IMCC26256; family PALSA-610; genus PALSA-610. The sequence continues at coordinate 42,620 of JBBSFB010000035.1, forward strand.
TGACGGCCGTAGCCGTGTCGGTCGCCGTGGCGGCGATCGTCGCGCCCGTCCTAGTGCTCAAGTCGGGCCACGACCGCGTCGTGATCACCAACCCTGACGCAACAACGATTCCCGCGCCGACCGTTCCTGCGCCGACCGTTCCCGCGCCGACCGTTCCCGCTCCGACGGCGCCCAGGACGGCAACAACAGCACCGAGCGCCGCGTCCGGCTCGGTTAGCCCCGCGCGGATCGCGCTCGTCGCACCCGGGCACGCGTGGGTCGTGACGGCTAACGAGCCGCCGGGCGTGTTCCGGACGTCCGACAACGGCGCCCACTGGACCGACGTGACGCCGAACGCAAAACCGGGCCGAGCGGTTGGACTTGCCGCCGACTTCTACGCGCGGGACGACCAGGACGCCGTGCTCGCGATCTCAGTGGGAGGGAGCACCGAAACGGGAACCGTGTTTCATACCGTCGACGGCGGCGCGACATGGAGGACCGCACCGATCGGCGCGTACGAGAGTCAGTATCTCAGCTTCGTCAGTCCGCAGCGAGGCTTCGTCGAGTCAAGCCGCGGCGCCGCCGCAGGTTCGGAGCCGGCTGACATCTTGCGCACCCTCGACGGCGGCACCCACTGGCAGGTCATGTCGCGGGGCGCATCGCTCGACGGCCAGGATCCGGGAACGACGGGCGCGCTCGACACCGGTTGCGACAAGACCGGTATTGGCTTCGCCGATGGCACCACCGGGTTCGCGACCGGCGTCTGTGCCATCAGCGGTTACTACTTCCGGGTGACCCACGACGCGGGTCGCACCTGGCAGGGGCAGGATCTCCCGCTCCCGCCCGGCATCACTCGAGCCGAGGTGAACGCGGGCTTGAACTGGGAGGCGGAGCTCCTCCCGCCAACATTCGATGGAGCGAACGGAGCAGGTGTCGTCGTTAGCACTGTCGTGACAAACAGCGACACGGCTACTCACCATGACTACGTGTACTTCACCCACGACGCCGGCGTGCGCTGGGTACTGACCGACCCGCCGCTGCGCGGTGCGACCTGGGCTCGGGTCATCGACGCCAAAGACTGGTGGGCGGGCGACGCGGGCACGCTCGCACACACGAGCGACGCAGGCGCGCATTGGACGACCATGCCCAATACCGGCCTCGACCTCGAGATCGCTCCGGGGACCGACGATCTCCAGTTCGCGACGCCGACGAACGGGTGGGCCCTCGTCGGCAACGGACTAGGAGGGCTGCGAGTCATCGACACCGCGGACGGCGGCGGGACATGGCGACCGGTCCCTCTTCCGAAAGCCCCTTGACGGGACCGGCAAGCAACTCCCTGAACGCGAGCGGCACGCCTCATCGAGCGGCAGGCTTGCCGACAGTGCACCATCGCCGGAGCGGCGCCGGACGTGTATTGGGCGTTCCGAACAGTCCTCCGACACGCTCGTTATGCACATGGCCCGGTTGGCGGGCCTCGACCGTGACGACACGCCGGTCGTGCTCGTAGCCGAGGGACACTCCGAGGCTGGCGTACAGCGCGGCCTTGGTCTTCGGGTCGGCATCCGCGAGCAGACGGATCTTGTCCTCGACCGCGTCGACCATGCGCCGGATCTCGCCGGGTGCGATCGGGCGAGTCGCGTCGCGGGCGCCAAGGACCCGTCCGGCCGCGGTGCGTTCGCTGTGCCGGCCGATGCCGGACGCGCCCTCGATACCCCACCGTGCGATCGGTCCGAACTGCAACGCCCACCGCTCCATCTCGCGGTGACCGTCGCCCGAGACCCGGAACGTCTCGGTGCCCAAAAGTCCGCCGCGTTCGTCGAGCACCGTCGCGGTGATCGTCCGTCTATGCGGGTCAGCACCGAACACGTTCGCGTGCCGCGCGTCGCGTTTCGTCGTGGTCCGTTTTGCCATGCGGTCCTCCCAGTCAAGACGTATCGTGAAGAGGGCCGGTCGACACATCCCCGTCGAGGGATCAACGCTCCTATCAAGTCAGGCTGGTCCCGAAGGCACGGACCGAGGGCGACACTTCTGTGAAGAGACACCCACGCGAGGGGGTCTGGACATGCCGTGAGTCAACCCTCCGTCCGGCCTTCGACCGTACGAAGCCGTCACTCCGAAACGGTGGACCCATCACAACACGGGGATATGCCGCTTCCGCAAAACGGAAGCAGCCGAGGATCGACTAGCGGACTGCGGTCGCTTCGATCTCGACGAGCAACTCGGGGAACGCGAGGCGGTTCACGCCGACGAGGGTCATCGCGGGAAGGTTCGGGGCCAGTGAGCCGGCGACTGTGCCGTACGCCGCGAGCAACGCGTCGACGTCGGTCGTGTACACCTTCAGCTTCACGACGTCGGCGATCGTCATGTCGCCCGCGTCCAAGACCGTGCGCAGGTTCGAGAACGCAGTCGTCACCTGCTCGGCCATGTCGGTGGTCGTGGGCGGCGCGCCATCGGGACCGGTCGCGGTCTGGCCCGCGCAGAACATCACCCGCTCCGGAGCCGTGATGTCGACGGCTTGGGAATAGCCGAACGCCTTGGACCATTCCCACGGGTTCACGTCGCTGCGATGCATGTCGTCCTTCGGTGTTGGTGCGCGATCAGCTGAGCTGCTGTTGGACGGCGACGACGTCGAGCCACACGTTCTCGCGGCTGATGAGCTCGTCGCGGAACTCGAAGACGTGCAGGACGCGGAACGTGATGCTCCGTCCGTTGCCCGCCATCCCGAGGAAGGTGCCGATGACGGTGCCGGTCATCTGTTGGTCGAGGACCATGGCGCTCTCGGTGTAGTAGCGGCGCATCGGTTCCTCTAGCTCGGTGCGGAAGTTCGCGGTGAGCTGCTCGTAGAAGCCGCGAGCGGCGTCCTTGCCGTGCAGGACGCCCGTCGGGAATCCGACCACGTCGTGCTCGACGTCGTCGGTATAGACGGCGACGGCGCCTTCGACATCGCCGGCGCCTTCCGCCTTCAGGTGGGTCTCGACGAGCGCCACCATCTGAGCCTGGTCCACGGATCGTCTCCTCTTGGCGCGGACATGCACGACGCCCATCGTTAGGTATTGGTATTATTATGAGATGGCTCTCTCACGTCAAGAGACACCTGCCACGACGACTCCGGGCCGCGTGAACCAGAAGGCACGAACCCGACAGGCACTTCTCGTCGCCACGGTCGAACTCATCCGGGAAGGCAGCGCCCCGTCGATCCCGGACGCGGCCGCGCGCGCGCTCATGTCGCCCGCCACCGCCTACCGCTACTTCTCCAGCGCCCACGCACTCTGGGAGGAAGCATCGCTCGAGATGGTGGAGGACTGGGACACCGCGCCGGTCGATCAGGCCGGCGACGATCCCCGAGCCCGCCTCGACGCGGTTGTGCAAGGCGTCGGCTGGCACATGCTCGATGACGAGCTCCCGTGCCGGAACTTGGTGCGCGCCAGCCTCGAGCGCTGGTACGAACAATTGGGGTTGCCCGACAGCGACGAACGCATGCCGGTTCGCCAAGGACGGCGCATGGTCTACAACAACAAGGTCGTCGAGCCATTGCGCCACACGCTGGCCGATGCGACTGTCGACCAGATCGTCAACGCGCTCGCGCTCGTGTGGGGGACCGAAGCGGTGCTCGTGCTCCGCGATGTGTGCCGGCTCGATACCGAGGAGGCGAAGGCGACGATGCTCCGTGCTTCGCGCTGGATGCTCGACGGCTTCCTCGCGGAGCACCACGTACCGGACCATTAGCGCGTGCATTCGAGTAGGTGCCGACACTCGCTCTTAACCGTCGCCCGCTATGCCACCGCCCTCGGCGTGAAGATCGACTGGGCGAGCACGCGGGCCCGACCGTCTCCGATTGTCGACGACGCGCACGTCGCTGCTATCGCAAGACGAGGAACGCCCACAGCGTCGGTATGCCTGAGGTTCCCTTCGTACCTCCGACACGCTCATACGGACATGGCCCGGTTGGTGGGCCTCGACCGTGACGACACGCCGGTCGTGCGCGCATCAGAGGGAGACTCCACGGCCGGCGTAGCGCGACGGATTGAAAACGCGTTTCGTCGACGATCAACCAGTCTCTCGGTGGTTGCGGTTCCGTCTCGCGTTCCGCCCACCGCGCGACGTCGCCCTTAGCCTCGATCCACCGATTTGACGGATGTGTTCGCCGCTTGGTGCCTTCTGGCGTGTTGGGTGAACGTGTGGTGCTGCGTCTCGAGGTGCGTGGTGCGCCGCCCGAGCGGGCGTTGGTGTGATGGTCCCGTTCGAGGCATGG